>NC_011146.1:2541250-3223125 GCF_000020725.1 Citrifermentans bemidjiense Bem | reverse complement strand
CGGCGAACTCTTGCCCCAGACGGATGGGGACTGCGTCCTGCAGGTGGGTCCGCCCGGACTTCAGTATCCCGTCGAACTCCTTACCCTTTTGTTCGAAGGCTGCGGAAAGGCCCGCCAGCTCCGTCATCGTCTGCTCTGCCAATTCCAGCGCGGCGAGCCGCATCGCGGTCGGGAAGACGTCGTTGGTGGACTGGGCCATGTTGACATGGTCGTTGGGATTGACTCGCGAATAGTCGCCCTGCTTGCCGCCCAACAGTTCCGCCGCGCGGTTGGCCAACACCTCGTTGACGTTCATGTTGTGCGAGGTCCCCGCGCCGGCCTGGAACGGGTCCACCACGAACTGGTCGGCGAGCGCTCCGGACAGAACCTCATCGGCCGCCTTCACGATGGCGCCTCCCACCTCGGCGTCGAGCCTGCCGGTCGTCATGTTCGCCTGCGCGGCGCACTTCTTTATCCTCACCGTGGATCGGACCAGGGCATGGTGCGGTTTTAGTCCTGAAATGGGGAAGTTGGCGACGGCCCTCTGGGTCTGAGCCCCGTAATAGGCCCCCTCCGGTACCTCAACCACACCCATAGTGTCTTTTTCGAGTCGTGTTGCCATGTCTGCTCCTTCCCAGCTTCTGCCAGTGTCCAGAATCAAATAAAGCTCGGGCTGTTTCAGGTGAATTCGAATATAGACTTTGCAGCTTCCCTTATAGCGTCCTTGTTACTTTGAGCGTCGAGCCTCTTCAATCGTGAGACAGAGACAGTAGCTGCGCATTAGGTGTGAAGCATTCTAGCTGATGGCGTTTGCCAGTCAATGAACTAATTGTTCAAGCGTCAGCAATTCCTCGACTGTTTGGGATTCGAATATGGGGCACCCCATTGACTCGGGAACCATCAGGTCGACCTCATAGCGGTCGCCGACGAAAAGAGCCTCGGCAGGTTTGACAGCGATTTTGGTAAGTATGTCAGTGATGAGCTTGGAGTCCGGCTTGGGAAGCCAGTAATCCTCGATGGTGAAGATTTCCCGGAAAAGGCCGGTGACGCCCAACCGGGCCATGATGCGCCCGGAGAGGTCACGGTTGTTGTTGGTATAGAGGTAGAGCTGGAAGCGGGTGGCCAAGAGCTTCAGGAGCTTGGGCACCCGCTCGTCTCTTTTCAGGAACTCTTCTGGATGGATTTCGGCGGCGAACCTGCGGTGCATTTCCGGGAGGTTTCCCCCCAGCGCCACCACGGAGCGGCTCAAGGTACCGCCGTCTCTGCTTTCGGCGCGAGCCCGCTGCAGCATCGCCTCGGCGTCGATCATATCCACCTGCCGCAGCGCTGCTACGTAGCGGATCGCGCTCTGGTTCACCTCATCGCCCAGCCGGTCCTCCCGGTAGAGCGTCCCGTCCAGGTCGAAGACGATCGCCTTCAAGTCCTCACTGTGCGGGAGCGGCGAGGTCACAGTCCCATCCCCCATTTCCTCATGCAGAGAAGCTGCGGGTTGTCGACCCCCTTGGACTGGATCAGTACCTTGAAGGTATCGCCCATCCCCCCCTCGGGAAGCATCAGCTTCTTCAGCGCCAGCCTGTGCTTGAGGCTCTCCTGCTCGTCCTTCGCCTGCGCCTCCAGCCTGATCAGCTCTTCCATGAGCCCAGCGGAGAGGAGGAAGCGGTACTGCTCGCCGTACCACGCCTTCTTGAGGCCGGCCTCTTCGCCGTCGACGATGAGCTGGCTGAAGTTGATGTGGGTGGTGATGTCCTGCTCACCCACCAGTTGGTAGGGGTTTTCGTTGGTGGAGTGCTTGTAGTAGCAAAGAAGCGTCCCGTTTCTCCTTTGCGGCGTGTACAACTCACCGGAGAGGAAACCGTAGTCGATGGTGAGCACGAAGCCGCGGGTGAGGGTGGCGGCCGCCTGGGCGATCCAGCCCGAAGCCGCCAGGTTGATCTCCGCGCGCTGGCCCGGCAGGAGCCTTACTTCGTATTTGCGCAGGTACTTTTCCAGCTCCGGGGTGGAGGGTGGGAGCAGCCTCTCGACAAAGCCGTCGGCGTTGGCGGATACGTAGACCTCCCGCAGTCCCGCCTCGGTCAGTTCCACGATGTGCACCGGCATGGCGTCGAAGAGTTCGTTGGAGATGATGCAGCCGGTGAAGGAGAGCGTGCCGGAGGCGAGTTCGTCAGGGGAGCTCCAGGCAAGCCGGTCGGCGTGGCGCGACAGGCGCGCGGCCTGGGCCTGCTGCAGGGAAGGTTCCTTCTCAATGAGGCGATAGGTGAGGCCGTTGTAGAATCGCGGGTTGTCCTCGCTGATGGCGTCCAGTATGTCTTGGGCCAGTTGGCCGCCGCCCGCGCCAGCCTCGGCGATGGTGAAAGAGGCGGGGGAGTCGAGTTGTTCCCAGAACCGGCAGATCTCCTGAGCGATGAGCCGTCCGAAGGCGCTGTGGACGTTCATGCTGGTGTAGAAGTCCCCCTCCGCGCCTACTTTGCGACCCGCGGAGGTGTAGTACCCCAGGTCCGGCTCGTAGAGAGCTGATTCCATGAAGGAAGCGAAAGTTATATCCCCGCTGGTGCGGATGCGGTTGAGGATGATTTCGGCAAGTTTAGTAGTTGCAGTGCCATCGGCCATTGAGAGCCCTCCTGAAGCACACTTTTATATACGCAACGCTAATTGATGTCAACGAATGCGTCCCCATTCGGCTTTGACAAAGATAAGAGATGTCTATATATTGCGGCCTAATTTAAATGACATATTTCTTAGCTGACATAGGCGTCATAATGGCGCATGAGGTATGGAAAAGGGCGAATCATGACAATTTCCCCTCAATAACGATCTGCATATGGAGGGGGATGCTATGAACTCTAAATTTTCGCAACTTGTGGAATTCGCTGAGCAGCATCAAGGGCGGCCGCTTTCGACTCTTGGGAACAGAAGCTCGTTCCTGCTGGAGGTGTCAGAATCCTCGTTTACATATACTCCTGTTACGACACAACGGCCCCGTCGCCAAAAGTTAATCCATGCGGGGCGGGTTTTTGAGCGTTACCTCGAGATCGGATCATTGAAGACCTCTAAGTACACAGACCTCACGGTGAACTCTTCATACATACTGGCCCTGATCAAGGCGTTCTCAGAGAAAGAACCGACTATGAACGAAGAGAAGGTGCACGAATTTGCATCTAATGCGATTAATGATTTAGACGAAATCCCGCAGGGGGTGGCTGAGCCTGAAAGGAGTTCTCATACTACATCTTCATACGCAAGGGACCATAAGGTAAGGGCTTATGTGATAGCGCGAGCAAAGGGTACCTGTGAGTATTGCGGTGAACTTGGTTTTCTGATGTCTAATGGCAAGAGCTACTACCTGGAGGCACATCATGTTATCGCCCTTGCTGACGAAGGTAGGGATACCCCCGATAACGTAATTGCTCTTTGCCCAAAGCACCACAAGGAAGCACACTTCGGAATCAATCGTGATGAAATTGAAGAGGAAATGATGATCTTTTTAAGCACTTTGTCTAAAAAGGCGCGGAACAATAGGGCTGCACGCAGGCGCTGACTCGCTGGTGCGGCCCGCACTCGTTATACTAGTAAGTACGAGGAGACTATGAAAAGGTGGATGACGTATATGCTTTTGGCCGTATCAATCTCGGGCTGTGCTTCACCAACGAGATACTACAGATGGTCCTCTGATGCCGGGAAGCGTTGTTTCAATACATGCGAAAGCAACCTTTACGCCTGTGCTTCTGGTTGCGGAGGAGAGCAATAGCCCAGCTGCAGTCATGTCGCGTAAATTGCGATATGTCAGCCCATTCCTGCCGAATAGCATGTCCAGACGTTTGGGAAGTGCAGAGTCCGGACCAATAATGGGAACTACGGCCATGGGGGCAGGTGGGCTCTTCCCCAAAGGTCGTGCCAGAAACTCGACAATCTGACCAACGTCCCCCTCGGCCGCAAGACTACAGCATTTGGGGCAGGGGGACGCTGATCATATTGTTCAATTGCTGTGGTGATTCCGGGGACAGGTGTGCCAGGTCTAGAATTATAAGGTTTTGTCAATAAAAAGTGATTTTGCAAGACCTGGCACAGCAAAGTCACTGTCAGATTATAGAGTTTATCGGATGGCATTGTGAAGAAGAAAGGGACGAACAGGGAGAAAATCGACAAATGACGCCATACCAGTCATTTCTTGGAGATGTACCGACTCTGCCGCGCAACAACACACTAGAGCGGCTTTGTCTTCGTAGCTTGTAGGAACTTACCGAAAAGAGAGGTGCAAAAGTGGTTGCATTTGATCCTGTAAGACGGCATGAAAATACTATCGCGATTACTGGAAATCTCGGAATGGGCGAATTCCATAGATTGATCGGGGTCATCTTCGATGCAACTAGTAGACGAGGGTACCAAGATATTACTCTCGACTTTTCTCAGTGCACAGCTACCTTTAACGCGCCTATGCTGAGTGTCTGCGCTCAGATACAGGAAATAAGAAACCGTGGCATAAGTACTCACTTGATCTTGCCTAATAAAGAGACTCTAGCCAAACTGTTTATAAGCACAAATTGGGCTTACACAATTGACCCGAATAGATTTAACATGTCAAGTTTTCGAGGTTTTTCACATGTGCCTGTTACCCATTTCAGCGATGCCAACCAACAAGCTGAATCGGTTGATAAAATTATAAACGCTATTCTTTGTTCAATGGACGGATTAAGCAGGGAGGACCTAGCATCAATTGAATGGGCAATTAATGAGATAACAGATAACGTCTTGGTTCACTCCAATAGTAAAAATGGCGGATTCGTTCAACTGACTACATTTAAGGGAACAAGACCAAGAATAGAATATGCAGTATGCGATGCTGGAGTTGGTATCCCCGCAACCTTAAAACCTGCGCATAAGCACATTCAAACCGATATGGATGCTCTCGATCAGGCCATACGAGAAGGCGTGACTAATGGTCTCGGAATGGGCAATGGTTTGTTTGGCAGCTTCGAAGTTAGTAGAATAAGTGGTGGATATTTCCAAATTCATTCAGGAAATGCGCGATTGGCGTATGACCAAAGGTCAGAACTTCATCTCAGAGACGAACGTGTTCCATATTCAGGGACTTTGGTAGTGGCCTGTATTGAGTGTACTAAAACAGGAGTTTTAGCAGAAGCCTTGAAATTTGGTGGCAAGCAACATAAACCAATTGACTTTATAGAAATGCGATATGAAGCTGACGACGAGATTATCGAGTTCAACCTCTTAAATGAAACTTTGTCTTTTGGTACAAGACTTGTGGGTATTCCTATTCGCAGGAAACTTTTGAACCTATATGAAATGTCAGGTGGACAGAAAATAATTATAGATATGTCTGGGATACCAGTGATATCCAGTAGCTTTGCCGATGAAGTCCTTGGTAAGATATTTATGGAAATTGGACAAACCAACTTCAACAGGAGGTTTGGTTTGAAAAATATGAATAAAACCGTCCACGGCCTGATCGAAAGAGCACTAACTCAGCGGGGCTATTCGAGCAGAAGGTAGACAAGGGCTTTCGGGGACATTCTAGGGAATCAAGTTGACGTTGTTCAATTGTTAAGTTTACCCAGAAAGCGGACAGGCGTGCAGGTCTTGAATTGTAAGGTTTTTGTCAGTAAAAAGTGATTCATCATTTAGAGTGCCAACGACAGCACCTTGGACGAAAGCGCATGCCTTAAGGTGAACAAGCCGTGTGGGGGGATGGTTTGATGTGGGAGGGCAAGGGAAATCCTGCTCTCTACTCTACCCCAAAACGTCCTCCGAGACACAAAGAGAGCGGGTGGTGACGATTTCCCCTCATAACGAGTTAGAAAGTAGGTGAATTATGGTTGAAATAATTGGTCTTATCCTTGGAGTTCTCGGAGTTGTTTTTGCGTTTGAGACACCTCGGAGGAGCTTCGCCAAGCTCATAGGCATTAAGGACGAACCTGCTATTGAGAATCTTGCGCTTCAGTCAATCAGGAGTGGCGGCACTTTTGGTGATGATCTAGAAATAAAAGAACCAAATAACTTAGTTGCATTAGCCATTACACCGAAAGATATAGTCAACAAAAGAGATCACCTTTCCGAAATTGAGTTTGATGAATACTTTAATTCTTTTATCGGTCACACTGTTATATGGGAGGGCAGAATTTGCACAGTATCTTTAAAAAATGGTGGCGAAGCAGTTAGAATACAGATGACCTTTTCCGATCAGAGGCTGAGAGCATTTTTCGATATTAATTTGAAAGACTACCCTAATGTCAGGTTGTTTAAGGCTAATGACACAGCCACGGTTACAGGGAAAATTTATTCGCCTGACTGGCCTACATTTGATCTAGAAGACTCAAAGATCCTCAACTGGACGAAAAAGAATTAATATAACACCGGCGTAAACACTGACGGGGGCGGAGGTGTCAAGTCTGGACATGGACAGAACTGAATGAGGCTAAGGCGTCAGGGCTGGACCATGCACGGGCTGAATAAAGAAGGTCACTGGGCCTGATGTGTCGGGGGATACCACTTCTTCACGCTATGTCCATGTCCAGAGCTGACACCTCAGTGGACACCTCATTGGCAGGAGAAAAATAATGACGGATTTGACAACTATTGGGGCTGCACTTAGCGGTATTAAGGCTGCTGTCGATATTGCAAAAGCAATCAAGAACTCAGATTTATCCCTTGAAAAAGCAGAAATGAAATACAAGGTAGCTGAGTTAATCGAGGCTTTAACAGATGCAAAAATGAGTGTTGCAGAAGTCAGGGATGTCCTTCAAGAAAAGGACTCAGAGATCAAAAGACTCAAAGATGCTTTAGAGATGAATGGGAAAGTTGTTCGCAAGGGAAACTACTATGTCATTGAAGGCGATCCCGATGGTGAAAAGAATAAGTATTGTTTGACTTGCTGGGACTATGACAAAAAATTGGTGAGTTTGATACTTGGCAACGGAACTATTAAATGCAACATATGCATGTCACGTTAACAAAAAGAGGGGTCAGCCCTGGACATCAGACAAAAGTGTCCTGTGTCAAGGCCCCCCTTTCCCGACCCCCTTTCCTGCTTAACGGCCTCGCCTCATCCCCCTTTACCTGTCGGCAAACCCCGCCGCGCAGGTCACGCCGCAGCTCATCGGAAGCCAAAAGAAAATAAAGACGATCTATAGCAAATACGCTATACTGCTGCCATGACTTGGACGATCACTTACTTCAATGATTCAGTGCAAGAAGAGATCCTTGCCATGCCAGCTGGTTTTCTTGGCCGCTATCTCCGATACGCCGACAGGATGGAGGTCCACGGTCCTGATCTTGGCATGCCTCACACCCGCGCCATGGGGGAAGGATTATTTGAACTGCGTCTGAAATCCACAGAAGGAATTGCTCGGGTTTTCTACTGTACGATGATCGGCCGAAAAATCGTGATCTTGCACCAGTTCGTCAAGAAATCGGACAAGACGCCGCCAAGAGAACTTGAAACAGCTCGGCGAAGAATGAAGGAGTTCAAAAATGCTAACTCACAAAGAACTTAAAGCCCGCGCACTTGAGCGCGAAGATGTAAAAGATGAATATGATCGGTTGAACGAGGAGTTTCATTTCCTCGACCAATTTCTCAAGGCACGTGCCGCCGCGGGTGTTACACAAGCTGAAATTGCTGAACGTATCGGCACAACTCAATCTGCTGTCGCCCGTCTTGAATCTGGGAGAGGGAAACACTCCCCATCAATAGCGACGTTGGAAAAATACGCTCACGCTCTTGGATGCCGATTGGAATTGAGATTAGTCACCGACAAACATCCAGAAAAGTGAATAAATAAACAGTGTACCGACGAGAGGGCAAGGAAGCATGCCTATGAAAAAGTTATCGCTGTTGTTGTCTTTGCTCTTCACCGGTTGTGTGGGAGTACCTGAGAATGTGAAGCCGGTCGATAACTTCGATATTCACAGGTACCTGGGGAAGTGGTATGAGATTGCGCGCTTGGAACATTCCTTTGAACGTGGCCTGACACGTGTCTCCGCTGAGTATGCGTTGCGGGAGGACGGCGGGCTGAAGATGATCAATCGCGGCTATTCAGCTCAGAAGGACAAGTGGAAGGAAGCCGTTGGTAAGGCGTATTTTGTCGAAGAGCTGAGCAAGGGTTACCTGAAGGTGTCATTCTTCGGACCTTTTTACGGCTCCTATGTTGTTATGGATCTTGATCAAGACAACTATCAATATTCTCTCGTCTGTGGTCCCGACAAATCATATTTATGGATTCTGTCTAGAACTCCTGCGATGCAGACAGAGGTGAGAAACCGATTGATTGCAAAAGCTGCAGCACTTGGTTTTGACACGAGCAGGTTGATTTATGTTACAGATGACTGATTGCTGTCATAGTTCGAGCTAGTTTGGGAGTTGTGGCGACTTGAGAGATGGTGCGATTCAAGGAGGCTGAGATTCATGGATAAGCACATCGAATTGAATGGGCTTGGCTGGAACGACTGGTTTGAGCAGCAGGCGGCAGATATGGCAACGGACCATATTGCCCGCGTTGCTGCTGTGGACCGCGACCAGTTGTTGCTCGTGGATGAGACACATGCTTTCCGGGGAAGGGTGGCAGGGGGTTATCTGCACCGCCATCACCTCTCCCAGGAGCTCCCCTGCGTTGGCGATTGGGTCTGTCTGGAGAAGGCGCCGGGTGACGACGTTGGGGTGGTGCGCGCGCTGTTGGAGCGAAGGACGCTGCTGCGCAGAAAGTCCGCCGGTGACGCCATCGAGTACCAGATGATCGCTTCCAATCTGGACTATGTGGTGATCGTGCAGTCGTGCCATTTCGATTTCAATGTGAACCGGCTGGAGCGCTACCTCGTTATGGTGCTGGATGGCGGGGCTGAGCCCTGCATTCTGCTAACCAAGACGGATTTGGTTGCTCCTGAGGTCGTAGCTGCGCAGATAGCGGAAATACGTTCTGCTGGCATCACCGCGCCGATACTGACGTTGAGCAACATTACGCGGGACGGTGTGGATGATCTGACCCGGCTGTTGCTCCCTGGGAAGACCTATTGCTTCGTCGGCTCGTCGGGGGTTGGCAAGAGCACGCTGATCAACCAGTTGATCGGGCTGGAAAAGCTGGAAACCAAGTCAGTTAGCGAGAGCGGGGAAGGGCGGCATACCACGGTACGGCGGGAGCTGATACGGCTGGACTCAGGCGCGCTCGTGATCGACAACCCGGGGATGCGCGAATTCGGCATCTTGGGAGCGGCGGAGGGCTTGGGCGTCAGCCACTCCGACATCACTACCCTGTCATCCAGCTGCCGCTTTCGGGATTGCAGCCATTCCGGCGAGCCCGGTTGCGCTGTCCACGAGGCCGTGCAATCCGGTGCGATAAAGAGGGAGCATCTGGAGAACTACCTTAAACTCACCGAAGAGTCAGAGTTCCACCAGATGTCTTATGCGGAAAAGAGAAAGAAGGACCGCGATTTCGGCAAGTTCGTCAAGTCGGTAAAAAAGGACTTAAAGTTAAAGTAGTTATTTTGCAAAAGGCGTTGCACACGGATCAAATCGGAAACATCTACGGATAAAATCTGATAAACCGTAAGACTAAAATATGCTAGAACCCTGTCCTGAAGCTTGATCTGGTCCCGGAGTGCAAAGGAGTTATGAACGAGAACATCAAGATATTGGCGGCCATGAGGCCATTTGCCCGCTTCACCCGGATTTCGCTACGCGATCTCGTTGTCACCGTGCTGCCAGTTCTGTTGGTGACTGCCCTTGGCATCTGCGCGGCCTACCGGTTTATGCGCCCGGCGCCGCCCAACACGCTCACCATAACGACCGGGCCGAAAGGGAGCATCTTCCAGCTCAACGCGGAGAAATACCAAAAGGCGCTGGCGAAGAAGGGGGTTAAGCTCGTCATCCTCCCTTCAAACGGCTCTCTGGAGAACCTGAACCGGTTGCTCAGTCCATCCTCCAAGGTCGACGTCGGCTTCGTCCAGGGGGGGCTCGCCAAGGGGAAGCAGATCGACCGGCTCTTCTCCCTTGGCAGTGTCTTTAACGAACCTCTCGCTCTTTTCTACAGTGCGGCCAAGCCGATCACCCTTGTCTCGGAACTTGCAGGGAAGCGGCTGGCCATTGGCCCGGAAGGGAGCGGCACCCGGGCCGTTGCCATGGAACTCCTCAAGGCGAACGGTATCGACGCCAGGAACGCAACGCTCCTCGACATAAGCGGAGAAGCTGCTACTTGGGCCCTTATCGATGGAAAGGCTGACGCTGCTTTTCTCATGGGTGATTCGGCGACTCCCGGCGATATGCGTAGCCTCATCTGGAGCCCGGGCGTGCATCTTTTCAATTTTGTTCAGGCTGAAGCATACTCGCGTCGCTACCCTTACCTGAATCAATTGGTCATCCCGATGGGCGCTTTGGACTTCGGCAGGAATGTGCCGACATCCGACGTTCACCTGATAGCGCCAACGGTCGATCTTGTGGCACGTGACACCCTCCACCCCGCGCTTTCCGATCTTCTGATCGAGGCAGCGAGGGAGGTTCATGGCCGCGCCACGCTGTTGCAGCGTGCAGGGGAATTCCCCGCGCCGGTGGAGCACGAGTATCGGCTCAGCGAGGACGCGTTAAGGTACTACACCTCCGGCAAAAAGTTTCTCTACCGTTATCTTCCTTTCTGGCTGGCGACACTGGTGGACAGGTTCCTCGTGGTGTTCGTCCCTATCGTTGTGCTGCTCATACCCGGCCTGAAACTCGTGCCTGCGCTCTACAACTGGCGGGTCAGATCGCGCATCTACCGCTGGTACGGCAACCTTATCGCGCTGGAAAGAACCCTCCTGGCACAGCACTCCGCCGAGGAGAGGGAAGAAACCCTCAAGCGGCTCGATGAGATCGAGGCGGAGGTGAACAAGATGAAGATACCGCTGTCGTTCGCCGACCAGTTTTACGTGCTCCGCGATCACATCGCGTTCGTCAGGGAGAGGTACGCAAAAACCCCTTGAATCAAAGGCATCGCACGCGGATTGCGCGGATGCAAAACGATAACTGCCGGATAAACCCACGTCCACGACGCTTACACCCCCGATTCCCACGCTTGTACTCACGACTACGAAGCTCGTACCTTCGACTACGAAGCTCGTACCTTCGACTACGAAGCTCGCACCCACGACTACGAAGCTCGTACCCATGACTACGAAGCTCGCACCCACGACTACGAAGCTCGCACCCACGACTACGAAGCTCGCACCCACGACTACGAAGCTCGCACCCGCGACTACGAAGCTCGCACCCACGACTACGAAGCTCGCACCCACGACTACGAAGCTCGCACCCACGACTATGAAGCTCGCACCCGCGACTACGAAGCTCGCACCCGCGACTACGAAGTTCGTACCCACGACTACGAAGCTCGTACCCGGGACTACGAAGTTCGTACCCGCGCCTACGAAGCTCGTACCCGCGACTACGAAGGGCGTGTGAAGGATTTTGTGTAAATGGGGGGGAGGGCGTGGGCGCCGTAGGAGAGGAGTCAGGAGAGTGCAAGGTTCTGTAGAGCTGTGTCCGGGGCGTACTTGGGTATCGGTTACTGGCGCTTTAACAGCAGGATGGTGTTGTCGTACCAGCGCAGTGCGAGTTTGTTGTCCGAAAGGCGGGCGATCCAGTTGTAGTTTTCTGGTCCGAATGGGTAATCGGGGCCAATGTCTCCTTCTGTACAGGTTACCCAGAGCACTTCCCGCTTCTCGTTCGGGTTTTCTGGCAAACGGAACTTATTAGGCTCGTCTTGGTTGTAATCTGTTCTCCCCATAGTCAGGTTGATCAAATCTGAAATCGTAGAAGTTTCTGCTTTTATGCTTGGAGTCTGACACTTTGATTTTTCAGGCAAGTTCGTTGTGATTTTGTTCTTAGTAATCTTGATCCATCGGCCCATGAGTGCCGGATCGTTGATGTTGTAATTAGGCGTTCTCATAAGTGTCTCGTCGATACGTACTCCGACCACCTGCCATCGGCCCTCTAAAGTGGCAAGGCCCTCTTTGCCATATGAGCCATTAGCTTCAGTTAAAACAAGAATGAAGAAGATTATCGACTCGATAATCAGCGATCTGAGAAGGGCCATTATTTTCCTTGGTCGACTGGTTATTCATGCAGGACGCCGCAGGCTCTTGCCGCCCGGCACTGACGGTGAGGGTGAACGAAACTTCTTCTGTGGCAACTTCTCTCTGCATAACCGTCCCCTAGCCGCAAGGTTTCTTGCTTCTTGATTGGTTTTAGCTAGTCCGCAGGAAGTTGGCTCCTTGTCTCGCAGATCGATGACGAGGAGTCGAGAGACCCGTCGAACGTTACCGCCAGCGACAGGCAGATTCGGATCCTGAGCGGAGATTCGAAAGATTAATGAAGATAGCCGCCCATCTCCTGCAACCATCCACTCAGCTACTGCGCTTCCGACATTGGGAAATAAACCGAATGAATTTTCGTACACCACCGCTCTTTCGGTGCTCCATAGAAAAGAACCTCGACTGATATCTACCCATGACCTCTCTTCAGAAGAAACCACAAAGAGCCTCCATCCCTTTGGAGCTGCACACTCTTGGACAGTGAGATCATCAGCATCGTAAGCAGCAGAAATAGCCAAAGGTGGATTATGGCAATCTTCCTCTTTTAAAGAAGTGTAAATGGATTCTGCTCCTAAAGAAGCTGGCACTCCGATCGTTAACAATGCGCATACCACTGCTAGTTTGGTCCTTCGTGTACTCATGCTGTGCCTCCTTTTGTGGCAAGCGCGGCCCTCGCACTACCCACACACTTTCGTGTACGGATTAAACCCGGTGGGTTAGCTACTCCTTCACGTACGCTGACTGTGGATCTTTCCTTCCGCTTCCCACTGTAGGAGCTTGCTTTTGCTGGCTTCAAAGTGCATCCCGTCCTCCTTACGAAATGCAGCACCCCAAACCCACCCGTAACGATTGAAAAAGGGAGCAATCAAGGTCAACCCATATTGTACTCTGCCGTCTCCTCGTTCATCGAGTGCTCCCTTTATATTGATGTCAATTGCGGTTCCCCAAGAGTGACTGCTAATCCGTGGAGATCCTCGCTGTTTACGGCAACAGAGCATCCCGGAAGATCCCAATGAAGCATATACATTTGGATGCTCTTGTCTTATCTCATTTAAGATCATTTTTAGACTCTCAATTGCCGGGCGCAGTCCGTGTACTTTAAATGGACCCACCTGCGACACTAACATCTGCGAAGCGAGAATTGGGTTAGTTACTCGTTCACATTCATTGGAGTAGAGTTCACGTGGTTTGCCAAGTAGTAGGACTAGAAAATCAGGTGAGGGGGCTGTTAACCCGCGATTGATATGTTGTGGAACTGGTACTTTGTCAGTCAATCTGCAGCTGTTACCATCTTCAATTCGGAATCTGTATGAAGGATCGGCATAATCATTAAAACCTAAAGGACCAGGTGTCTCACCTATAACCCATTCTGGAGAATCTGGAGAAGCTGCATCCTGATGCCCCAGAGGTCCGGGTGTACTAATAGGTAGGGAGAATCGATCGGTGCCAAATCTTCTGATTGGAGACATGGGCATCCCCCGTAAAGATTGACTTTCTTTCATGCTGCAAAAAGAGATTTCACCAGAGTGTGGCCCAATGTCAATAAGAACAACCGAAAACTAAAACAAAAGAAGGCGCCGAGCTAGGTGCCGGAAGGAGCCTACGCGGTCTGGTACAGTCGGGAGGTGTCCTGCACCAGGCGGGTCAGTTCCTCGCGCAGTTCGGGGGGGGAGATGAGTTCGGCGTGGGCGCCGTAGGAAAGGAGCCAGGAAAGGATCTCCATCTTGCCGCCGGCGTGGAAGGTGAGGGTAAGCGAGCCGTCCCGCTCTTCTTTTACCTGCTGGGAGGCGTGCCAGACGCGGTCCTTGATGGCGTGGGCGATGCCGGCCGAAAAGTGTATCACCACGTCCATGGGAGGCTCGGCCACGATGCCGAAGGCGCCGCCCAAAGCCTGCCCGGGACGGAACCCCTCGGGAATCTCGAAGCGTTCCTGGCGCGGCTCGACCTTGGCGATACGCTCGACGGCGAAGGTGCGCAAGGCCTGGCGCTGTTGCGCGTAGCCCAACAAGTAAATGCCACCCTTCTGGAACAGGAGGGTGTATGGGTCGACCAGGTACTCCACCGGCTCGGGGCGGTTGGGGGGCTGGTAGGTGATGACGATGCTGTGCTGGTACAAAAGGGCGTGGCGGATCGTTTGCAGCGATTCGGCGCAGCGGCTGTAATCGCGCTTTCCCTGCAAAAGCGGCAGGGAGACCTCGGCTATCCGCTCCATGTGCGCGGCGAGCCGCGGCGGCAGGACGGAGTTCACCTTTCTGAAGACGCTTTGCATGTCCTCAAGGAACGGGGTTCCCTTGAGCAGGTCGAGCTGGGAGCGGAGCAGGGAGAGGGTCATAAGCTCCTGCAGCGTGAAGCTGATGGGGGGGACATCCTTGAAGCGGGTCAGGAAGCGATATACCTTCTCGCCGTCCTGCCAGTCGGAAATGAGCGGGTACCCCGCCTCCTGGATGGCGGCGAGGTCCCGATGGATGGTGCGCTTGTTGACGCCGGTCTCTTCGGCGAGCTCGGAAATGGAGATGCCGTGACGCGCCTCGATGAGGCGTATCACGTCATGCACCCTCCCTGCCTGGGAGTACTTCTTGGCGGGGCGTCCCTTCCCGGTCACGGCTGATCGGGCTGGCTCGGTTGATTGGACTCGGTGCCCTCGGCAGCCTTCTTCGGCTTGCGGCGGCGCGGTCTCTTGCGCTTGGCCGCCTCGGTTCCTTCACCTGCCGTTGCGACTGTCTCGGTGGCGGGCTTTTCGGCGGCGACTTTCTTCTCGCCTGCTGCGGGTTTGCTGCTCCCCGAGCCGGACCTTCCTCGCCCTGCCGGTCTTCCTTTGTCGCCCGACCTTCCCCTGTCGCCGGGCTTGCCGCCCCTGCCGTGAGGCAACTCGGTGCGGGGGCGGGGCTTGGTCCTTTTGTAGTCGTGGACGAACATGTCGTCCTCGGCCCACTCGGTGGGGATCTTCTGCTTGATGAAATCCTCAATCGGCTCGATGTAGAAAGCGCCGTCCTCGTCCGCGAACGAGATCGCCATCCCTTCTGCTCCGGCGCGTGCGGTCCTGCCGATGCGGTGCACGTAGTCCTCGCAGTCCTGGGGCAGGTCATAGTTGATGACGTGGGAGACTCCCTCGATGTGAATGCCGCGGGAGGCGACGTCGGTGGCGATCATGATGGGAAGGGTTCCATCCTTGAAATCCGCCA
This sequence comes from Citrifermentans bemidjiense Bem, assembly GCF_000020725.1. Classification (NCBI taxonomy): domain Bacteria; kingdom Pseudomonadati; phylum Thermodesulfobacteriota; class Desulfuromonadia; order Geobacterales; family Geobacteraceae; genus Citrifermentans; species Citrifermentans bemidjiense. Next base: position 3,207,898 of record NC_011146.1, on the reverse strand, counting down.
GGATCTTCATCCGCTTTCTCTGTTCGACGTCGCCAGAGATGACCTTGCCCGGGAATTCGTTCGCGTTCAGGCGGTCCTGCAGGTACTCCGCCTCGCGCTTCGTGTTCACGAAGATCATGGTCCGCTCCATACCCATCTTCCTGAGCAGGCCTAAGAGTAGCGGAAACTTCTCTTTGCGCGAAACGTGGTAGAGCACCTGCTCGACACGCTCAGCGGTCATCTGCTCGGGGGTCACCGACACCTTCTCCGGCATGTTCATGAACTCGTAGGCGAGTTCCATAACGCGGGTGTTAAGGGTCGCGGAGAAGAGGAGGTTTTGCCTCTTGTCGTAGGGGGGAAGCCTTCTCAGGATGAAGCGGAGGTCCGCTATGAATCCCATGTCGAACATCCGGTCGGCCTCGTCGATGACCAGCGCCTCGACGTCCTTCACGGAGTAGACCTTCTGTTTCAAGTAGTCGATGAGGCGGCCCGGCGTGCCGATGACGATGTCGGCGCCAGCCTTCAGGGCGTCGCGCTGCTTCATGTAGTCGACGCCGCCGTAGATCGCCTGGATGTTGAAGCCGGTGTATTTGCCAAGTGCCTGGGCGTCCTTTTCGATCTGGACCACCAGTTCGCGGGTGGGAGCGAGGATTAGGGCTCTGGGATGGTGTTCGCCGCCGGTTTTTGCCTGGCTGAGGAGCTTGGTGAAGATGGAGATGAGGAAGGTGGCCGTTTTGCCGGTGCCGGTCTGTGCCTGCCCTGCGACGTCTTTCCCGGTGAGAGCCAGGGGAAGTGCCTTTTCCTGGATTGGTGTACATTGGGTGAAACCGGTCTCGTCGATCCCTTTTTGGACCTCCGCTGGTATCTGCAGCTCGGTGAATTTCATGCTTGCTTTCCTTTTTTTGCCTTATTTCAACCGGATATAATTAACACGTCCCGTTAAAAATGGCAAGGAATGGGTGCCGCCATACAAAATCCCCTTCACCCCAACGGCTCGCTGTGCTATCTTCCCCGCGACTAAAACGCAAGAGGGGCAGATGACGCAATCATTCATCCACATTGATTCACCCAATTACATCCGTTTGGAAGACCTGCCGAAACCGCCGAACTGGAGCGCTGTGTTCGGCAACGACAACCCGCTCGCGCTGGAGATCGGCTGCGGCGTGGGCGACTTCATGCTGAAGACGGCGCTGGATCAGCCGGACGTGAACTTCGTCGCCATCGATTTTTACAACAAGGGGTGCTACAAGACCTGCCGCCGCATGGACCGGCATGAGGTCAAAAACGTCCGCGTGCTGCGCGACGAGGCGCGCCTGTTCGTCACCGACCGCGTCCCCAAGGGGGGGCTGTCGGCGCTATATATCAACTGCCCCGATCCCTGGCCTAAGAAAAGGCACCGCAAGCGCCGCCTGGTGAACCGGGAGTTCGTCGAGTTCATGATGGACTACATGCGTCCGGGCGCCGACTTTTATTTCGCCACCGACTTCGACGACTACGGCATCGACGTGGCGGAGATGCTCCCCAAGGTTTCCATGCTGCAGAACCAGTTCGGGACCGACCTGTACCGGCACGAGTTCCCCGGCTACCACCTGTCGAAGTACATGCGGAAATTCATGGCCGAAGGGAAAAAGATCTACTTCCTGCACTACAAGGTGAAGTAGGAAGGGCGCCTGCACGCTCCCTCGGGGGACGAGAAACACGAACGCCGGCGCTATAAAACGCGCCGGCGTTTTTCTTTTGGCTCATCAAGGATTGGCGGGAACAGTCTCCCCCTCCCTTGACGGGCCTGCGCGCCGTAGCGCTTCGGTCCGCGAAGGCGGGAGGGGGCCGAGGGGTGGGTGAAGCCGCTCAGGATGGAAATGATGGCACCTTCCCCCACCCCTAACCCCCTCCCGCAAGGGGAGGGGGGACCAAGAGCAAGGGGAGGGGGGGCAAGAGCAACATTCCCTCGAATTCACCGTGGAGCTGTCTTTTTGAAGGGTCCAGCTACTCGAACTGCCGCATCAGATGCCCTTTGAGCGTTGCCTCCAGATCCGCCTCCTTGTCTCCCCGGTAAACCAATGACGAACCTATTTCCGCAGCCAGTATGGCGAAGAGATACTTTCGCGGCAGGTTCTTCAACCTCTTTGCGTACTTCGGCTCTTCCCGCAGCATCCGCGGCAGGTGGGCAAGAATCGCTTTGCGGTAGATCGGCTGCAGGCAAAGGTTGGGCCGGTTCTGGAAGAAGCGGTAGATGGTGGCGTACTCCTCGTTGATCTCGCCGCTTAGGGCGTCGGAGATCTCGGTGCAGAGAAGCCCGGGCTGCTCGCGGCGCCTCTTCAGTATCAGCCGTGCCTCGTCTCCCGCCCGCTTTTCCAGGATCTCCAATACGTCCCGCACATAGCGCTCCTTCTCGGCCAGGAACTCGGACTCGGACAGCAGCAGGTTGGCGATGATCTCGTAGGATGACGAGATGACGCCGCACTTGTTGGCCGAGGCGTCGCGCATGATGATGATGCCCTTTTTCTGCAGTTGGACGCGCGCCTCGGGGGTGATGAAGGAGTTGGCACCTTCGACGATGGCCGCGGTCGAGGGCGCGCCCCCCGGCAGCAGGTAGTTCTGCCAGTTGTCCTTGTCGATGGACTCGGGCCTGCCGCCTGCCGGGATGAAGAGATCGGCCTTGACGGTGAAGGGGAGGCTTCCGTACCACTTGGAAAATTCGTCGGTGGAGATCCACTCTTCGCGCACTCCGTCGCCGGTGCGGGTGACCTTCCGGAATAGTTCGCGCAGCCCCTCTCTGCGGCTGCCGCTTCTGAAGAGCATGAAGCCGCCGGGGTGCAGCTGCAGCGGGTCGAACGCATCCAGGTCCTGCTTGAGCACGATGCGCCCCAACTCCTCGTGGTCGGCTCCCTCCGGGTCGCACAAGGCGGCGGTCCCGTCCAGTATCAGCTTGATGGCGACCTTGGGGGCACGGTTCAGCAGGATGCGCATGGCGTTCCCCGCGACGTCGCCGTTGGGGCCCCCTGTGAATTTCACGCTGAAGGGGTCGCGGTAGATGTCGATCCCCAGCTCGGCCATGGTGATCTCGGCGAATTTGATCACCCCCGTGGAGGTGACGCCGTACTCCTTGTGGTTGATGCCTACTTCCTTGCTGGACATGATGCCGATCCCCAGGATGTAGCCGCGCCGCTTGGAGATGCGGGCGATGTTTTCGATCATGGAGTCGTGCATGTTCTCGTCGGGGCCCAGTTCGATCGGCTCGTCCTCGCGATAGTAATCGACCACGGCTGGATTCTTCGCCACGCCGTCGCTGGTGACGAATACGTCGAGGAAGGCGTTGACGACACCGTGCTGCAGCTTGTAGAGGCGGCAGACTTCCAGTTCGCGCTCCCCTCCGCGTTGCAGGTCGGCCGCGTTCAGGATCAGCACCAGCTTCGACCCACCCTCGTAGATGTCTTTGTTCTTCAGGTGCTGGGTGTGGGCGAGCACGAAGTTCTCCCTGAAGATGGTGTTGGAGTTGGTGATGTAGTCGTCCACGTTGCGTGCGATGACGGTGCGCCAGCCGCCGCGGGCGATGTCGGAGAAGCCTATGTGGTAGCCGAAGCCGTAGCGGCTGAAGAAGAAGGTCACCCGGAAGGGCTGCGCCGGCGGGAGGTCGGAGGTGGACGAGGTTTCCAGCGCCGCTAGGTAGGTGGGGTCGAGCCTGAAGGCCAGCGCCTGCTTTTCCAGTACGAAGAAGTTGGTCTTCAAGGTATGGGTGATGAAGATGAGGCAGCAGCGGTATATGGTGCGCCGCATCTCGTCCAGGTAGCGGTGCCCCGTGTTGTATTCCTCCACCGCCCCGACCGTTTCCTCCAGGATTGACTGGTAGCGCGGATCGCTAGCGGTGACGGCGGGATCGAAGCGGGCGCGGAAGAGCTTCACCAGTTGCAGCGACATCTCCGGGTGGGAGTGGAAGGCGCTTTGCACGTCGTCCAGGCCGAAGCGGTCGGGCTGGTTGTGGGCCAGGTTCGTGTGGCAGAAGGCGATAAAGGCGTTGGTCAGGGACGCGTCCTCGCCGGACATGACGCCGGTGGTGACGAACTCACGGTAGGTATATCCCCTGGTGGAGACGATCTGGGTGTTGTAGAGCTCCTTTTGCAGGCGGGAGAAAAGCTCGCTCCCCGCCTCAAGCACGCCGCCGTGGCGCTGGTTGACCAGGAAGGTCCCCAGGAAATAGGGGTGGACGCCGGTGGTGATGGTGAGGCAATAGGCCCGGTTCACCGCCAGGTCGAGCCGGTTGAACACCTCCATGAGCTGCAGCAGGAACTCTTTTTGCGGGGGGTTGCCTACGGCGAAGTGGACCCGAGACACCTGTTGAATGCTGCTCGGCTCGACGTAGAGGTAGAGGCCGCCGCTCCTGCTCGCTTTCTGGTGCAACTGGAGCACCTGCGCCACACGCAGCGGCGAAGAGACCCTGACGTAGCTTTCGTTGTTGAGCCAGAGGATACGCAGCAGACGGTCGAATTCCTTCAGGTCGAATTCGGGATAGCTCCTTTTGAGTTCCGCCGCCACCTTGCGCGCGATGCCGGCAGGAACCTTCGCTTCCTTCCAGGCGAGCACTTCCTCGTTTTTCTTGCGGTCGAACTCGAAACGCTGAATCTCCAGCGCCTCCTGCATCCCGGGCATGGGAGCGTCGGAGTGGGTGATCATGGCGTAGGATATTTCGCGGTCCTGGAAGTGGCGCAGCGCGTCGTACAGAGACCCGGGTGCGTTGACGCGTGCCAGTATCAGGGATTTGTCGCGGTCGGCAAGTATCAGGCGCCGGTTGTGCCTGAGCGTTCCCAATCCCAGCTCCAATACGTTCAAAGCTTCGGGTTCGTCGCGCATTGCACTGAAGAAGTATGGACTTATCGACTCTTTCAGCCACTTACGGTTCGTTGCAAGCTCAGCAGATGTTCCTTTTTTTACATTGCCCGTGCTGCTCATGCTTAGTTCCCCTTATCTCGTAACTGTTGTCTTTGCTGGTGCCAGTATATCGAACTTGAACCTTTTTGCTCAATCATGGATTGTGTCACGACAAATAAATATTGCTGTCAGAGAAGCATTATGACGATGCTTATTGGTCGGCATTACGGGCGAATTCTTTAGTCGCCGTTCCTGCAGATTCTGTCCGCGGGTGGAATGGAAAGATGTTGAAAGAGCAGCTGGTACTGGGTATGATGCTGTGGTTGCGGAAACGGATTCAGGGAGGGGCATTGTCCATATATCTTACAGCAGAGGTCCCGGGGACCGGCGGCACCATCAAGGGGAGCCCGGAAGATTTCCTGGTCGAGGAGATCCCGGCCTATCTGCCGAGCGGGCAGGGGGAGCACTGTTTCGCGGTCCTGGAAAAGCGCGGCATTGCGACGCTTGAGGCGCTGCGCCGCATCGCGAAGACCCTGGGTGTCCAGGAGCGCGATTTGGGCTACGCCGGGATGAAGGATGCCATTGGCGTCACCCGTCAAACCGTCTCCATACCGCGCGTGGCGCCCGATAAGGTGCTGGCGCTTGAGATTCCGGGGATCAAGATCCTCTCGGCCCGTATGCATGGCAACAAGTTGAGGCTCGGTCACCTCAAGGGAAACCGTTTCGTCATCAGGGTCCGCGACGTGGCCCAAGGCGCGGTCAAGAATGCGGAGGCCGCGTTGGAGGTCATGACCAGGCGCGGGGTACCCAACCGTTTCGGGGTCCAGCGCTACGGTGCCCAAGGCAACACCCACGAGATAGGGGCGGCGATGCTGCGCCGCGAGTTCAAGTCGGCGGTGGACCGGCTGATCGGCGACCCGGCTGCGGTGACCGACGAGCGCTGGCGCCAGGCCATAGAGGCGTACCGGCGCGGCGAAGTGGAGGAAAGCCTGGCGCTTTTCCCGGGGCATTTCCGGGTCGAGCGCGAACTGCTCACCCGGCTAGTGCAGCGTCCGGACGGCTTCGAGAGGGCCTTCAACTCGGTGCAGCCGCGCATGAAGAGGTTGTATCTCTCCGCCTTCCAGTCCTCCCTCTTCGACCTGGTGTTGGAAAAAAGGCTCGATAGCTTCGACAAGGTGAACGTCGGCGACATCGCCTTCAAGCACGAGAACGGCGCCCGTTTCCTGGTGCAGGATCTGGCAGCGGAGGCGCCGCGCGCCGAAGCCTTCGACATTTCCCCCACCGGCCCCATGTTCGGCTGCACCATGATGGAGCCTCACGGCGCGCAGGGCGAGCTTGAGCGCGAGGTGCTGGCAGCGCAAGAGTTAACCCTGGAGAGCTTCAACCTCTCGGGAGGTCTGCGTATGGAAGGGGAGCGGCGCCCATTGCGGGTCCCTATCGCCGGGGCGGATGTGCAGCAGGAGGGCTCCGACCTGTTGGTCGGCTTCTCGCTGCCGCGAGGCGCCTACGCCACCTGCGTCATGAGCGAGATAATGAAGAGCGAATAGGTAGGTGTGCAGGGATTCCCTCACCCCCGCCCTTCTCCCAGAGGGCGAGGGGAGACTGTGCTGCCGAGCTTTTTCCAGCTCTCCCCCTCCCGCGAGGGGAGGGGGGACAAGAAAAGTGGGATCTTCAAAACACCTCAAGGAGAGTTGTCGTGAAAAAACTGCAACTGCTGGCGCCGGCCAAGGTCAACTACCGGCTGGACGTATTGGGCAAGAGGCCGGACGGCTATCACGAGCTGCGCATGATCATGCAGAGGGTCGACCTCTGCGACGAGATAGAGATTGCCCTTTCCGATTCCCCCGGGATCCGGGTTACCTGCGGCAGGAAAGGGGTGCCCGACGGGCCGGGAAACATAGCCTGGCGTGCAGCCGACGCACTGTTGAAGCTTTCGGACAAGGAAGTCGGCATAGAGATCACCATTGCCAAGAAGATACCGGTAGGGGCAGGGCTCGGGGGGGGGAGCAGCGACGCCGCCACTGTCCTGATGGGAGTGAACGAGCTCCTCGAATTGGGTCTTACGGACGAGCGGTTGATGGAGATCGGCGTCAAGCTGGGTGCCGACGTTCCGTTCTTCGTCTTCAAAAAGCCCGCCCTTGCCGAGGGGATCGGCGACCGCCTCACCGCGCTGGAAGAAGTTCCCTCCCTCTGGGTGGTGCTGGTGAATCCCGGGATACATGTTTCCACTGCCTGGGTGTATCAAAATTTAAGGTTGACAACGCCGGATCCCGCCACTATAATCCCGCGTTCATACAGCAGCCTCAACGAGGTCTGCGAGCTCCTTTCCAACGATTTGGAGCCGGTCACCTGCGGGAGATTCCCCCTGGTGAGCGAACTGAAAGAGGTGCTGTTGACAGCAGGTGCCCGCGGGTCGCTGATGTCAGGAAGCGGCTCCACCGTTTTCGGTCTTTTCGAGAGCGAAAGCGCGGCGCGACATGCGGCAGCTGAGATAGCAAAAGCGCGTGGCTGGTTCGCAGCCGCCGTCAGGACCATTTAAAAATCAAATATTGGGGCGTCGCCAAGCGGTAAGGCAACGGGTTTTGATCCCGTCATTCCCAGGTTCGATCCCTGGCGCCCCAGCCAAACAATTCAGGGGACTAGCACATGCAGCTAGTCCCCTGTTTCTTTAAATGGCACGATCATGTTGCAGGATGAGGATGCTTATTCAAGTAAATCTTCCTTTGTCCGAATAGCCCTATATGCTGCAAACCTATTGTTCCGAGGTGTTTTTATGATCGAAAAGGAAGCCGCAGCCAGATTGACCATGGACCAACTCCACTTCATCGACAGGTGCAAGCGGTTCGAGCTTAAGGGCGCGGAGCTCTACTACCACTTCGCACGCAGTTTCGCCGACAACAAGCCGCTGTCAAGGCTTTGGAGCAAGACGGCGCTTGAGGAAGAGAGCCACGCGCAGCAGTTCGCCATGGCGGCCAGGATGCAGGGCGTGGGGATGTCGGGGGTGAATACTGATCTGACCAAGGCGATGGTCAGTCTGCAGAAGCTGGAAGAGAAGGTCGACCAGCTGATGGCGTCGACCCTGTCTGAGGTGGAGGCGCTCACCCTGGCGATCAAGCTGGAGGAGCAGATGGCGGTGCTGCACATGTCCACCATCGTGATCTTCGCCGATAGCGAACTGGAGAAGCTCTTCCAGGCGATGATGGACCACGACAGGGAGCATGTGGAAGCGCTGCGGGAGTACCTGAAGTCGTTGCCGCAGCCCTAAACGGCCCGCTGATGTCAGCTGTCGCCGGCGATCTTGCCGGGCTGGTCGCCCCTGGTACGGATGTTGTGGACATCGACGAAGCGTCCGAACTCGGCATCGCTTTCGCCTATGTGGTGCGTCACCCAGTTGCACAAAAACCAGATCAACTCTACTGATATCTTGCCGTTGTCTTTCAGGCCCGTCTTGAAATCGGCGACCCTGCTGGTGAAGAGGGCATGCTCTTCCCGGTGGGCTTGCAGCTTGGGGTACCCCGTCTTCTTCATCCATTGCTCTTCACAGGCGAAGTGGTGAGCGGCGTAGGCGATCAACTCCTGCAGGAACGACAACTCGATCTCTTTACCTTCCCGAAACTCGTCATAGACCGTGTTCAGCGATTGCACCAACTGCTTGTGATGCCGGTCGATTTCCTGTATTCCCACCAAAAGATTTACATTCCATTGAATTATAGGCATACCGCTCTCCCAACAACGGCGCCGGCCCTCTGTGAAGGACCGGCGCCGCAGGTTTGCTCTTACCGTGGTGTCAGTACTATCTCGCCCAGATCGGTCGCCTGATTCTGTACCACCGATACTGTCTGGGACGAATACAAGGCGAAGCCGTTCGTGGTTATGAACGTCTTATAGCCGAGGCTGCCGCTGGCCGCCGGTACGAAGGCGGCAAAGGGGGCCTGCCATCTGCCGCTGGTGTAACTGGAGAAGATGCGCCCGGCGGCGATGGGGTCGGTGTCGTTAACCGTCCCGCGCCTCTTGATGGCGACGGTGGCGCTGGACCAATGCCCGAAGCTGGAACTGACGTTGCCGACGATGGAACCGAACTGCGGCAGTTCGTTTGCCATCTGCACCATCCTGATCCCGGTCGGCTTCAGGTTGTAGCCGCCGTTGCCTCGCGAAACTATGGCGGTGTTGGGGTCGAAGTCGATCATGACTGCGTTGATGATTCCGGCCTTTACCTCGATCGGCCCGAGCACCTTGAGCCCGGACTGCTGCCCGCTGGGGGTGTCCAGGGGAATCGGATTGGTGCCGTTGACGTCGCTGCTGAGCGTGAGGTAGTTGACCGGGGGACGATTGCCCGTGGGGTTGGGTTCCAGGACCAGCCTGATCTGGCTGTAGTTCCCTGCGGGGAGGATGATGTCTCCCAGGGGTTCCTGGATAAACCTCAAGGCCATGACGTCGATCACTTTGGGCGTGGTGAACCGGACCAGCACCGGCAGGTTGGCATCGTTGTCGGCTGCGCCTTCAAATCCTCTGGGGACTACCCGTATCTCGCGTATGGCGATGATTACCTTGCCGAAGTTGTCGCTTTGCCTGTCGGTTATGGAAAGCTTGAGGGTCCCTTTGCTGGCGTCGCCTCCTCCGCCGCTGCAACCGGCAAGATACGCGAAGGCTGCCACGATAACGCAGATAGCGATGACAGCCGGTTTGAATGCTGCCGTTATTCTTTTCATGGTCTCTCCTCCTCTTTTAGTCACAGTTTTCTTTTAGTCGCGGCCGTGCCTGCCGTGCTCTTTCCCGTGCCCCTCTTCCCTGTCGTGGTGTTCTTCCTTGTAGTGCCCCAAATGCCTGCCGTGGTCTTCGTGGTGCCTTTTTTTCATGTAGACGCGCCTGTGGTTCTCCACGTAATAGGGGCGCCCGGCTTCGACGTAGATCCTCACCCCCGGAGGGGCCGGGATGTAAGCGCCCAGTTGGATGTTCAGGTCCACCGAGCTGGCTTGGGCCGCTCCCGGTCTAGCGACGGCGAAGGCGGCAGCGGCTACAACTGCCAGGGTTAAAACGACTTTTTTCATTTGTCTCCTCCGTTTTAAGGGCGCCCGGCGTGTCGCCGCGCCGGGCGTTATCCGGGATTGCGGCAACAAAAAAGCCGGGGCCAAAAATATCGATCGATATTTCGGCGACCCGGCTGTCTCTTGGAGACCCTGTAGGCTTTCCGTCCCATCCTCGCGGATGGTTTAGTATTGTCGTCTATCTATGCTGGAATGTGATGGAAACATAGCGCAAGGTCTGAGGCATGTCAAGGCTGCTTTTCAATCAGTTGGTTCCGGGACTTTTGTCAGAGGGTATCCGCTTTTGTGAAAGGATTGTAGTGCCTCAAGTTCCCAGACAGTAAAAAGACTTAAAGTCTTCACTAAATTTGCCGAAGATAATCAATGCGGATGCGGAATATGCGTGGACCCACTTACATTGCTTCAATGTTATATCGAGATGCACGAGGGGATAAAATGGTTAGAACCATTCTCGAGATCGGTAATGCCAAGTACGAGATCAACTGTGACGCGCTGAAGAGATTTATGCGCGAAGCCAGGCAATCCGCAGTGCTCAGGGGCGAACTTGAAGATGACAAGGAAAAGGTGTTGACCTATGCGGCAGGCGCCAAGGCGCCGGTCGAAGCGTCGATCGATATGGTATTTGACGAGGTGTTGCAGCTGTACAACGAGTACGCGAGAACTGAGGATCTGGTCGTGCTGGTGCAGTTAAAGTCCAAGCTGGAGCAGGTCTCGTTGCGATACAAGAGCCTGGCCCTCGCAGAGGAGGTCCTCAACATCAACAGCTGCCTCCCTTACGAACTGCGGGTGAACTGCTCCCAGGGGAAAGGCGGTATTCAGGGCGAGAGCTAGGGAAGGGTCGGCGGGCTTAATTTGATTCGTGAAGGCTTGGCGCTACAAGGCGGCGGGTCTTTTCTTTTTTTGAGGGATCAGGATCTGGTTGCTGTGGGCAGGCAGCACTCTTCGCGGCTTTTACGTCTTTTCTCCTGTATCATTTCCCACTCCTGCTTCAATTTCTCGGGTTCGGTGGTCAACCTCTGCATGAAGCTGAGCAATCGCTCCTCGGCGTCCCCTGAAAAATTAATGAACTTCACCCCCACCATGGAAAAAAAGCTGTGCACGATGCAGGCGGTAATGACTACAGGCGCGGTCTCGGGCTCCAAAACGACAGAGAACGTGCAGCAGTCGCCGACAGGGATCATTATGCACTCGTCCGCGCTGATCAGCGCGCCCCTCAAGGAGACATTCTCCAGTCGGCACTTGTAGTCCATCCCGAAATGTGACAGTTCGCCGGGCGCCCTGCTTTGTACCCGGTGAAAACGCCGCTGTTCCATATAGTCATCCCCCTCTGCAGTGTAATAGACGTCGGGCAGGATTCTTATCGTCAAAGAGGATACCCGACATTAGGAGTTTTTGGAAAAATTATTACAGCCTAACGCTGTGCGGGTGCCGACTCTCTTTGCCGTTGCGCGGGGCTCTGTCGACTTCTGCAGCAAGGCCGCCGGGCGCGTGTCCGGACAGCTTTTCCATTGACTTCGGGGGGCAACTATTGTATTAAGTAGCGTTTCCTGGATTTGTGATGCCGGTCTAGGTGGGGTTGGGAAGCCTGCAGGCCGCGCAGAACCTAAATAAAAGAAGTTACGAGGGCAGAGCTTCAATGGAAAACAAGATCAGGGTGTTCAGCGGTAACTCCAATCCTATTCTGGCAGAAAAGATCTGTGATTGCCTGAAGGTGCCCCTGGGGAAGGCAAAGGTCAAGACCTTCTCCGACGGCGAGATCATGGTCGAGATCGGCGAGAACGTCCGCGGGCGTGACATCTACGTGGTGCAGTCGACCTGCTGTCCGACCAACAACAATCTGATGGAACTGCTGATCATGATCGACGCCCTGAAGAGGGCTTCGGCGGCTACCATCACCGCCGTTATCCCCTACTACGGCTATGCGCGCCAGGACCGCAAGGCCGCACCGAGGACCCCGATCACTTCCAAGCTCGTGGCCGACCTGATCACTACTGCCGGCGCCGCCAGGGTGGTGACCGTGGACCTTCACGCGGGGCAGATCCAGGGCTTTTTCAATATCCCTGTGGACAACCTCTACGCCGCTCCGGTTTTGCTCGCCCACCTGAAGAGCCGCTTCGCCGACGATCCGGACAACCTGGTCATGGTGTCGCCGGACGCAGGCGGGACCGAACGCGCCAGGGCCTTCGCCAAGAGGCTCGGCTGCACGCTGGCCGTCATCGACAAGCGCCGTACCGGCCCGAACGTGGCCGAGATCATGCACCTGATCGGCGACGTGAAAGGTAAAAACGCCATCATCCTGGACGACATGATCGACACGGCAGGGACCTTGACCCAGGCAGCTCTCGCTCTGAAACAGCACGGCGCCGCCAACGTCTACGCCTGCGCCACACATGGCGTGCTTTCCGGCCCCGCGATCGACAGGATCAACGCCTCGGTCATCGAGAAAGTCGTCATCACCGATACGGTTCCCCTGGGCGAGAAAGCGGAGCTTTCGGACAAGATCAGGGTGCTTTCCGTTGCAGAACTTTTGGGAGAAGCGATCCGCCGCATCCATGAGGATGAATCGGTCAGCTCGCTTTTCGTGTAATTGAAATTCAAAAAAACGTCATTGGGTCATTAAATACCAAGATCGACATCGGAGGATGTATGAGTAAGCAGGTGCTGAAAGCTGAACTGAGAGAGCAAACTGGCAAGGGTATCTGCCGCCGCCTGAGGGCTGCCGGCCGCGTTCCGGCCGTTGTGTACGGCAAAGGGATCGCTCCCGTATCCATTTCCCTGGGGCAGAAGGAACTTTCCGAAGCCATCGCAGGCGAGGGTGGCCGCAACCACATCCTGACCCTTGAGTGCGCGGGCGAGCTGAACGGCGCCAGCGTGATCGTCGCCGACCTTCTGCGCGACAGCCTGAAGAACGTGCCGCGTCACGTCGACCTGCACAAGATCAACCTGGCGGACAAGGTCAAGGTTCATGTCAAGCTGAACCTGGTAGGCACCCCGGCCGGCGTCAAAGCCGGCGGCTTCCTTGACTTCGCCATGCACGAAGTCGAAGTCGAGTGCCTCCCGGTCCACATCCCGGCCCACATCAACGTCGACGTGGCAGAACTGCTGATCGGCCACTCCGTTCACGTAGGCCAGATCGTCGCTCCGATCGGCACCGCAATCCTCTCCGACCCCAAAGCGTCCGTGGTCAGCATCCTCGGCCGCAAGGGTGCCGCAGAGGAAGAGGCCGCTCCCGCCGCCTAATCCAGGAATCGTATGGCAGCAAAACTTATCGTAGGGCTCGGCAACCCCGGGCCAAAGTACTCATGGACCCGCCACAACGCGGGTTTCATGGTTTTGGACCGCTTAGCCAGCCTCTCGGGAATCCAGGTCACCAGGAAGGCCTTCTCCGGCCTTTCTGGTGACGGAAACTGGTCCTCCGAGCGGGTCTACCTCCTCAAGCCGCAGACCTTCATGAACCTGTCGGGGCGCTCCGTCGCGGAGGCGCTTCGCTTCTACAAACTGTCCCTCTCAGATCTCATCGTGATCCATGACGACCTGGATATCCCGTTCGGCAAGGTAAAGCTCAAGGAGGGAGGCGGCCACGGCGGGCACAACGGCCTGCGCTCGCTGGCCCAGGAGCTCGGCTCTTCCGCCTATGCGCGCATCCGCGTCGGCATCGGCCGCCCCGTGCACGGCGACGTGGTGAACTTCGTGCTCACGAACTTCGCCAAGGAAGAGATGGATTCTCTCCTCGAGGTGCTGGACACCTCGGTCGACGCGCTGGAGATGATGATCAAGGAAGGGATGCCCAAGGCAATGAGCATCTTCAACGCCAGGTAGCAGATCCCCACTTCACGAAGGTGGACTTTATAGCACTCCCCCCGGCAATGGGTTGAGTTTTCAAAAGGATACGTCATGGGTTTCAATTGCGGTATCGTCGGCCTCCCCAACGTGGGGAAGTCCACCATCTTCAACGCGCTCACCTCGGCCGGGGCCGAGTCCGCCAACTACCCCTTCTGCACCATCGATCCCAACGTCGGCATCGTCGCGGTTCCGGATCCGCGCATGGACAGGCTCGCCGAGATCGTACACCCGGAGCGGATGCAGCCGACCACCATCGAGTTCCTCGACATCGCGGGGCTGGTCAAAGGCGCAAGCCAAGGTGAGGGGCTGGGGAACAAGTTCCTGGGGCACATCCGTTCCGTCGACGCAATCCTGCACGTGGTGCGCTGCTTCGACAACGAGAACGTGGTGCACGTAAGCGGCAGCGTTTCGCCGGTGCGCGACATCGAGGTGATCCAGACCGAACTGGCGCTGGCAGACCTGGACACGGTGGAAAAGCGCCTGCAGCGTACCGAGAAACAGGCCAGAAGCGGCGACAAGAAGGCGAAGGAAGACGTAGATTTCTGCCTCAAGGTGAAATCCACCCTGGAGCAGGGGCTCTCGCCGCGCGACATGGCCGAGACCGAGGACGAGAAGCTGATACTGCGCGACATGCACCTCATGACGGCCAAACCGGTTCTTTACGTGGCGAACGTGGCCGAGGACGACCTGGAAGGGAAGCACCCCTACGTCGAGGAAGTGCGCCAGCTGGCAGCGAAGGAAGGAAACGGCGTCGTCTTCATCTGCGGCTCCATCGAGGCCGAGATTTCCGAACTGGAAGGCGAGGAGAAACAGGCGTTTCTAGAGGAAATGGGGCTGGCGGAGTCGGGCCTTGACCGTCTGATCCGTTCCGGCTACGAGCTTTTGGGCCTGATCACCTACTTCACCGCCGGTGTCAAGGAAGTCCGCGCCTGGACCATCACCAAGGGAACCAAGGCTCCCGGAGCCGCGGGCGTCATCCACTCCGACTTCGAAAAGGGCTTCATCCGCGCCGAGGTAATCGCTTACCAGGATTACATCGCCTCCGGCGGCGAGGCCGGCGCCAAGGAGAAGGGGCTCATGCGGCTGGAAGGTAAAGAATACGTGGTGCAAGACGGCGACGTGATGCACTTCAGGTTTAACGTCTAAAAGGCAGATTAAGATTGAGATTAAGATTGAGGAAAGGCGGGGTTAGGGGAGGCAGGTAGAGATAAAGATAGAGATTAAGGAAAGGCGGACTGCAGAGGCGGGCGATGCTCCTGCTGGTGCTGCTTGTTTTCTTAATCTCAATCTTAATCTGCCTCACCTCTGTTTTTTCCTTGTCAAACAGGATTATCTGTAGTAAATAAACGCGTTCACCAGAACGGCCTAGTGCCGTATCTCCTTGCTCCGGGTCGGACCGGGGCTAAATTAACCGTGAGGAGGCTTAACAATGAGCAGGATGTACGAGACGATCTACATCGTCCAGCCGGACCTCGGTGATGAAGAGATCAAAGCTCTTTCCACCAAGGTACAGGACGTGATCGCCAGCATGAACGGCGATTTCAAAAGGGTTGAAGACTGGGGCACCAGGAAACTGGCATACCCGATCAACAAGAACCCGCGCGGCCGTTATTTTTACCTCCGCTTCGACGGCGATTCCGGACTGATCGCCGAACTGGAGCGCCGCCTGCGCCTTGACGACAAGGTCATCAGGTACCAGAGCGTCAAGCTCGAAACTGAAGTGGTTGCCCCGGCTGCCGCTCCGGTGAAGAGCGCCGAGGAAGGGACTGAGGAAGTTGCCGCTGAGGCTGCTACCGAGGCACCGGCCGAAACGACTACTACGGTGGAGGGATAAAAGATGGCTGACGAAAGAGCACCCCAGAGAAGCACCAGCGGCCCCAGGAAGAAAAGGCCGTTTCAGCGTCGTAAAGTTTGCCGTTTCTGCGCTGACAAGCAGGTAACCATCGATTACAAGGACCCGCGTACCCTGCGTTACTTCGTGTCCGAGCGCGGCAAGATCATCCCGCGCCGTATCTCCGGTAACTGCTCCAAGCACCAGAGGGAAATCACCGAAGCGATCAAAAGGGCAAGGAACATAGCCCTGCTTCCGATCGCCGGCAGCCACGCTACCGCCTAGTGTCGCTTAAGGTGAACCCAGTACAGGGGCAGATTCTTGATGTAGTGAAGGGGAGCGTCGCCACGGTGACGCTCTTCCTTGCTTTCGTCTACTTCCCCGTGCTCGGCATGATCCCGGGCTTTTTCGCGCCGCTCCCCGGCGCTTACTACGCCCTGAAGAACGACAGGAAGATCGGGCTTTTGGTGCTGCTGACCTCGTCGGCGCTGCTCCTCGGCCTGGCGGATTCAACGCTCCTGCTGGTCTACCTGCTGCAGGCAGGCGTTCTCTCCCTGGCGCTTCCCGAGTTTTTGCTCCGGTTGAAAGGGGGCGCCCGATCGATCGTCTACTCGGTCGCCATCAACCTGCTGGTCATGCTCGTTGCCGCCCTGCTCTACAGCTGGGACACCGGGGCCGATCTGCACGCCAAGGTGACCAAGGGGGTGCAGTCGAGCATCACCCAGACCGCTTTGCTCTATGAGAAGGCGGGGGTCAAGGGGGACGAACTCAAGGCGATGCAGGAGTCGATGCAGCAGGCGGGCGAACTGGTCATCACCATCTACCCCGCGCTCGTCACCGTGTCGCTTGGACTTGTGGCCTGCATGAACCTCTTGGTTCTAGCCAGGGTCGCCAACCGGGTCCGGATGCCGCTCTACGTTGGAGATTTCAAGAAGTACCGCAATCCCGAGCCGCTGGTATGGCTTTTGATTGCCTCGGGGTTCGGTATGCTGGCGCCGAGCACCCCTGTTTACCTGGCCTCGCTGAACGTGCTGATCGTGGTTGCCGCCCTTTACTCAGTTCAGGGTTTCGCCGTCATCAGCCACTACTTCTGCAAGCTCCAGGTTCCGAAGTTCATCAGGCTTTTGTCCGCCCTGTTCCTGATCATCCAGCCCTTCATGGTGCTGGCGGTCGCGGTGCTGGGTGTTTTCGACCTCTGGGGAGATTTCAGATCCCCCAAAAAACAGTAAAACCTGTAAATAACCAGGCTAGGAGGCAACATGAAGGTAATTCTCAAAGAAAACGTAGACAATCTCGGCCACATCGGCGACATCGTAAAGGTAGCACCGGGCTACGCCCGCAACTTCCTGCTCCCGAAAGGCTTCGCCATCGAGGCTACCGAGAAGAACGCTAAAGCGCTCGAGCACGCCAAGCGTCACCTCGAATACAAGAAAAACAAGGTTCTCGAGGCAGCCAAGCAGCTGGCAGCCAAGATCGAAGGCCTTTCCCTTTCCATCGCGCATCAGGCTGGCGCAGACGACAGGCTCTTCGGCGCCGTCACCAACATGGAACTGGCAGAGCAGCTCAAGGCAAACGGCATCGAAATGGACCGCAAGCGCATCGTCCTCGCCGAGCCGATCAAGCAGCTGGGCGATTTCACCGCAACCGTGAAGATCCACCCGGAAGTGAGCGCAACCCTGAAAGTGGCCGTGACCAAAGCCTAAGCGCTGCGGTTCCAGCTGCTTCACAGTTCGCCGGCATCATTAAAAAGGCCGCGCTCCCGACAAGGAGCGCGGCCTTTTTTTATCCAGAGTAGCTGCGAACCCCGAAACCGGAGCCTGAGCATGAATATCGAAAAGTTTCACAAGAAGGATGTCGCCTACAGGCAACTGCAGACCGCGCTCAAGCTTTTCTTTGCCGGCGCTGACCTCTTCAGCGTCATCACGCTGGCTGCGGCCGCAGAGGAGATACTGGGCGAACTGCTGCGCCAAAAGAAAGGGGAGGAGAGAAGAGGGTTCCAGTCGGTGATGCACCTTTTCACCAGCCCCAAAACAGAGCCCGTTTCGTCCGGCACCTTGAATGAAAGCGAAATCTACCTGCACCTGGACCTGCGTCAGGAGGCTCTATTTCTATTGGGGCGCAGCGTGGACGACTACCTCGCGCTGGAGGGGAGTGCGACGGAAGAGATGCTCCGCTTCGATCGGGAGTTTCGTGCGGGAAAGGGGTAGGGTTCCATGGTCGGTGACAAGAGCCCATGCTTGCACAGGTTGATTCTCCCTATATATTTGTGTGGTAAATTTAATGTGACCTTGAATTCAACCGTAAGAGTCGGACGAGCAGGTACCGGCACAGCATCGATCATTCAACCAGCCGGTACCATAGGGGGTATAAATGAACAAGAAAGTCGGTGTGTTGCTGGTGCATGGGCTAGGTGCGGTGTCTGACGACTTCGCGCACGACACGGTGCATGAACTGCGGGAGCGGATCGCCGGACGTGGCCTGAACCGCGACGAGATCGCCTGGCAATCCGTCTACTGGAACCCGCTGCTCTCCGCCAAGGAGAACCGCCTCTGGGTGGACCTCTGCGCGGACAACGACCTCAACTGGGCCAAGTTGCGCAAGTTCTTCATAAACAGCTTCGGCACCATCACCGCCTACGCATATGACAGAGACCAGCCGGATTCCCTGTATCAGAGGATCCACGGGTTGGTCCGCGACTCACTCAAGGAGCTGCGCGCAAACATCGGCGCCGACCGGCCGCTGCTGGTGATCGCCCATTCGCTCGGGTCGGTGATCATGTCCGACCACATCTGGGACCGGCAGAAAGGTAAGGATGAGGAGCGCTACGGAGCGACCCCTTTCGAAAGGATGGAGACGCTGGCCGGCTTTATCACCTTGGGAAGCAATATCCCCATGATGACTGTGGCCTTGGACGAGGTGGCGGCGATAGAATTCCCCCCCTCCTCGCTCGCCGAGGATTACCGGAAAAAGGCCAAGTGGTTGAACCTCTACGACTCAGACGACGTCTTGGGGTGGCCGCTGAAGCCGCTCAGTCCGAGCTACGAGAAAGCGGTGAGCGAGGATATCGAGGTGAGCGTCGGCAACATCCTGACGGCCTGGAACCCCACCAGCCATGCCGCCTACTGGACCGATGACAGCGTGATCAAGCCTACCCTGTACCTCCTGGGGTCGCTTTTGGAGGGGCCGTTACGGAAGGTGCCTGTGGAGGAACAGCAGTCGATGATGGGTTTCCCCGACTGACTCTCCCGCCATCTCAAATGAAAAAGGCGCTTCCGTGGTTATACGGAAGCGCCTTTTTTGTTACCTCTTTGGAACTACAGCTTCAGGCTAGACGATCTTCTGCATGCCCTTCATGGCGGCGCGCAGCTCGGCGCCGACTTCCTCGACCAGATGGCTGCGGATCTCGGCGTTGACCGCAACCAAGAGCTGGTTGTCCACGCTGTTGTCCTTAGCCGCAAGCCCTTTGCCGATCACGTCGGTGCCGACCTTGGACATGAAGTCCTTGAGCAGGGGTACGCAGGCGTGGGAGAACAGGTAGCAGCCGTACTCGGCGGTGTCGGAAATGACGCGGTTCATCTCGTACAGTTTCTTTCTGGCGATGGTGTTGGCGATGAGCGGGGTCTCGTGCAGAGACTCGTAGTAGGCGCTCTCCGGCTCGATGCCGGTCTGCACCATGGTCTCGAAGGCGAGTTCCACGCCTGCCTTGACCATGGCGACCATCAGGATCGCCTTGTCGAAGTACTCCTGCTCGGAGATCTCGCCGGCTGCCTCGGTCTTCTCGAACGCGGTCTGGCCGGTCTGCTCGCGCCAGGTGAGGAGTTTCACGTCGTCGTTGGCCCAGTCCTCCATCATGGTGCGGGAGAACTCGCCGCTCATGATGTCGTCCATGTGTTTCTGGAACAGCGGGCGCATGATGTCCTTCAGCTCGTCGGCCAGCTTGAAGGCGATGAGCTTCGCCGGGTTGGAGAGGCGATCCATCATGTTGGTGATGCCGCCGTGCTTGAGCGCCTCGGTGATGGTCTCCCAGCCGTACTGGATCAGCTTGACGGCGTAGGGTGCGGCGATGCCGTTTTGCGTCATCTTGTCGAAGCAAAGAAGGGCGCCCGCCTGCAGCATACCGCAGAGGATGGTCTGCTCGCCCATCAGGTCCGATTTGACTTCGGCCACGAAAGAGGACTCCAGCACGCCGGCGCGGTCGCCACCCTGAGCGGAAGCAAGCGCTTTGGCGATCTCAAGGCCGTCGCCGTTGGGGTCGTTCTCGCCATGCACGGCGATAAGGGTCGGGACGCCGAAGCCGCGCTTGTACTCGGCGCGCACCTCGGAGCCGGGGCATTTAGGGGCGACCATGACGACGGTTAAGTCCTTGCGGATCTGAGTCCCTTCTTCGACGATGTTGAAGCCGTGGGCGTAGCTGAACACGGCGCCCTGCTTCATGAAGGGAATGACGGTATCGACGACGTTGCTGTGCTGCTTGTCCGGGGCGAGGTTCATGACGATGTCGGCGCCGGGGAGCAGTTCCTCGTAGGAGCCTACCTTGAAGCCGTTCTCGGAGGCGTTCAGGTAGGACTGACGCTTCTGCTCTATCGCTTCTTTCCTCAGGGTGTAGGAGACGTCCAGCCCGCTGTCGCGCATGTTGAGACCCTGGTTGAGCCCCTGTGCGCCGCAGCCGACGATGACGATCTTCTTACCTTTGACGTACTCGCAGCCGTTGGCGAACTCGGATGCGTCCATGAAGCGGCAGGTGCCCAGTTCCTGGAGCTGGCGGCGCAGCGGCAGGGTGTTGAAATAGTTCACTCCCATCGGTATTCCCTCCTGAATCTATGTTGTGGTGTGGTTACAAGTCTGAAAGTGTGCCGACTGTATACCATATTTCACATTGCGTAAATTGAATTATTGTGCATATTGTATTGCGCCTGGCGCAACGTGGACTTCCCTCACCCCGGCCCTCTCCCGGAGGGCGAGGGGGAATGGACTCATGGTCTTGATGGACGCGATGGACAACCTTGAACTGATGATCACTAGAGGACAAAACATGGACCTGCGGGAACTGGAAGTATTTCTCACCGTCGCCGAGACACTCCACTTCGGTCGCGCCAGCCAGGCCTGCAACCTGAGCCCGTCGGCTTTGACCCGGACTATTCAGCGCATGGAGGAGCAACTGGAACAGCCGCTTTTCCTGCGCGACAACAGGACGGTAACGCTTTCGCCGGCGGGGGAGCGCCTCAAAAGCTACGCCCGCCTCTGCCTGCAGGAGTGGCAGAGCTTCCGCGCCGCCATAAAGGACGAGCAGTCGGTGGCGGGAACGTTATCTATATACGCTTCCATCACCGCGGTCTACAGCCTGCTTCCCGAACTGCTGGAGTCGTACCGGGAAAAGTACCCGGAGGTCCAACTTGAATTGAGGACGGGGGCCGCGGAGCAGGCGGTGACGCAGGTGCAAAACGGGGAGATAGACCTTGCCGTGGCGGCACTCCCCGACCGGCATAGCTCGAACTTGGAATTTCTCCCCATCGCCACCATACCGCTCATCTTCATCGCGCCGCGCCACGCGATTGCTGCGGATGTTCCGCAGGAGGGTGGCGAACTCGACCTCTCCCGGGCACCGCTGGTGTTGCCGCAGACAGGGCTTTCCCGAAGGAGGCTCGATCAGTGGCTCAAGGAGCACCGCATTTCGCCAAACATCACCTCCGAGGTCTCGGGCAATGAGGCCATTATCGCCATGGTGCGGCTTGGCTGCGGGGTCGGCATCGTGCCGCAACTGGTTCTGGAGCGAAGCCCCTTCAGGGACGAGGTGGCGGTGCTGGAGAAGGCGCCTTCATTGAAACCGTACGAGGTGGGGCTTTGCTGCGGCAGGCGCAACCTGCAGCGCCCCAGCGTGAAGGCATTCTGGCAACTGGCGGAGAAGCAGTCTATAAACCAAAAGAAGGTCACGCAAAGACGCAAAGGCGCCAAGTAAAATCTATATTTCCTCTTCATCGATTGTCATTGATCCTGCCGCGACTGTCACCAAGAGGGAGTTCACGCTCTGTTGTCTTTGCGTCTTTGCGGCTTTGCGTCACATGGTTTTCGCCTTGCCTTCGCTTCTCCCCTGTGCTATATAAGTTCGCTGTTTAAAATTCGCACGCCCCCTAATCATTGCCGGTGGTGCCCGCAACGCGGGTTCCGGCATTCCAGGTGGCGGAGGGAAAACCAAAAGGAGAAACACCACATGTCGAACATCACCATGAAGGAACTGCTGGAAGCCGGTGTCCATTTCGGTCACCAAACCAAGAGATGGAACCCGAAAATGAAGCCATACATCTTCGGCGCTCGTAACGGGATCTACATCATCGACCTGCAGAAGACCGTAAGGCTCTTCAAGAACGCTTACAGCTTCGTCACCGACGCAGCACAGGCAGGCGAGACCGTTCTCTTCGTCGGCACCAAGAAGCAGGCACAGGACTCCGTGGCGGAAGAGGCACAGCGCTGCGGGCAGTTCTACGTCAACGACCGTTGGCTGGGCGGCATGCTCACCAACTTCGCTACCGTGAAGCAGAGCATCGACCGTCTCAAGCGTCTCGACGCCATGATCGCTGACGGCACCATCGAGGCTTACACCAAGAAAGAGCAGCTGAAACTTGCCAAAGAG
Organism: Citrifermentans bemidjiense Bem; assembly: GCF_000020725.1. Classification (NCBI taxonomy): domain Bacteria; kingdom Pseudomonadati; phylum Thermodesulfobacteriota; class Desulfuromonadia; order Geobacterales; family Geobacteraceae; genus Citrifermentans; species Citrifermentans bemidjiense. The sequence continues at coordinate 3,185,706 of NC_011146.1, read as the reverse complement.
CGCGAGAAGCTGGAGAAGACCCTGGGCGGCATCAAGGGTATGGGCAAGGTCCCGGGCGTTCTGTTCGTTGTCGACCCGAAAAACGAAGAGATCGCTGTCAGCGAAGCGAAGAAGCTGGGGATCCCGGTCGTCGCCATCGTCGACACCAACTGCGATCCGGACGACATCAACTACGTCATCCCGGGCAACGACGACGCTATCCGCGCCATTCGCCTCTTGACCAGCAAGATGGCTGACGCAGTCCTCGAAGGCGGTCAGGCAAGGAACGCACGTCTCCAGACCGGCGCCGAGGAAGAGTTCTCCACCGAGGGCGAAGAGGTCGTGGAAGAGACTCCGGCCGAGGCTTAATCAGCTCCGCCCCTTCCTGCCGAAACTGCAGTACCGATCGATAACAACATCTATGAAGCCCGCGTCCTTGGGCGCGGGCGACTGTGGAGGATAACGTGAGCATTACAGCGGCACAGGTAAACGAACTCAGAAAAGCAACTGGTGCAGGCCTCATGGACTGCAAGAAGGCGCTGACCGAAACCGGCGGCGATCACGAGAAGGCGATCGACTACCTCCGTACCAAGGGCCTGGCAGCCGCCTCCAAGAAGGCCGGCCGTGCGGCAACCGAAGGGCTCGTCGGCTCCTACATCCACGCCGGCGGCAAGATCGGCGTCCTGGTGGAAGTCAACTGCGAGACCGACTTCGTCGCCAAGAACGAGAACTTCCAGGGCTTCGTGAAGGACATCGCGATGCACATCGCTGCAGCATCCCCGCTCTACGTTCGCCGTGAAGAAGTGCCGGCTGAACTGATCGAGCGCGAGAAGGCGATCTACCGCGAGAAGGCAAAGGAAAGCGGCAAGCCGGCAGCCATCATCGAGAAGATCCTCGACGGCCAGATCAACAAGTTCTTCGCAGACATCTGCCTCCTCGAGCAGACCTACGTGAAGGACCCGGACAAGACCATCCAGACCTTCCTCAACGAGACCATCGCCTCCATCGGCGAGAACATGAGCATCCGCCGCTTCGCCAAGTTCGTCCTGGGCGAAGGGCTTGCCAAGAAAGAAAGCGACTTCGCGGCTGAGGTCGCTGCGGCGGTCGGCCAGTAAGACGTCCCAAAAGAGCCGGCCATGAACCATGGGCGGCTCTTTTTCTATCTGCAGCAAGGCCGGTGCCCCGGCACCGTCCGTTTTTCCCCGCTGATCAAGGGAGCCGGCCCTCCGACTCCCCAATCCGATCCAACAGCAGTTTTTTTCCCGCAACAAAGAAGGTAAGGTGACAACGATGGGAGAACCTCATTATAAAAGAGTACTTCTGAAACTCTCCGGCGAGGCCCTTGGGGGCGAGCAGGGGTATGGCATCGACCCGAACACCATCACCGCTATCGCCCGCGAGGTGAAGCAGGTGGTAGAACTCGGGGTCGAGCTTTCGCTGGTGATCGGCGGCGGCAACATCTTCCGCGGCCTCGCGGCCTCCTCCAAGGGGATGGACCGCGCCAGCGCCGACTACATGGGGATGCTGGCCACCATGATCAACTCCCTGGCCATGCAGGACGCGCTGGAGAAGGTCGGTGTAGACACCCGCGTGCAGTCCGCCATCGCCATGGCCGAAGTGGCCGAGCCTTACATCCGCAGGCGTGCCGTCAGGCATCTGGAAAAGGGAAGGGTGGTCATCTTCGGCGCCGGCACCGGCAACCCCTACTTCACCACCGATACCGCAGCAAGCCTCAGGGCGATGGAGATCGGCGCCGACGTGATCCTCAAGGGGACCAAGGTCGACGGCGTCTACTCCGCAGACCCGGCCAAGGACAAGACCGCCACCAAGTACGGGACGCTCAGCTACCTCGAGGTGCTGAGAAAGGGGCTCCAGGTAATGGACGCCACCGCGATCTCGCTTTGCATGGACAACAGCCTCCCGATCATCGTCTTCGACGTGACCACCGACGGCAACGTCGTCCGGGTGGTCAACGGTGAACCGATCGGTACCCTCGTCAAGGAAGGAGAATAGCATGGTCAAGGATGTCATCTCCAGCATGAACGTCCATATGGACAAATCCATAGAATCGCTCAGGAAAGAGTACCAGAAGGTGCGCACCGGCCGTGCCAGCACCTCTTTGTTGGACGATATCAAGGTCGACAGCTACGGCACCCTTTCGCCGCTGAACCAGGTAGCGACCCTCGCCATCCCCGAGGCGCGCACCATCACCATTTCGCCCTGGGACTCGAAGATGATCGCGCCCATCGAGAAGGCCATCATGAACTCCAACCTGGGGCTCAACCCGGCCAACGACGGCAAGATGATCCGCCTGACTCTTCCTCCCCTCACCGAGGAGAGGCGCAAGGATATCGTGAAGCAGCTGAAGCGTGACGCCGAGGACGCCAAGGTCGCTCTGAGAAACATCCGTCGCGACGCCATCGACCAGTTGAAGAAGCTGGAGAAGGACAAGTCCATTTCCGAGGACGAGCAAAAGCGCGCCGAGAAGGAAGTCCAGGACTTCACCAACAGCCACGTCGCCAAGGTGGACGAGGTGCTGCTCCACAAGGAAAAAGAGGTTATGGAGGTCTAACGGCCTGTGCGGCAGGGGGGAGCACTCCCCCCTGCTGACCGACCGGCCCCTCTCCATTTGCGCAAACCCCCGACCCGCCGGGGATTTTTTGTTTTCAGGATGGTCATGGATAGCTTAGATCGGAAGAACCTCCCGGCGCATCTCGCCGTCATCATGGACGGCAACGGCCGCTGGGCCAAGCAGCGCATGTTACGCAGGATCGTTGGGCACCAAAAAGGAGTTGAGACTGTCCGGGTGATAGTGGAGGAATGCTCGCGTCTGGGCATCGGCTATCTTACCCTGTTCGCCTTCTCCGCCGAAAACTGGCTCCGGCCCAAGACCGAGGTCAAGGCACTGATGGCGCTCCTGAAGCAATACATCCGCGGCGAGACCGCGCGGATGATGCAAAACGACATCCGTTTCAACGTGATAGGAAACCGCTGCGACCTCCCCGAGGACGTGAACCGCGAGATCGAAAGCGCCATCCAGAAGACCGCCGGGAACCGCGGCATGCTGCTCACCCTGGCGCTTTCCTACGGCAGCCGCCAGGAGATCGTAGCGGCGGCCAAAAGGCTCGCCAAGGATGCGGCGGCGGGAAGGCTCGACCCCGAGGCGATCGATGAGGCGAGCTTCACCGGCTCGCTCTTCACCGCGGGAATCCCGGACCCGGACCTGCTGATCAGGACCAGCGGGGAGATGCGCATCAGCAACTTCCTCCTCTGGCAGTTGGCCTACGCGGAGCTCTACTTCACCGAGGTGAACTGGCCCGACTTCGACCGCAACGAGTTGGCCCGCGCCTTCCGGGACTTCCAGTCCAGGGAGCGCAGATTCGGCATGACCAGCGAACAGCTCTGCCAAGGCGAGCCCGAGGCTTAATCTTCCCGGGGGGAAGCCCCATAGGAGTACGCCATCAAACGACTAGCCACCGCAGCGGTGCTGCTGCCGCTTGTGATACTGTTCATCCTGAAGGCCTCGGCATTCCAGTTCTCGCTGCTGGTTTTCCTGCTCGCGCTATTGGGGCTCGACGAGTTCTACCGGATGTCGCTCCCTGCCCGTCGCGGCGAGGGGAGGGCGGCCGCAGCGGCAGGTGCGCTTTCCCTTTTCACCATCTTCGCCGGGAATCCCGTCTTCCCCCTCATGGCGCTTACCTTGCTGGTGCTCGCCTTCTGCCTGGTCTCGCTCTTCAGGCTTAAGGAGATCCGGCAGGCGGCCCCCGACGCGGCCCTTTTGCTGACGGGTTTTCTCTACGTGCCGCTGCTCCTTGCCCACCTGGTCCTGATCCGGATGCTCCCCCACGGCACCTCCTGGCTCTTCCTGATCATGGTCATCGTCATGGCCGGCGACAGCGCCGCCTACTACGTCGGCTCCACCTTCGGCAAAAACAGGCTCTACCCCGCGGTGAGCCCGAAAAAGAGCATCGAAGGTTCCCTGGGAGGACTCGCGGGCAGCCTCGCCGGCGCCGTGATCGCCAAGTACACCTTCTTCCCGGAGCTGGCCATCTCTGACTGCATCGCCACGGCGCTCCTTCTGGGCGTGTTGGGGCAGTTGGGGGACCTCTTCGAATCGCTGATCAAAAGAAACTGCGGGGTCAAGGATTCCGGCACCATCATCCCCGGGCATGGCGGCATACTGGACCGGCTGGACAGCATACTTTTTGCGGCGCCTGCCGCGTATTACTACGCCTATTTCCTGCTTCGCTGATAAAGCGGGGCGCCTTCCCGCGCCCGGCTGTCGCCGCCGCCGCTTCCGGTCCCAATCTACGAGGGCCCAGGCGTATTTGACTTGAGATAACTGCGAGGGACAATGAAAAACCTCACCATCCTAGGTTCCACAGGTTCCATCGGGGTCAGCACCCTCGACGTGGTCAAAGCGTATCCCGACATGTTCCGGGTGGTCGCGCTTACCGCAGGGAACAACCTCGAACTCTTAAAGACCCAGATAGAGACCTTCAGCCCCGACCTGGTCTCGGTGCTGACCGCCGAGAAGGCCCAGGCCCTCAGCCGGTCGCTCACCGGCAAAAAGCCCGAGATAATGCATGGCGTGGAGGGGATGATAGCCGCCGCGACCGCATCCGAAACCACCATGGTGGTGGCGGCCATCGTCGGTGCCGCAGGGCTTGTTCCCACCACGGCCGCGATCATGGCGGGAAAGGACGTGGCGCTCGCCAATAAGGAGACACTGGTAACCGCAGGCCATCTGGTGATGCAGATGGTGCGCGAGAAGAAGGTGAATCTTTATCCGGTCGACAGCGAGCATTGCGCGGTGTTCCAGTCCATGGCGGGGCACCGCAGCCAGGACATTGCCCGGGTGATCCTCACTGCTTCCGGCGGCCCCTTCCTCAACTGGGGAAGAGAGAAGTTGCAAGCCGCGACGGTTGCCGACGCGCTCAACCATCCCAACTGGAGCATGGGGAGAAAGATCACCGTTGACTCGGCCACCATGATGAACAAGGGGCTTGAGGTGATCGAGGCCCGCTGGCTTTTCGATATCCCGGTGCAGAGAATAGGGGTGAACATCCATCCGCAAAGCATCATCCACTCCATGGTGGAATATGTGGACGGGAGCGTGATGGCGCAACTGGGGACTCCCGACATGAAGGGGCCCATCGCCTACGCGCTCACCTACCCGGGCCGCGTACCCTCCGGGGTCAAGGCGCTTGATCTCACCGCGCTTTCGGGGCTCACCTTCTTCAAGCCGGACACGGACCGCTTCCCCGCTTTGCAGCTCGCCTATCGCGCGGCTGACGCCGGGGAAAGCATGCCGGCGGTCATGAACGCCGCCAACGAGATCGCCGTCGAGGCGTTCCTCGGTGGAAGGATCGGCTTCATGGCCATAGCCGAGGCGATCGAGAAGGTGATGGACCTGCACGAGCCGCACGCGCTGGCATCGATCGAAGAGGTGCTGGAGGCGGACCGTTGGGGTAGGAGAACCGCCAAGGAAGTCCTTGGCGTAGGCTGCTGAAACAAAGGCTTTTCTTCGGGTGCAATAGGGCACGCGAAGGCACCAGCTTTCCGGTGCGGTCCGGTTGCCGGCCGCGGTCCGGTTGAGGAAACGTTATGAGCATACTTTTCGCAATCATCGCCCTCGGGGCTCTGATTTTCTTCCATGAGCTCGGACACTTCCTCTTCGCCAAGGCTTTCGGGGTCGGGGTGGAGAAATTCTCTCTCGGCTTCGGCCCCAAGATCTACGGCAGGAAAATAGGCGAGACCGAGTACCTCCTGTCGGCGCTCCCCTTGGGGGGATACGTGAAGATGGTGGGGGAGGGGGAGGACGTCGAGATCTCCGAAGAGGACCGCGCCCGCTCCTTCGCCGAGAAGCCGGTGCTGCAGCGGATCGTGATCGTCGCGGCCGGGCCCATCTTCAACCTCCTCTTCGCCTACATCCTTTTCATCATCATCTTCATGGTTGGGGTCCCCGCCGTCACCACCAAGGTGGGGGACGTCGTTGCCGATAAACCCGCCGCCAAGGCAGGCGTGAAGGCCGGCGACACCATCCGCTCCGTGAACGGCAAGCCCGTGGCGCGCTGGGACGACTTCGCGAAGATCATCGCCGAGGGGAAGCTCGCGCCGGTCGAGGTAGAGGTGCAGCGGGGGCAGACCCCCCTGAAATTCACCATGGTCCCGGAGAGCCGCACCAGCAAGAACCTCTTGGGGGACACGGTGACCCAGCCGGTGATAGGCGTGGTTGCAGCCGGCGAGACCGTGATTGACCATTTCCCCCCGGGCGAGGCGATAACGAGGGGGAGCGCCCAGTGCTGGAACGTGATCAGGCTCACCGTGCTCTCGCTGGTGCGCCTGGTCGAGCGCGCCATCCCGCTGGACAACATCGGCGGCCCGATCATGATCGTGAAGATGGCGGGGGAACAGGCGGCAGCCGGCGGGGTGAGCTTCCTCGCTTTCGTGGCGCTCTTGTCGGTGAACCTGGGCGTCCTGAACCTTTTGCCGGTGCCGATTCTCGATGGCGGGCACCTGGCGTTTTTCCTGATCGAACTGGTGACGGGGAGACCGCTCAGCAAGAGGGCCCGGGAGATCGCCCAGCAGGTTGGGCTCGTGCTCCTGATCGGCCTCATGATGCTCGCCTTCTACAACGACATCGCCCGCATGTTCGCCCAAAAGGCGTGACGGCAGAGGAAAACGACGTGAAGATACTCACCATCGACACCTCCAGCAACTGCTCCTCCGTCTCCTTGAGCGACGGCTCCACCCTTCTGGGCGAGTGCATCCTGGGCGAGGACCGTTCCAATTCCGGGCGCCTGCTGGAATCGGTCTCGGGCCTCTTGAAGGCGGCCAAGCTTACCCCCGAGGGGCTCGACGCTTTCGCGGTCTCCCTAGGGCCTGGCTCCTTCACCGGGGTCCGGGTCGGCATCGCCACGGTGAAGGGGCTTGCCCTGGCCACCGGGAAGCCCGTCGTCGGTTTCTCGTCGCTAGCCATGCTGGCCATGAACCTTCCCTTCAGCTCCCACCCGGTGGCGCCCATGTACGACGCCCGCAAGGGCGAGGTGTACGCCGCGCTTTACCGCTGCGGTTCGCTTCCCGAAACGCTCCGCTCTGACGCGGTTATAGGGCCGAAGGAGTTTCTTTCGGGGATCGTGAAGCCCACCATCTTCGTGGGCGACGGCGCCGTGCGCTACCGCGAACTGATCGTCTCGACCCTTGGGGAGCTCGCCATCTTTCCCCCTTGGCACGCCAACCTCCCCCGAGCCTGCGCCGGTGCCGTCATCGCGCACGAGGCCGCGCTTTCCGGGAAGTTCACCCCGCTTGCTTTGCTCAACCCCACCTACCTGCGCGCCTCCGAGGCGGAGATCGCCAAACGCCGCCGCGACGGACTTTAACGCCGTTTGGTAGCTGTTGACAGTTCAGTTTTAATGTATTATGTTGTCCCTTCCTTCGTTCTCCTATAACCTCTCTTAAACACTCTGTTTTTGGCTATATCAACTGCCGGTTTGGCGATTCCGAACAGGGTCGCGCCGGTTTAAGGGGAAATCTATATGCGTAGCGACACTATCACCCAAGGTTTGGAACGGACCCCGCACCGCGCGCTCTTGAAAGGGACCGGGCTTCCGCAAAGCGAGATGGGGAAGCCGTTCATCGGCATCGCTACCAGCTTCACCGATCTGATTCCGGGGCACGTCGGCATGCGCGACCTGGAGCGTTTCATCGAGAAGGGTGTCCACACCGGCGGCGGTTATTCCTTCTTCTTCGGGATACCCGGGGTCTGCGACGGCATCTCCATGGGGCACAAGGGGATGCACTACTCCCTCCCCACCCGCGAGCTGATCGCGGACATGGTCGAGTCGGTCGCCGAGGCGCATCGCCTGGACGGCCTCGTGCTCTTGACCAACTGCGACAAGATCACCCCGGGCATGCTCATGGCTGCCGCGAGGCTCGACATCCCCTGCATCGTAGTCACCGCCGGCCCCATGATGAGCGGCCGCGGCGACGCAGGTCGTAAGTATTCCTTCGTCACCGACACCTTCGAGGCCATGGCGCGCTACAAGGCGGGGGTCATCGACGACGCGGAGCTCGCGCGCTGCGAGGAGAACGCCTGCCCGGGCATGGGTTCCTGCCAGGGGCTTTTCACCGCCAACACCATGGCCATCCTCACCGAGACGCTCGGCATGAGCCTGCCGCGCTGCGGCACCGCACTCGCCGTCTCCGCGCTCAAGCGCCGCATCGCCTTCGCCTCCGGCGAGCGCATCGTCGACCTGGTGCGCCAGAACATCACCCCGCGCTCCATCCTGACCCGCGAGGCGTTCGAGAACGCCATCAGGGTTGACCTGGCGCTGGGCGGCTCCTCCAACACGGTGCTGCACCTCTTGGCCATCGCCCACGAGGCAGGCGTCGAGCTCCCGCTGGAGACCTTCGACATCCTCGCCAAGGAGACCCCGCAGCTTGCCTCCATGAACCCGGCCGGCGAGCATTTCATGGAAGACCTGGACGTCGCAGGCGGCGTCGCCGGGGTGCTGAAGCAGTTGGGCGACAAGATCCACGACTGCCCGACCCTCATGGGGCTCAGCACCAAGGAGATCGCGGCGAGCCTGAAGGGTGTCGACGAGGAAGTGATCCATCCGCTCTCGAACCCGGTCAAGAAGGAAGGTGGCATCGCCGTTCTCTTCGGCAACATCTGCCCCAAGGGTGCTGTGGTCAAGCAGTCGGGCGTATCCGACAAGATGATGAAGTTCACCGGCACCGCGCGCTGCTTCGACTCCGAGGACAAGGCGATGGCTGCCATGATGGGTGGCGTGGTGAAGGGGGGAGACGTGGTCGTCATCCGCTACGAAGGGCCCAAAGGGGGCCCGGGGATGCGCGAGATGCTCGCTCCCACCGCGGCGCTCATGGGGCTTGGGCTTGGCGACTCCGTGGCGCTCATCACCGACGGCCGCTTCTCCGGCGGCACCCGCGGCCCCTGCATCGGCCACATCGCGCCCGAAGCGGCGGCCGGCGGCCCGATCGGCCTCATCGAAGACGGCGACACCATTGAACTGGACATTCCGGCACGCTCGCTCAAGGTCATGGTGAGCGACGAGGTGCTGGCAGAACGGCGCGCCCGCTGGGTCGCCCCCGAGCCGAAGATCAAGAAGGGTTGGCTCGCCCGCTATGCGAAGGTGGTTACCTCGGCCCACACCGGCGCCATCACCACCGCTGAATAAAACCTCGACCCCCTTTACCAAGGGGCAGGGGCAGGCACGCCTTTACCATGGCGGCGTCGGCCTCAGGGGACGGCTTCATTACTAGTGGTTCCAGGCTTACCAAGCCCGGGACCGATCAATAGCAGGCAGGCAAACTGCCCGCGGCATGGGGGAAAACATGAAAATGAACGGCGCACGAATTCTGTTGGAGTGCCTCAAACGGGAGGGGGTCGACACGATCTTCGGCTATCCCGGGGGTACGGTCATCAACCTCTACGACGAGCTCTTCTCGTTCAAGGAGATCAGGCACATCCTGCCGCGTCACGAGCAGGCAGGGGTCCACGCAGCGGACGGTTACGCACGCGCGACCGGGAAGGTAGGGGTCGCCATAGCCACCTCCGGTCCGGGCGCCACCAACACCATCACCGGCATCGCCACCGCCTACATGGACTCCATCCCGATGGTGATCGTCACCGGGCAGGTTCCCACCGCGCTGATCGGCAACGACGCCTTCCAGGAAGCCGACATCATCGGCATCACCCGTCCCTGCACCAAGCACAACTTCCTGGTGAAGGATGTCAAAGACCTCCCCACCATCATGAAGAAGGCCTTCTACATCGCCCGCACCGGCCGCCCCGGCCCGGTCCTCGTGGACCTGCCGAAGGACGTGCAGATGGCGCAGGCCGAGTTCCACTACCCGGAGACGGTCGAGATCCGCGGCTACAAGCCGAACCTCGAAGGGCACCCGAAGCAGGTGGAGAAGGCGGTAACCATGATCACCCAGGCCAAGCGCCCGGTGCTCTACGTGGGGGGCGGCGTCATCCTCGGGAACGCCGCGGCGGAGCTCACCGCCTTTGCCAAGCGCCTCGCCATACCGGTCACCACCACCCTCATGGGGCTCGGCGCCTTTCCGGAGAACGATACGCTGTCGCTGGGGCTTCTCGGCATGCACGGCACCTACTACGCCAACATGGCCGTGTCGAACTGCGACGTCCTGATAGCCATCGGCGCCCGTTTCGACGACCGCGTCACCGGCAAGATCGCCTCCTTCGCGCCGCACGCGAAGATCGTGCACGTCGACGTCGACCCCACCTCCATCAAGAAGAACGTCCGCGTCGATCTCCCCATCGTGGGGGATGTGCGCGACGTCCTCGCCAAGATGCTGAAGGCGGCCGAGCTGGTCTGCCCCGACGCCAAGGTATGCCAGGACGCCATCGCCCCCTGGACCGCCGAGATCGAGGGGTGGAAGGCGAAGCACCCGATGTCCTACAAGCAGTCCACCACCACCATCAAGCCGCAGTACGTGATCCAGAGGCTGCGCGCGCTTTCCGACCCCGACGCCATCGTCGCCACCGACGTGGGGCAGCACCAGATGTGGACCGCGCAGTTCTTCGGTTTCACCACCCCCAGGACCCTTCTTTCCTCCGGCGGCCTCGGCACCATGGGTTACGGCCTTCCCGCGGCCATGGGCGCGCAGGCTGCCTTTCCCGAGCGCCAGGTGATGGTGGTCTGCGGCGACGGCGGCTTCCAGATGAATCTGCAGGAGCTAGCCACCATAGTGCAGAACCGGCTCAACGTGAAGATCTGCATCCTGAACAACAATTTTCTGGGCATGGTGCGCCAGTGGCAGGAGCTCTTCTTCGACAAGCGCTACTCCTCCACCTGCATGGAACTCCCCATCGACTTCATAAAGCTCGCCGAGGCCTTCGGCGCCACCGGTCTCCAGGCCACCAAGGTCGACGAGGTCGACGAGGTGATCAAGAAAGGGTTCGCCACCAACGGCCCGGTCCTGATGGAGTTCAAGGTCGCCCGCGAGGAGAAGGTGCTCCCGATGGTTCCCGCCGGAGCGTCCCTCACCGAGATGGTGTTGGCGTCGTAACCCCAATTGACGGCGTAACCCAATTGACGGCGTAACCCAATTGACGGCGTAACCCAATTGACAATTGACGATTGACAATTGACAACGAAAAGTCATCAGTCAGTTATTACTGTCATTGCGGTTGACGGGGATTTCCATTCACTTAGATAGTCGTTGACGATTGCTATTTGCACATTGTCGATGTCTTCAGTTCTTTAAGGCGCGTTGTTTATCGTTGTCAATTATCAATTGTCAATTGCCTTTGATCCGCCTTTGGAGGGTTTTATGAAACACACCATAGCAGTGCTCGTAGAGAATGAATTCGGGGTTCTCTCCCGCGTGGTCGGTCTTTTCTCCGGCCGCGGCTTCAACATAGACTCGCTCACCGTCGCGCCCACCAACGACGAGGCGCTTTCCAGGATCACGCTGGTCACCCGCGGCGACGAACAGATCATCGAGCAGATCACCAAGCAGCTCAATAAGCTGATCGACGTCATCAAGGTCATAGACTTCGAACCGGAAAACGCCATCGAGCGGGAGATGGTGCTGGTCAAGGTCTCGGCCGAGGACCAAAGCCGCGCCGAGGTGCTGAGGATCGCCGATATCTTCCGCGCCAAGGTCATCGACGTCACCCCGAAGTCCTACACGCTGGAGGCGACCGGGGCTCCGGCCAAGGTCAGCGCCATGGTTGAACTTTTGAGGCCGCTAGGTCTCAAGGAACTGGTCAGCACCGGGCCGGTCGTGATCGGGCGGGGCGCCAAGGGGTGGAAGGGGTAGCCCGCGCGCGCCTTCTCTTTAATCTTTCGTTGCACCGAAGGCCGTTTTCGGGCTATACTCCCGCGTTGTTGTGGAGTCCGCCCGAATCCGGCCTTTTTATCGCCCTTACGCCGGGCGGGATCCGCTCACGACGCCGACGGCGTCGGATACTACTGACAATGAGGTACATTGATGCGCAACACTGATACCCCGATCGCTGTAGAGGGGTACCCCTTCATAGCCGGATTCGCCGCAGCAACCCTGCTGCTGGCGCTGCTTGGGCAGTTCCTGCACTGCGGATTCTTCGTCCCTGCCACTCTCTTCTTCGTACTCACCGTGTTTACCGTCTTCTTCTTCAGAAACCCCGAGCGCGCGACGCCCGGCGACGAGAACACCGTGGTCGCCCCGGCCGACGGCGAGGTGATTTTTCTGGGGAAAGTAATCGAGCCGCACACAAACGGCGAGTTCGAAAAGATCAGCATCTTCATGTCCGTCTTCAACGTCCACGTGAACCGCGCGCCGATCAGCGGCAAGGTGGTGGACGGCTTTTACACCAAGGGAAAATTTTTCGACGTGCGGGACGAGCGCGCCAGCTTCGAGAACGAACAGCAGGGACTCGTGCTGGAGACGGCCGCAGGGCTTAGGATGGTCGTGGTGCAGGTGGCAGGCCTCATCGCCCGGCGCATCGTCTGCTACGCCAAGACCGGCGACTCCCTGAGCCGCGGTCGCCGTTACGGCCTGATTCGCTTCGGGTCGCGCCTGGACATCTACCTCCCGCTCGGGACCAGCATAGACGTGGTCATGGGACAGAAAACGGTTGCAGGGGAGACCGTACTGGGGATACTGCCGTGAGTGAAGAAACACCTAGAGTCGAAAGGGAAGGGATGCGCAAGGGGATCTATATCCTCCCCAACCTATTCACCGCCGGAAGCCTTTTCGCCGGATTTTACTGCATGGTTTCCACCGTCAACGGCGATTTCCGCACCGCCGCGCTCTGGATCCTTGCTTCCTCCATCTTCGACGGCCTGGACGGCAAGGTGGCCCGCCTGACCGGGACTTCCAGCAAGTTTGGCGTCGAGTTCGACTCTCTAGCCGACGTGGTCTCCTTCGGGGCAGCGCCGGGGCTGCTCATGTACTGCTGGGCCCTGCGCCCCTTCGGTCGCCTCGGTTGGCTCGCCGGGTTCCTGTTCCTGGCCTGCGCCGCGCTTAGGCTCGCCCGGTTCAACGTGCAGGTGGACACGGTTGAGAGCAAGCGCTTCGTAGGCCTTCCGACTCCGGCCGCCGCCAGCATGGTCTCCGCGACGGTGCTCTTCTTCTACCACATGGGTTGGCCCGCCTCTTACAACAAGCTTCTGATCCTGGTCCTGATCTACTTCCTGGCGCTCCTCATGGTCTCCAACGTCCGCTATAACTCCTTCAAGGACCCGAGCCTCATCAAGCGTCAGCCGTTCGCCTTTCTGGTCTTGGCGGTGCTCCTTTTGATCGTCATCGCGGCCGAACCGGTGACCATGCTGTTCACCATCTTCACCTGCTACATCCTTTCGGGGCCGGTCGGATTCGTGCTCACCTACCCGCGCAGACGCAGACTGGAGCGGGCGATGCACCGGGCGCACGAGGGGATGAAAAGGCAGCAGTAGCGCCGCCGCAGGACCGATTTCGGGCACGCTCCTGAGGATGCGCCGCCTGCCGCCAACATCGTTTTAATGATTCAAACGGAAAAACCGCTTGACAGCAGTCGGCGGTTTTTCCTATTATCGCGTGAAATGTAAAGGCAGTGATGAGGAGTAGTAGCCTTTCCCTTCCCCTTCAGAGAGCCGGTGGTTGGTGCGAACCGGTGAGGAAGCAAGGTGAACTCGCCTTTGAGCCGCTGCAGTGAAACACGTGTTCTACTTCGGTACCGCGTGCTAGCTGTGGCCGTCACCCGCGTAAAGGGTAAACGAGGTCCGCATGATGCGGATGAATGAGGGTGGTACCGCGGAAGCTTTTATGAAAGCCTTCGCCCCTTGCTGGGGCGGAGGCTTTTTTTATTTTCAGCAACCATGGCTCGCGGAACCTCTCCTGGCTTTTGCCGGGAACCTCGCTTTGACCGGCAGACAGGGGAGGGAAATTTGATGCAGCCCAACTTCACACAGGAGGAGCGCACGTGAACAACACGGAACCAAGAACCATCAAGATCTTCGATACCACGCTCAGAGACGGGGAGCAGTCCCCAGGCGCCAGCATGAACATCGAGGAGAAACTTCGCCTCGCCAAGCAGCTGCAGAAACTGAACGTTGACGTCATCGAGGCCGGGTTCCCTATTGCCTCCGAGGGTGATTTCGAGGCGGTCAAGAAGGTGGCCCAGAACATCAAGGGACCCGAAATCGCCGGCCTGTGCCGCTCCGGGTTCAAGGACATCGACCGCGCCTGGGAGGCGCTCAAGTACGCCGAGGAGAAGGGGCGCATCCACACCTTCATCGCGACCTCCGACATCCACATGAAGTACAAGCTGCAGATGACGCCGGCGCAGGTGTTGGAGAGCGCCGTCAAGGGTGTGAAAAGGGCACGTTCCTATACCGCCAACGTTGAGTTCTCCTGCGAGGACGCCGTGCGCACCGATCTTAAGTTCCTCGCCGAAGTGGTCGGCGCGGTGATCGACGCCGGGGCCTCGGTGGTCAACATCCCCGACACGGTCGGCTACACCATACCCTTCGAGTACTTCAACATCATCAAGTACTTGAAGGACAACGTTAAAAACATCGACGACGCCATCATCTCGGTGCACTGCCACAACGACCTGGGGCTCTCCGTCGCCAACTCCATCGCCGCGGTCCAGGCGGGGGCGGGGCAGGTGGAGTGCACCATAAACGGCATCGGCGAGCGCGCCGGCAACTGCTCTTTGGAAGAGTTCGTCATGGCGATCCGGACCCGCGGCGACATCCTTCCCTTCAAGACCAACGTCGTCACCGACCAACTCACCCCGGCAAGCCGCCTTTTGACCCAGGTCACCGGGATCGTGGTGCAGCAGAACAAGGCCATCGTCGGCGCCAACGCCTTCGCCCACGAGGCGGGGATCCACCAGCACGGCATGCTGATGGAGAAGTCCACCTACGAGATCATGACTCCCGAGTCGGTTGGCCTCAAGTCGAGCGCCCTGGTGCTCGGCAAGCACTCCGGTCGCCACGCCTTCAAAAAGAGGCTTGAAGAGCTCGGTCACGAGCTGGACGATGAGGCGTTGAACAAGGCGTTCACCAGGTTCAAGGCCCTTGCCGACCTGAAGAAGGAGGTCTTCGACGAGGACCTGGACGCCATCGTGCTGGACGAGGCGAAGAACATCGAGGAGAAGTACAAGCTCTCCCACATCACCGTCACCTGCGGATCCTTCGCCGTCGCCACCGCGACGGTGCAGATGGAGATCGACGGCATGCAGGTGCGCGCGGCGGAACTCGGCGACGGGCCGGTAGACGCGACCATGAAGGCGATCAAGAAGCTCACCAAGCGCGACGTGAAGCTCTTGCAGTACAACGTCGGCGCCATCACCGGAGGCACCGATGCCATCGGCGAGGTCACGGTGCGCATCACCGAAGAGGACCGGACCCCAGTGGTCGGCCGCGGCTCTTCGACCGACATCATCGAGGCTTCGGCAAAGGCTTACATCGACGCGCTGAACCGGCTCTACTTCGCCACCGACCGCGATCTGGAAACGCTGTAAAATAGCAGACACAGGCAGAGACAAGAAAGGAAGTCCCGCTCAGGGGCTTCCTTTTTTTGTTGTTAATTGTCAGCTGCCTGTGTAATGCTACAGGCGTTTTTTCGATGTCCCTTTTTAAAATGCTCCCTTGTCTTCAGCTTCCCTTCGGCTTGCCAGGGAGCATTTTCTCTCAACCATTTTGACATGCCACCCGATACATAATGGTACCTGCTATGAGAGTATTTCCTTCGTTATTGCTGTTGACCCTGAGTGTGATGCTCTTTTCCTTCGATGCCAGCGCTCTGGCGCGGCGACCCGCCGGGCAGTGGGCCTACTTTCATTTCGAGGGCGGGCAGTTCATCCCAAGTAAGCCTGAGGCTGGAATCTTCATCGCGGTCCAGGACGGGGTGCAGCCTATAGTGACGGCCCGGGCGGAAACGCTCCGGGGGGTACCGCTTCCTGCCGGGACCGGCGCGGTTGTGGGTATCTGCTATGTACAGTCGTCCGGGGGAAAGCTTCGCACCGGCTCCGGTTTTGACGCGGTGCCGCTGATCCCGGTCGAGATCTCTGCCGGCGGCAAGCCGGTTGCGACGGTCGAAACCGACAGTAACGGGTACTTCGTGGCGGCACTCCCTCCCGGCAGCTATAAGATCGGCGCCAGGGGCGCGGTCGAGGTCAAGGTGACAAAAGGCAGTACAACATTTGCTCCGCTTCGCGTGGGCAAAAGGATGGTGGACTAGTGGCTCTTTTCTCTAAGATGCGCGCTGTACTCATGTTGCTGCTCATTCCGGTCGCCGCTTCCGCAGCCCCGCTTGATGACTACTACCTCTCGAAATTAGGGGAGCGGGCTCAGTTGGCCAAGGCTTTGAGCGCGGTGGTGGGGCTTGAGACCGGGCCTGCCGAGCGCTGCCGCACCGGCCTCTATCGCAGCTTGAAGCGCGACTTCAAGGCGCTGGAACCCGCCACCCAGAAGACGCTGGCGAAATACGTCGCAAGGCCTGTCCTCTCGTCGGAGGCTGTCTATGTCTCCCCTGGCGGACACTTCAACATCCACTACGCGACCTCCGGTTCCGATGCTCCCGTGCTTACCGACACCACCCCCGCCAACGGGATCCCGGACTGGGTCGAACGCGTGGCCCAGGTTTTCGAATACGTCTATGCCGACGAGGTAACCGCCAAGGGTTACCGCCCGCCTCCGGTCAGCGGCAGATACGACGTGTATCTCCGTGACCTTCTAACCGAGCAGGCCTACGGTTATACCAAGTTCGACAGCGTGCCTGCCTCCGCAGTCTCGGTGCCGAGCTATATCGAGATTGACAAGGCTTTCAGCGACCATATCTTCACTGTCAATGGCTTATACAGCAGCGATCAGATGCTGCAGATCACGGCTGCCCACGAGTTTCATCACGCCATCCAGTTCGGCTATAACTACTACTTCGATATCTGGTACGGCGAAGTCACCTCCACCTGGATGGAGGATGAGGTGTACGACTCGGTGAACCAGTGTTACAGCTACCTTCCCAAGTACCTGCCCTTGGCAAGCACCATCTCCCTCAACATGGGTCTGTACCAGAATTCCGAGTACGGCCGCTGGATCTTCAACCGGTACCTCGCCGAACGCCATGGCGCCGGCGCGGTAAAGGCCGCGTGGGAGAAGCTGGCCACGCTGCAGCCTTCCAGCAGTCCGACCACCAGCGACGGGGACATTCAGATGGGGCCGGTGCTGGACTCGGTGCTCTCAACCTCTTACAGCAGCAGCCTCAGCGCCGATTTCCTGGGTTTTGCCAAGAAGGTCTACACCAGAGACTGGAATACCCACATACCTGACATAAGTATGATCCCGCTCCATGCTGTCGCGGCTACGTACTCCTCCTATCCGGTCAACATCAGTTCCACCGATAGGCCGTCGGTCACCCTGCCGCGGTATACCTTTGCCTTTTACCGGTTCGTTCCCTCGCCGGTCATCACCACCTTCAACGTGAGGATCACCAAGACCAGCGGCATCCAGACCGCCCTCTTCAAGAAAGAAAGCGGGGTGGTGAGCGAAATAAGTGCCGACACTGGCGGCAACGCTTATTCGGTAATAGGTTTCAACGCGCTCAACCCTGCCAGCGACGAGGTGGTGCTGCTTGTGGCCAATACCACCGACGTCGACAACCACCAGGCCAATTTCAGCACTGACGGGAGCTCCTTGAATGTCTCCGAGCCGACCGTGGCTGCTTCGGCGGGGGGCGGGGGAGGCTCAAGCGGCGGCGGCTGCTTCATCGCCACCGCGGCATATGGGAGTTACCTGCATCCCAAGGTCGCCGAGCTGAGACAATTCCGGGACCGCCATCTTCTCACCAACGCACCGGGGCGGCTCTTCGTCTCGCTCTATTACCGGCTCAGCCCGCCGATCGCCGAGATCATCGCGGAGCACGAATGGATGAAGGGTGGGGTGAGGGTTATGCTGGTGCCGGTGGTGCTGTCGGTCGAGCACCCGGCGGGAGCGCTGGCGGCAGTACTGCTGCTGATGGGAGGAGCGGGGGTGGTGAGGCGGAGGAAGCTCGCCCTGGTCCGGGTGCGGCGGTAACTAAAATCAATTCTCCCTCTCCCTTTGGGAGAGGGTTGGGGTGAGGGACTTTCCTTGAGGGAGAGGGTACTTAAAGGGGGCGTCCAGAGTTCAAACTGGGAGGGGATGCTTCTTAAAAATAAAAAAGCCCCGCCGGAGCGCTCCGGCGGGGCTTTTTTGCATTTGTGCCGACGTTAGGCGCCGAGTTTCTTAACGTTGGCAGCCTGCAGACCCTTCGGCCCGTTGGTGACGTCGAAGGAAACAGACTCCCCTTCGGCCAGGGACTTGAAGCCGTCCCCTGTGATAGCGGAGAAGTGCACGAACACGTCCTCGCCGTTATCCTGCTCGATGAAGCCGAATCCTTTTGCGTCGTTAAACCATTTCACTTTCCCCTGTGCCATTTTCCTGCCTCCTTTTTGTTACCTCCGGAACTCTGCCGGATCTACGTTTGATGCTGCAATTTCCGGAGAGTTTCTAGGCTGGAAACGGCGCAAAGTGGTTGGATCCCTTTGGCTTTTCGACGCTGTCAACTTCCGAAACTAGCTGCTGGGATAAAAATTAACATCGTATAATAACCTTGTCAAGAAAATATTTTCAGAACACTTTTTTTATGATGGCCCTCTCAGAAGGTGTTAAGCCGCCTAATGAAGGCCATCAGCAGCCCGTAGTGCTGGTGGTGGAAGTGGAAGGCTATCCTCGGCAAATCAAGGAGATCCGGCTCGTCAGCTTCCTCCGGCCGGGCGCTAATTAATTCGATGCGGCTGTTGTCTAATCTCAATTCGGGGAATTCGTTCTCCAGCATCTCGATCTGCTCGGGAGTCAAAATTTTCGTTAGGCGGATGATGAGCTCGCCGTTAACGAACCGCATAGAATGGTAGTTGGTATAAAACTCCTCGATGACCTGGACCGCTTCCTCATAGCTCTTGGTGATGGTGAAGATGGAGAAGTCCTCTGCGGAGATGAACCCCATAACCAGCAGTCTTTCTTTGATGAACCTGAAGAAGTGTTCCCAGTACCCTTCCTCGTCGTCTACGAGAACCAGCGGTTTGGGCGAAGTCTTCCCGGTCTGGATCAGGGTAAATACCTCCATCGCCTCGTCGAGCGTACCGAAGCCGCCCGGGAATACCGCGATGGCGTCGGATTCTTTCACGAAGGCCACCTTGCGGTTGAAGAAGTATTTATAGGTAATGAGTCGCGGGTTCTTAAGCATGACCGGGTTTGCGGACTGCTCGAACGGTAGCCGTATGTTGGCGGCAAAGGATGATTCGCTGCCGGCTCCTTCGTTTCCGGCTTGCATGATCCCGCCGCCGCCGCCGGTGATGATCATGTACCCCTTGTCCGCCAAAAGGGCGGCGAAGTCGATGCACTTCTTGTACATAGGCTCTTCGGGGTTGGTCCGGGCTGAACCGAAGATGGTCACCTTCTTCTTATGCCGGTAGGGGGCGAAGATCTTCGTGGTGTAGCGCATCTCCTTCATGGTGTTGCTCAGAAGTTTGAGGTCGGCCAAATAGTCGGTATCCTGCCCCGCCTTGAGTGCGGAGATGATCATCTCGCGTGCCAGGTCCGGGTGGTGCACCCCTCCGGCTTTCTCCATCAATTGGTCGATCATCTGGTCGATTTCATCGTTTGTTCTGTTAAAACGCAGTTGCATGAGGGCGCTCCCTGTTGGAATGAGGCGGCCATTATAGCACGGTGAATCCTGAGGGCAAATGTTTAATAACATTGAACAATTATTAGTTTGATTTGTAGGGCATATTTTATTATTGTGGCGATTGGTAAAACCTCCAATCCAATCGCAAAAGGAAGCGCTATTTATGGGTATGACTACGGCTCAAAAAATATTTTCGGCCCATCTGGTTGATGAGCCTTTTGCTGGCACCAAGGTGCTCAGCATCGACGTCGTGATGTGCCACGAGATCACGACCCCGATCGCCATCGCCGATCTGATGGCGCGCGGTAAAGACAGGGTTTTCGACCCCACCAAGATCAAGGCGGTCATCGACCACGTAACGCCGAGCAAGGACAGCAAGACCGCCACCCAGGCGAAGATGCTGCGCGACTGGGCCAGGCGGCACGACATCAAGGACTTCTTCGACATCGGGGCCAACGGCGTCTGCCACGCGCTCTTCCCGGAGAAGGGTTTCATCCGCCCGGGTAACACGGTGATCATGGGCGACTCCCACACCTGCACCCACGGCGCCTTCGGGGCCTTCGCCGCCGGCGTCGGCACCACCGACCTCGAAGTAGGGATCCTCAAGGGGGTCTGCGCCTTCCGCGAGCCCAAGACCATCCGCGTCAACCTGAACGGCACCCTCCCCAAAGGGGTTTTCGCCAAGGACGCCATCCTGCGCGTGATCGGGCACCTGGGTGTTAACGGCGCCACCGACCGCGTCATCGAGTTCGGCGGGCCGGTCGTGGCCCAGATGACCATGGAGTCGAGGATGACGCTTTGCAACATGGCGATCGAGGCGGGGGGCACCTCCGGCATCTGCATGCCGGACCAGGTCACCGTCGATTACCTCTGGCCCTTCATCTCCGGATCGTTCGGATCGAAGGAAGAGGCGCTTGCCGCCTACAGCGTCTGGTGCTCGGACGCCGACGCCGCTTACGAGCAGGTGATCGATCTCGATCTTTCCGACCTCGCCCCGCTTTGCACCTTCGGCTACAAGCCGGACCAGGTGAAGAGCGTGACCGAGATGGCCGGCACCCAGGTGGACCAGGTTTACCTCGGATCTTGCACCAACGGCCGGCTGGAAGACCTCAGGGTTGCAGCCCAGATCCTCAAGGGGAAGAAGATCGCCTCCCACGTGCGCGCCATCCTTTCTCCGGCAACGCCGCAGATCTACAAGGATGCGGTTGCCGAAGGGCTGATCCAGATCTTCATGGACGCAGGCTTCTGCGTCACCAACCCGACCTGCGGCGCCTGCCTCGGCATGAGTAACGGCGTCCTCGCCGAAGGCGAAGTCTGCGCCTCCACCACCAACCGCAACTTCATGGGGAGGATGGGCAAGGGGGGGATGGTGCATCTCCTCTCTCCGGCGACGGCAGCTGCCTCCGCCATCGAGGGTAAGATCGCCGATCCGCGCAACTACTTGTAACCAATTGACAATTGATAATTGACAATTGACGATGAACGCCCAACCGTTACCGGCAGCGTTACTCATGATGCGAACTTCGACTTTCAGGAGATGAGATATGAAAAAATTTGGCGGCCCGGCCCTCTTTCTGGACCGTAGCGACATAAACACCGACGAGATCATCCCGGCAAAATACCTGACGGAGATCACCAAGGAAGACCTGAAGCCCTACCTGCTCGAAGACCTGAAGCTCCCCGGCTTCGACGCCAAGTCTGAGAAGACCTATGGCGCAGGCGTCGTGGTGACCCGCGCCAACTTCGGCTGCGGCTCCTCCCGCGAGCACGCACCCTGGGTCTTCGAGGTGAACGGCATCAACGTGGTCCTGGCGCAGTCCTTCGCCAGGATCTTCAGGCAGAACATGTTCAACTGCGGCATGGTGGCCATCGAACTCTCAGCTGAGCAGATCGACCGCCTCTTCGGCTTTGCCGGCGCAGCAGACGCCACCGTGGACGTAGACGTGGAAAACGGCACTCTCACTATCAAGGGGGGCGGGCGTCAGGAGTCTATGCAGTTCGAGATCTCTCCCTTTGACAAAGCTCTGGTTCTGGCCGGCGGCTGGGTGGATTACGCCGACAGCAAATACTAGCAGCAGGGCACTAACAGCGTCCAAAAACAATGAGGCAGGAGACCCGACGGTTTCCTGCCTCATTGTTTTCCTGTCGTCCTTGATTGACAGTCGCGACTTTGTTGACATAATCACCATTCAAGGTGTGCTGCTGTCAGCGGGGCGGCCACCATATATTTTGGTTGACTAGGCGCGACGGCAGCAGTTACTATCCGGTGCTGTCCCTTTAACGAAAGGTTACTAGAAGAGGTTCATGCCAGTTCTCAGGAAGTTCATAACGGCATCCTTGTTGATGCTTGCCTTTGCAGGCTCAAGCAGTGCCGGCGAGGGGGATGGTGCGGTCGAGCGGGGCAAAGGTACCATCTTTACCCTTTGGCCGCTCGTGGACTACCGGGAAAGCCCGGCTGAAGGTTTCAGCAACCTCTCGCTTCTGGGTCCCATCGTGAAGTACCAGAAAAAGGGGGAAGACACCGACTTCGCCATACGTCCCTTCTTCTACACCAGCAGCCATACGACGGAGAAGTCGGACTCCACCTATTACCTTTACCCACTGGCGTACCACGAGAGTACCCCCGAGTCAGACACCTCGACGGCGCTGCAGCTCTTCCGCAAGACCACCTACCGGAAACAGGAGGGGGCGGAACAGGAAAAGTCGACCATGCTTTTCCCCTTCTACGTCTCCGGAACGTCTGCCAAGTACGGCCCTTACCGCGCCTTCTTCCCCTTCTACGGCGACACGTACGAGCGCTTCTGGCGCGACGAGTACCACTTCGTCCTGTTTCCGCTTTACGGTTCGGCGGTGAAAAAAGGGACCACCACCAAGCACTACCTCTGGCCTATCTTCTCCAGTACAAAAGGGGATAAGGAAGACGGCTTCGAGGTGTTCCCGCTCTACGGCCAGTCGCAAAAAGAAGGGGTGTACCAGAAGCGCTTCGTGCTCTGGCCTTTCTACCTGTCCGAGAAGTCGGGGCTAGATACGGACAACCCGACGCAGAAAAAGACCTTCTTCCCCCTCTACGCCTCGACCGATTCGCCTATGATGACCTCGCGCACCTACCTCTGGCCCTTCTTCGGCTATACGGAGAACCGCGAGAAGAAGTACGAGGAGGTCAATTACCTCTGGCCCCTGGTCGGCACGGTGCGAGGCGAAAACAGGAGCAAGGACTCCTACCTTCCCTTCTATTCGCACGAAACGCGTCCCGAGTGGGAGAAAAGCTGGTACTTCTGGCCCATCTACAAGCACGAGGAGATCAAATCCGATATCTTCCGTCAGGAGATCGACCGCGTGCTCTTCTTCTTGTACCGGAGCAACCACGAGTACTGGCCCAAGGACGGCCAGGACAGGCAGCGCACCGCGGTTTGGCCCCTTTTCCTTTACAAAAGGACCACCGACGGGGTCTCCTCCGTCTCGCTTCCGGCACCGGTGGAATCCATACTAGACAAGGAAGGGATCGAGAAGAACTGGGCGCCTTTGTGGCGCATCTACCAGCGCCGCTGGGACCAGGCCGGGAACTCGGCCTCCACGCTTTTCTGGAACCTGTACTGGCATGAAAGGCGCGGCGACGAGCTGGCCTATGAGCTCTTCCCGCTCATCTCCTACCGCAACACCAAGTCAGAGCGGGAGCTCAAACTGTTGAAGGGGCTGATCAGCCTGAAGCGCAACGGCGAAGAAGAGGACCTGAGCCTTTTGTGGCTCCCCTTCGGCCTCAAATGGGGGCATAAGTGACGCAATTTCTGGAACCGCTCGGCAAACGGGTGCTTTATTTCAACCAGGTGCTGGGGGAGATGGTCATCCTCCAGGGAAAGATACTCTACTTCCTGCGCGAGGCGCCGCGCAACGTGCAGAGCATCCTGACCCAGATGGCCGTGATCGGCTGGGACACCCTCCCGGTCGCCTCGGTAATGGCCTTTTTCGTCGGCATGGTGCTGGCGCTGCAGACCGGGGTCGAGCTGCAAAAATACGGCGGGCAGAACATCATCGGCGCCATCGTCGGGCATTCCATGGTGCGCGAACTCGGCCCGGTCATGACCAGCTTCCTGGTCGCCGGGCGCTGCGGCTCCGCCATGGCCGCCGAACTCGGGGTCATGACCGTTTACGAGGAGATCGACGCCCTGAAGACGCTGGACATCGACCCGGTCCGCTACCTCGCCATGCCCCGTTTCATCGCCTGCATCGTCTGCGTTCCGGCGCTGGTGATCTACTCGGATGTGATCGGGATCATCGGGGGAGCGCTGATCAGCAACCTGCACCCCCAGATCTTCGTTTCCTACGCGACCTACTACGACAGCCTCACCGATGCGCTGAAGATCAAGGAGATCGGGATCGGCCTCACCAAGTCGGTCGCCTTCGGCTCCATCATCGCCCTGGTTTCCTGCTACGTCGGTTTCAGCACTTCCGGCGGCGCCCGTGGCATCGGCCAGTCCACCACCAGGTCCGTCGTGCTGTCGTTCATGCTGATCCTGGTCGCGGACTACATCCTGACCCGGGTGCTCCTGTAGCAGCCCGGCCGCGGCCGGTTCGACGCGCCGCAGCAGGTCTTTTGCTGTCTTGTCTTTTGGAGGATTTATGGCTCTTTCGGTAGAAAAAAAGGTCGGCATGTTCTTCCTGTTCGGCCTCATCATCCTGGGTTTGCTCCTAGAGGTGGGTGAAAAGTGGAACCCGTTCGAGAAGAACGTCCCCTATAAGACCTATCTCACCAGCATCACCGGGTTGAAGGTGGGGGACCCGGTGCGGCTCGCCGGCGTGGATGTCGGGCGCATCAAGGGGATCAACATCCTGAACGACAAGATCGAGATCAACTTCGAGGTGAAGCCCGGTACCAGGATCAAGACCGACACTGTTGCGGGACTTAGGCTCACGAACCTTCTGGGCGGCCAGTTCCTGGGGCTTTCCTTCGGCTCGCCGAACGCGTCGCTTCTGGAGCCCGGCGGCGTGGTGAAAGGGAAGGACGTCGCCAACATCGACATCATCGTCGACAACTTAAGCGACGTGGTGAAGGACGCCAAGGTCTTTGTAAACAACCTGGACCGCAACCAGGACGTAGTACTGAAGAAGATCTCGGTAATGCTGGACGAGAACCGCGGCAACCTGAAGGAGTCCATCTCCAACATCAACAGCATCACCGGCAAGATGGACCGCGGCGAGGGGTCGCTGGCGCTGCTTTTGAACGAAAGAAAGCTCTTCGACGACGCAAGCGGCGCGGTGGAGAGCCTGAAGGTGGTGGCCGGCAAGATCGAGCGCGGCGAGGGGACCCTCGGGAAGCTGGTCAACGACGACACTGTCTATCGCGACGCCTCTGCGCTCATCACCGACCTCAGGTCGGGCGCGAAGGACCTGAACGCCGGGTTGAAGGACGTGAAGGAGATCACCGCCAAGGTGAACCGCGGCGAAGGTACCCTGGGCAAGCTGATCAACGACGAGACGCTCTATGCCGACCTGCGCGAAGCGTCGAAAAACGTGAAGGAAATCACCCAGAAGATCAACTCCGGCCAGGGGACCCTGGGGAAATTGGTCAACGAGGACCAGCTCTACCGCGACACCACCGCCACGCTCAAGAAGACCGAGCGGGCCATGGAAGGTCTCGGAGACGCAGGCCCCATCTCCGTCATCGGCTCCATCGTGGGGACTCTCTTCTAAACAACCGGCTTAAAGTTCAAAGACGGCAGACAGGGGACAGGCTACTGTGGCAAAGGTAGCCTGTCCTTTTTACGCCCCGACCCGACCCCGGAACACAGAGGTCACGCGGGCAAGGCCAAGGCGGACACAGAGGAAAAATTTCCCGGTGCAGGTGCTCTTGCGCTGAGTTCCCGTAAAGCCGTCACATAGAGAAGCAATAGAGCTTGGGGGGGACACCTCAAGGTCTTTTGTCTTTGCAGTTCCCCAGATTTTCCTCTGTGTACCTCAGTGTCCTCTGTGGTAAATGCTTTGGTTTTAAGATCCCGCATCTTTCGGAGGCCTTTCTGTGACAGACATCCTCGACATAGCCATCGGGACCATCACCATGCGTCCCTACGTCTTCGCCTTCTTCGCTACCTACCTGGTGGCGGCCGTGCTGCACCTGGGATGGAGAAAGACGGTCCTCTTCACCGTCGCCGGCTACCTGATCGCCTTCGCCTCCGAGTACAGCTCCATCAATACCGGATTTCCCTACGGCTGGTACTACTACGTGGATGCGACAAGGGATCGCGAACTCTGGGTAGCGGGGGTCCCCTTCTTCGACTCGCTTTCCTACGTCTTTCTCACCTACTGCAGCTACGCGACGGCGCTCCTCGTACTAGGGCCGGTCAAGAGGGTCGGGCGGGACCTGGTGCTTCTGGAAACAGGCCGCCTGAGACGCTCCTTTTGCGTCTTGTTCCTCGCCTCCTTGTTCCAGGTCTTCCTGGATATAATCACCGACCCGGTCGCGCTGCAGGGTAGCAGGTGGTTTCTCGGGAGGATCTACGGCTACAAGGAGGTGGGAGCGCATTTCGGGATCCCCATTTCCAACTATCTCGGCTGGCTGCTGGTGAGCGCGCTGCTGGTTGCCGCTTTGCAGCTGATTGACCGTTTCGGGGGGGAAGGTGAGGAGAAGCCCGCCGGTGTCGCCGCGCCCCCTTTGCGCGCCTTCTACGGCCCCTTTCTCTACCTCTGCGTGGTCGCCTTCAACCTCACGGTCACGCTCTACATCGGCGAGCGGCTGATGGCCATCACCGGCTTCTTCATCTACACCCTTCCCGTTGCCATGGCGGCGGTGCTCTTTTTCCAGAAGGTGGACCGCTACCACAAGGATGAACTGGCGGCGCACCTGGCGGAGTTTCCCTGGTCGAACGCGACCTCGGCCGGCATAGGACGCCCAGGCGGGGACAGGAATTAATGCAGCCTCTCCCTTTGAAAGGGGGGGGGCGTATGGTATTTTTGGGCAGTTTTCGGGACTAAAATTCACACAAAGCGGAGGCTTGACATGAAAAAGGCAATTTCCCTGATGGTTCTCGGCGCCATCCTCGGCGTCACGGCGGCAGCGGCGGCGGGCCAGACCGCTCTTCCCAAGGGATACGAGAAGTGGGATAAGAGCAAGGCCCGGATCGACACGGACAAAAAGTCGCTCTTTTACGGCATCCACTACATCTACGTGGACAAGAAGGCGATGAAAAGCTACAAAAGCGGCGGGGCCTACCCGGACGGAAGCCGGTTCGTCGCGGTGAACTACTCCATCAAGGAAGAAAACGGCAACAAGGTGCCGGGCAAGAAAAACATGATCGTCGTGATGCAAAAAGACAGGAAAGAGCAGCAGACCGGCGGCTGGCGTTTTGCCGGGTTCACCCCCGATGGGAAACCTTCCGGGCTCGACGGCAAAAGAGACTGCTTCGGCTGCCACGAAAAAGACGCGAAGGGCAGGGACTACGTAATCTCCAGGTACGCCGACTTCAAATGACGCTGCGTCGACCGCCGTTTCCTTTTTCCCCTTGAAAGCCTCCCCACTGGGCTTGCCTCCCCTCCGGCAGCTGAAGCCCGGCGGGGGAGGACGCTTCTAGCCCCAAACAACATGCTATAATTGCGCCCAGCCAAACTGGAGCGATTTCCACAGCTTTCAAGGAGCAACCATGTCGACCACACAAAGTACTCCCCAGGTGCGCATGACCACCCTTTCCAACGGGATCCGGGTGGTGAGCCAGCAGATCCCCGGCATGCAGAGCGCCGCGGTCGGGATCAGGAACGACAGCAGCACGAGGAACGAGCCGGCCGATTGCGCCGGGGCCTCCCATTTCATAGAGCACCTCCTCTTCAAGGGGACGCCTACCCGTAGCGCCGACCAGATCACCGACGAGTTCAACAGCATAGGCGCCCGGGCCAACGCCTATACCAGCCAGGAGGAGGTTTTCTACTACGCCGTCGCGCTCGCCTCGATCATCCCGGCGACCTTCGACATCCTAGCCGACATGTTCGTCAACTCCTGGCTTCCCGAGACGGAGGTGGAGAAGGAGCGCGCCGTGGTGCTGCAGGAGATCCTGATGAACCAGGACACCCCGAGCCGCTTCATCTACAACCAGTTCCACCTGGGATTCTGGCAGGGGCATCCTCTTGGCTCCCCCATCCTCGGCACCTCGGAGAGCATCGGGGCCATCGAAAGGAACCGCCTGATGGATTACAAGCTCTCCAACTACCTATCCAGCGCCACCATAGTCTCGGTCGCGGGGAACGTGGAGCACGACCGGATGGTGGAGCAGGCCGACCGCGCCCTGGGGGCGCTTCCGACCGGATCGCCGCAGGTGAAACAGCAGGAGCAGGGGTGGCAAAGCGCCATAGGGGAGAACAGGCATTTCCCGCGCCCACTGGAGCAGACCCTCTTTTACATGGGGTATCCGCTGCCGCCGGCGGGGAACCAGCATCGCCACAAACTGGCCGTGTTCAACCAGATCCTCGGCACCGGAATGAACTCGCGCCTGTTCCGCGAGGTCCGCGAGCGGCGCAGCCTTGCCTACACGGTCTATTCCATGATGTCCTCCTACACGGATTCCGCGGCACTGATGATCTACGCCGGGACCAGCGCGGACCGGGCCCAGGAGGCGGTCGACGTCTGCCACGGCGAGGTGATGAGGTTTTGCGAGGAGAAGGTGAGCGAGGAGATGCTTGCTGCCGCCAAGGAGCAGATACGCTCTGCGCGCCTCATGGCCCTTGACGACTGCGAGACCCAGGTGCGCAGGATCTCCAACACCACCTCATTGCTGGGTGCGCCCGAGCCGGTGGGAGTCTCGCTGGAGGCTATCGCCGCCGTTACCGCGGAGGAGGTGAGGGACATGGCGCGGCTTCTGTTTGCTGACGTGGTGCCGCGGGTCGAGTCGGTGGGGTCGGGGGAAGGGCCGGGGCTGCCGTGCTAGCCCCTTTCTCTTCAACCAGCAACCCCCTCCATTCCGGAGGGGGTTGTTTTTTGCCCGGCGTACGGGGCTCAGCTCAGCTCATCTCGTCTTCGCCGCCGGATAGGTGGGGGAAATGCTCGTGGTGCATCTCGTGCTGCAGGTTCATGATCTTGCCGCAGGAGGCGCAGAGGTACTTGTCCCCGTCCTGCGTGTAGTCCGAGCGCTTGCAGGAGGGGCACCACACCCTGACGTCGCACTCGTGCCGGTCCGTTTCCACCGCCGTTTTCCCTTTATCTTCAGCCATCTGCCGTACCTCCTTTTCCGGTTTTTCCCCCTAGTTTCATCACAGGCCGATCATCATCTGGCTCAGCTTGAAGATCCCCTTGGCGAAGGAGCCTAGCTCCGACTTGGAGATGCTCTCGAAGAGAAACTCGTTGTCGATGGGCTGCTCCGGGTCGACTACCCGTGCTATCGGCTCCAGCGCGTCCGGCCAGTCGCTCTTCTCAAGCGTCGGGTCCGCCTGATACCGGCAAAGGCGCGCCTCGTGGTCGTCGGCCATGCATTCCAGGTGCCGGGTCAGGTTCTCCACCTCTGCGAACTTCTCCTCTTCATCGGAACCGGCAAGCCCTGCGTGTTCTGCCAGAAGGGAACCGCGCAGCCTGCGGATCGCAGGCACCAGTGGATCTTCCGGGCCGGTTGCCTCCCAGCTCAGGTTCAGCTCTGTATCCAACCCCATGCTCCTGTTGGTGGCATTGGCCGAGCCTATGGTGAGGAAGCGGTCGTCGATCGCCAGAAGCTTCGAGTGGATGAAGGTCATCTTGCGGTTGCCGTGGTCCATCTCCGCCGAAGAGTAGACGCTCAGCTGGTGCCCGGTCTTCTCCGCCACCAACTGCAGCGAACGGATCATCTTCATCTGGGGGAGCCCTAGGAAGAGTTCCTCGGTCAGAGGGAGACGGTCCGGGAGCATCATGACGATCTGGAGGCGGGGGCGGTCGGGAAGCGTCATGCGCGCCACCAGGGTCCAGTAGATGGCCTGCGAGCTGAAATACTGGTTTTCCAGGTAGACCAGGTGCTCCGCCGACATGATGGCGTCCACGAACAGGCGGCGGATCTCGCTCACTTTGCGCTGCGTGGTCTGAGGCGCCGGGGCCACGGTTAGGCTAAGGGCCACGCGGCCCGCGGGAAGGATGAAGGCGTTTACCGGTACCTGCGGCGTCAGGGCGCCCACCTGGGGGAGCTTCAGCGGCGCGCCGCCGGAATCGCTCCAGCGCTGCCGGAACAGCTCGAACAGCACGCCGACAACCTCGCCGGTGTGATAGGTCTGGATGTCGTGGTAGGAGCCGTACCGGGTGCCGTCCACGTCGACCCTGAGCGGATTTTCCCGCATGTGGCGTCGGTCGTCCCAGCGCGAGGAGCAGATGTCCATCCCCCCCGCGTAGGCGAGCACGCCGTCCGCGATGACGAACTTCTGGTGGTGGGTGGCGCCGTAGGCGTGGACGGAGTCGAAACGAAAGTGGATGCGCTCGTTTCCCGACCAGTTGAAGATGATGTTCTGGAACCATTCCCTTTCCAGCGAGAAGACGGCGCTGAAGTCCCAGGCGAGGATGTAGATCTGGAGCGCCGGGTTCGCCTGGCACAGGGCGTTCAGAAACTGCAGGAAGCGCACCTCTCCGGCGGCTGCCTCCTCCTTGCCGCGCAGAAGCTTCACTTCGGAATCGAACTGCCATCCGGCGAGGAGCAGGTAGCTTTGGGCGGAGAGCGCCGTGTGGTAGAAGGCACGATAGTAATCGCAAGCATCCACCAGCACGCCGGTGCTGTCGGCCTCATAGATCCCCATGCAGTTCTGGCCCGGCTTCAAGACGCTCATGGCAGCTCCAGCGTGACAACCAGCGGCAGGTGATCCGAGGCGACCCGGGTTAACGGGTTTCTCGGCACGCTGACACTGCGAACCTTGAGGTTATGAGTGACGAACAGGTGGTCGATGCGCATGAAGGGGAGTTGGGCGGGCCAGGTCCCCCGGGGGAGGCGCCCCTTAACCTTGCGCTGCACGTCATGCAGTTGCCGGGTAAGGAGCCGGTACACCGATGAGCCGAAGAGGGCGTTGAAGTCGCCGCAGAGAACCGCCGGAGGCAGGCACTCGGGGTGGCCGAGCCATTCGGGGCCGGTGACGGCCCTGGCCTGGCGTACCCGTTCGCCGCGGTTCAGCCCGAAGTGCGTGGCCAGTACCTGGATCTTCACGCCATGCAGCTCCACCTCCGCCCAGAGCGCCCCCCGGCGCTCAAAGGATGGGTGCAACGGGTCGGTAGGAACGGCGCCTGCCTTGATCAGCTGCACCGGGGAGCGGCTCAGGATGGCGTTGCCGTACCCCCCTTCTTTCAGATGTATGGAGGAATGGAAATGGAACGACATTTCAAGGGTCATGGCTATCAGGTGCGCCTGGTCGATCATCTCGGTGCGCGGCAGCCCTGCGTCGAGTTCCTGCAGCGCGACGATGTCCGGGTTGCACCGGTCGATCACCTCGGCGATCCTGAGCGGTGAAAGCTGGCGGTCCGTGCCAATACAGCTGTGGACGTTGTAGGTCATTACGGAAAAGGTACGTGACATGGGTGGGCTCGCATCGCCGGTCCCCGCTCGTCCTGAAGGTTTCTTGCAGGAGAGCGCAATTTATATAGTATTAAAAACTTTTATAGGGTACCCAGCAGGAAAAGGATGTCAACGCTGCGGCGAGGCGGACGGGGACGGGCCGAAACGGCCAGGAAGGCGGCGATGAGTCGAAAACGAAGGGCGATGAAGGTGTTCATCCTGATGCTTATGGTGGGGGCTGCGGTCGCCACGATCTGGCTTTTGGAGGACGAGGGGTTCAGCGTGCGGCACGCCGGCGAGCACAGGGACTACCTGTTGCAGATGGTGCACAGGCACTACTCTAAGGCGGTGCTGTTTTTCCTGACCCTATTCTTCATGACGGCGTTCTTTCTACCGGGGGCGCTGGCGCTCACCCTGGCGGGGGGGATGCTGTTCGGGACCTTTCCCGCGACCCTATACGTCACCCTAGCCGGGACCGCCGGCGCGGTGGCCGCCTTCGAGGCGGGACGCTTCCTCCTGGGGCACTGGGTGCAGCGGCACTTCTCCGAGCAGCTCTCGCGCTTCAACCTGGAGATGTCCCATCACGGCCCGCATTACCTGCTGGTACTGCGGCTGCTCCCCATCGCCCCCTTCTGCGTCATCAACTACGGTGCTGCCATGACCAGGATTCCGCTGAAGACCTTCGCCTGGACCACGGTCGCCGGCATGCTCCCCGGCTCCGCGATCTACGCCTTTACCGGGGCCCAGTTGCGCCAGGTGCATGAGGCATCGGATCTCTTGTCCGGGAAATCCATGCTCGCCATGGGGTTTTTGGCCCTCTCTGCCCTGGTGCCGGTGTTCCTGCACCACTGGCCCCGCCGTCCCTAAACCCTCTACTTCTGCCGCAGGTACTCGATCAGCAGGCGTACCCCGATCCCGGTCGCCCCCTTGGGGGAGTAGGGGCGCCCCTTGTCGCTCCAGGCGGTGCCGGCGATGTCCAGGTGGGCCCAGCGAGTCTCTCCCACGAACTGCTTCAGGAACCAGGCCGCCTTGATGGTTCCGCCGTCCCTGCTCCCGGCGTTTTTTATATCCGCGATGTCGCTCTTCATCCCCTCGCCGTACTCGTCCCAAAGCGGCAGCTGCCAAAGCCGTTCCCCGGTCTCGTCCCCGCTCTTTTTCAGTGCGTCCACCAGGCGCTGGTCGTTGCCGAGAACGGCGCTCGCCTCGTGCCCCAAGGCGACCACGCAGGCGCCGGTCAAGGTGGCGAGATCGATCATGGCAGCCGGCTTGAACTTCTGGGCGAAGTGGAGCGCGTCGCAGAGTATCAGCCGCCCCTCGGCGTCGGTGTTGGTGATCTCGATGGTGGTCCCGGAGAGCGAGGCCAGCACGTCCCCGGGCTTGAAGGCCTTGCCGTCGGGCATGTTCTCGGCAGTGGGAATGACGCCGACCAGGTCCACCGGCAGCTGCAAAAGCGCCGCCGCCTCCAGCGTCCCGAGTACTGCCGCGGCTCCCGCCATGTCCGTCTTCATCTCCTCCATCCCCGGTCCCGGCTTGATGGAGATCCCGCCCGAGTCGAAGGTGATTCCCTTGCCGACCAGCACCACCGGGCGCCCCTTGGCCCCTTCGCCCCGGTAGCGGACTACGATCAGGCGCGGAGGTTCGGCCGCCCCCTTTCCCACCCCCAAAAGCGCATTCATGCCAAGCGACTCCAGTTCGTCCTGTTCGTACACTTTGCATTCCAGTGCGTGGCGTGTCGCGAGTTCCTGCGCCTCTTGCGCCAAGTAGCCGGGTGTCACCACGTTCCCCGGGTGCGACACCAGGTCGCGCGCGAGGCAGACCCCGCGGCAGAGCTGCTCCGCCTGTTCGATCCTGAGACGCGTGTCGCCGGTATCCTTCTCTTCGCCAAGGAGCAGGGTCATGGAGTCGAACTGGAAGCGCTCCTCTTTATCCTTGGTTTTGTAGAGATCGAACCTGTAGCTCCCCAGAAGGGTACCCGCCACGACGGCTTCCAGCGCCTTCGGTAATTGACAGCAAAGGTGCAGTGCGCTGCTGAAGCTGGCGACGCGGACTCCCTGCAGCGCCCCAACGGCGGTTCCTGCCGCGCGGCGCAAAAGCTCCCCTTTGACATCTCCCTTTTTGCCGAGCCCCACCAGGAGGAGCCTTTGGGCCGGGAGCTTCCCCATGGTGTGCAATAGAAGGGAGCTGCCGGACTTGCCGGTAAACTCGCGGCTTTCGAAAAGGGAGGTGAGGTACCCGTCGAGCTCTTTGTCGCAGGCGGCGAAGAGGTCGTCTTTGGCGTCTTCGAAACAGCCGATGACGAGCGCTGCGGTGGCATGTTGTATTGGGTTCAGGCGAGAAGTTTCTATCTTCATGGGGGCTCCCTTGGATTGAATTGAAGTGGCTGAGTCTGGCTTAAAAGTGCGGCGAACGCTTGGATGATTCTATGTGAAGGTTGTCGTACAGTCAAATAAGACTAATGTCTCACTCACTGGTACCGATAGATGTATTCGATCTGCAAATCAAAGGCAGTTCTGCTTCAGGGCCTGCAGGCCCTGAAAGAACCCGAGAAAAGGAGAGTCAATGAACTATCGCGTACTGAGGAGGGGGTTACAAGGGATACTGACACTGGGCGTTTTCCTTGCCGCAGGTTGCGGCGGCGGAGGAGGGGGGGTGACCTCCGGGAACAGCGTACATGGCGTCGTCGCCGACGGTTATCTCGAAAACGCCAGGGTGTTTCTGGATCTGAACGACGACAAACAGTTCACTACCGGAGAACCAACCGCCATGACCGCGGTCGACGGCAGCTACACTATTACCGGGGTCACCGCCGCCCAGCTCGCGGCTCATGCCCTCGTGGTCCGCGCGGAAGCATCCGTCACCAAAAACCACGAGGGGGGTAGCGCTACCACGCTTACCGACAGCTACGTCCTCTCCACACCACCCAACGCCCCGAAGACAGCCGACGGCCAGGTGGTTATCACTCCGCTTACCACGCTGATCCACAACCAGATCGAGACCAACCCGGTGCTGAACGTGGCCGCAGCCGAGGCTGTGGTGAAAACCAACCTGGGGGTTGCCGACGCCACCAGCCTTTTCGACGATTTCGTCCAGAAAAAAGGAGCGAGCCTCGAATACGAGAGGGTGAGCATGGTGGCGCAGGTCGTAGCTTCGGCGATCGGCAGCAACATGACGGCGATCTCGACGGCAGCCCCCACGGCCAACCTGAACGACGTCATCAAGATGGTAGTCTCCGAGGTGGTGGCGCAGCTTAACACCATCTCGAGCGAAGTGGACACGGCCAAAGCCAGCGGCAGCTTCAACCCGACGGCCCTTGCCACCACGGCCGTGACCATCGACACCAGCAATGCGGGAGCGCTGCAGGCGAGCATAGCGCAGGCGGCGACCGCTCCCGTCGTCGGCTCCTTCCAGACCGCCCTCGGGACCGACGGCTTCTTCTATTTGGACAGGCAGTACGACTTAGGCACCGTGACCTACGAGTACGGCAAGGTGAAACTCGGCGCCCAAGGTACCGACGGCTATGCGCTGACCGAGGAGTTCTTCCGCTACGACACGCTCAATTCGAGCTGGGCCGCAGCGACCGATACCACCAACAACTACGTCCTCTCCAAAACCGGGTGGGTGCCTGAAGACGACAACGCATCTTCGGGCAAGCTGGTTTTCAATGCCGACGGCACCGCCACCTGGACCAACATCCAAACCGGGGACAGCGAGATCATCACGGTGAGCAAGATGGACGTGGCCGGCAAAGGGATCGCGAGCTTCCTGACCAGACAGAGCTCCCCCATCAACCCGGCAGCCACCTTCCCGGCAGGATCCGAAGCGTACAAGATGACCTTTACGCGCAAGAGCGACCACTACTCCGTCTGGCTGGGCGGTTATCCCAACAGCATGCTGATGAACGTCGCCAAGGTCTCCGACATCCCTGCCAGGTTCCCGGCCGCAGGCGACCAGCTCTATGGCGGGCTTTACATCGGCAGTTACCTCTCGGTGCGCTTCTCTGGCTCCGGGACCAGCGGCACTTTGCAGTTCTTCGGGCAGGGGGCACCCCTCAGCCTCGAAGGTACCTGGAAGATAGTCGAGCCCGTTGCCGGTTATCCGGTGCTGGTGCTTGATGTGCCGCTTAGCTACCGCACCCAATACATGGACTACTCTCCGGAAAAGATCATCTTTGCTCAGGTGAACGGCTCGATCCGGCAAGGTGAGGCGGAATACGCCAACGTCCCGCGGATGGAGACCGGTTACAACTTCAATAAGACCGCCTTCGACGCCATAATGTCCAACTTCAACCCTTCCTTGGGGACGACGCTGAAAAAGGCCGTCAAAACGACGGTTAAGAAGACGGCTCGCAAAAGTTACTAAGCTACTGCTAGTCAGCGAAAAAACCTCCCCGGGGCGTGGCGCCCGGGGAGGTTTTTTTTAGGTGCCGAAGGCGGGTCAGGCTGCACCCGGTCTCACTTGCAGGGGTGCAGCATCTCGGCCAGCTCGAAGGCGAGCTCCACGCTCTGCTCGGCGTTCAGGCGCGGATCGCAGTTGGTCTGGTAGTTCAGGTGCAGGTGCTTGTCCAAAAGCTGACGGCTGCCGCCGGTGCACTCGGTGACGTGGTCGCCGGTGAGCTCCAGGTGCACACCCCCGGCGACGGTCCCCTCTGCCTTGTGTATCTGATAGAAATTCTTGATCTCCCGCAGGATGTCCTCGAACTTCCTGGATTTCTGGCCGTACTCGTTCTGGTAGGTGTTGCCGTGCATGGGGTCGCAGCTCCAGACCACCTTGAAACCCTCCTGCTTCATCTCTTTCAAAAGCTTGGGGAGGTAGGAATCGATCTTGTCGGCGCCGAAACGGGTGATCAGGGTGAGCCGCCCCGGCTCGTTGTCCGGGTTCAACCGCTGCGCCAGGGCCTTCACCGTGTCGATGTCGTAGCTCGGCCCCACCTTCATCCCCAGCGGGTTTCTCACCCCGCGCAGGAACTCGACGTGCGCCCCGTCCAATTGCCTCGTGCGGTCGCCGATCCAGAGCATGTGCGCGCTGCAGTCGTACCACCCTCCGCTGGTGGAATCCATCCGGGTGAGCGCCTCCTCGTAGTCGAGCAGCAGCGCCTCGTGCGAGGTGTAGAGCGTCACCTGGTTCAACTGCGGGGTGTGCTGGGGGTCGAGCCCTATGGCGGTCATGAAGTTGATGGTCTTCCAGATCTGCCGGACCAGATCCTCGTACTTCTGCCCGGCCGGAAGGGCATCGAGCGAGGCGCGGTGCCACGCTTGCACCCGCTCCAGCGAGGCGTACCCGCCGAGCGTGAAGGAGCGGACCAGGTTCAGCGTCGCCGCTGCCCGGTAATATCCCTCCAGCATCCGGCGCGGGTCGGGGGTCCTCGCCTCCAGGTTCGCGTCGGGGCTATTCACCATGTCGCCTCGGTAGCTGGGGAGTTCGGTCCCGTTCACCATCTCGGTGTCGGACGAGCGCGGCTTCGCGTACTGCCCGGCGATCCTTCCTATCTTGATCACCCGCTTCTCGCCGGCAAAGGCGAGCACCACCGACATCTGCAGGATCACCTTCAAGAGCTCCCTGATGTCCGGGCCGGTGCAGCGCGAAAAATCCTCGGCGCAATCGCCGCATTGCAGCACGAAGGCGCGACCTTCCACGGCGTCGGCCAACTGCGCCTTCAGGGTCTGGCACTCGCCTGCAAACACCAGCGGCGGGAGCTGGGACAGCGTCTTCTGCGTCTCCTCCAGCGCCGATCCCGCTGGCCACACCGGTTGCTGCAAGGCGCGAAAAGAACGCCAGCTCGATTTCGTCCATTTCTGGCTAGGCATGTTTTGACCTCTCTGCTACTTTGTAGTGTCTGCTGAGCCCAAGGCGGTACGCCGGTCGAGGCGCCTGCAATGGTAACAGGATTAGCTGCGTTAAAAAACAAAAATGTTAATAAAATCAAGTAAAGCCGGGTCAAACCAGGCTGAGAAGAGGGACGTCGTGGTAGTATTCTCGATCATGGAAAGCGAAGAGAAGCGAGAAATAGGGGCCGAAGAGGGCGTGGCCGCCGAAGAAAAGGGATGGGAAGCAGTGCCGGAGCGAGGTGCTGCTCCCCCTGCCGCAGGCGGGAACAAAGGGCTTCTGCCCGGGTTGCTGTGCGACCTTAAAGGCGGCGCCCGCCTCTCGCTTTTGCTCCGTTCCGACCTGGAGCGGCTGGACGCCACCTCCGCGCGCCTGGTGCTCCTGGTGCTGACGGACCTGGCGCTGAACCTCCTCTGTTCCTTCGTGCTGGTCGGGACCGGGGGGTATTTTTCCTACTCCTCGCTCCCGGGCTTCTTCTTTCACCTGCCGCTGTTGCTCCTTCTAGGCCTTGCCGCGGGAAGGCTCCTCTCCCGCTGCGGCGCGGCACCCGCCGTAGCCGCAGCTCTCATAGCCCTCAGCATCCCCATCGAGTTTTGCCACGCCATCCTGGAGGCGGTGGCGCAACTGCGCCATTTCGAGTGGCTCCAGGATTACCTCACCGCTCCGCACTATTACCGCTTCTACTGGTGGTGGGGAGCCGCGGCGCTCCTCTTTTTGTTCCGCATCGATCCGGCCCGGGGCCTGCGCCGGCTCAGGCTTCCCCTGCTCTTCGCTCTTTTGGTGCTCCCCCCGCTTTGGTACTTTCCCCGGGGGGACCTCTGGGCCAGTTCCGCCCAGGAGAGCGAGAGCGGCGAGCTGAGCCTGACCGACGAGGTCCTCGCGGCGCAGGCAAAGCTGTTGGACCGCGAGCTTGCCGCGCTGAAGCCGGGTCGCCCCGGTGTCACCGACATCTACTTCGTCGGTTTCGCGGGCGACGCCTCCCAGGACGTGTTCCTGAAGGAGCTCAACTACGCCAAGGCGCTCTTCGACCGGCGCTTCGGCACCTCGGGGCGGTCGGTGCTTCTGGCCAACAACCCGCAGAGCGCGACCACGCTCCCCTTCGCCAGCGCTGGAAACCTTGAGCGCACCCTGGTGCGTATAGGCGAAGTGATGAACCGCGACGAGGACCTGCTTTTCCTTTACCTAAGCTCGCACGGCTCAAGGGATCACGAACTGGCCGTGAACAACCCCCCACTGGAGCTGAAGCAGCTGACGCCCGAGCTCTTGAAGCGCGAGCTGGCCTTGGCCGGGATCAAATGGAAAGTAGTCGTGGTCTCCACCTGCTTCTCCGGCGGCTTCGTCCCGCCGCTGCAGGACGACGGGACCCTGGTGATGACGGCGGCGGACGCCACCCATGAGTCTTTCGGCTGCGGCTTCGGCGAGGATTTCACCTGGTTCGGGGAGGCGTTCCTGGAGGACGCCATGAGCAAAGAGTTCTCCTTCACGGCGGCCTTCGATCGCGCGCGGGAGACCATCAGGAAATGGGAGGAGGAGCGGGGCGAGACGCCGTCCAACCCGCAGATCTGGGTGGGGAAGGGGATCGAACCAAAGCTCGGCCTTCTGGAGAGGGTACTGAGGGAGGGGAAATCCAAGGAACCATAAAGGCAACTTAACAGGGATGAAGGTCATCCCCTTTATCCCTGTTAAACGTTTTTTTGTCTTACCCGGCGCCGCCGACGGTGATCCCCGAGATGAGCAGGGTCGGCTGTGCGTCGGAGACCGGGACCCCCTGGCCGTCCTTGCCGCAGGTGCCGATTCCGAAACCCAAGTCATTTCCCACCATGGTTATCTTCCTGAGCACCTCGGGGCCGTTACCGGTGAGCGTAGCGCCCCGAACCGGCTCTCCCACCGCGCCGTTTTCTATCAGGAACCCCTCCGACACCTCGAAGACGAAGTCACCGGTCACCGTGTTCACCTGTCCCCCACCCATCCGCTTCACGAAAAGGCCGCGGTCT
The DNA here is from genome assembly GCF_000020725.1 of Citrifermentans bemidjiense Bem. Lineage (NCBI taxonomy): Bacteria > Pseudomonadati > Thermodesulfobacteriota > Desulfuromonadia > Geobacterales > Geobacteraceae > Citrifermentans > Citrifermentans bemidjiense. The sequence continues at coordinate 3,146,777 of NC_011146.1, read as the reverse complement.
ACGCTCCTGACGATCTGCGCCGGGTCGCTTTTCCCCGGGGCGATGAGCGTGTTGGTCATGCGGACGATGGGGCGCGAGCGGTACGACTCCCGCCTGCCGTTGCCGGTGGAGGCGCAGCCGTCTTTCATGGCCGAGAGCCGGTCGTACATGTAACCCTTGAGGACGCCGTTTTCCACCAGCACGGTCCTTTGCGCCGCGGTACCCTCGCCGTCGAAGGCGAAGGAGCCGCGTGCGTTTGGTATGGTGGCGTCGTCTATCACCGTGACCAGTTCCGAGGCGACCATTTCACCGATCCTGCCGCGGTAGACGGAGGTCCCCGCCTGCACCAGATCCGCTTCCAGTCCGTGCCCTATCGCCTCGTGCACCATGGTCCCCCCTGCCTCGCTTGAGAGCACCACCGGCAGAGGGCCCGAGGGGGCTTTCTGCGCTCCCAGCATCATCACCCCGCGCGCGGCCGCCTTTAGCGCCAGATCCTCCGGGGAAGTGGCGTCGAAAAGCTCGAAGCCGCGCGCAGCGCCCACCGGCTCGTAGCCGGTCTGGGTCACCTTTCCTTCCTGCGCCACCGCCTGCACGATGAAGACGGTCGCGGTGCTGTTGTCCTCGTGAAATTCCCCCAGCGAGTTCACCGTCTGGACCTTCGTCTGCGCATCCCGGTACATCGCCATGACCTGGCGCACCCTCTTGTCGAAACCCCGCGCCGCCCTGTCGGCCCGGTTCACCAGCGCAACCTTCTCGGCCAGTTCGATGCTGTCCGGAGCAATGCCGATGGCAAAGCCCGGCGCGACCCTGCGCTCGCAGAGGTTGAACTCGGCGTGGGGCACGCCGCCGCGCACCCCGCGGCTTACCGTGGCGGCCAGGCGCAGCAGCGACTCCTGGTCCAACTGGTTGGTATAGGCGTAGGCGGTGGAGAAGCCGGAGATCACCCTGATGCCGATGCCTCGGTCGGCGGAGGAGAGGACCCTTTCCACCTTGCCGTCCTCGCAGACGACCACGGTAGAGGCGCCGGCCTCGTAATAGATCTCGGCGAACTCGCCGCCGGCGGAGAGGGAGCGGCGCAGTATGGCTGCGGCGTCTATGGTTTCGAGCACGGCTCACCCTCCTTTGTCACCTCGGCGATCTCGATCTCCTTGGCGATCTCCTGCATCAGCGCCTCTACGTCGCCGGCGAAGCAAAGCGGAAAGCTGACGCGGATGAGGCCGCGCTTGCCGTCGATGGCGCTCATGGTGTTGAGCCCCTCGTACGCCTCCAGGATGGACTTCAGGTAGACGATGTCGCGGTTCGCCAGCTTGTAGTAGCGGCTCCCCGTCTCCGTATATTTCGATGCCGGCTGTCCCATTCTCAGGCTCTCCTGTCCACTTCGGGTTGACCCTCGCTTCGGGTCGCATCTACATATCATTTGGCCAGTGAAAAGACAAATTTTCTTTGGCTCTTGCCTCTCCCCGATCCTCTGTTATTTTTCTAAGCTATGACGTTAATTCATTTTAATAAATATGGGGCAAGGGGTAAATGCCCGTCCTTCCTGCTGGCGCAGCTTTGCTGCGCTTTGCTTTTATTGCTTCTCATGGGAAATGAGGCCTTTGCGGCATACCAGGCCGACCTCATGGTGAGGCTTGCCAACGAGGGTGATTCCTCCTACGTGGGGGCCGGGATATTCGAGACGACAGCCGTGATCCAGTCGAAGTCGCAGGGTTCCTATTCCGGGTACCCCGCGCAGTTCCGGGTCCAGGTGAAGAACGCGGGCGACCAGGCCGACAGCTTCGTCCTCACCGGCCCGGCCAGCGGCAGCGGCTTCACGGTGAGCTACCGCGACCAGGGAGGGGTGGAGCGGGCGGCCCAGTTCGCCGCAGGCGGGTACCGAACCGAAGCCCTTGCCCCAGGCGCCTCCGCCGTGCTGCTGGTGCAGGTGACCCTGGACCGTTTCACCCAGGGGGCAAGCTACCGCGTCCCAATCACAGCGGTTTCCGTCGCTGATCCTGCCGGGGCGGACCAGGTGAAGACGGAGACCGTCGCCTGCGGCCTCACCGCCGCGGTCACCGTTTCTGCGCCCCCCGATGGCTCCGGTGCGCCAGGCTCCCTGGTGATTTATCCCTATACCGTCACCAATGTCGGCAACGCTGTGAACAGCTTCGCTCTTTCCTTGGAGAGCGGCTCCCCCTGGCCGTGGACCCTTTACGCGGACGACGGGGCGGGGGGAGGAATTGCAGGTGACGGAGTTAGGCAGACCGGGGAGACGAATCGCTGCGTCTCCACCGGCCCGCTCGCCCCAGGTGCCTCCCATCGCTTCTTCCTTGCCATCGCCATACCCGAGTCTGGGAGCGACGGCGCCCGGGCGGATGCGCGCCTGGCCGTTACAGGGGAGGGGGCCAGCGGTAACGACCAGGTCACCACCACCGCTCTGGCCGCGGTCCTCACGCTCTCCGACGGCGTGCGCAACCTGAGCAAGGGGGGGATCTTCGCATCGACCGTCGACGCCGTTCCAGGCGACCTGCTCCAGTACCGGATGGCGATCACCAACAGCGGTTCGGCCCCGGCTACCGCAGTGCGGGTCGAGAGCCCGCTGCCGGCCGGGCTGAAACTGAAGCCCGATTCCCTGGTGGTAGCCCTGGCCACCGATGGGGAAGCGGCACCTTGCCCGGCGGCCCACTGCGGCCGGGCCTGGGGAACCGCCGGGAGCATCGTCGCTCTTTTGGGCGAGGGCGCTAGCGAGACAATCGGCGGCTCCCTGCCGCCGGGGAAGACGGTTTATCTTTTTTTCAAAGCACAGGTCGAATGACGATGTGAACTGGGGCAACGCATGGCGATCGCTGCAGGCAAGAAGAGGAGGAGGTGGGGGGGGCTGCGCCTGATCGCGCTCGCGCTCCTGCTTGCCCTTCCCGGTACTGCATTTTCGCTCACCCCGGCAGGGACCGTCATCAGGCACGATTTCTCAGCACGCTTCGCCACCCCAGGTCTTCGGGAAGTCCGCTCCAACGAGACCCAAGTGAGCGTGAAGGACCTTTCCGACCCGGCGCTGGTTCCCCCGCGTACCGCCACCACCAACGCCAACGTTCCTGTCGATTTCCGTCACACCCTCACCAACCGGGGGAACTTCCCCGACAGTTTCAGGTTGAAAGCCGCGGCGGTCGACGCGGCGCTGCCGGAGAACGGGCAGGCGCCGCTGCTCCGCTTTTACGCCGCTGACGGCGTGACCCCGTTTCCCCACGATGCCGGCGGCTTGCAGGTGGTAGGCCCCCTTGAACCCGGCGCTTCCGTCGAGCTGGTATTGAGGGCAACGCCGCCGGCCGGAAGCGAGGGACGGGTGGCGTTGATCGCGGTCAGCGCCACCTCCGTGCTGGTGCCGGCGCGAAGCGCGAGCCTGACCAACCAGCTACAGGTGCCGGCCGGAGGTGTTTCCTTCTTCAAGGCCGTTTCACCGGTGGGGAGCGTACTTCCCGGGACCGTCCTGACCTACAGCATCTCGCTTGGGAACAGCGGGGGAACGCCCGTGGCCGGTGTGCGGGTGGTCGACCCTTTGGATCCCCTTCTCGAATACCAGCCGGGAAGTGCGGCGCTTCCTGCCGGAGTTCCCGGAACCGTCAGTTTCGACGCCGCAACCCGGACGCTCGTCTTCGACATATCGTCGCTCCCCGCCGGATTCAGCGGGGAAATCACCTTCCAGGCCCGCGTACGCGATGACGCCCCGGGAAATGCCTCCATTGTCAACACCGCCGGCGTCTCCACTGCGGGAAATGCGGCACCCTTCCTCAGCAACAGCACCCTCAACACCGTGCTGGTCAGATTGCTCCAGGTAACCAAGACTGCGGGAAGCAGCTCAGCTGAGGCCGGCGACATAGTGTCATACGCGGTGCGGGTGCAGAACATCGGCGACGGCGTCTTGGACCATGTGACGGTAGCCGACCGTATTCCCCGCGGCTTCCGCTATCTGAAGGGGTCGAGCCACGTGGACGGGTTCGCCGTGGCGGACCCGGTGGGAGGGGGGCAGCAGTTGAGTTGGGACTTGGGGAGTTTCGAGCACGGAGCCTTCAAGGTGCTCAACTACCGGTTGGTCGTTTCCGCCGACGCCCCCGTCGGGACCGCCGTCAACTGGGCCCGGGCCACCGGAACCCCTGCCAGCGGCGGCAGCGTCGTCTCCCCTCCCGCCAGTGCCGCCGTTAAGGTAAGGGGCTCCGTACTCGGGAGCAAGGCCATCATCATGGGGAGGGTCTTCCATGACGGCAACGGGAACGGCGTGCCGGACCGAGGGGAGCGGGGCGAGGCCGGGGTGCGGGTTTACCTGGAAGACGGTTCCTTCGTCTTCACCGACGTCGAAGGGCAGTACAGTTTCACCGGGGTTTCCGCGGGCGACCACGTCGTGAAGCTTGACCGGTCCACCCTCAACCCGGGTTTTGTGTCCGTGCCGTACAACACTGCCTTTGCCGGGGTGGGGTGTTCGCAGTTCATCACCGTACCCTTCGGCGGTCCGGCGCGCGGCGACTTCGCGCTCGCCGCGAACCCGGCAGGTCCGGCAGGTCCGACAGGTCCGACAGGTCCGACAGGTCCGACAGGTCCGACAGGTCCGACAGGTCCGACAGGTCCGACAAGTCCGACAAGTCCGACAAGTCCGACAAGTCCGACAAGTCCGACAAGTCCGACGCAGTCGGCGCCTCCGGCTACCGAACCGGCTGCCGCGTCCCGGCTTCGGCTCACCCCCGACCGCGTCGAGCTTCCGGCGGACGCCAAAACCTCCGTCCCCTTCAAGGTCGAACTCCTCGACTCCGCCGGCAGGCGGGTCCCCGGTTCGACAACCGTCACCCTCTTCCTCGCCAAGGGAACCATCTTGGAGTCGGACCTGGACCCGGCCCTCCCGGGCCACCAGGTCCGCATCACCGACGGCCTGGGCGTCTTCCAGGTGCGCTCCGGCCGCGCCACCGGGGACGACCTCCTCATCGCCAAAGACGGCGACGGCAGCGCCGCCCAGGCGGCCCTCTTCTTCAGTCCGGACCGGCGCGACTGGATCCTGGTCGGCTTAGGCTCCCTCACCGTGGGTGGAAAGGCGGTGAGCGGCAACCTGGAAAAGATCGACAAGGACGACCGCTTCGACGAGGGTATCTTCCACGAGGAACGGCTCGCCTTCTTCACCCGCGGGAAGATCCTCGGCAAGTACCTCCTGACCGCCGCCTACGATTCGGACAAGGAACGCCGCGACGGCGTGTTCCAGGCCATCGACCCGGAGAAGTACTACCCGGTCTACGGCGACGCCACCGACATAGGGTACGAGGCGGAGTCGCGCGGCAAGATCTACCTCAAGCTGGAAAGCGGCCGCTCCTACCTCATGGCCGGCGACTACCGCACCGACCTCTCCGAAAACGAATTCTCCCGCTACGACAGGGCGCTCAACGGCGCCAAATTCGAGGTCAACACCAAGTCGGTTACCGTCAAAGGGTTCGAAAGCCGCACCGAGGAAACGGTGACCCGGGACGATATCCCCGGCAACGGCACCTCCGGCCACTACTTCCTCTCCAGGCGGGACGTCTTCGAGAACAGCGAACGGGTGCGCATCGAGGTGCGCGACCGCTACCACACCGAACGGGTCATCGCCGTAACCGAGAAGGTCCGCTACGCCGACTATTCCATCGATTACCAGGCCGGGACCATCCTCTTCAAGGAGCCGGTCCCCTCCCTGGACCAATTCCTGAACCCGGTCACCATCGTGGTCAACTACCAGGCCACAGGCCCCGGGGAGGAGCGCTACGTCTACGGCGGACGCGCCGAGATCCGGTCCGAAAACGGCTCGCATATCGGGGGCACCGCCGTGGTGGAGGAGCAGGCGCGGCAGGACAACACCCTCTTCGGCCTGGACGCCGCTTGGCGCCTGGGCGAGCGCCTGACCCTGAAGGGGGAGGGGGCGGTCAGCGAGAACCTGGAGCATGGCAGGGGAAGCGCCTGGAAAACGGAGCTCGCCGCGCGTCCCGTCGATCCCCTCCTTCTGAACCTTTACTACCGGAAGGTGGAGTCCGACTTCTTCAACACCTCGATGACCGGGACGGAGCTTGGGACCGAGAAGTACGGCGGCCGGGCCGACTACCGTGTCGGCGCCGACACCCTCGTCTTCGCCGAGAGCTTCCTGCACCGCTTTGAATTGGGGGACCGGAAACTCTTCGCGAACCACGCGGGGATGGTGAAGAAATTCTCCCTGCTGCATTTGGAGGGGGGCGTCAAGGTGGTGCGGGAGGAGCGGGACGGACGGACCGAGGAATCGGACCTGGTCTATGCCGGCGTCTTCGCGCCCCTCACCAAAAAGCTCGATGCGACCCTCAGGCGCGAGCAGCTTCTATCCGCCTCCGGCGTCGCCGACTACCAGACAAAGACCTTCGCCAAGCTCGACTACCGGCTCACTGAGCGCACCAAGGCCTTCCTCACCGAGGAGTACCAAGAGGGCTCCCCCCTCATCCGCCAGGCCACCCTGTTCGGCCTGGAGAGCAGGCTCTCGGACCGGATGCGGCTCACCACCGGCTACCAGATGTCCTCCGGCGCCTCCGGTTACTCCCAGCAGAGCAACGTCGACCTCAACACGCGGCTCATGGAGCGGGAAGGGTTCAGCCTCGATTCCAGAACCGGCTACCAGATCGAGCACGCCCTGTCGCAGCAAAGGGGGCAGGCCATCGTCGGGCTGAACAGCCGTTACCGCGCCGCCGAGGGGCTCTACCTCAACTCCTCCCTGGAGCGGGTGCAGACGGTGCAGGGAAATACCGGCACCCGCACCGCCTTTACCTTGGGGGGCGAATACCTCCGGGCCAGGGATCTGAAGCTCTCCGGCCGCTACGAGGTGAGGACCGGCCCGGGGGAGACCGCCTCTCTCTACGGCGCCAACGCCGCCTACAAGATGAGCCCCTCGCTCACCCTCTTGGGGAAGCTCTCGCTCTGGGATCGGGACGCCGACGCCGGCGACGACGTCATCTTCGACGGCTACCTGGGGAGCGCCTTCCGTCCGCTGGCGGGCCAGCCGCTGCAGCTCCTCACCCTGGCGCGCTACAAGGTCGAGGACAGACGCTCGCTCCCCGGCTCCTTCGAAAGCCGCAGCGTCATCCTCTCGGCCGAGCCGACCTACAGGATCGTGAGCCGTTGGAGCGCCCAGGGAAAATACGCCGGGAAGCTCAGCTGGGCCGACGGGGTGGGGGGGATGATGCAGAGCTACACCGACCTGGTCCTGGCCGGGCTCTCCTACGACCTGGCGGAGCGCTGGGAGATCGCGGCCTACCTGAAGCTCATGAACCAGTACGACGCCCGCATGCACTCGCTGGGTGCGGTGGGAAGCGCCGGCTACCGCGTCTATAGAAACGTGGTCCTTTCCGCCGGCTACAACTTCGCCAGGCTCGACGACCGGGACTTGACCGGCGAGACCTTCCAGGGGCAGGGCCCCTTTGTCGGCATCAAGGTCAAGTTCGATGAGGACATGTTCGAGTCGCGGCAGGCGAAGGTGATCCCCATCCCGGTTCCGCCCCCCGCCCAGGTCGCCAAGGTTCCCCCCCCCGCGGCTCTAGTGCCGGCGCTCCTGGTTCGGGCGGAGCGGCTGGACGAGCCGCTGCTTCTCTCCGGGAGCGCGGAACTATTCACCCTCCTGGTCAACGGCGAACGGGCGAAGCTTCCTTCCACCGAGGTGACGCTGACCCGGGAGCACCTGGGTTCCCTGGAGCTCAAGGGGGGAAGGTTCCCTGCGCCGCTGGTCTTCCTGGTGAGCGTGGAGCAGCCGGAACAGGTCGGTTCCTGGACGCTCAAGGTGATGAATCGCGAGGGGGAGGCGCTGCGCACGCTTGAGGGGACCGGGGCGCCGGCAAAGCGCATCCCCTGGCTTGGCGACACGGACCGCCGGAAGGTGGAACAGGGCGAGATCTATCAGTACCAACTGCAGGTCACCTACCTGGACGGCTCGATCTTCAGCACCGGCCGCGAACTCTTCGGCGTCAACCGTCGCGAGGCGGTACTCCTCACCCTGTCCGGCGGCGCTTTCGTCTTCGACCGCTCCGAGCTGACCCTGGAGGCCAAGCACCTGCTCAAAGGGGCGGCGCGGGTCTTGCGGGCGCGCCCGCAGGAAAAGGTGATCGTGGAGGGGCATACCGACGGCATCGGGAGCGTGGAATACAACATGGCGCTCTCCCAGAGACGGTGCGACGCCGCCGCCGACTACCTGGTACGGGAGGAAGGGATAGCCGGCTCGCGGCTGTTGCGGCGCTGGTACGGAAAATCCCGCCCCGTGGCCGACAACGTCACCACCCCCGGCAGGAGGCTAAACCGCCGCGTCGAGCTGAAGGGGGATTTCAAAGAGCTGCATCCGGTCTCTCCCGATGACCGGTACCGGACGAAATCCTTCGTGGTGATCAACGGCCGCAGCATCCCGGTGGATCCCCTGGGTCGCTTCGACACCACCTTCCCGGGCAACACCCTCGATCTCGACCTGGAGATGGGGGACTCGCAGGGGCGTTTCCTCGCCACTTCGCTCCCGCTTCCCGACCTGGCCGTGACCGGGCCGCCGGCCGAGACGCTGGTCGGCTACGGCACCGAAGCCTCCGGCGTCAGGGTCGATGCCGACGGCAAGGGGCACTGCATGCTTTCGGGAACGGTCGAGGGGACCTCCATGGAGCTCGCGGGGAGGAAGGTGCCGCTCGACGAGGCAGGGCGCTTCACCCTCGATCTCCCGCTTGCCGAGGGGGACCAGGTCCTGGGCGTGGTGCTCAGAAACGGCTCCGGCTGCTCTAAGCTCATGAACCTGCGGCTCCGTTCGGAGCGCCAAACCATGCCTGCCGCGCGGGGTGAGCGGTGAGCGCCCGGGACCGCTTCAGTAAGCTCGGGGGGATTGCCCTGGAGACGGTGGGGTCGCTGCTACTGGTCCTCGCGTTCTACTGGCTGTTCATGGTCTTTCTCTACGCCCTTTTCCCATCCGGCACGCCGCTTAAGGAGATGCTGGCGAACCGCGCGGAAGAGCTTCCGGTAAAGGACGGCGCGGGGCGGCGGCCGGAGGCGGCCTTAAAATCGCTCGTGCGCGACGTCCGCTTCAGGCGCGGCAACTCCGTCGCCTGGGAGGGAGCCCGAGAAGGGATGCTTCTCTACAATAACGACGCCGTGCAGACCTTCGACCGCTCCGGCGCCACCTTGTCTTTCGCCCCCAGCGACCGCCTCACCGTGGGGAGCAACTCCCTGGTGCTGGTCACCCGCCTGAACGAAAAGGTGGAGGGGGAGCCTAGGGCCTACCGGGTCCAGGTGGAAGGTGAGCTGAAGGGGAGCCTTTCCGACGAAAAGCGACTGCGGCTGGAGATCGCCACGGCGGGGCATCTGGCCCGCGTCGCTTCGGGTGCCGCCCGTTTCCGCGTCACCCCCAACGGCAACGCGTCGAGCCTCGCCGTCTACGCCGGGGAAGTCAGGGTCCAGGGGAGGGACGGGATCGTCCGGGTGCCGGCCTACCACGGCATCACTCTGAGAAAGGGGGTCGCGGCGGGTCCGGCGGTGCCGCTTCCCGAGGCGCCGTCGCTTAAAAGCGACAAGCTCCTCTACCGGTTCCGCCTGCTTCCGCCCAAGGTGCGCTTCTCCTGGAGCGGCAAGGCGGGCGAATACCACTTCCAGCTGGCAAGAGACCCCAGCTTCAAGAGCCTGGTGCTGGATAAAAAGCTCGCTGCGCCAGAACTCGTCACCGGAACCCTGGATGCCGGGAGCTACTTCTGGCGGGTGAGCGGGGTCATGGAGGCCAGGGAAGGTTTTTTCAGCCGCACCGGGCGCTGCGACCTGCTGCAGCTTTTGAAACCGCCGGAACTAAAGGTGGATTTCCCGCCCGAAAGCGCCGCTGCCGGAAACTTGACCTTGACCGGTGACGTCGAGCCCGGTGCGAGGGTGTTTGTGAACGGCGTCGAGGTATCCGGCGCCGAAGACGGGGCTTTTGCCCACGATCTCACGCTGAAAAGCGGCGTCAACCTGATCAGGGTGGAGGCCGTCGACCAGGCAGGAAACGCCAGTTACGCCTCCCGGGTCATCTACGGGACCGGCGCCGGACAGCAAGGCAGATAGAGGACCGGATGCATACCAGATTAAAATTTCCGCTCAGGTTCAAGATGCTCCTCTCCCAGTTGCTGGTGGTGTCGGTGGTGCTGAGCCTGATCACCTTCACCATGGCGAACCTGTTCCAGGTCGACAAGACCGCATACATCCACGACCTCACTTCGACGGTGGTGCTGCATACGGCGGAGGAGGCGAACGCGCTCCTGGCGGGATACCGGGAGCGGTTGAAGCTCTTCGGTCGCGTCTTGGCCGAGCCGGAGCTTTCGGGGCGGGACCAGGTGCTGCAGGGCTTTTTCGAGGAGTTCCGCGACTTCGTGCTGGTTACCCGCAGCGGCCCGGGCGGCGAACAGACCGTGTACGACGGCGCTGCGCTGCAGGCGGTCGGGGTGACCAAAGAGGAGATAGTGGCGAACCTGCAGGCCCATCCGGCGCCGGAATCCATTCCGGCAGGGCAGGTGTACCTGGTGAATTCCACGCTCTCGCCCAAGCTTCCCACGCTCACCCTCACCATTTCCGAGCCTGCGGCGGGGGGGGCGCCGGTGGTAACGACGGCGGTGCTGCGCCTGGACCGGTTGCAGGAGCTGGCCAAGCGCTCGCGGGTCTTCGACATCTTCCTGTTGGACTCGGCCGGGCGCTACCTGGCGCACAAGGCGCCCGACCGGGTTGGGGTTGCAGCCAATGTCGAATGGTGGAACCGGGTGAAGGCCCCGCGCAGCTCCGGGATGACCATGGAGTACAAAAAACTCGGCAAGGAGATGGTGGGAGGATTCTCGCGCTGCTCGCTGGGGGGGCTGGTGGTCGGGGTGGAGATACCCAAGAGCGCCGCCTACCTCACCTCGCGCGAACTGCTGAGCGACCTTTTGCTCCTGTCGCTGGCGCTTCTGGGTGCGGCGGCCCTTTTGAGCCAGTTCTGGTCGCGGCATTTCACGAGCCCACTGGAGAAGCTCTCCGAGGCGACCCGGATGGTGGGGCAGGGGCGCTTCGAGATCGAGGTGAAGGCGGAATCAGGGGACGAGATCGGCGCGCTGGCCCGGTCCTTCAACCAGATGGCCGCCGAGTTGAAAGTGCGCGAAAAGGCCCTCAAGGACCTCTACGGGCAACTGGTTCATTCGGAGAAGATGGCGGCCTTCGGTTCGCTTGGCGCAGGGATCGCCCATGAGGTGAAGAACCCGCTGGCGGGGATCCTCGGCATCACCCAGCTCTCGCTCAGGGGGGCGGGGGCCGGGCACCCGCTGGAGAAGAACCTTTTGATCATCGAGAAAGAGACCAAGCGTTGCAAGACCATCATCGAGCACCTGCTCAAGTTTGCGCGCCAGGAGCAGGTCGAGTTCAGCGAGGTCGACCTGCAGCAGGTGGTGGCGGATGCTCTTGCCATCGTCGACCACCAGTTGGGGATCAACAGCATCAAGGTGGAGCAGGAACTGGAGCCGGGGATGCCCACCTGCCGCGGCAACGCGAACCAGTTGCAGCAGGTGCTCATGAACCTGATGCTCAACGCGCAGCAGGCGATGAGCGGGAAGACCGGGACGGTGAAGCTTTCCGGGCGCAGGCTGGAAAAGGGGGGAGTGGAATTGCGGGTGGCGGACAACGGCCCCGGTATCAGCAAGGAGATCCAGGGGAAGATCTTCGATCCCTTCTTCACCACCAAGCCGGCAGGGCAGGGAACGGGGCTCGGCCTCTCGGTCACCTACGGCATCGTCAAGGATCACGGCGGCGAGATTCACCTGGAGAGCGAGGAGGGGTTGGGGACTACCTTCATCATCACCCTACCACCCTCCGCGGCAGCCAATGGCTAAAGGAGGACGCGCATGGACTTACTGGTTGTTGACGACGAGGAAACCCTGAGAAGCGTGGTGTCGCAGGTTCTTTCCGCCGACGGCTTCACGGTGGCGGAGGCGGCCAGCGGCGAGGAGGCGCTGGAGGCTTTCAGGAGCGTGAGCCATCCCCTCGTGATCACTGACATAAGGATGGGGGGGATGAGCGGGATCGAGCTTCTAACCGAGATCAAGGAGCACAATCCCGACACCCAGGTGGTGATCATGACCAGCCACGCCTCGCTCGACAGCGCGCTCACCGCGCTCAGAGCCGGCGCCTACGACTACCTGGTGAAGCCGTTCGAGAGCCTGGACCTGATCTCCGCGGTGGCGGGGCGGGCGGCGGAGAAGGCTCGCCTGGTGACGCAGAACCGGGAGCTCTTGGAGCAATTGACCCGCGCCAACGCCGAGCTAAAGGAGGCGAACCTGGCACTCAAGGAGCTGGCGGTGCATGACGGGCTCACCGCGCTTTACAACCATCGCTACTTCGAGGAGGCGTTTGTTTTGGAGGTGGCCAGGTCCAAGCGCTACGGGAAGCAGTGCAGCCTCATCTTCATGGATGTCGACAACTTCAAGAGGTACAACGACACCAACGGGCATCCGCAGGGGGACGCGCTTTTGAAGACCCTGGCGCAGCTCATGACGACGCACCTGCGGATCTGCGACACGGCTGCGCGCTACGGCGGAGAGGAGTTCGTGCTGCTGCTCCCGGAGACGCCCAAGGAGGCGGCGCTGGGCGTGGCGGAGGAACTCAGGCGCAGGGTCGCGGAGCACCCGTTCCCCGGCGGGGAGACCCAGCCCTTGGGGAAGGTGACCATCAGCATCGGCGTAGCCGCCTATCCCAGGGACGGGATGGACGCGCCGGAACTTTTGGACTTCGCCGACCAGCTCCTCTACAAGGCGAAGAACAGCGGGAAGAACATGGTGGTATGGAACTGAGAAACCCGAGAACGGCTAAACCATTTAGCCACGGAGAAAATCTGAGAGAGTCAAAAACCAAAACCGCTCACAAGGAGAACTTCTGAGGACTTCTGAGAAAGGCAAAACCGGAGAGAGTCAAAAACTTTTTCTGGGAAAGGCAAAACCAAAACCATTAGCCACGGAGAAAATCTGAGAGAGTCAAAAACCAAAACCGCTCACAAGGAGAACTTCTGAGGAGTTCTGAGAAAGGCAAAACCGGAGAGAGTCAAAAACTTTCTCTGGGAAAGGCAAAGCCAAAACCATTAGCCACGGAGAAAATCTGAGAAAACCAAGACATTACGGTTAAAAAACTTAGCGGTTGGTTCTGTTTTTCCCAAAAGAAGTCTTTGATGTTCTCAGATTTTCTCCGTGGCTAAAGGTTTTAGGTTTCAGCTTTTAAGTTTTTAGTTTTAACTCAAAGCCTTTGGGGTCTCAGATGTCCTCAGATTTTCTCCTTGTTAATGGTTTAGTCTTTTGGTTTTCTCGGGTTTTTCTCTTCTGATCAAATCGTATTCCCCGGCTCCGGTGAGTTCTTTCAGGACTACCCGCTGGTTTGGGTGCGCTACCTGGAGCGGGACGCCGTCCTCGTCTTCCATCGACTGCAAAACGAACCGAGTGAAACTCGTCCCCTGACCGATGAGCTCCAGGGCGTCGCCCAACTGCAGCCTGTTCCTCACCGCAACCAGGGTCCCTCCACGCGGCGCCTCCCCCTCGACCAGCGCCACAAACTCGAAGTTCCTCACGTAACGCGAGAGGTACTCGTGGTCCACGTCGCGCGGCTTGCCCAACAAAAATCCGGTGGTGTACCCGCGGTGGCTGATCTTGCTCAGCTCCTCCAGCCACGCCGGGTTCAGCCGGTATTCTTGCGGGTTCTCCCAATAGCTGTCCAGCGCCTCGCGGTAGATGCGGATCACGCTGGCCGCGTAGTAGATCCCTTTCATCCTCCCCTCTATCTTAAGGGAGTGGACGCCGCTCTCCACCAGCTCGGGAAGGTGCTCGATCAGGCAGAGATCCTTCGAGTTGAAGATGAAGCTGCCGCTTTCGTCCTCGTGGATGGGGAAATACTCCCCGGGACGGCTCTCCTCTACGATGGCGTAGTTCCAACGGCAGGGCTGGGTGCACTCCCCCTTGTTGGCATCCCTGCCGGTCATGGCCAGGGAGAGGAGGCAGCGCCCCGAATACGAGATGCACATGGCGCCGTGGACGAAGACTTCGAGCTCGATCTCGTTGCACATCCCCGCCGTCTCGGCGATCTGCTCCAGCGACATCTCGCGGGCGAGATTCACCCGCTTCACACCCTGGGCCTGCCAGAAGCGGGCGGAGCGCCAGTTGGTGGTGTTGGCCTGGGTGGAAAGGTGTATGTCGCGGCCTGGGCAGCGCTCGGCTATCAGCGCCACGACGCCGGGGTCGGCGGCGATGAGGGCGTCGAAGGGGATCTCGCGGATCTCGTCCAGGTAGCGTTCCAGCTCGATCAAATCGCCGTTGTCGGCAAAGGCGTTGACGGTCAGGTACACCTTGACGCCGTGCCGGTGCGCGTAGTCGACTGCGTGCGAGAGTTCGGGGAGGCTGAAGTTGCCGGCCAGGTTTCTAAGGCCAAACGATTTCCCCCCCAGGTACACCGCGTCGGCGCCATAGCGGATGGCGACCTTCAGTTTCTCCATGTTCCCCGCAGGCGCCAAAAGCTCGGGCTTTACCCGTCCCTGGCGCTGCTTCCGCCCCAAGCCGGCAAGCGCCGCCGCCGTTTCCCCTGCTGTTTTCTCCCTATTCTTTCCCGTCAAGCTCAGCTCCTTTGCTCCTGCGCTCGTGTGGCGCCGGTTTCGCCGCCCCGCGGCAACGGCACACCGTAGCACATACCGGACCGATAATGAACCCCCGAATAGGCGCTTTCCCCTTGACATTGATGGGCAAAAGGCTTTAATTATGTTAAATTTTTTTGGGGCATTAAGATGAAGTAGCCTATGGTTCTAATCTGTGAGCCCCCGCTGCATGCGGTTTCGCGAGCCGCCCCCTTCCGGTTTTTCCTCATGGGAGGCTCAAAAAACTAATGAACGGTATTTCCGCAGTTGTAACTGGTAGCCATGAAGCTTTGTACTTCGGAGGAGGGCGGCCCTACGGGACCCCTTAAGGAGCGTATGAAAAGAATCTTCTCTCTGGCACTGCTCTTTCTGTGCCTGGCCGGCACCGCGCAGCTTGCGGCAGCGGAACAGGAACAACCCACCATTTACACCATCGTTCCCGGGGACACCCTCTGGGGACTCTCGCAGCGCTTCCTGAAAGACCCCTACTATTGGCCCAACCTCTGGGCCAACAATCAGGCCATCGGCAACCCCCATTTCATCTATCCCGGGCAGCGGCTGCGCATCTACAGCGACCGGATCGAGATCGAACCGGCGCCGGGTGCGTCCGCCTCGAAGCAGGCGCCCGCGGCTGAGGCGGCGCGCGAAGAGGCCCCGCAGGCAGCGGTCTTCAATACCACGGGGAGCGAAGGGTTCCTGCTGGAGAATGGGGCAAACCCGGCGGGGTTGATCATCTCGCTGCATCAGAACCGGGAGATGGCGGGAACCGACGACATCGTCTACACCGACCTCGGCCTCGACCAAGGCGCCAGCGCCGGCGACCGCTACTCGATCTTCAAGAAAATAGGGGCGGTAAGCCATCCTCTCACCAACGTCATCCTCGGGCAGCAGGTCATGCCGCTTGGCGAGCTGCAACTCTCCGAGGTGGAGGAAAAGGCTTCCAAGGCGATCATCACCAAGTCTTACCAGGAGATAAGCGCCGGTTCCTTCCTGCTTCCTTACCGTGACCGGAAGGTGACGGTGCCGCTTAAGTCCTCGGACCGCGACCTTGTCGGCTACATCGTCCAGACCCAGACCGGGAACACTGCCATAGCGGTGAACGACGTGGTCTTCCTGGACCTCGGGAAGGCACAGGGCGCTCAACCCGGCAACATGTTCTACATCGTGCGCGACGTCACGCCGGACCAGCGTTACGCCAACACCCGCATCGAAAAGCTCCCGGTCGAGGTGGTCGGCGCCCTGGTAGTGGTCTCCACCGGTCTCAACAGTTCCACAGCCGTCATCGTCAAGAGCGTCGACACCGTGTACCGTGGCGACAGGGTGGAGATGCGAAAAAACAGGTAGCTGGCCAAAGGGGGTAACCCCATGGATCACTACTACTGGTTCGCGCTCAAGTCGGCGCCGCTAGTGGGAAACGTCACCTTCCTGCGGCTTTTGTCCCGCTTCGGGACGCCGGAGCGCGTGCTCGAGGCTTCCCCGCAGGAGCTCTCGGAGGTCAGGGGAGTGAGCCCGCAGGCCGCGACCTCCATCGCCGGACACGACTACGCTCACCAGGCGTCTAGCGAATGCGAGAAGGTGCGGGCCTTGGGCGTCGACGTCATCGACATCCTGTCCGATCGCTACCCTCGCCTTTTGATGGAGATCCCGGACCCGCCCCCGTATTTTTATCTCAAAGGGGCGCTTTCCGGCAGCGAAACCGCAGTCGCCATGGTCGGTTCCAGGCGGGCTTCGCAGTACGGCCTCTGCACCGCGACGAGACTTGCGCGCGACCTGGCGCTGCAGGGAGTCACCGTCGTCTCAGGGATGGCGCGCGGCATAGACACGGCGGCGCACTGGGGAGCGCTCAAGGCAGGCGGCCGCAGCGTCGCCGTACTTGGTTGCGGCATCGACCTGGTCTACCCGCCGGAGAACGGGGCGCTCTACCAGGCTCTTGCCGAGAGCGGGGCGCTCATCAGCGAATTCCCCATGGGGACCCCGCCCCAGGCTGAGAACTTCCCCCGCCGCAACAGGATCATCAGCGCGCTGTCGCGCGGCGTGCTGGTAGTGGAGGCGGGGGAGGCGAGCGGTTCGCTGATCACGGCGCATTACGCGCTGGAGCAGGGGCGCGAGGTCTTCGCCGTTCCCGGCAACGTCTCGGTGAGCGGCAGCAGGGGCGTTAACGGCCTGATCAAGGAAGGGGCCAAGCTCGTGGAGCGGGTGGAGGATATCCTGGAGGAGCTCGGCCTGGAGCCGCAGGCCAACCTTCCCCTCCCGAAGCCCTCGAGCTTCGAGCTCAACCCGCAGGAGGCGGAGCTTTACGCCCTCATTTGCCAGGGGGCGCTGCAGATCGACGACATCATCGTGCAGAGCGCGTTGACAGCAAGCGAGGTTTCCGCTACTTTACTTCGCTTGGAAATGAAGGGAGCCATAGTCCAACTCCCGGGCAAGCGCTTCGCAGTTGCGTGAGGCGTTGCCCCCAAAGGCGTAAAATCCATACTAGGTGGACACATGTCTCAGAATCTCGTCATCGTTGAGTCTCCCGCCAAGGCGAAGACCATTGAAAAATTCCTCGGCCACGACTACAAGGTCCTGGCCTCGTTCGGTCACGTGCGCGCCCTCCCCAGCAAGCAGGGGTCGGTGGACACGGAGCACGACTTCGAGCCGAAGTACGCCGTCCTCCCCGAGAGCAAAAAGCACATCGACGCCATCAAGAAGGAGATGAAGGGGATCTCCTCGCTCCTCCTGGCGACAGACCCCGACCGCGAAGGGGAGGCGATCTCCTGGCACCTTTTGGCCGCGCTCGGCCTGGACGGGAAGAAGAAGCTCCCGTTCGAGATCAAGCGGGTGGTCTTCCACGAGATCACCAAGGACGCCATCGTGCATGCGGTGGAGAATCCCCGCGACATCGCCCTTGACTTGGTCGACGCCCAGCAGGCCCGCTCCATCCTCGATTACCTGGTCGGCTTCACCCTCTCCCCGTTTCTTTGGAAGAAGATCCGCTACGGCCTTTCCGCGGGGCGCGTGCAGTCCGTCGCCCTGAGGCTCATCTGCGAGCGCGAGAAGGAGATCCAGGCCTTCAAGGAGCAGGAATACTGGACCATCGCCGCGAAGCTTGAGACCGCCAAGAAGCAGGGGCTCACGGCGACGCTGGTGGAGGCCGAGGGGAAGAAGCTCGGCAAGTTCGACATCCCGGACCAGGAAACCGCCTTCCGGCACTTCGCCAAGCTCGGGGGAAAGGAATTCCCGACGCAGGAAGGGGACGAGAAGGGAACGCCGCTGGTGGTCGATAAACCCGCGCACCCGGAGTACCGGGTCGACAAGGTCACCAAGAGCGAGAGAAAGCGCCAGCCTTCTCCACCTTTCACCACCTCCACCTTGCAGCAGGAGGCGGCGCGCAAATTGGGCTTCTCCGCCAAGAAGACCATGTCCACGGCGCAAAAACTCTATGAGGGTATCGACGTCGGCGAAGGGGCCGTCGGTCTCATCACCTACATGCGTACCGACTCCGTCGCCCTTTCCAACGTGGCGCTGGAAGAGGCCAAGTCGGTGATTACCTCGCTCTACGGCAAGGAATACGCGCTGGAGAAGCCGCGCTTCTTCAAGAACAAGTCCAAAAACGCCCAGGAAGCGCACGAGGCGGTCCGCCCGACCTACATCGCCAAGACCCCGATCGAGCTGAAGAAGTTCTTAAGCTCCGACCAGTTCAAGCTCTACGACCTGATCTGGAAGAGGACCGTCGCCTGCCAGATGGCCGAGGCGCTCCTGGACCAGACCTCGGTCGACATCGGCGCGGGAGAGGGTTTCCGCTTCCGGGTCGCCGGCACCGTGATCCGCTTCGCCGGCTTCATGAAGCTCTACATCGAGGGGGTCGACGACGAGACGGAGGACAAGGAGAAGGAAGGCCTGCTTCCGCCGCTGGCCGAGGGGGACATCCTCAAGCTGCAGCAGCTCCTCCCCGAGCGGCACTTCACCCAGCCCCCGCCGCGCTACACCGAGGCGAGCCTGGTGAAGACCCTGGAGGAGTACGGCATCGGGCGCCCGTCCACCTACGCCTCCATCATGAACACCCTTACCGAGAGGAAGTACGCGCGTCTCGACAAGAAGCGCTTCTTCCCCGAGGACGTGGGGATGGTGGTCTCCGACCTTTTGACCAACCACTTCACCCAGTACGTCGACTACAACTTCACCGCGAACCTGGAAGAAGAACTCGACATGGTCTCGCGCGGCGAGAAGCAGTGGCGCCCGCTCCTGCACGAGTTCTGGGGTCCCTTCATCAACCTTCTGAAGTTGAAGGAAGGTGAGGTGAACAAGTCCGACCTCACCACCGAGGCGACCAACGAGGTCTGCCCCGAGTGCGGCAAGCCCCTGGTGGTGAAGCTCGGCAAGTTCGGCAAGTTCTACGCCTGCACCGGCTATCCCGAATGCCGTTACATCCGTCCCTTGGACAAGGAGACGGGCGAGGTGGTCGAACCGGTGGTTTCCGAGGAAATCTGCGACAAGTGCGGTAGCCACATGCTGATCAAAGACGGGCGTTTCGGCAAGTACTTGGCCTGCTCCGCCTACCCCAACTGCAAGAACATCCAGCCCTTGGTGAAGCCCAAGGGGACCGGGATCACCTGCGCCGAATGCGGCAAGGGTGAGCTGATCGAGAAGAAGTCCCGTTTCGGCAAGCTCTTCTACTCCTGCAACCGCTATCCCGAGTGCAAGTTCGCCCTGTGGGATCTCCCGGTGCAGCAGCCCTGCCCCAAGTGCGGCTTCCCGCTTTTGATCAAGAAGGTCTACAAGCGCGAAGGCGAGTTCCTCAAGTGCCCGAAAGAAGGGTGCGACTACAAGAGCAACCAGTCCTAGAGCGGGCTGGGCAGGTTTATAGGTGCTACCATGATGCGGGGTCTTAGGACCCCGCTTTGGTTTTTAAGGGATATTCCGGGGAGCCAGAGACGTGTCCCTCGAAGTACTAGGCAAGGCTACCGCGTCCCCCCCTTTGCGAAGGGGGGACAGGGGGGATTTGCCCCAGACGACACACCCTCTCCCAAGAAAAGGGGGAAGGGGGCTTTGCCTAAGCAGTTTTTTCAGGAGAAACGATGACGCAGGAAATAACGGTAATAGGCGGAGGTCTCGCCGGTTGCGAGGCCGCCTGGCAGGCGGCCAAGCGCGGCGTGAAGGTGCGCCTTTTCGAGATGAAGCCAAACTGCTACAGCGAGGCGCACCACCTTCCAGGGCTGAGCGAGCTGGTCTGCTCCAACTCGCTGCGCGGGGACTCCCTGGAGAACGCGGTAGGTCTTCTGAAGGAAGAGCTGCGCCGCTTGCAGTCGCTCTTCATGGAGGGGGCCGAGGCGACCAAGGTCCCCGCAGGGGGGGCGCTCGCCGTCGACCGCGACCTCTTCTCGCAGTACATCACCTCCCGCATCGAGAGTCACCCGCTCATCGAGGTGGTCCGGGAAGAGGTGACGCGCATCCCGGAAGAGGGGATCGTGGTGCTCGCCTCCGGCCCCTTGACCTCCGGCCTCCTGGCCGAAGAGATTGGGCGCCTCGCGGGTAGCTACCTTTATTTTTACGATGCCATCGCCCCCATCGTCGCGGCCGATTCCATCGACTACGACAAGGCCTTCCGCGCCTCGCGCTACGGCAAAGGGGACGGCGACGACTATCTCAACTGCCCCATGGACGAGGAGCAGTACCAGGCCTTCGTGCGCGAGATCGTCGCTGCCGAGAAGGTGGAGCCGAAGAGCTTCGAGAAGGTGGTCCATTTCGAGGGGTGCATGCCTATCGAGGAGATGGCGAGCCGTGGGCCGGAGACGCTCCGCTTCGGTCCGATGAAGCCGGTGGGGCTCGTCGATCCCAGGGTGGGGGTGGAGCCGCACGCGGTGATCCAGCTGCGCCAGGAAAACCGCGAGGCGACCATGTACAACCTGGTCGGCTTCCAGACGAAGCTCACCTGGCCCGAGCAAAAGCGGATCTTCCGGATGATCCCGGGGCTAGAGAACGCCCAGTTCTTGAGGCTCGGCTCCATGCACAGGAATACCTTCATCAACGCGCCGGAACTGCTTATGGCGACTTGCCAGCTGAAGAGCGACCAAAGGATCTTCTTCGCCGGCCAGATCACCGGAGTAGAGGGGTACGTGGAGTCCGCCTCCAGCGGCTTCGTGGCCGGCGTCAACGCGGCGAGGCTCGCCCAGGGGGAGGGGCTGGTAGTCCCCCCGGCGGAAACCGCCATCGGCGCGCTGGCGCGGCACATCACCAACACCGAGGCCGGGCACTTCCAGCCCATGAACGTCAACTACGGCCTTTTCCCCTCCCTTCCCGGGCGGGTCAAGAAGAAAGAAAAACGCGGGCTTTTGGCGCAGCGGGGCCTGGAAACGTTGGAGAAGTGGCTCCCGGAGTTGTCCTGATCGTTCACCTCGGCAAGCCCTTTCGGGCGGGAGGTAGGCATGCAAGGAGACAAGGAGAAGACACAGCAGGAGATCAGCGTCATCGGGCGCCTTATCTCACTTGAGGCGTTCGCCTTTGTCATGGCCCTAGCCTCCCTCGTTTACGGGGCGTGGGAGGATAGCTACTGGAATATCGCCTTGGGGATGGTCATCCTGGTGGCCACCTCGCTCTTCGTCCTGATGTGCCGCAAATGCCGCGGCAGGGACAAGGCGAAATAAGGAGAAAAGAATGAAAAACAGCAGCATCGTACTCGCCTCGGCGTCGCCCAGGCGGAGCGAGCTTTTGGAGTCGGCGGGGATCCAGTTCCGGGTGGTCCCGGCGGACATAAACGAAGAGCCCTTCCCCGGGGAGGAACCGGTCGATCACGTGCAAAGGCTCGCTGAAGGAAAGGCCCGCGCCGCGGCGGAACTTGCCGAAGGGAGGTTCTTCCTCGGCGCCGACACCATCGTTCTTTGCGACGGCGAGATCATGGGGAAACCCAAGGACGCCGCCGATGCTAAGCGCATGCTGAACAAGCTCTCCGGCGTGCCGCACGAGGTGGTCACCGGTTTCGCCATCTACGACCGGGAGCGCAAGGGGGCTGTGGTCGAGGCCATCAGGACCAAGGTGTTTTTCAAAAAGCTGCGCGACGAGGAGATCCTGGACTACATTGCCACCGGCTGCCCCTTCGACAAGGCCGGCGCCTACGCCATCCAGGGGGGTGCTGCGCACATGGTGCAGAAGATAGAGGGCTCTTACACCAACGTGGTCGGCCTGCCGCTTTGCGAGGTGGTGGACGCGCTGAGGGTGATAGGGGCCCTGGGGAACTAGGGAGGGTGCATGTCGGTAGCTGAGAACCTGGGGAAAATCAGGGAGCGAATCAGGCAGGCGGCGCTCAGGGCCGGGAGGGAACCGGATGCGGTCCGGCTGGTCGCGGTCTCCAAGACCAAGCCTGCCGCGGCGATCGAGGAAGCTTTCGCCTGCGGGCAGCAGATCTTCGGCGAGAACTACGTGCAGGAGCTGGTGGGGAAAAAGGGCGAGCTGCCGCCGGAGATTTCCTGGCACTTCATCGGCAACCTGCAGAGCAACAAGGTGCGCCAGATAGCGGGGATGGTCGACCTGATCCACTCGGTGGACCGCCTGTCGCTCGCCGCCGAAATCGACCGCCAGTGGGGGGCCTTGGGAAAGGTCTGCGAGGTGCTGATCCAGGTCAACATCTCCCAAGAGGAGACCAAGGGGGGGACCAGCAGCGATGAGCTGTTCCAACTGGTGCGCGACGTGGCCAAGCTCTCCAACCTGCGCGTCGTGGGGCTCATGACCATGCCCCCCTTCTTCGACGACCCCGAGGGGGCGCGCCCCTATTTCCGGGAACTAAGAGAGCTGGCCCGGAAGCTGGAGGCTGCCGCCATACCTGGCGTCTCGATGCTTGAACTGTCGATGGGAATGTCGGGCGATTTCGAGGCCGCCATAGAAGAGGGGGCGACTCTGGTGCGCGTAGGCTCGGCGCTGTTCGGGGAGAGGGAATACCGCTAGGGGACTGGCTCCGCCAGGTGCCCTCCCCCTGCCCACAGGGGACTGGCTCCGCCAGGTGCCTGTCCCCCTTGCCCCTCTGCCCAAAAAAGGAGGTTCTGTTTTGCAGCAGGAAAAGACGGTTTCCAAACTCAGGCGCCCCTTCGTCATCGGGGGCGCGGCCATAGGCGTCATCCTCTGCGGATGGTACCTCTTCAACAACTTCGGCAGGGTGACGACGGTTCCCGATCCCATCTGGACCCGTTTCGTCAATCTCGCCGTCATCATGTTCCTTTGCATCTACCTGGCGAACCTGTTGAGGGTTGCGGTGGAGCTCTTCCTCAGGCGGCGCTAGGCCTAAGTGCTACCACTAGTTCTCTTCGCGTACCTCTACCCGGATCGGTACCGTCTGCAGGAAGGTCGCTATCTTTTGGGCCACCAGCGATTCCAAAACGGCGAACGTCATCGAGATGACCGCATACGCCCCCAGCGCGACTGCCATCGAGGCGGGGACCTCCAGGTCGTGCTGGGACGTCTTCACCATCCAGATCATGGCCACAGCGGCTGCGCCGCAACCGAAGTGACGCTTGACCCAATCGTTTTGCTCGGCCAGCAACGCATGCAGTTCCTCGATCTCTCCCTCAAGGCAGCGCTCCTCAGCCATGAGCCATGACAGGTAAATCCTTGGCGCCATAACAGCAGTCATGGTCAAGGTGACGGTAGCCATCATCGCGGTGAACATGTTCATGCATTACCCCCTGGTTTCGTGTTTACGCTGCCTTGTCCTTATGTAGCAGGAAGGGAGCCGAAACCCTTGTGGTGCCGCATTTTTTCTCATTAATGATCTGGCCTCTCCTGTAATCATTAAAGATTATCTTCGGAGCATCCCGTCCGCTTCGCATCTCCCTCCGCTTGAACTTCATACAGGCTGTGCGTCTTTTGAACACCTGCTGTGCGATCTTTACGCCAAAAGACGAAATCGTTGCACCCCTTCGTTACCCGCCCCAATCGCTCCCTTGATAAAAATTAAGTTGTCACTGGCACACTCTTCATGCTAACGCTGGCCAGTTAAGATCAAACTCCAGGAGCATTCATGATCCATCTGTCCAACATCACCAAGCAGCACGGCTCGCAGGTACTCTTCCGCGAGGCGAGCTTCCAGATACTCCCAGGCACCCGGACCGGCCTTGTCGGCCCCAACGGCGCAGGGAAGACCACGCTCTTTCGCATCGTCACCGGCGAAGAGGAGGTGGACGCCGGCGAGATGACGCTGGCCAAGAAGACCACCATCGGCTACTTCTCGCAGGACATAGGCGACATGCGCGGGAGATCCGCGCTGCAGGAGGTGATGGCGGTTTCTGCCGAGACGGTGCGCCTTGCCGCCGAACTGAAGCAGATGGAAGAGCAGATGGGGCTCCCCATGTCCGACGACGACATGGCGTCGCTTTTGGAGCGCTACGGCTCCGCGATGGAGGAGTTCGAGCACCGGGGAGGGTACGATCTCGATTCGCGCGCCCAGGAGGTGCTGACCGGCCTGGGTATCGGGCCGGACCGCTTCCATAACCCGGTCGAATCGTTCTCCGGCGGTTGGCGCATGCGCGTGGCGCTTGCCGGCATCCTCACGCTGCAGCCCGACGTATTGCTTCTGGACGAGCCGACCAACCACCTGGACGTCGAATCGATCATCTGGCTCGAAGAGTGGCTTGCCAATGAATTCACCGGGGCGCTGCTGATGACCAGCCACGACCGCGATTTCATGAACCGCGTGGTGACCCGCGTCATCGAGGTGGCCAACAAGACGGTAACCACCTACGGCGGCAACTACGACTTCTACGAAAAGGAGCGCGACATCCGCCGCGAGCAGCTGATCGCGAGCCACAAGCGCCAGCAGGAGATGCTCGCCAAGGAGGAGGAATTCATCGCCCGTTTCGCTGCCCGCGCCTCCCACGCGGCCCAGGTGCAGTCCCGGGTGAAGAAGATCGAGAAGATCGAGCGCATCGAGATTCCGCCCGAGGAGCGGGTGGTCCGCTTCGAGTTCGCCGCACCCCCCAGAAGCGGCGACGACGTGGTGGTCATGGATGGGCTGGGAAAGAGCTGGGAACAGCCGGACGGGAGCCTGCAGCCGATCTTCTCCGGCGTCACCGGGGTCGTCAAAAGGCTCAGCAAGATCGCGGTGGTCGGCGTGAACGGCGCGGGGAAATCCACCTTCCTTAAGGTGCTCGCCGGCGAGACCGATCCGAGCCAGGGGAGCGTGGCGCTCGGGGCGAACGTGGAGCTTGGCTACTTCAGCCAGCACGCCATGGAGATCCTCGATCCCAAGAAGACCATCTTCGAAACGGTGCAGGACGTGATACCGCTTGCGACCATCGGCGTGATCCGCAACCTGCTAGGCTCCTTCCTGTTCCAGGGGGACGACGTGGACAAGAGGATCGAGAACCTCTCCGGCGGCGAGAAGAGCCGAGTGGTGTTGGCCACGCTCCTGGCCCGGCCGGTCAACTTCCTGGTCCTGGACGAGCCGACCAACCACCTCGACATACGGTCGCGCGAGATACTACTGAACGCCCTGGACAACTTCGCCGGGACCGTCATCCTCGTCAGCCACGACCGCCACTTCCTGCGTCTTTTGGTGGACCGCGTCATCGAGGTGGACCACGGCGAGATGAGGCTCTACGAGGGGGATTACGACTACTACCTCTCCAAAACGCATCATGCCTGAAATTTAGAGAGCCAAGATTAAGCTCGGGTTAGATTCTTGTTTGCCTGGGCCGCCGCTCCATGCTATAAAGCGCATGCAGTTTTACAATGCCCATTGAAAAGGAGAGCACCATGTCCAACAACAAGAAAAACGAAATGACCTTTAAATACATTTTCCAATACGACTACAACCCCGTCTACGTGAACGGCGCCCACGGCGGCATCTCCCCGCGCGGCGAACTGGTGATGAACTTCTACCTGGAGCGCCAGCCGCTCCCGAACGCCATCACCCACGAGATCACCCAGGCCGGCACCATCGGCCCCGAGACCGAGGTCGAGCCGTCTGATCTTACGCGGAGCCTGGTGCGCCAGGTCATCAACGGCGTGGTAGTGAACTACAACACCGCGCGCGAGCTGCACTACTGGCTGGGCGAGAAGCTGAAGGAGATGGAAGCGCTGGAGCAGGCGAGGGCTGCGGCGATTGCGGCAGCGCAGCAGGCGGCAGGTACCGGCCAGGTTCACTAAAAAAGGGACGGCATAAAAGGGGGACAGGCTACTTTTTTCCCGAAAAAAGTAGCCTGTCCCCTTTAGAGCAAGGGGCGGGCTCTCCTTCAGGGGGGTCGGCCCTTTTTCAGTTTTCATACAGCCAACGGCATCGCACACGGATTTAGCGGATAACGGCAGATTAAGCCAGAGCAGGTGGTTTTGATTGATCCGCGTCTTCCGCGTGCGATGCCCCTTAGCTTTTTTGAGTTTTTCAGAGGATAAGATGTCGAAAGCATGCACGGTTGGGCCGGAATCGGTACGGATGATTGAGCTCGGGCACCCCTGGATCATCGCCGACAGCTACACCAAAAAGTGGCCGGCGGGCGAGACCGGCGACCTGGTGGAACTGGTGGACCCTTCGGGGCGCTTCCTGGCCCAGGCGCTATTGGATCCCAAGGACCGGATCGTCGCGCGGGTGCTGTCGCGGGAACGGATGCGCCTGGACCGGGGCTGGGTGAAGGAGCGGCTGCAAAGGGCGATAGCGATGCGAAGAGACCATGCCGGGCTCGTCGACACCGACGCCTATCGTCTGGTCAACGGCGAGGGGGACCTCCTTCCCGGGATCACGGTAGATCACTACGGTGATTACCTGATGGTGCAGATCTACTGCTCCGGTTGGCGCAGGCACCTGAAGCTGGTAACCCAGGCGCTCGATGAGTTGCTGGAGCCGGCCGGGATCTACGAGAAGAGCCGCCCCCAGAACACCCGGGAGCTGGAATCGGGTGGGGAGGGGAAGAAATACGGGCAGCTCCTCTCGGGCAAACCCGCTCCGGAACCGCTCGTGGTGCTGGAGAACGGGCTCAGCTTCCAGGTGAGCCTGGAGCGCGGCCTTAACACCGGGTTGTTCCTCGACCAGCGCAAGAACCGGCGCGACCTGATGGCGCGGGTGCAGGGGAAGCGCTTTTTGAACCTCTTCAGCTATACCGGCGCCTTCTCCGTCGCCGCAGCAGCGGCAGGCGCAAGCCTTGTCACCAGCGTCGACGCTTCGCCCGGCTACATGGAACAGGCCCGCTCCAACTTCAGCGTCAACCGGCTGAACCCCAAACGGCACGAGTTCCTGGTTGGGGACTGCCTGACCGTGCTCGACGATCTGGCGCGGCAAAAGAAATGCTACGACGTGGTTCTCATGGACCCGCCGTCTTTTTCCACCACGTCCAAGAGCCGCTTCACCACGCGCGGCGGGACCGCTGACCTGGTTGCCGCCGCTATGAAATTGTTGAAAGGGGGAGGGTTGCTGATCGCTTCCTCGAACCATCAGAAGGTGGATCTTGCCGATTACCTGAAGGAATTGCGCCGCGGCGCGCTTCAGGCGGGGGGGACGTTGCAGGTGGTGTCGCTATCGGGTCAGCCGGAGGACTTCCCGTACCCGGTCACTTTCCCGGAGGGGCGCTATCTCAAGTACGCGATCTGCGTAAAGGGGTAGAGCCGCGGGAAGCGCGCCGTATCAGCTCACCCCGCAGCCGTGCAGGTGCTTGCAGTAGCGCTTGTCGGTCAGTTCGATATGGTTTAATACCCAACTGGACAAAAACGTCAAAAGTTCCAGCGAGAGCCCCGGCTTCCGCGCATCGAGCTTTTCCTTGAAGGCGAAGGCTTTGGCGATGAACCTCTGGTGCTCCAGTTCGTGCAGGGCCATTTCGGGGTACTTATGCTTCCTGAAGAGCTCTTCCTCGACCGCGAAATGAACCTGGGCATAGTTGAACAGGTTGGTGAGGATGTCCTCGACCATCTCCTCGCCGGCTTTCTCCCTTATGGCGGCATCGAGTTCGCCCATCATCTGGATCAGCCTGCAGTGCTGCTCGTCGATCTTGGCGATTCCCACGCTCATGCTTTCTGACCATTCGACCATTTCCATTGATCTCTCCCTTTATTGCGCATGCGTCTGTCTATCTGTGGCGACCGGCAGCACTGCGTGTTATGTTAGACGGCAGTTTCATAGTCCCTACCGGAGCGTGTGATGTCAAAGCCCGAAGAAGACGAGCTGCAGATCGCCTGCCAGCAGATCCTGCTCCCTGACGCGTCGGTGTTCTCGGTGCAGTGGGTGGACCTGTCTCTCCCGGCCGGTTCCCGTGTCTGCGCGAAGCTGTTGCTGGAGCAGTACTTCAAGTCGATCAGGCGCTACACCCTCGGGCTGGTTCGTCCCGCCGTAAGCATCGACGGGGTCCATTTCCGGGTCATGTCGACGCGCTTCGCGCTTCTTTCCTTCGAGCCCGCAAGGTACGAGGCTGACGGGGAGCTGGAAGCGGTTCATCTCTATATCAACGGCGGCTTCCTGGTGCAGGCGGGGGAGTGCGGCAGGGGGATGTTTTCCCTCTTGGCGCAAACCCGTCCCGACGGGCTCCGCGTCACCGTCGAGCTTTCCGACTACTGCCCGCTCCTTCTCGGGAGCAACACCCCCTCCAAGTTGCGCAAACTCTTCTACGGCCTCACCCAGTCCTACTTTCACAAAGTGGTGACGGTGAAATACCTCTTCCACCTCCACCGTTTCCTTACCGGCGCCAAACAGCGCGCCCGGGTCAAAAAGGTCCAGGTGCGTCAGGGCACGGACATCTGACCTACTATCTTTTCGGTGATCGACTCTGCTACTTGAGGGATTTAACAGTGGCGGGGGCTAATGTGGGAAAGGATGGAAAAGGGGACAGGCTACTTTTTTGATAAAAAAAGTTGCCTGTCCCCCTTTTTTTTCGTTGGCGTCGCCTATTTCTTTTCGGAAGGGTTGAGTGATTCGTACAGGGCGATCTGCTCGGCGCTGGAGAGCTTTTTACCGCCCCCCTTCTTCCCCCTGCACATCCTGCAGCGATCGTCCGAGCACCATTGGCAGAAGGTGCAGTCGGCGCAGGGGTGCTTCTTACTGTTGTCCTGGTTTTCTGCCATCTTCTAGATCTCCCGGCTGACCTGCCGCCGTTGTCCGAGAAAAAAATGGGAGCGGCTTACCTACCGCGACAACTCGCGCGGTGAGGTAGCCGCCCCCGTGTAACCTTTCCTAGTAGACGAGGTTTCTCTTGGGAGCCTTCCCTTCCACGATCTGAGCGAACGCTTTCCCCTGGTCCGCGTTGATCAGCAGGTAGCGCGGGAGCTTGTTCACCTTGTCCTGGGCAGTGGCGTGATGAGCCTCGATGGTGAAGGTGGCGATGTAACCGGCATCGGCCGCCTTCTTCAGGAGGTAATCGTCATAGATGCCGAAGGGCCAGGCCAGCATGTCGATCTTGGTCCCCAACTGCGATTCCAGGCGATCCTTCGATTTCTTGAGCTGTGTATGCACCGACTTCTCGAATTCGGCCGGAGCCATCTTCTTCTTATCATGCCTGAAGTTGGGATGCCAGAAGGTGTGCGACTGGATGTCGAACCCGTTCTTCTGGAGGGTGCGCAACTGGTCCCAGGTCATCGCGTACTTGGCATTGGAAATGGCGGAGGGGTAGACGAACACGGTGACCGGGACGTTGTACTTTTTCGCCAGGGGGAGCATGTCGGAGTAGACCGACTTATGCGCGTCGTCTTCCACGATGACCACCGATTTGGGCGCCGGTGCCGGACCCTTTTTCAGGTAGTAGTCGACCAGTTTGCGGAGCGGTATCACCGTGTAGCCGTTGTCCTTGAGGTACTTCAGGTGCGATTCGAAGACGCTGGTCTTGATGGTCATGCCATCGGCGACGGTCGGGCCGAAGCGGTGGTAGAGCAGGATGGGGACGTTGACTCCCTGGGTAGCGGCAGGAGGGGTGGCCTTTATCACGGGACCAGCCGCGTGTGCGCCTGCGGTTAGCATGAGGGTGGCCGCGAGCAGCAGCAAAAGGATTCTGCACTTCATTTCTTTGTAAGACCTCCGAACGTTGGTTCCCTTTCCTCGGGAAAGGGCGTAGCAGCCACCTACCATAGCAGAAACTCTCAAAATGTGAAACGACGAAAGAGCGTTGGAAATGTTCCGATGTTCCGGCGGCTGAAGCTGGGATGGTACAATTACTGCTGTTGCGCCCAGACCAGTAAAAGGAGGGTTCCCATGACACAATACCTGGTGAAATGCGGCTCCTGCGGGGCCTCGAACCGCATACCGGCGGAAAAAGAGGGTGTCCCCGGGCAGTGCGGCAACTGCCACGCCAAGTTGCCGGCACTTTACCTTCATCCCCAGCAGTTGAACAACGGCAGTTTCGACGCCTTCATCTCGGGGTATAGCGCCCCCGTGCTCGCGGAGTTTTGGGCTCCTTGGTGACCCCACTGCGTCTCATTCGCACCGGCGGTGCGGAAAGTGGCGGAACTTCTGGCGGGAGAGGCGGCGGTGGTGCAGATCAACAGCGACGAGAGCCCGCGGCTGTCGGCGCGCTTCAAGGTAAGGGGGATTCCGGTGGTGCACCTGCTGCATAAGGGAATCTCCGTCGACCAGCTCCAAGGTGCGCAGTCACCAGAGTCCGTACTGAACTGGTTCAGGCGCAACGAAAAGTCGAAGTAGGCTGCATTGACAGTCGGCCGAGCTTTGGCAGACTTACGTACACATTCAATGGACAGGGGGGAGTATGACTGGAGATCAGTTGCAGATTCTTGAGAATCAGTTGGTGGCAAACTGTCAATACAAGGGAGTACAACCCACCGTGCACAAGCTTCTGGAAAGCCTGTATGAGGGAAAGAGCCTGGACCAGATACTTGAGGAGCTGTTGGAATAGCTTTGACAGCATGCGGTCATTAGATGTAAATAACCATAGCGGCTAGAATGGCCGCCATTAATAGGAGGTGGATATGAAAAAAACAGTAGTGGCTTCCGTGCTGCTCATGGCAGCCCTGGCAATGCCAAATCTCAGCTCTGCAGCTCCCATGCGTCCCGGTCCGTATTTTTCAGGTTTCATCGGAGTGACCGTTCCTTCCGAGACCCATGCAGGAGGAGACTTCAATGACACCGTCAATTTCGATCCGGGCCTGAACATTGGTGGCACGGCGGGCATGGACTTCGGCACGGTGCGCCTCGAAGGCGAGATATCCTACAAAGAAGGGAACGTCGACACCATCTATTTCAATAACTCTCCCCCCCCGAATAGGTTCACGAATACAGACGTGAGCCTGAACGCCACCGCATTCATGGCGAACATGTTCATCGATCTGCACAACAACGGTCCCATCACGCCGTACCTTGGCGGCGGTGTCGGATTCGCCATCTTGAACCTTGACGACAAGTTCGGTGATTTCTACACTTCGGACGAAGAAGTAGTACTCGCTTACCAGGCGGGGGGGGGACTTGAGGTCGCGCTGAACCGGCAGATGTCGTTGGACCTTGGGTACCGCTATTTCCGCACCGACGAGGCAAACTTCGCCGATACCAAGATGAGGTTCGAAAGCCACAACGCAACGGTGGGCCTGAGGATCAAATTCTGAGGCTGGAGCGCAAGCGGGAGTTGAAGGAAGAACCGGCAACCGCTGCATGACAGCCGACAACTGGCTCTAACGATAAATGGGAGCCTAGGCAGCGACTGAGATAACCAGCGAAAGGAAAGGGCCAGGTACGCCGTTAAAGGTGCCCTGGCCCTTTCTTTTGCCTCTCATCTTACAAAAAGTATGATTGTGTATTCCCAATCACATACTGAAGAAAGAATTATACGTAGCTTAGCCATGTCCCAAAAATCCGAAAGAAGTAGATGGACCCCCATTCAAGTGTCGTATCGAGGTGAACCAGGTGATTTCCGGAAACTATCACAGCGGCAATGGAGGTCGGACATGGCTTACAGAGACAGGACGAACACCAAGAAAGCGGACCCTTTTGACTACTGTTTTCTCGAAGTGCAGCTGAAGAAAAAAGGGAAGGTATCCGAAAAACCTGACCAGGTGCGTCTGGTCACGGTCGACAACCAGTTGGAAACCATCATCTTCGTGCGGAACAACCTGGACGCGTGCATCGACAACATCGCCATGGTTAGAAGAACGGAGACGGTACAGAATGGATGATCGTCGCTGCAGGAAGATGAAAGCAATAAAAAAAGGCCAAGTCGTAAGACTTGGCCTTTGCTGTTTGCATGGTGGGCGATACTGGGTTCGAACCAGTGACCCCTGCCGTGTGAAGGCAGTGCTCTCCCGCTGAGCTAATCGCCCATGTGTCCCGATTAAATAGCAGATCGATTTAGCCGTGTCAAGCCCTCATTATCCAGCAGGCTGGAAGTAACAACCTCTCTTTACTCCGTTCGCTTTTCCATCTTTACTGGTATAGTTTCTTCATCTCCCTGAACCAGAACGATTTCTGAACTGGCTGGATCTTCTTTTCTTCAACGGGCATCTGGCAGAGAAAGAAGGTTCCTCCTCCGCTTATTCTCAAAGCTCAACAATAAAAGCACGCTCTCCCGCACTCTTCGGTTTGCCGTCCTTAAACATTGTTCTAATTCAGTTCTTTCACCTTGACACGCTCCTTTTGCTGTTGCTATATTGCGGCAGTTCTGACCCCTGCTGTAGGGGGCGCTCGCGGCATCGATGCCGTTGCCGTAAACTGCTTCATTTCTGTCAGTCGAATCGAATTGCCGGTTCTGTCAAGGTGTGATTGTGAAACTGGAACAAGGTCTTATTCAGGTGTATACCGGCAACGGCAAGGGTAAGACCACCGCGTCTTTGGGACTTGCGCTGCGCGCTACGGGGCGTGAGCTTAAGGTCTGCATGATCCAGTTCATGAAGGGCGGGGGGCCTTACGGCGAGCAGATGGCCGCCGAGCGCCTGGCGCCGTTTCTCACCATCATCCAGACCGGGCGCCCGGGCTGGGTCAGAAAGGGTAACCCCCACGAAGAGGACAAACAGCTGGCGGCCGAGGCGCTGGAATTGGCGGCGAAGACTGTCCAGAGCGGCGAGTACGACCTGGTGATACTCGACGAGATCAACGGTGCGGTCTCCATGGGGCTCGTCCCCGTCGACGGGGTACTCGATCTCATGCGCGGCAAGCCGCATCATGTCGAACTGGTGCTGACCGGCAGAAATGCCCACGAAAGCGTGATCGAGGCCGCCGACCTGGTAACCGAGATGCGCGAGGTCAAGCACTACTACAAGGCCGGAGTGCCGGCGCGGATCGGCATCGAGAAATAGTGACGCTTTAAAAGCTTGGTAGCTTTATATTTCAATACTGATAAATTCGGAGGTATGCCATGGCTGAAAGAAGAATACGTGTACTGGTAGGTAAGCCGGGTCTGGACGGCCATGACAGGGGAGCCAAGATCATCGCCCGCGCTTTACGCGATGCCGGTTTCGAGGTCATCTACACCGGGCTGCACCAGACTCCCGAACAGATAGTTTCCGCCGCTATCCAGGAAGACGTCGACTGCGTGGCGCTCTCCATCCTCTCCGGCGCCCACAACACGCTGCTGCCGGCGGTCAGGGAGATCATGAAGGAAAAAGGGGCGAGCGACATCGTGCTCATGGCGGGCGGCGTCATCCCGGAGGACGACATCCCGGGCCTCAAGGCTGCCGGCATCGCCGAGGTCTTTACCCCGGGTACCTCGACCGAGACCATCGTCGCCTGGATGCGCGACAACGTAACTCCGCACGCCTAAGACCTGTTCCGCATTTTGTTCTGCGTCACATGCGCCGCATTCTTGCCCACAGGCAGTTCGCGGCGCACCCGCGTAGAAGCCTGGAGAGACCCTGCGGCAACGTGTGGCAAGGCCTCTCCGATCATATATGAATTCTGGAGTTGAAACATGAGCCTTGCCGAACGTGTGCTGGATGGCGAGATACGCGCCGCGGCGCGCCTGATGCGGGATATCGACGACCGTTTCAAAAGCGCCGTCGACGAACTGAAGATCCTCTACCCCCATACCGGAAAAGCCTATATCATCGGCATCACCGGCCCGCCTGGCGCCGGCAAGTCGACCCTCGTCGACCAGGTAGTCGCGGCCTACCGCAAGAAGGACCTCCTGGTGGGTGTGGTGGCGATCGACCCGACCAGCCCTTTTTCCGGCGGCGCCATCCTGGGTGACCGCATCCGCATGAACCGCCATGCCGACGACCCCGGCGTCTTCATCAGGAGTCTCGCCACACGCGGCGCCCTGGGAGGGCTTTCGCGCTCTACCATGGACGTGCTCAACGTGATGGACGCGATGGGGCTCGACGTCATCGTGGTGGAAACGGTCGGGGTAGGGCAGGACGAGGTCGACATCGTCAGCACCGCGCACACCACCGTGGTGGTCATGGTCCCGGGTCTGGGAGACGATATCCAGGCGATCAAGGCCGGCATCCTCGAAATCGGGGACGTCTTCGTGGTCAACAAGGCGGACCGGGACGGCGCCGAGCGGACTGAGCGCGAACTGACCGCGATGCTCGAGATGAAGCACCCCGAGCCCGGCGACTGGATGCCGCACGTGATCAAGACCGAGGCGGCCAAAGGGCTCGGCATCGACCAACTGGTGGATGAATTCGAGGCGCACCACAGCTACCTCAAGGAGTCGGGCGCGCTGCAGCGCCTGATCCAGGAACGAAATGCCAAGATCTTCGCGGACACGCTGCGCGAGGAACTCTTCGAGTCAGTCTTCAGCGGCATAAAGGAAAGCGGGAAGTACCAGCAGATACTCGACGGCATGCGCGACAGGAGCACCGATCCCTACAGCGCTGTGGAAGAGGTCATGGCTGCGCGCTCTTTTTCTTGACCCTGGGACCTAAAGATGTTAATTAGAAGGCGAAATGGGGCGTAGGCCCCATTAGTCGTTTCTGGTCGGGAGTTGTCGAGATGTTTCGTAAGATACTGTTTTTTGTAGTCGTCGCTGTCGCTTTTTCCATCGTAGTTTATAAACCCTGCGCTACCTCCGAACCCTCCGCTACCCCCGGCGACCCGGCCAAGGAAGACCTCACCCGAGTAGAATACCCGAGCCTCGCCAACGTCCCTTGGAAGGGGCACTTCATCAAACCCAACGAGACCCTGGAGTCGCTCTTTGGCGCCGACTGGCCCACTGTCGCCCGCTTCAACAGGATCGACCGGCGTCACGTCTACCCGGGCATGACCATAAAGGTTCCCACGGACCTGGCCGCGGCAAAAAACTACTGTCCGCTTCCTGCCCAATACGAAGAGGCTAAGCGTTACGAAAAATACATCCTCATCGACCTGACCGAGCAGTGGATGGGAGCCTACGAGAACGGGAAGCTCAAATTCTCCGGTCCCGCCGCAACCGGCGCGACCGGCCACGAAACCCCCGTCGGCCTCTACCGCATCGATGCGCGGGATCGGCAGCACACCTCCTCGCTCTACCAGACCGAAGACGGCTCGGCGCAGTACCCGATGGACAACGCCATGCGTTTCCACATCGGTGCCGACAACGTCTCCTATTGGATCCACGCCAGGGACCTCCCCGGCAAGCCCGCCTCCCATGGCTGCGTCGGCCTCTTCGACGAGGGGATGCAGAACCGGGTGTACGGCATCCCTGAAAAGCCGGTGCTGATCGATTCTCAGAAGTTTTACGCCTGGGCTGTCGGCGAGAACGATTACGAGGACGACAGCGGCCACCTGGAAGAGCTTGAGGACGGCCCGGCCGTAGAGGTGAGGGGAGCGAACCCCGTGTACCGCAAGTGAGATAAACGAAGCGGAAGCGACTGACCCGGGCGAGGGGTTTGTTATACTCTCAAACTGTGCCCGCGTGGCGGGCGGCTTCCATCTCACAGTAGTACGGAGCGGCGGTGCATGAATTTTTCAAGGAATACCTGCAGGTGCACGGGTACTGGGTGCTCTTTCTGGGGACCTTCCTCGAAGGGGAGGCGATACTCATCTTCGCCGGGTTCCTCGCCTTCGGGGGGTACCTCAACATATATCTGGTGATGCTCTCCGCCCTTGCCGGGTCCTTTTTGGGCGACCAGTTCTACTTCCATGTCGGGCGCCGCAAAGGCCCCTTCCTCCTCAAGTTCTTCTCCTCCATAGCCAAGAAATTCAGAAAAGCCCTGAAGCTGATCGAGCGTTACGGCACCTTCGTCGCCTTCATCTCCCGCTACACCTACGGTTTCAGAATTGTGCTTCCCATCATCCTCGGCATGACGCCATTCCCCTCCCGGTCCTTCTTGTACCTTAACCTGGCATCCGCGCTCAGTTGGTCCATCGTCTTCTCCATGGCGGGGTACTTGTTCGGAAAAGCCGCCGGCCTCTTCATCGAAGATGTCGGGCGTTACGAGCCGTACCTGCTCCTCGCCTTGGGCACCATCGTCTTTTGTTTCTGGATCAGCCATTTTGTCGCTCACTGGTGGCGCCAGCGCCCCGCAAGAGCCAGGCTGAGAAGGATGAAACTCCGGAACCTCCAAAACCCTTAGCCACGGAGACACGGAGTAGGAATCCGAGAAAAGCAAAAAATGATTCTCTCCAGTTTTGATTTCTCAGATTTCCTCAGACGTCCTCCTTGCCAATGGTTTTAGCCTTTGACTCTGCAGTTGAAAACCCCGCCCTCTTGTGGTCTAATGCAGCTCCTGGTGTTCGCCTTCCCAGTTTTAACAATTCCCACTGACAAAGGTTCTGCATGGATTTGAAGCAAAGAGTATCCGTCGTTTTGGTGGGGACCCAGAGTCCCGGTAATATAGGCATGGTCTGCAGGGCTATGAAGAACATGGGGCTCTCCGACCTGCGCCTGGTAAACCCCTGCCAGGTCGATCATCTGGACGCGGTCAAGTTCGCCGTTTCCGCACGCAATCTCCTCGACTCTGCCCGGATCTTCACCTCCCTCGAAGACGCCATCGCCGACTGCGAGTTCTCCGTTGCCACCACCAGGCGCCACGGCAAATACCGCAACGAGATCTCCACCCCGGCGGAGATCGTGGAGCGCTTCTCCGCCTGTGCGCCGGCAAGCCGCATGGCGCTGGTCTTCGGGCGCGAGGACAGCGGCCTCACCACCGACGAAGTCGCCCTTTGCCGCTGGCAAGCCACCATCGAGACCGCCGACGAATTCGGTTCCCTGAACCTCTCCCAAGCGGTCCTCATCTTCTGCTACGAGTTTCTCAAAGGCGTAGCACCCGCGCCGGTGAAGCAGGCCCGCGACATTGCCGGGTCTGCCTCCCTTGAGCCGCTGTACCAGCACATGGAGCGCTCCTTCCTGAGGATCGGCTACCTCAACCCGCAAAACCCCGATCACATGATGCGGACCCTGCGTCGCATTTTCTCCCGCGCCGAACTAGACGAGCGCGAGGTCTCCTCGCTGCGCGGGCTCCTCTCCCAGATAGACTGGGCCTGCTCCGAGTTCAAAGGGAAGAAGGGCGAATGACCCTCGTCGGCACCTTGGGCTTTTGCGCCGGGCTCCTCACCAGCGGGGCGGCGGTGCCCCAGGTCTACAAGACCTACAAGACCAGGCACGCGCGCGACATTTCCATGTGGCAGCTGGTCATGTTGAGCCTCGGCATGCTGCTCTGGCTCATCTACGGCTCCATGATCGGCGACCTGCCGCTGATCCTCGCCAACACCTTTTCCATTGCGTGCTACGCCTCGCTCATTGCTATGAAGCTCCGCTATGACAGAGAGGATCGAACAAGCTAAAGTCATCGCACACGGATTTTGCGGATAACGCGGATAACTGCGGATCAAGCTAGAGCAGGGGGGGGGGTTGATCCAAAGTTATCGATTTTGATCCGCGTCATCCGCGTGCGAAGGGTTTTTAAAAAAGTCCCGTTTAATATTAAAATATGCTAAAGTGCGGCCATCCTCTGCCGAAGAGGAACCATGTGTGAGGGGCACTGGTCCTTTTAGTGACGTTTTGCAGCTGATGACTTAGCGAGGGGTTTTACAAGTGAAGATTCTCCTTACCAATGACGACGGGGTGCATTCTCCCGGTCTCGCCGCGCTCATCAAGAAGGTTTCCGAGGTGGCCGAGGTCGTAGTAGTGGCCCCGGACCGGGAACAAAGCGCCGTCTCCCACGCGCTCACCCTGCATCACCCGTTAAGAGCGGCACGCATCGGCGCCAACGTCTTCTCCGTCGAGGGGACACCTACAGACTGCGTCAACCTAGGCATTCACAGCCTTTTGTCGTACCGCCCGGACCTCGTCATCTCCGGCGTCAACCGCGGCGCCAACATAGCGGACGACGTTACCTACTCCGGCACTGTGGCGGCGGCGTTGGAGGCGACACTGATGGGTATTCCCGCTATAGCAGTCTCCCTGGTCACCCGCTCGGCAGGAGAGCATTTCGAGGCCGCGGCCGCCTGCGCGGCAAAACTTGCCGTGACCGTGCACCAAAAAGGCCTTCCGCGCGACACTTATCTCAACGTAAACGTGCCGGATCTTCCCGCGGAAAGCCTGCTGCCGCCTCTCATCACCTGCCAGGGGAAGCGCAGCTACGAGGGGACCATCGTCGACAAGGTCGACCCTCGCGGCAGGAACTACTACTGGATCGGCACCACCGACCTGAGCTTCGAGGACATTCCCGGCACCGATTATCATGCCGTTTCGAGAGGACACGTATCCATTTCACCCTTGCACATCGATCTCACCAACCATGCCTCGATCGAGATGCTGAAGTCCTGGGAATTGCCGTGATGCTGGACTTTTAGAACTCCTTTTGTTATATTTCCCCGCTGCTTGAGATCGGGGGGGAAATGAATTCTGCTGTTGCACGGAAGAGAATGGTTGCTGAGCTGGTGAAGCGTGGCATCACCGACCAGCGGGTGCTGGGCGCCATGCAGGAAATACCGAGACACATATTCGTAGAAGAGGCCATGTCGGCCCAGGCCTACAGCGACGGATCGCTGCCGATAGGCGAAAAGCAGACCATCTCGCAGCCGTACATTGTGGCGAAGATGACGCAGCTTCTGGCGCTCACCGGGCGCGAAAAGGTGCTGGAGCTGGGAACCGGCTCAGGCTACCAGGCAGCCGTCCTCGCCACCCTCGCCGACCGGGTCTGCACCGTAGAGCGCATCAGGCCGCTGGCCCTCAAGGCGCGCAAGGCTCTCGACAGCCTCAGGCTTTTGAACGTGAACCTGAAGATAGGGGACGGAACCGAGGGGTGGGCCGAGGAGGCGCCTTTCGACGCCATCCTGGTTACCGCGGGCGCCCCGCATCTTCCCGACTGCCTGGTCCAGCAGCTGGCCCCCGGGGGCAGGCTGGTGATACCGGTGGGCGACAGGATCGACCAGAAGCTCTTGCTGGTAACAAAGGGAATGGACGGCAGTGTGGCCACCGAAGAGTGCGACGGCTGCCGCTTCGTAAGACTTATTGGAAGAAACGGCTGGAATGACGAGCAGTAGCAAAGGTTGCAGACACACCATCTCAAAGCTTTGCTAAAGGAGTCTCGCATGGAAAACGAAGGACATTTAGAGGAGAAGGAACCTCTTTTTCTGGACGCCGAGCAGGACCCCGACGCACTCGAACTGGAGGAAGTCGAGGCCGAAGCCGACGAACCTGCCGAGGTAGAGGAAGAGGAAATCAAGGCCGCAGTGGTCGAGCATTTCGATGACGCCATCAAGCTCTACCTGCGCGAAATCCAGAAGACCAAGCTTCTCACCGCCGACGAGGAGAAGGAGTTGGCTGCGCGTATCGACCTGGGCGACAAGGCCGCCCGCGACCGCATGATCGTCTCCAACCTCCGCCTGGTGGTGAAGATCGCCAAGCGCTACATAAACCGCGGGCTCCCCTTCCTGGATCTCATCGAAGAAGGGAACATGGGGCTCATCAAGGCCGTGGAGCGCTTCAAGCTCTCCAAGGAGTGCCGCTTCTCCACCTACGCCACCTGGTGGATCCGGCAGTCCATCGAGCGCGCGCTGGTGAACCAGTCGCGCACCATCCGCCTGCCGGTGCACGTCTCCGACGACATCAACAAGATGCTAAGGGTGACGCGCGAACTGGTGCAGAAGATGAACCGCGAGCCGAGCATCAAGGAAGTCGCCGACACCCTTGAGGTGAACGTCACCTACGTGCGCAGGCTCATGGTCCTCCTGAAGAAGACCTACTCCATCGAGCGCCCCATGGGGGAGAACAACGACTATTTCCTTATCGACACCATAGAGGACACCTCCACCATATCGCCGGCCGTGCTCCTGGAGGACCTCAACAAGTACGAGCTGGTCTCCAAGTGGTTCGAGACCCTCTCCGACGCCGAGAAGAAGATCCTCACGCTCCGTTTTGGTCTCGACGACAAGGACCCCCAGACCCTCGACACCATCGGGCGCAGCTTCGGCGTGACCCGCGAGAGGATCAGGCAGATCGAAGCGAAATCGCTGGAAAAGCTGAGAAAGATAGTAGAAACGACCGATGTCATGGGGCGCGCGGCTGTCCCCCCGACAACTACAGGCACATAAGGAGCGGCAGGATAAATGGAAGATCTGAAAAGCATCATCAGGAACATCCCGGACTTCCCCAAGAAGGGGATACTTTTCAAGGACATCACCACGCTCTTAGGGGATGCCAAATCGTTTCAGCGCATGGTCGACCTTCTGTCGCACCGTTACGTTGGGCAGAAGATAGACAAGGTAGTGGGTGTTGAAGCGCGCGGCTTCATCATCGGCGCGGCCCTCGCGTACAAGCTCGGCGCCGGCATCGTGCTGGTGCGCAAGCCCGGCAAACTTCCGTCCAAGACGCGCAGCAAGACCTATGACCTCGAGTACGGCACCGACACCCTCGAGATCCACACCGACGCCTTCAACAAAGGCGATCGCGTGCTCATCGCCGACGACCTGCTTGCCACCGGCGGCACCATGGCAGCCGTAGTAGATTTGATCAGCAGCATGGACGTCGAGCTCGTCGAGTGCTGCTTCATGGCCGAGCTGGAGTTTTTGGAAGGGGGCAAGAAGCTCCCCGAAGGC
Organism: Citrifermentans bemidjiense Bem; assembly: GCF_000020725.1. Taxonomy (NCBI): domain Bacteria; kingdom Pseudomonadati; phylum Thermodesulfobacteriota; class Desulfuromonadia; order Geobacterales; family Geobacteraceae; genus Citrifermentans; species Citrifermentans bemidjiense. The sequence goes on along the minus strand of NC_011146.1, from coordinate 3,106,347 downwards.
AAAGTATTCTCCCTGCTCAAGTTCTAATAAAACTTCTTGCCAAACGGGCAGGGGTAAGGTATATAGGTCGTCTCACTTGTCCCCGTAGCTCAGCAGGATAGAGCACTTCCCTCCTAAGGAAGGGGTCGGACGTTCGAATCGTCTCGGGGACGCCAATAAAAACTAATGGGTCACGGCAACTATGCCGTGACCCATTTTTTGTTCCAGCGGTTGTGACAGTAATTCTGGAAACTCTGTCTTGGTAATGTCTTTCACGGTTAACGATGAACGATTGGGCGACACGATCACCGGCTACCTTAAGGCCCTTGGGCAGCTTGAAAAGGCTATCAGCCAGCCAAAGGATGAATATGTCCGGGATTCCGTCATCCAGCGTTTCGAGTTTATCCACGAACTGGCTTTGAAGATGCTGAAGTTGCGATTAGAACAGGAATATGTCTTTGCAAATACTCCCCGTGAAACAATGCGGGCGTCTCTTCAAGCTGGCTTCATTGAGGATGGCAATGCCTGGACTGATCTACAGAAAATGCGCAACCTGACCAGCCACACCTACAACGAGGAATTAGCCGAAGAGGTCTATGCCTTCGTTGTCGGGGAGGGTGTGTATCTGTTCCAGCAACTGGCGCAAAAGACACTTTTATGGAAGACGAACGATTGATCTTCGGCTTGGCACGGTGGCACTAACCTGTGCTGAGAGGCAATTCTGGCACATGGCAAAGACTTCTATCCTCTGTGAGCTCGGATTGTTTTGGTTCCACCACAACTTAGCGAAAATAAAGAGGTAGCGGCTTATGCTGTTGCCTCTTTTTTTTTGAGAGCCTCTCCTGATCCTCTAACAGCTGCGGCTAGGGGGAGAACTCGAATCGGTAATACGGCAAATTAAACACAGCCCCCCAAATGGCTCAAACACCTCGCTATGGCTGCTCCGTGACTGCAAAAGAATCACACCTTTGAATTAGTTAGCTAAATCACATTACATTATGGTTATATGGCGTGGTAAGTGTTCCGTCTTTTAAAAGTATCTTGGAAAATCGGTTAATTAAGATAAGGTACATGTTTTGCACACCATTCGCACTCTACCATTCCGCAATCAAAACTGGCGGGTGGATTACTGGGTTCACTAAAGGCGGGATACAGTTGAAGATCATAATTAACGTAGTTTTGGCTTTTGCATTCGTGCTTATTTCCGTACCGGCATTTGCTTTTCATTCTGGCGGTGTCGCCGAGTGCGAAGGTTGCCACTCCATGCACAACTCGTTTGAAGGTGCCGCCAATGTGACCGGTATGAGCCAGTATAAGTCCGGCCCGTACCTCCTGAAAGCTCAGGACCAGTCCGGTGCTTGCCTCAACTGCCACCAGGCTGGCGACACCACCCCCGGCCCCGTTACCGGTAAGGACAATGGCTACCACATCTCCACCGCAGGTGTTACTGCATATGACAGCACCACCCCCGTTGAATTAACCCCTGGCGGAGACTTCGCATGGCTCAAAAAGACTATGACTTTTTATTTGTGGCATGACCCATCAGTCTCCACTGAAGGTGATCGTCACGGCCACAACATCATCGCGGTAGACTTTGGCTACACCCAGGACATGGTCCTGACCGCTGCCCCTGGTGGCACCTACCCGGCAGCCAACCTGGCCTGCTCCTCCTGCCACGATCCCCATGGCAAGTACCGTCGTCTTGCCGACGGCACCAAGGCCACCACAGGTCTGCCGATTTTCAACTCCGGTTCCTACATCAACAGCAAAGATCCGATCACCGGTGTTTCCGCCGTCGGCGTGTACCGCCTCCTCGCAGGTGTAGGCTACCAGCCGAAGTCCCTTACCGGCTCCTACGCCTTCGCGAACCCATCTCCGGACGCACTTGCTCCGAGCAGCTACAACGGACTCAACGATACCATCGCAGGCGGTAAAGACCGAGTTGCTTACGGCCAGGGTATGTCCGAGTGGTGTGCTAACTGCCACACCGCAATGCACAAGGACAACTACACCTCCGGCACTAAAGGGCTGGTTCACCCTGCAGGTAACGGTGCCAAGCTGACCGCCGCCATTGCCGGCAACTACAAATCCTATGTTTCTTCCGGCATCGCCGGCACCCCCGCATCAGGTGGCTATAGCTCCCTGGCTCCGTTTGAACTCGGTTCTGGTGACTATGCCGCCATCAAAACCTTTCAGGCTAGTCCGGGTGGCGTCAGCACCTCCAGCAACGTGCTCTGCCTCTCCTGCCACCGTGCTCACGCTTCCGCCTTCGAAAGCATGACCCGCTACTACCTGGGCAACGAGTTCATGACGGTCGCTGATGCATCCAACGCCGCCGCTTACGACTCCAGCACCACCGAGAACAAGATCAACACCGGCTACAGCGTCACTCAGCAGCAGAACGCCTACAACGGCCGTCCGGCATCTCTTTTCGGACCGTACGCACGTGACTACTGCAACAAGTGCCACGCCAAAGACTAGTTTTTAGTGGGCACTTGAAACACACCTTTGGACAGTGGGGCGTGTTGTGGCGTGAAGTCGGTATATATAAACGCACAAGATGTTAGCGGCTTACTCGCCGGTCTCTCATGCCATCAAAAAGGGTCACCGACACCTTGTCGAAAAAGACATGGGAATCGGCCTTGGACCAGAGACCTATTCTGCCATTGATGTCCTCGGTCCAAAGGTAACCCACATACTTCGTCCCCTTCGGCTCACAATTTTTCGCAATCAAGACTGGCGATTGGATTACTTGGTTCAACAAAGGAGGATACAGTTGAAGATCATAATTAACGTAGCTTTGGCTTTTGCATTCGTGCTTATTTCCGTACCGGCATTTGCTTTTCATTCTGGCGGCGTCGCTGAGTGCGAAGGTTGCCACTCGATGCACAACTCGTTTGAAGGTGCCGCCAATGTGACCGGCATGACCCAGTATCAGTCCGGTCCGTACCTCCTGAAAGCTCAGGACCAGTCCGGTGCTTGCCTCAACTGCCACCAGGCTGCTGACACCACCCCCGGCCCCGTTACCGGCAAGGACAATGGCTACCACATCTCCACCGCAAACGTTGTTGCAAGTGACAGCACCACCCCCGTTGAATTAACCCCTGGTGGCGACTTTGCCTGGCTAAAGAAGACTATCATTGGGTACTTGCGTGGCCCCATAGTTTTTGAAGGCGACCGTCACGGCCACAACGTCATCGCTGTCGACTTCGGCTACACCCAGGACAAGGTCCTGACTGTTGCCCCTGGTGGCACCTATCCGGCAGCCAACCTGGCCTGCTCCTCCTGCCACGATCCCCATGGCAAGTACCGTCGTCTTGCTGACGGCACCAAGGCCACTACCGGTCTGCCGATCTTTAACTCCGGTTCCTACGTCAACAGCAAAGACCCGATCGCCAGTGTTTCCGCCGTCGGCGTGTATCGCCTCCTCGCAGGTGTTGGCTACCAGCCGAAGTCCCTTACCGGCTCCTACGCCTTTGCGAACCCGTCTCCGGACGCAGTTGCTCCGAGCAGTTACAACGGTCTCAACGACACCATCGCAGGCGGTAAAGACCGCGTTGCTTACGGCCAAGGTATGTCCGAGTGGTGTGCTAACTGCCACACCGCAATGCACAATGACACCTATGCCTCCGGCACCAAAGGGCTGGTTCACCCTGCAGGCAACGGCGCCAAGCTGCCGGCCGCCATCGCCGGCAACTACAACTCCTATGTTTCCTCTGGCATCAACGGCACCCCGGCTTCCAACGGCTACAGCGCCCTGGCTCCGTTCGAACTCGGTTCAGCTGACTATGCCGCCATCAAAACCTTCCAGGCTGCTCCGACTGCCGCCAACACCAGCAACAACGTGCTCTGCCTCTCCTGCCACCGCGCCCATGCTTCCGGCTTTGAGAGCATGGCCCGCTACTACCTGGGCAACGAGTTCATGACCGTCGCTGACGCAAGCAACGCAGCCGCTTACGACTCCAGCACCACCGAGAACAAGATCAACACCGGCTACAGCGTCACCCAGCAGCAGATGGCGTACAACGGTCGTCCGGCTTCACTCTTCGGACCGTACGCACGTGACTACTGCAACAAGTGCCACGCCAAAGACTAGTTCTAAGGGGGCTCGGTAGGGCTGGTCACTTCGTCAACAAACCGAGGTGCTGATGTTTAAGCATTACTAGGGGGGCTCACCATAGAAAAGGGGGACAACTGCTTGAGTTGCCCCTTTTTTCATATTTCATGCTGGTATAAGAGACGGGGTCAGTCTTCAACAATGGAGACAGAAAGATTGTCCAATTTACGGCTGGTCCGTCCACTGAAAGAAGCGGGGTAAGAGAGCGAGTCTAATGGCGAGGCTGTGCAACTAGACGGACTCCAAGCGCGGAACAAACTCTGCTGATCGTGTCGAAGCGTGGATGAGCTCCGGGACGTAGGGCTTTGTAAAGCGCTTCCCGAGTCAACCCCGCAGCTTGGAAGGGGAGGGGGACGCTGGTCAGTTGGTTGAGTTACTAGGAACAGAATCAAAAAGAAATTGAACGAAGTGACCAGCGGCCCCCTCAGAACCTGGGGTACTGACGGTTCATATCGGCCGAACTTGCCTGGAAATAGTTCCGGCACTATTCCGGCAGAATTTCCCACTGCCCTTCATGCGACAGTGCAGTTGACCAATTCATCCCACCAAGATCATCACGGTACTTCCCTCGTACTGTAGATGCTTGTTCGTATTCTGCGCGGTGTCCCATTAACTGACTGCATGACAGCACAAAAAAACGGGGTGGCTCAAACGCTGGTGGAAGGTATACAAGAATGAAATAGTGTGCGGCATTGTCAGGTCGGCGCTGTATCAACCAAAAGTTTTTAGTTGACTGGCCTTTCACATCAACCGTGAATGGGTATCCACCAGGGCTTTGGACAATCAAGTCTGATGCCGTAGCGTTACCAAAAGTCATCGATACCAAATAACCACGGCGTGTCAGTTCTGCAGCTGCATAAAATTGAGCACACCACTGAGTCTTATAGCGCGCTGTTTGCGAGCTGGGATTGACGACTCGATTACCTGTTGTTTTGACTGTCATGGATGCAGAGCTACCAATCACTTGCTCGTCAGGCTGATAGGTCATCTTAAGCCTCCAGATACCTTTAATTTCTGTAACATCCCCCGCCATTTCTGTCTATCCAGCTATCTCCCGTGGAGACGCACCCGTAAAGAAAATCACGTGTCGGAATTTTTACAAGCAAAATGATGTCCCAACTCACAGCTGGACCGGCCCCTGAGGGGGGGAAGGGGGACGCTGGTCACTTCGTCGACTTACTTCGGCCCCGATTGCGCGGAACTCAACCAACTGGCCAGCGTCCGCGCCTGTACATTTACAAATCCACGTCATCTTCGTTGTCTTTCCGGCCATGCGCTTCGCGCTCCAAGTGGCAGGCAGGATCTGCCAACATTACCAACCCAAAGGCTGCTTTGTTCTTCAGCAGCATTTTCGCCGCGTCGTGCCCGGTGCTGTTCACCACACTTAGAGAAGCAAGACGCCACGTGTTCACCCCCTCCACTTGAAACAACTCTCCAATGCCTAATGGCGAGGCTGTGCAACCAGGCGGACTCCAAGCGCGGAACAAACTCTGCTGATCGTGTCGAAGCGTGGATGAGCTCCAGGACGTAGGGCTTTGTAAAGCGCTTCCCTAGTCAACCCCGCAGCTTGTGCAATTTCGGCCATGCCGCGTGCTCGGGCGGCTACTCCTAAAGCATGGGCCAACTCTGCTGCGTCACCTTCTTCGATCACCATGGTGATGTACGCGGCAATGTCGGCTTCATTTTTTAGCTGTGTAGCAAGATCGAATTCCGGCAGGTCGGATACAACGATTTTTTTCGGCATGGGTCAATCCTCCAATCTGTCTGCCCGCTCCAAAGCGATGGCGATATCTGCTGTTTGTGTGGATTTGTCTCCACCACCGAGCATAACGATAAGGACTTTGTCACGTTCCACGTAGTACATTCGCCAACCGGAACCAAAGAACTCACGCATTTCAAAAACGCCGCGGCCTACAGGTTTCACGTCACCCAAATTGCCCCGCTGGACCTTGTCAAGGCGGCGAGCCAGCCGCAACCGAGTGGTGCGGTCTTTGACGCCATTTAACCAGGCATCGAATTCAGGCAGCGTTTTCACGATATACATAGCTTTATTGTAGTCGAACGATTACAACAATGCAAGAGGCTCAGCCGGTGCGAGCACACGCTCTACAAACTTGTGCCCTTACTACCTGGCACGCTAGCTTGGGCATGAGCATGCCGGAAAAAAATGGCAAGGAGGCCTAGTAGGAGATCGCGCTGCTGCAGCCGGGGGGAAGGTGATGTATTCGCCGTATCTACAAAGCGGGATTTGCCGAAGAGGTGTCGTTGCTATGGGGTAGGGTGTGTGCCGCACAAAAAGAGTTCCCGTGAGGCGGCCTTACTTGGTTGTCACCGACACCTTGTCGAAAAAGACATAGGAGTCGGCCTTGGACCAGAGACCTATTCTGCCGTCGATGTCCTCGCTCCAAAGGTAATCCACATATTTCGTGCCGTTCAGATACCCCTCGATCTTCCTGCCGTTGACAACCACCTTCAGAGTCTGCCAGCGGTTCGAGGGAACCGGCACCTTGTTAATCCACTGCACCGTCGAGCGCCTACCCTGGTCCAGCTTGAAGAAGACCAGGTTCTCTTCTTGGGCGTTGGCCCGGATGACCAGGTAATCCCCGTTGGGCTTGATGTTGAAAGCGATGCCAGCAGCTTGGTCGATCCTGCCGCTCACCGGTTTGAACGTAACCTCGATAATCCCCTCCTTGAAATCCTTGACCTCCTTTAAAACCGTAAGCGGGAAGTAGCGGTATTTCTCCAGGTTGCGCAGGAACTCCGAAGCGCCGTGCCCGTAAAGCGACTTTGCTTTTTCACCCACCGCTGGGGCCATGACCCCCTGTACCCAGTTCTTGCCGTCCACCGCGTACACAGTCCGGGCACCGTCCCGGTCCACGTGCCAAACACCGATCAGGGAGCTGAAGGCCTTGGCCTCTGCTCCTGGTGTGTCCCGGCTAAACTCGATAATGCGTGAGTCCTTGGCAAGGGCCGGTAAGCTGTCCATTCCGAGCGTCACGACTGCTACCAGTGTCATTAACAGAAATCGGGTCTTGTTACGGTTCATACGCTACTCCTGGAGAGTGCCGGCTGTTGCCTTGAAAATGAACGGGGCCTGGTTCGCCCAGGCCCCGTAGCTTGATCATCCTTTTTTTACTTTGATGGTGAGGGTCGTGCTGTTGATCTCCGTCTGGTCTTCATTGAAAGAGCGGGCGTTGTAGCGGTTCAGGTCGTAGATGAGACGGGCTTTCACCGTGTACTCGCCGGGCTTCAGCTCCGGCGCCCAAGGGAGAATACGCTCCTCGCCGGCCCTGATGTTTGCCTCGTGCGGCCCCTGAGCATCTGCCTGGCTCGCGGCGACGGCATCAGGACGCTTCTTGTCTTCCTCAAGGAACTTCCTGTCATCCGGGCGATTGCCGTAGGAGGGGGCGAACATCCACTCTTTGTTCGCGACCGCTTTGCCTTTCTTGTCGGTCACCACCACGTTGAGGTAGATCGCTCTGCGGTTGGAACCGGTCGGCACCGAGTGACCCGCGCCCACGTTGATAACGTGGAGGGTGATGGCCGGCTTGTCGGCGTCAGGCTGGCTGATCGCCATGCTCAGAGCGCTGGCAAGCCTCTGCTGCGAGCGTCCGCCGGTCCACAGGTGGCGCGCCACCGCACGCTCGGGATTGTTGAAGTCCTCAGCCACCTTGCGCATGGTGCGCGGCATGTGGCAGTCCTGGCACTGCTGCTTGCCCAGGCCCGGCTTGTTGAAATCCTCGCGCCACTCCAGGAAGGTCTGGGTCTGCTTTCCGACTACCCGTTTCCCCATGCTGTGGCAGTAGGCGCACATGGCCGAGGTTTGAATCGCGGGGTCGGCCACGGTCTCGTGCGGAGCGTTGACGCTATGGGGCCCCCTGATCTTCCCTTCGGGAGTCAGGTGGCAACTGGCGCAGGTGATCCCCGCCGCTTCGGTGGCCTTGGGGCGCCCCTTCGGCTTGGTCATCTCGGCAACGTTGATGTCCGGAACGGCAAATGGCTCGGGGTAATGGCAGACATTGCACGATTTCCCGTCCTCCTCCGCCTCGCGGGCGTGGATCGGGTACTGCTCGGTGCCGGCGAAGGCGTGGGCGGTCGCCGTGGCCGAGACCCCGGCCGGCATGGGAATCGCCTCCCCTTCCTTCTGCGGAATGGTGGTCGGCTTGTAGTGGATATCACCGCCAAAGCCGAAGGCGAATTCGCGGTAGATTGCCTTGTGGCACGCCCCGCAGGTTTGCGAGGGAGTGGCGGTCCCCTCGGGGTAGGTCGTCGGTTCCGCGAAGGCGATGGCGGCAGTGGCCGTGCTTGCCAGTAAGAGCGCCATTCCGGTTTTGATGCTTGCTGCGACAGTTTTTCTCATCAAATTCCTCCTTTTGTCGTATTGCTGTTGATCATGCTGCACCAATGGTTAAGATTCCCGGACCGGGAGTACGATTCTGAAGATGCTCCCCTTGCCAGGCTCGCTCTCCAATTCTATGCGCCCTCCGTTTACCTCCACCGCCCATCTCGCGATGGCCAGTCCCAAGCCAGTTCCGCCCACCTCCCGGGAGCGCCCGCTATCGATGCGGTAAAAACGGTCGAATACCTTCTTGGCGTGTTCGGGGGCGATACCGGGGCCACCGTCACTGACCTCGACGGTAGCCTCGCCGGCAGATACCTCGACACAGACACTTATCCGGCTTCCCTGCGGTGAGTACTTAATCGCGTTGTCCAGGACGTTCATCAGCGCCTGGCGTATCGTCCCGCGGTCGATGTCTGCAACCGCTTCTTGGCTGGCCATCAGTGCTATGTTCTGCTCTTTCTCTTCCGCTAACACCTCCAGGCATTCGATGACCTCCGACACCAAGGCGACCAGGTTGGTCGGCTCTGGCCTCAGTTTTAACGTCCCTGATTCCGCCCGGCTCAAGGTCAGCAGACTGTCCACCAGCTTGGTCAGCCGGTCCGCCTCTTCAAGCATGCTGGATATCACCTCGCGCAGCGCGTCGGCATCCAGACCCTTGCGCAGCCCTACCTCTCCCACACTCCGAATCGCAGTGAGTGGCGTCCTCAGTTCATGGGACGCGTCCGAGGTGAACCGGCGCAACCTGTCGAACGACTCCTCCAGACGGGCGAAGGTTTGGTTGAAGACCTGGGCAAGCTTGCCGAATTCGTCATCTTGCTCGACCGGCAGCCGCTCTGAAAGCCGATCCGCCGTGATCTCTCGGGCCTTCCCCGCCATGGTCTCGATGGGCGCCAAGACGCGACCGGCTAAGAGGTAGCCGCCTATCAGCGCCAGAACCAGCGCCAACGGCACTCCAAGGGAAAGGACGGTGCTGAGGCTTTTCAGACTGGCACGAAGGTTCGCCTCGTCCTCAGCGACCGTAATCAGGTATGCGTGCCCCGGTGCCGTAATCGTTAACGCCTTCAGACGAAATCCGAGGCCGCTTGACGCAACCCATGACCATGGCCTTTGGTGAGTCGGGGAGGGCGGAGCCTTTTCCATTGCTGCCCTGCTCCAATCCCCCGTTTCCGCCAGCACGACATTTCCATCTCGCACCTGGAACAGATCGACCGAACCGTGCTGGGCCAGTTCGTTTATTTCATTGGGCTGGTCCCGGGCAACCCGGGTAACCGTAGCCAAGTCACGATCCAACTGGGCATCCATGCTGCTCAGCAAACTGGAGCGCACCGACCAGTAGACCCCGAGGGTAAAGCAGAGGATGATTGCCGCAAGGGCTGCGGAGTACCAAAGGGTCAGTCGCAGGCGTATGCTTAGCTTCAGGCTCATATCACCTCACCGTTCACGGTGAAGCCCAGACCCCGCACCGTCTTAAGGAGCTTCAGCTTGAAGGGACCGTCGATCTTGCGCCGAAGGCGTGCAATATGGACGTCGATGACGTTATCCAGCGGCGTGGAGCGATCCTTAACCTGCCATACGTCCCTCGACAGCATTTCACGCGACACTATGTTGCCCTTGTAGCGCAGCAGGTACTCCAACAGTTCGAATTCCCGCGCAGTCAATTCGATCTCCTGGTCGTGGCGCACCACCTTTCGTGTCACCAAATCCAGGTCGAGGTCGGCGAGGAAGAGCTTCAACACCTGCTCTTTCTCTTTCTTCTCCCTGCGCAGGACGAGGCGTATCCGGGCCAGCAGTTCCGGAAAGGCGAACGGTTTCACCAGATAGTCATCGGCGCCGCTGTCAAGCCCCAGGACTCGGTCATCGACAGAATCTCGCGCAGTGAGAATCAGAACTGGCGTGTCGAACCCCTGCTTTCTAAGTGCGGTGAGAACCTCTATTCCATCGCGCCCCGGTAGCATCAGGTCAAGAAGGACAAGGTCGAAGACCTCCGTATTAAGCCGAAAGAACCCGTCCTCACCACTGCCGGCGACTGAAACCATATAGTTTTCCGCCTCCAGCCCCTTCTTCAGCGCTCCCGCGACCTTAGGCTCATCCTCGATCACCAGAATGTGCATCAGCTCCCTCCTTGTCTTTAATGTTATAGAAAGTTTCCAGTTTCACAACTGAAGTTATTCTGACGAAAAATTCAGGATTGCCTTGGTGGCTAGAGGAAGCTGCCGGTACTGGAATAGTTACCAAAGAGGCGGGGGAGAGAATGGTCCGGGTCGTGTTGTCGACGACTTACGTTGGATGGCAACAGGCACGTCTTGGCAAAACGGGGCAGACGTAGCGCGATTATTGGGAATCTCTCGCGGCGGAGTCGTTTGGGCTGCAGAAAGAGGAGAGGGCATCATCGATCGTGACGCTGACGCCCGCACGTTGTTAGAAATCATCAATGGCTAATAATCTGTCAATGGCTAGGAATGCGAGTGGAGAGAGGGGGCAGGACAGAGCTTCATCGGCGAGGTTCTTTTCCTGGGGGAAGAGCGTGAAAAGCCTTCGCTACCGAGAGGGGATGTGCCGCACAAAAAGAGCTCCCTCCTATAAAGGCTCTTTTTGTGCGGCACTACTGATAAGATTTACGCGGTTTTCCTTCTTCTCCAGAAGGCAAGACCGGCAAGACCGCCACCGAGGAGGAGGATGGTGGAAGGTTCCGGGACTACACCAACAGCGATGTTGTCTGCCTCGAAGGCTCGACCATAGCTGGTGAGCGAGAATGAATCAAACTCGGGAAGATCCAAAAGGTTAACATACCGGTTGTTGTCAGCGCTGGTCCAGCTGCCGGAGGCTTTTAAGGGATCAATGACTTGGGCCCCGGTGACGGTTTCAACTAAGTTACCGGCATTATAAAACTGGAGCACATTGTTGATTCCGAGACCGCCGTTGACCCCATCAATAGAGCCCCACCAGAGTCCGAAATAGTTAAAAGTATCGCCGAGCAACGCCTGAGTCCGGGTTGCTATAGCAGTACCGGTCGAATCCCTATACGGTACTGCGATATATCGGGTAGCATCGGCAGTTGACAGCGGATTCATGTATGCCGGAGCAGCTGCTACGCCACTTGCTGAGCCGGTACGAATAGTATAGTCCCCCGACCAGGCCCAAAGCGGAGCAGAGTCAAAAGTTTCTACTTGAACGCCACTGTACGGAGAACTATACCCCCCGTTCACAGGCAATGGCGCTGCGAAGTTGTAGTTAATGGTGTAAGCGCTGGCCCCTCCTGCTGCCAGCGATAACATCGCTCCTGCAAGTAGTGCCGTCAATTTTTTCATAGCTGTGCTCCTCCTCAACCGGGGTATAGTGTGCTCTAACGCTGTCAGGTCTACAGCAAATTACCTGCCAAATAAAAAAAACTAATCTATCTGCACCACTACAACATTAGGCGGACTCTGCGATGCTCGAGATGTAAAGATCCTCGACAGACATCGTGTAAAAATATCTGACACCATTCGGTTACAAAACCACGGTGGACGATGTTGCAGCCCACGGCAGGTATACTGCGCCGGCTGACACCACTCCGGCTAAAATAAGGTGTCACCATAGTCCTCCACCCTCTCCGATCCGATGACCCGGGACGCGATTCAACAATGGCAGAGATAGCATTCCGAAATATGGAATGCCGTTCAATTAAAACGGAGGGCCGTTCAATTAAAGTGGTGCTCCGCTTAACCAAGACGGTGCTCCGATATACAAAACCGGTGGTCCGATCAAGCTAAGCGGCATGCCGTTTAAAAATGTTGATGCTCCGTTCACCATGGATGGCATGCCGTGTAAAGAAGTTGGAGGTCCGGATAAATTTAACAGTGGTCTGTTCGAGGGGAGTGGGAGCTCCCATAGGTTGTAAGGTAGCGCCGATTTCATTTTTATGGCAGACCGATAGGCTGTGATGGAGGTCCGTTTTACAAAAGTGGTGCTCCGGTTAACAAAAGTGGAGGGCTGTTTAACTTATGTGGCATGCCGGTTAGTTTAACTGGTGCTCCAATTTACTTGTACGGTACGACGCTCAACCGAAACTGCGACCTCCGATTAGTAAAAGTGGAGTGCCAAATAGAAATTGCGGCATGCCGTTTATGTTGCATGGAGCTACGAAAAAGTTAAGCGGAGCGCCATCTAGACATAACGGCGCTCCAACTTCCTTGAACGGAGCTCCAACTAAGGTAAAGCGGCATACCGTTAAGATTATACGTCACGCCAGCTACACTCAACGGAGATCTAATCAGCGGAAACGGAGGCCCGAGGAAACCCATATGGATATCAATCAACGAGGGTGGGAGTACGGAGTGTGTTGGTGGGAGCAGCGTCTCGCGAACACCGCTGTCCAATTTTGATATGCGGGGGGCTGCGAACACAGAGGATCACAGAGGAAAAACAGAAGCAGGAAAATCACAAGATTTTTCGTGGTAAAAACAGGATTTAGCCTATTGCCTTTCCTCTGTGGTTCCTCTGTGTACCTCTGTGTACCTCTGTGTACCTCTGTGGTGAGTGCCTTTGAGGGAGTGGGGACGAAAACGCCTTCAGGAACCGGATAAGCTTTCGGGATTCCTGAAGGCGCTTTGCGAAAACTTGCCACCTGATTGTGTTGTTTAACTCTATGCCGGTGCAACCACCGTCTTTTTCCTGGGAGCACGGCCCTTCACTTCGATCCCTGCCTGCATCAGCGCGGGGATGTCTTCTTCCGTCGCAACCATCTGCAGGTAGGCGAGGATTTTCTTGAACAGATCGGTGAGCTGTTTCCGCGCGTCGTCTCGTAACTTGATCTGGAGGCGATCATAATTTACGGCGCCCTCCATTTTCAGCTCGTACAGATCTACCCCCTCTTTTAGCCGCACTAGAGAAACTGCTTGCTCGGGAGGGTTGCGGTAAATCGCCAGGCTGCTCAACCCGTTGTAGTAGCGGAGGGAGTTGCTCAGGAACACAGCGGGCTTACCTGACAGGTCTAAAGATAGCTGTAGCATAGGTCCTCCTTGCTGTTGTTGGTCGGTCACCCTTGCACGCCCCAATCTTATATTGGTTTATTTTAATGGCAAGTGCTCCGAAGAAAAAAATACGACTGGCTTTCCTGGGCATGAGGGACGCGTCTGCGGATACAGGAATGATCTTGCATCGGCAAGGTTGCAAAAGGGGGGAGAGGGGGCAGAGCCTGAATTTGCCCAGTGAGGAAGGTTGAGGAGCGAACGAACAAAGAGGTTGCAGCTTATGCTGTTGCCTCTTTGTTTATGGGTGTGTCGCTGTTATGACTTACATGGGCCTCTTTACGAGTCCGTTTTATCTGTTATCTTATGTTGGTCCTCTACTCATTAATAGCCTTCTGCAGCTTATGCCAGTCTTTGAGACAGTGAATCTATTCACTGAGGTCTTCTATGAGGATATTGAGGAGGCAATCGTCGCCGGTGTGCCTCGGCCTATAAACCTCACATCACTAAAGGACCAGGAATGCTCAAACGTCTCATCCTCTTCGCATGTCTGCTTGCCTCCGTCTCCACGGCGTCGGCCGCCGATCTCTTCCAGAAAACGCTCGTGGTAGGCAGCGAGGAAAATTTTCCTCCCTTCTCCATCGGCAGTACCGACGATACTGCCGGCGGTTTCGCGGTGGAGCTTTGGAAGGAAGTTGCCCGGGAAGCGGGGCTGAAATATACCATGAGGGTCAGGCCGTGGGGTGAACTGCTCCAGGATTTCAGGGACGGGAAGGTCGACGTCCTGATTAATATCGCCACCTCCGACGAGCGGCATCGCTACACCGACTTCAGCGTCCCGCACGTCACCGTCAACGGCGCCATCTTCGTGCGCACGGGGGACTCCAGCATCAGCTCCGAGGCGGACCTGGCGGGGAAGTCCATCATCGTGTTCAAATCGGACCTGGCCCATGAATACGCGGTCTCCAAAGGATGGCAAAAACAACTGGTGCTTGTCGACGACGCCCGTGAAGGGCTCAGGCTCCTTTCCTCCGGTAAGCACGACGCCATGCTGCTCAGCAAGCTTGCCGGGATGCAGACGCTGCGGGAGCTCGGCATCGACAACGTCCGGGCCTTGGGCATCAAGGCCGGTTATGCGCAGAAGTTCACCTTCGGCGTGCACAAAGGCGACTCGGACCTCCTCGCCGCGCTGAACGAGGGGCTGGCCCTGGCCAAGGCTGACGGGGACTACGACAAGCTGTACCAAAAATGGTTCGGCGTGTACGAGACCAAAGAGCCGACATTGATAGACATGTTGAAGTACCTGCTTCCCTTCGCGCTCTTCGTGGCGTGCCTTGCCGCCTATTTCTTCTACAGGCGCAGCTGTGAACGCAAAGAGTCCGAGGCTGCGTTACGCGAAAGCAAGCTGCGCCTCGACACCATCCTCGACAACGTCGGCGCCCACATCTTCATAAAGGACACCGATTACCGATACACCTATGTGAACCGCAAGGTCTGCGAGTTGTTCGGTAAACCCGAGGAAATGATCGTGGGCAAGACCGACGCCGCCTTTTTCTCCTCGGAATCGGTGGAGGAGATAGTCCTCAGCGACCGTCCGGTGCTCGAGGAGGGGCTCACGGTCAAAAGGGAAGAGACCGACCTTGCGGCAGAGAACGAGCAGCCGCACAGCTATTGGACGGTGAAGCTCCCGCTCCGGGATCGAAGCGGCGCCATATATGGTCTTTGCGGCATATCGACCGACATCACCGAACTGAAGCTGCTCGAGGACGAGGTGAAGAAAAAAAGCGCACAGCTTGAGGAGGAACTGGCTGAGCGGGAGATAGCACAGGAAACGCTGCAGGAGCAGACAATGCTGCTCGAGGAGGAGGTCGAGGAACGCAGTAGGGCCGAGGTCGCGCTCAAAAAGAGCGAGGAGACCGTTCGGCACAAATTAAAGGCGATCCTGGAACCGGAAGGGGATATCGGCGCCCTGGAACTCTCGGATATCATCGACAGCGAGATGCTCCAGGCCATGATGGAGGATTTCTACAGAATTACCGGGATGCTGGGGGCTGTTCTCGATGTCTCGGGCAAGGTGCTGGTTGCAGTAGGGTGGCAGGATATCTGCACCAAGTTCCACAGGGTCCACCCCGAGGCATGCAAAAACTGCCTGGAAAGCGACACCGTCCTTACCGAAGGGGTGGCGGCGGGAACCTACAAACTCTACCGCTGCAAGAACAACATGTGGGATATGGTGACTCCCATCGAGGTGGGGGGTAAGCATCTCGGCAACGTCTTCATCGGGCAGTTCTTCTACCAGGACGACCCGCCCGACCTGGAGTTTTTCCGTGAGCAGGGGAGGCGCTACGGGTTCGACGAGGCGCAGTACCTGGCCGCGCTGGATCGGGTACCTCGTTTCACCAGGGAAGCGGCTGACGCGGGGATGAAATTTTACGCCGAACTGACCAAGATGGTTTCCACGCTCAGTTTCACCTCCATAAAGTTGTCCAGGATGCTTGCCGAGCGCATCCACCTCGAAGAACAGCTCCGGCAGTCCCAGAAGATGGAGGCGGTGGGACAACTGGCCGGCGGCGTCGCCCACGACTTCAACAACATCCTGCAGGTGATCACCGGCTACGGCAACATGCTCATGATGAAAGAAAACCTCACCACGAAACAGCAGGAATGGGTAGATCATATCCTGTCCTCGGCTGAACGTGCGGCGCAGCTTACCAAGGGGTTGCTCGCCTTCAGTCGCAAGCAGGTGATCTGCCTGGAACCCGTGGACCTGAACGAGGTCATCGAGAACTTCAAGAAATTCATCCTCAGGGTCATCGGAGAGGACATACACTTGAAAACCGTAACCTACGGGGACCGTCTCATCGTGCACGCCGACGTGGGGCAACTCGAGCAGGTGCTGATCAACCTAGCGACCAATGCGCGGGATTCAATGAACAAAGGGGGGATACTGACCATCGAGACGGGGCTACAGACGGTGGACGCACCCTTTGACCACGAGTTCGGACGAGCGGAATCGGGACGCTATGCAGTGGTAACCGTGTCGGACAGCGGCAGCGGCATGGATGAGGAGACCCGCAAGAGGATATTCGAGCCGTTCTATACCACGAAGGAGGTCGGCAAGGGGACCGGCCTCGGCATGGCAATCGTCTACGGCATCATCAAGCAGCATAGCGGGATCATCAACGTTTACAGCGAGCCCGGGCACGGCACCACCTTCAGGATTTACCTGCCGGTGCAGGAGGCCGAACGGGGCGGGGCGGATCCCCAGGTCGTTCCGGTGCAGGCGCCGATGGGGGGAAGCGAAACGATCCTTTTGGCCGAGGATGATGCGGAAGTCCGCAAGCTCGCGGTGTCTATCCTTAGCCAGTACGGTTATGAGGTGATCCAGGCGGTGGACGGACAGGATGTCGTCGAGAAGTTCGCAGCCAACAGGGAAAAGATAGCGATGATCCTCATGGACATGATCATGCCGAAAAAGAACGGCAAGGAGGCCTATGAGGAGATCTCGCTGCTGCAGCCGGGTGTGAAGGTGCTGTATTCGAGCGGCTATACCGCGGACTTCATCCAGAACCGAGGGGTGTCGGAAGAGGGGATCGAACTGGTCATGAAACCGGTTCAGCCGATGGAACTGCTGCGCAAGGTCAGGGAGATGCTGGACCGCTGAGAAGGCAGACGGCGCTTCAGGGAGCCCACCTTCAAGAAAGGATTGATGTCCGCCGCGAGATCTGACAAAATGCCGACCTTTCGAAAAGTAACGGCTGCGACGTATGCCGTCTGAGACACGCTGCTGGTGGAGATTTGATGGAAATTGTGCAACAGGAAGTGAAGCGGCTGGACGGGATTCATGAGGCAATAGAGCGGTACGCGGTCGACCGCCTGCGGACGATAGCGAAGCACGAAGCATATACGAAGGAACTGGAACAGGAGCGCCTTAACGCGGTGGGGTGGCACGAGAAGAACGACCTCACCGAGAAGCTGGTTGAGCACGGCCACCACTCTCCACGCAAATACCTTCACGAATACACACAGCAAGCCTCCCCTTACTTCGGCATTCTCGGCATCCACGACAACGATCGAAGGATCGGCAGAAAAGAATACCTGATCGGCAACCAGACGCTCATGGACGGTCAGCGGGTCGCCATCGTCGACTGGAGAAAGGCCGAGATCACCGGCCCCTTCTACGAGGGTTATGACGTGGGCGAGGAGTACGAACTCACCATCAGAGGTGTCGAGAGGGAAGGGGTGATCACCCGCAGGGACAAGGTGACCATAAACAGGAAGGCCCTGAACCGGATCGAGACACCTTCGGAGGTGTACGAGCTGCGCGGCGGGGAGTGGCATAACAACGGATCGGCCTGCGAGACGAGCGCGGATACGAAGGAGCGGACCGAGGACCACCGGATGGTGGATTCGATTGCGTCCCTGATCTCCCCGGAGCAGTTCCGGGCTATTACCAAGCAGAGGGAAGGGGTGGTGGTGATAAACGGAGCGGCCGGCGCGGGGAAGACCACTGTGGCGCTGCACCGGCTTTCCTTTCTCATGTTCGACGCGCCGGAGAAGTACCGCCCGGAGCGCTGCGTCGTTCTCATGTTCAACCGGGTGCTGCGCGACTACGTGAAGCAGAGCAGCGATACCCTTCTTGGACCGGTCCGGGTGGATACCTACAGCGCCTGGTCGCTGACGGCCCTTGCCGCTCTGGGTGTCCACTCGCTCAAAACGAGTTTCGACGACCCCTTTGGCGCGCAGAAGAAAAGCAGCATGATGCCGGCCATGCTGGCCAAGTACGTGAAGGAGACGGCAAAGATAGAACCAGTCACCGATCTTTGGCGTTTCCTGATGCAGGAGTACGTGGTTGCCGCGCTGTTTCCTGATTCAGGGGAGGCGTTCCAGCAGGAGGCCCAAAGGAAGTTCGAAGCAAAGGAGCGGGTGCTCTCTTTCTCGGATATCAGCATCCTGCTGCGTCTGGCACAACTGCGGCGACCTGCCGGGACCGTCGTCCTGGGGGCGCTGAACGCCTACGACCACATCGTGGTCGATGAGGCGCAGGACCTCTCCTCGCTCGAACTGCGTACCATCGTGGCCGCTACTTCCCCTGCGCGCAGCATCACCATATGTGCCGACGAGAAACAGCAGATCCTCAGCTTCCTCGATTCCCAAGGGTTTTCGAGCGTCATGGCCCAGCTCCACTCGCAGGGGCTCGAAAAGGAGAACCTGACGGTTTCTTACCGTTGCCCCAAGGAAATCGTCGATCTCGCTGCCCAGGTCAGCGGCAGGAAGGTCGATACTTCGAAGGCTCACACCGGCGTGGTTGAGTTTCACGCGACTAAGAACGCCGCGGAGTCGATGGCGAAGATCCGGCAGATCGTTGAAGGACTAGTACAGGCTGCTCCGGGCTCTCTTGCCGGCGTAATTTGCAAGAAGAAAGCAGACGTAAAGGCACTTCATGCCGCGCTTGCCGGCGTCCAAGGGCTGCACCCGGAGGGGGAGATATCCTTTTCGCCCGGCGTCCAGGTGATTCATGCTCATGCGATAAAGGGGGTCGAGTTCTCCCACGTCATCCTCTACAACCCCAGCTCGTACGACTACCGCCAGACGGAGCCGGATAGGAACCTGCTTTACGTGGCGATTACACGCGCTTGCAAGACCCTGCACATCGTTCACCATCAGGCGTTGGCGAAGGGGCTTGGTTGAAAGGAAGCAAAAGGGATCAAAAAACCTTCCCTCACCCGCCCTTCGGGCACCCTCTCCCATCTCAAGCTCCAGCTTGGGAACCCAAGGATGCAAGCTTCAAGTTGTTATCCGGGGGAAGCTGGAGTTTCGTGTCGGCATTGCGTTCCCAAGGTGGACCTTGAGAACGAGCTCAAGGGCATAGGCAATGAAGAGCTTTCTGGCATTATTAAGGCCGGGAGGTGCACATGAAAAAAACACAATTCGCACATACAGGGATGTCGCCCTGGGAGCGCCTGCTGCTGAGAGAAGGGCGGGCGCTGCTGGTTGTTTTCCTCGTGCTGATGTCGTGCCTGACGGGATGTGCCTCGGACAATAAATGGAAATATATGCCTGCCTCAAAGGCCGAGGAGCGGTCGATTTACGTGGTAACCCACGGATGGCACACCGGCATCGTGTTGTCGAAGGAAAATCTGGGACCGGAACTTGGTTTTGTCCAACACTATGTCAACCCCGGCCAGTTCTACGAGTTCGGCTGGGGTGAGGCGGAATTCTACCAAGCGAAAAAAATCACCGCCTCCATCTTCTTGAAGGCTGTCTTTTGGAGAAACCCGAGCGTGATGCATGTCGTTTCCCTTCCGACACCTCCAGCAACGTTCTACAACTGTAAAGGCGTCATCCAGCTCAACTTGTCGGAAACGGGTCTGCAGCATTTGAAAAAGGAATTGCGCGCAAGCTTCACGTTCGACCGAAATAACAGCCCCTATCCGTTGCAGGGACGCCCGACGGGAGAAAACAGGTTCTTCAAGGCTGAAGATTATTATCTCATCACCAATACATGCAACAGATGGACAGCGAAGATGCTGAAGAGTGGCGGCGTGCCGATGGACACCGTCTTCACCTTGCGCGCCGCAAGTGTAATTAGACAGGTAAACGCTGCCAAAAAGGAGTATCTGAAGTTACGGACATTTACCGAGGAAACAGGGGGGAGCTGGGTAATGGCTGATGGACTAGGAGGCCTACCGTGACAAAAAAAAACCCCCTGCCAGGCAAACAGGGGGTAGGGTCAAACAACTTCAATCAACCAACCAGGTGATTAAAGTTGTATCATGACCTGTTACTTATGTAAAGCGCAAATTTAAACTTTTATAATTGTGCGTCTGCCTCATTGAAAAGGTGCAGTGTGATATCTCGCATCCCTGTGCCATATGTCGCTCACGTTGTGACTGAAGAGTTTCTTTGCTCACTCAGTATTGGCTGATTTATGGGATGCCTATGCGATAGATTGTGCCTTCGCCGTAGTCGGCTACATAAATCTCACCTTGTTCATCCTCACCGAACGTCGAAATCCGGTATGGAGTCTCAAGAAGGAGCCGGCTCACCCATCTACCGCCGCTTTGGCGCAGCCCCCAGATCCGTCCGCTGCAGAAGTCTCCGTAAAGATAGATGCCCTTTAGCTGCTCCAGCTTCCCTCGGTAGACATATCCGCCGGTCACAGAACAGTCTCCTTTGCCGTGGTAGTATTCAGCAACCGGCGGGACCATGCCGGCCTTGTCGCACTTCTCCTTCTTGAAGCAGCGACTCCCCTCCATGACGTTCCAACCGAAGTTCGCTCCCTTACCGGTGCCTGTCGCCAAGTAATCGATTTCCTCCACCTCGTTCTGACCTACATCGCCAATGTACAGGTCCCCGCTCACGTGGTCGAAGGAGAAGCGCCAGGGGTTGCGCAGCCCGTAGGCCCATATCTCGTTGCCGAAGGGGTTGCCCTTGGGGATGGCATAGGGGGCTGCGCCCGTTCCTACCTCTATCCTCAGCAACTTCCCCAGCAGCGTGTTACGCTTCTGCCCGTTTCCGTGCGGGTCCCCCGCGCTCCCCCCATCGCCGGTCCCTATGTACAAAAAACCGTCGGGCCCGAAGGCCAGCTCCCCCCCGTTGTGGTTGGCATAGGGTTGGACGATGCCAAGTATCTCTCTTTTCGAGGCGTTATCTGCATGGTCGGGGTCTGTGCTTACTTTGAAACTCGCTACCACCGTGTTCCCTACGCCGACCCTGTTGGTGTAGTTCACGTAGAAGGTTTTGGCGGAGCGGAACTGCTTGGGGAAGGCGATCCCCAGCAGCCCCTGTTCCCCGCCTGACCTTACCTGCCGCCGAATGTCGAGGAAAGGCTCGCTGCCGAGAACGCCGTTGCGCAGTATCCGCACCGTCCCTCGTTGTTCCAGGATGAACAGCCTGTTGGTCCCGTCCCCAGCGTTGGCGATGGCTGTCGGCTGCTTCAGCCCCTTGGCAACCGGCGTCAGGGTGATGCTGGTCGGGAACCCCGTTGCCTGCGTTGATGGCCCGTTCTCCCTGCTGCAGGCGACGGACGCAAAGACGGCTGCCAAGGCGCAGGCCGCAGCCACATTTAGGACGAGTTTCCGCATGCTTGTCATAACTCCACCTCTTTTTGCCTGATATTTCAAAACGCAGATTATATCACCTTCAGTATGTGAGAAATTGGAGGGGGAATCTGTCACGGAACGATCCGAAGTAAAAGCCGCACGAATAGATCGGGTAACGTTCTTGCAACGTTTACATTGACGTGTTTTCATGGTAATGAGGTTAATTGTCTACAGTAATTTTAAATAAGTTCTGATATAAAGTATGTCCACATTACCGGAGGCTCGATTAGTGACCATTGAAGAGGCGTTTGGAATAGTTATTAGAAGACTGAGAAGAGAGCGTAACCTGTCTCAGGAAAAGCTTTCCACAGCCAGCTGCCTGGACCGCAAATTCATCTCGAACCTTGAGGGCGGCAAACAACAGCCTAGCCTTGTATCTGTTTTCGCTCTCGCGGGTGCGCTGAATTCCACTGCGTCGAGTCTTCTTTACGAAGCGGAGTTTATCCTCAGGATAAACACGCCTGAAAAGCTGAGGAACGACGGCGGTTACGGCAAGATCGACTGGATCAGCAGCATGGAGATTATGATGAACAACGGGCATACTAGCTACCAGGGTAGTGAAACTATCCTCGTTGTAGATGACGAAAAGCAGCTCAGGGACATGCTTTCCGACTTCCTCGCCAGCTACGGCTATACGGTCATCCTCGCGGAAGACGGGCAGGATGCCTTGGAGAAGTACAAGCAGAACCACAACGACATTCATCTTGTGGTGATGGATGTGGTCATGCCGCGCAAGGACGGACTCACCTGTTTCAGACAGATAAAAGAGTTGCACCCTGAAGCGAAGGTCCTCTTTATGAGCGGGTACCGCCCGGACCATCTGCAGGCCAAGGAAAATTTCAAGATGATCCAGAAACCCTTTTCTCCGGTTGAGATGATAATGGCGATCAGGCAGGTACTTGGAGACGGGACTCCCTCGTCTGACTCCTGACAAGGGAAGCACAAGTTGGGATTGCGATAGGTGATGCAGGGAAAGGGGCGCTCCGGAAAGAGCCGCCCCTTTTTTCGTGCCGTTAGCCTTGCTCGAACCAGCGGCTCAGGGCCCAAGCGGTGGCGAGGGTGGAGGAAAACCAGATCAGGGCGCGCGGGGTAATGTCTTTGGGGATGTCGATGTAGGGTCGTTCGCCCCGCAACGACTGGATCTTGTATTCGATGGTCTGCTTGCCGTGGACGAATACTGCTATGGAGACCGGGAACCAGATGGCTCCGGTTATGCTGCAGAGTGCGCTCACCGGGCCGGTAAGGTGCTCACCCGTAGACAGCATGACGGCCAGGCTCATTCCGGACATCATGGCAGTGGTTTTCGTGGCATAGGGTAGTTTCATGGCAGGTCCCGTTCATCTCTGGATTGGCGCCACCTCGTAGAGAAAATCACTAAAAGCCACATTAGCAACTTAAACCTGAAACCATTCACAAGGAGAAAATCTGAGGACATCTGAGTAAAAGCTCAGGATAGAGGCAAAGCGTGAATTTTCTCGGGCGGGTTGACATCGTGGGCTGCATTATGGTAGCAAGGTAGGGCGTCTTGGAGGTAAGTATCCGTTTTTGAGGAGATTTGTTTGAAAGATACAATGCTGTGCCGCAGGATGTTTCTGAAGTCGTCGGCTTTTTTCGCCGCTACTCTCTTGGGTGCTAAATCCACCTTTGCCAAAATTGTCGACGGGAACGAAGCGGGCGCTCTTGCTGAAGGGAAGCTTTCCCTGTACAACCTCAACCTCAACGAGCGTCTCACCGTCACCTACAGAAACGCCATGGGGGAATACTGCCAGGAGGCGCTGCAGGCGCTCAACTGGCTCTTTCGCTGCCATTACACGAACGAAATGACCAAGATGGACCTAAGGGTGATCGAGTACCTGAACCGGCTCGACAACACGCTCGGCGGGAACAACGAGATCCATATCATCTCCGGTTACCGCTCCCCCGCCTACAATGCGATGCTGCGCAGCAAATCCAAAGGCGTGGCGAAGGACAGCCTGCATATGAAAGGGAGGGCGATCGACCTTGCCATACCGAGCTTCGGGCTGGACCAGATCCGCCGCTCCGCCCTGACCCTCGCCGCCGGCGGGGTCGGCTACTACCCCCAACCGGGATTTGTCCACATCGACTCCGGCAACTTCAGAACCTGGGGCTGAATCGTCGGCACCTTCATCAGCAATATCAGTACAGAAAAAGGGGCTTGTCCGGATGGACAGGCCCCTTTTGGTTGAGCGCTTTATACGGCTACTGTGCCTGCAGTAGCCGTTCGCTTCGCTTGCTCCTTTGGTAGATCACCGCAGAACCCGTCGCCAGCAGCGGTCCGGCAATGAGCAGCGCGCTGGCCAGGATGGTGACGAAGTGCTCGATTCCGCTTTGCTCGGCGACCCTGGCGTGGATCACCCCCGTGGCTACCAGTACTCGCACAGCGACGGCGACCAGCAGCGGAACGCCAAGGGACAAGGCACAGAAGGTCCACTTCATGGCCCGCTCCAGTTTCAGCCGCCAGATGAGCATCACCTGGCAACCTGCGTTCAGCGCAACGATGACATAGATCAAGAGGTGATTGGGCATAGTTACATCATCCCCAGAACCTTCGGCAGCCAGATGGACAGCGACGGCCAATAGGTGACGATGATCAGGAAGACGATCATCGTCATGAGCCATGGCATTACCGCCATGGTCAACTCACTGATACTCAACCTCGAGATGCCGCTGGCGACGTACAGGTTGAGGCCTACCGGCGGATGGCAGAGGCCGACCTCCATATTGGCGTCGATCAGGATGCCGAAGTGCACCGGGTCGATGCCAAGTTTCATCGCAGCCGGGAAGAGGATCGGTGCGAAGATGAGGATGATCGACGACGGCTCCATGACGTTGCCGGCCAGCAAAAGCACAAGGTTCACGAAGATAAGGAAGGCGACCACGCCCAGGTCCTTCCCGAGGATCCAATCGGCCATCGCTTGGGGAATATTCTCATGGGACATCAGGAACGAGAACAGCACCGCGTTGGTGATGATGTACAGCAGCATGGCGCTCAGGTTGGCGGACTTGAGCAGGACGCGCGGCACGTCCTTCATCCCCATGTCCTTGTAGATGAAGACCGAGATGAAGAAAGCGTAGACCGCCGACATCGCAGCCGCTTCAGTTGCAGTAAAGACGCCGGAGTAGATGCCGCCGATGATGATGACCACCAGCATCAGCCCCCAGACGCTCTTCCGGAAAGCGACCAGACGCTCCGCCCAGGTCGCCTTGGGAAGGCGCGGGTAGTTGCGCTTCTTCGCCACGTACCAAGTCACCACGCAGAGCATGATGGTGAGCAGAATTCCCGGGAACAGACCTGCCACGAACAGGGCGCCGATAGAGGTGTTGGTCGAGATGGCGTAGATGACCTTCGGAATAGACGGCAGCATGAGGATGCCCAGAGATCCAGCGCAGACGATGACCCCGGCTCCGAAGCGCATGGGGTAGCCGTGCCGCACCATCGCCGGCAGGATGATGGAGCCGATGGCGACCACTGTGGCAACGCTCGACCCGCAGACAAGGGCGAACATGGCGCAGGCGAGGATACCTGCCAGGGCGAGTCCTCCGTGCAGGTGCCCGATCATGCTGGTGGCGAAGTCGATCATCTTGCGCGCCACCCCGCCATGGGTCAGGAAGTTGCCAGCAAGGATGAAGAAGGGTATGGCCATGATCTCGAACTTCTCGATCCCGGTAAACAGCTTGAGCGCGACCGCCTCGATCGGTACGTTGGTCAAAAGGTAGAGGAAGGTCAAAACGGTGAGGCCGAGCGCGATGGAGACCGGCACCCCGGTCAGCATCAGCGCCAAAAGAAGCGCAAAGACGATGCCGACGTTGCCGTAGATGAACCCGACGGCGAGTAGCGCCGCGGCAATCCCGATCAGCCACCCGGCGGCCTTGGGCTTGCTCATAAGAGGTAAGGTTGCGATGTTCTCCATACTCATTTTGCGGTACCTCCGGCGGCAAGATCGGGTTTGCTCTGGGTAAGCGGGGAATGCTCGATGGCTTCTTCCTCAAGGCCCTCTACGTGCGATTCATCGTGGCTGTGCGGCAGCTCTCCTGTCTTGAGGAAGCGCCAACCGACCTGCAGGAACCTGAAGCACATCAGATAGGAGCCCAGAGGAACCGCGGAATAAATGAACCAGGTGGGCCACTCGAGGTCCGGCGTGATGGGCCCTTCCGGAACATCTCCCGTGGGGATGCCCAGCTTATGGAAGAGAGCGTAGTGAAGACCGTTCTCCCAGACGAAGGTGGCCCCGAGGGTGCCGATGATGCCGGTAAAGATGACGCCGCAGAGAATAGACAGCAAGACGCCTTTCGTGCGCCACTCCGCCGGGAGCCTGTTCACCAGAACGTCCACCCCCACATGGATGCCGGAACGCACGCCGTAGGCGGCCCCGAACTTAGCCATCCAGACGAACATATAAATGCAAAGCTCTTGAGCCCAGCTGAACCGGATGTCGATCAGCCAGTCCTGGAGCCCCGGGATAGGAAGCCCCGCCGCATAACGATGTAGAATCGAAAGAAAAATGACCAGGGTGGCCGCACCAATAAGGAAGGTGATGATAGCCTCCTCTAGGTGATCAAGATATTTCATCATGTTGTCTTCTCCTGGAGCGGATGGCGGAAAAAAGCCGCTGCCTCGGGGACAGCGGCCTTTTCGGTGCTGCTATTAGTTGGCTGTGTAGCCGGTTGCAGCATAGACCTCTTTTACGATGTCGGCACCGATGCGGCTGGTGTTCTCCTTGTGCGCCTTGTCCATCGCCTTTTTCCAGGCGGCGCGCTCCTGCGGGGTCAGGGCGATCAGCTGCGAGCGCCCGGATTTTTTCACCCCGGCGAGAGCTTCGTCATTGTCCTTCTTGGCGACGTCGTTGGCGAATTTCGTTGCGTCCTTCATGCAGGCGGTGAGGGTGGTGCGGATATCTGCCGGCAGCCCTTCCCAGAACTTCTTGTTGACGATGACGGCATAACCGAGGTAGCCGTGGTCGGAGAGGGTGACGTACTTCTGCACCTCGTGCATCTTCTGGGTGTAGAGGTTGGACGGCGGGTTTTCGGTGCCGTTAACGACGCCGGTCTGCAGTGCCTGGTACACCTCGGAGAAGGCCATGACCTGCGGGATGGCGCCCATGGCTCTCATCTGGGAATCGAGCACCTTGGAGGACTGAATGCGCATCTTCTGCCCCTTAAAGTCGGCAACGCTCCTGAGCGGCTTGTTGGCGCTCATCACCTTGAAGCCATTGTCCCAGTAGGCGAGGCCGATGATCCCCTTCGGTTCGAGCTTCTTGAGGAGTTTGGCGCCAACCGGCCCCTGGGTTACCTTGTGCAGCTCCTGATAGTTGTCGAAGATGAAGGGGAGGTCGAACACCTCGAACTCCCTGACGCCCAGCGGTGCGAACTTGGCCAGAGACGGCGCCAGCATCTGCACGGCGCCAAGCTGCAGCGCTTCCATCTCTTCCTTGTCCTTGTAGAGCTGGCTGTTCGGGTAGACCTCCACCTTGACCCTTCCCTTGGTGCGTTCTTCGGCAATTTTCTTGAAGTAGTCGGCGGCCTGACCTTTCGGGGTGTTCTGTGCGACGACGTGGCTGAACTTGATCACGATCGGCGCGGGCGCAGCGACGGCGTTCAGCGGTAGGGCGAGCGCTGCTGCCATGGCCAATGCTTTCAGACATGCTTTGAGACTCATAGGTGTTCCTCCTTGGGTTTTGTGCTGCCTTATCTGATCCAGGCGACTGCCGCCTTGAACTCGGTACGACGCGCAAGTGGTGCGGGGGAATCTGCTGCTGCGTATACGACACGCTGTTTTAATGCAACAGGGGTGCCATTAATGAGTTGCTCTAAGTGCTTGAATTAATCGGTAGGCCGACAATGAAATATCGGTTTAAGGTAGACGGGTGGCTGAAATCCGCCACCGAGGTGGCGAATAGTTGCCAGGGGATGAGGATGCAGGGGGGGGCTATTGAATCAGGCCGTACTTCTCCATCTTGTAGCGCAGGGTGCCACGGGGGATCTTCAGGTTGGCCGCCGTCTGCAGCACGTTCCACCCCGTCTTCTGGAGGGCCTGCTGGATGAGCGATTTCTCGATGGCGCTCACCGCCTCTTCGAGCCCGAGATCGGCAGCGATGCTGATGGGGAGCTCTGCCGGCAAGGGGGGGGGAGCCACGGTGCTCCTGATCTCCTGCGGCAGATGTTCCGGGAGCAGGGTTGGGCCGCTGCGCATGATGCAGATCCGTTCTATCACGTTCCTCAACTCCCTGACGTTGCCGGGCCAGGCGTACTGCGCCATCAGTTGCTCCGCCTCGGGTGAGACGTCGCGGAAGTCGCGGCCGAAGGAGCGGCTGAAGCTGTCCAGGAAGTAGACGGCGAGGGCGGCTATGTCTGCGGGGCGCTCCCTAAGCGGAGGTATGTTGATGGGAAACACGTTGAGGCGGTAGAAGAGGTCTTCGCGGAAACTCTTCTCCTCGATCCGCTTGGCGAGGTTGCGGTTGGTGGCGGCTATGACCCGCGCGTCTATCTCGATGTCCTTGACGGCGCCCACTCGCCTGATGGTCCTCTCCTGCAGCACGCGCAAAAGCTTCACCTGCATCGCCATGTCCATCTCCCCGATTTCGTCCAGGAAGATGGTGCCGTGGTGCGCCTCCTCGAAGAGCCCCTTCTTACGTCCGCTGGCGCCGGTGAAGGCCCCCTTCTCGTGCCCGAAGAGCTCGCTCTCCAAGAGAGGGGCCGGGATGGAGGCGCAGTTGATGGCAATGAAAGCTTGTTCCTTGCGGTCGGAGAGGTCATGGATGGCGCGGGCTACCACCTCTTTGCCGGTACCTGATTCGCCGGTGATGAGCACGGTGGAGGGGATGCGGGCGATCTCACGCACCTGGGCCGCCATCTCCTGAAATGCCTCGCTCTTGCCGATGATGGGGGAGCGCCCGGGGAGTGGGGAGTCGTTGCGCTTTAGCTTGCGGACCTCGCGCTTCAAGGTCTGCGTCTTCAGGGCGAGCTTGACGATCAGCCTGAGCGCGTCTGCCTTGAAGGGCTTCTTCATGTAGTGGAAGGCGCCCAGTTGCAGGGACTCGACGGCGCTCTCGACCGAGCCGTACCCGGTGATGATGATCACCAGCAGTTCCGGGTCCGTCTCCTTGAGCGATTTGAGGACCTCGATGCCGTCCTCGGAGCCGAGGTTCAGGTCGAGCAGGGCCAGGTCGATCTCTTCGCCGGCCACGATGTCGCGCGCCTCTTTTCCGGACCCGGCGGCGCAGACCAGGAACCCTTCGCCGGAAAGGATGCGCTGCACGTTCTCGCAGATGAAGGCCTCGTCGTCTATTATCAGTATCTTTTCCATGGTTCCCGTTCCCGCTGCTGCTGGTTGGTTACTCCCCCTCCGTCCACAGTCCCCTCTCCCTCTGGGAGAGGGGACTGGCGGAAGATGGTCACTAATCTGGGACTATAAAGGAAGTTCGATGGTGAACCTGGTCCCTCCTCCCGGTGCGGTTTCCACGCGGACCTTCCCATGATGTTCCTCGACTATCCTCTGGGTAATGGAGAGTCCGAGGCCGGTGCCGGCCCCTTTTCTGGTGAAGAAAGGCTCGAATATGAGCGGCAGGTCGTGAGAGGCGATGCCTGGTCCGTCGTCGCCGATGCCGATCACCGCGTACCCGTCCTGGACCGAGGTGACTACCTCGATCCGCCCTCCTTCAGGGAGCGCTTCCTGGGCGTTCTTGATGATGTTGAGCACGGCCTGCTTTATCTTTTCCGGGTCCAGCCGCAGCGGGGGGACTTCTCCCTCGGTCAGGTTCAACTGCACCTTCTGCCGCTCGCACTGGCGCCGCATCAAAAGGACCGTGTCGCAGACCAGGCGGTTCAGGTCACATTCCCTGAAGTCGGCGCGTACCGGCGAGGAGTAGTTCAAAAGCGCGTTGATCAGTTTTTCCACCCGCTCGATTTCCGCCAGGGCCTTCTTGATCAGGTCCCGGTCCTCCGGGCCGGAGCTTGCCTGGTCGTGCAGATCGTCCAAAAGCAACGAGATGCCAGTGAGCGGGTTTCTTACCTCGTGGGCGATGCCTGCGGAAAGTTTTCCCAGCGAGGCGAGGCGGTCCAGGCGCATCATCTCCTCTTGCAGGTTCTCCCGCTGCGTCTCGTTTCTCAGCGTTACGGTGAGCCCCTGCTCCGCGTCGGCGCCGATGGGGAAGAACCCCACGTCGAAATGGGTCTTGCCGGGGCCGTGATCGAAGCGGAAGGTCTCGCGCCCGTACCCCGACTGTTTCGAAAGGACCTGCGAGATCCGCTCGTTCAGGACGCCCCACCCCTTGAAGACCTCGGTGTAATGCGTCTCTGCTGCGAGCCCCTCTCCGAGGAACAGGCGGCCGGTTCGGTTGATCGAGGTGAGGCGCCCCTGTGGGGAGAAGGTGACGATGCCGCTGGAGATACTTTCCAGCACGCTCTCCTTGAAGTTGCGCTCGTCGAGGATTTCCAGCCGCGACTTGCGCAGTTCGTCGAGCGTGGAGAGTATGCTCTGCTTCCTCAAGTCCAATTCGTCCGCCATATAGTTGAAGGTATTGGCGAGGACACCTATTTCGTCGCTGGAATTCACCGCCACCCTGACGTGGCTGTCGCCGGCGGCAAGCTTACCGGCGCTTTCGGTTAGCTGCCGAAGCGGGATGCTGATGCCGCGGGACAAGAGCCAGGCAGAGAGCGCCGAGACCAGGGCGGTGGCCAGGATGATGAGGGCGCTGGTTCGGCGGTGTTCGCCCAGTTGCCTATCGATCAGTCGGCTCCCCTTGTGGGACGCTTCGTGAAACTGGTCCACCTGGAACCCGATGGTCACACCGCCGAAGACGCCGTGCCTCGCGTAGTCCCCGGTGTCGTAGAAGATGGGGGCGTAGGCCATGATCTTCTTGGCGCCCCCGACGTTGGTGATGTCGACGAACCCTTCCTGGCGGTTGCGGACCGCGGCGGAGACCGTGGGGTAGCTTTTGTGGATGAAGCCGGCGTGGTCTAGGTTGAAGGGGATGCGGCCGCTGTCGACGTCGTCCTGTTTCGAATCCGCCGTGTAAGGCGGGACAAGTCTGCCCGTCTGGTCCACCCCCCGGATGTCCCAATACTTGGGATGGGTGATGATCCACCCCTCGTCGTCGAAGAGAAAGGCGTAGTTGCCGCTTTGGTAGGAGGGGAAGAGGGTGCCGAAACCCTTGCCCGGGTCGATGTGCTGGGTGAATTCCATGAGGTGCTGATGGTCCAAGGTCAGCAGCACCATGCCGGAGAACTTCCCTTTGGAGTCGTAGATGGGCGAGCCGAACCGGATGCCCCCCTGGTAGCCTTTACCGTCGTAGGCGCTTTCCGGGTCCTTGGCCCCGGCCAGTTGCTCCTGCTTGGAGACGTGAAAACCGGTGAGGTGCGAGACGTAGATCTCGCCGGGCTTTAGTGCCCGCACGCGCCGGAAGTACTCCTCGCTCTTGAACTCGGTGTTGGCGGGGTCCGCCACGTTGCGCAGTTGCTCCTTGGGGACCAACTGGCCGTTTCGGATCGCCGATTGTTCCATACCGTTGCGGTCGATGATGGCTATGGAGCGGTATATGGGGCGGAACTCGTGGGTTCCCTGGGTCGCGGTGGCGCTTGCTCCGCGCTGCCACACCTCGCTTAAGCGGGTCTGGTAGAAGTCGAGCAGCGTCGAGCGGTCCAGGCGGGAGCGCGAAAGAAAGAGCAGGTCGCTTTCGCACTGGTGCAGGAAATCGCGTATGTTTTCGGCCAGGTCCCGCGCCTTCATCTGCAGCGACTGGGTCGCCTGCCGGTCGTCCGAACGGGAGATCTCGTCGGTCAACTTGGTGCTGATCGACTGCAGGTTCATCAGGAGGATGGCGGAGGAGACGAACAGCGGCAGCAGGGAGAGCAGCAGCGTGATGACCAGGATCTTTTTGAAAAGCGTGAAGCGTGGCAAGGAGACTCTCCAAAAAACTCGTGATGCCGCGGGACTGGCTTTCAAGTCGGCTGGCAGAGTAGCACAAAAGGGGATTTCAGAACAGTTTTCGTTTTAATGTGGATGAGGTGAGCCAGTATTCCCCCTCCCTGACCCTCCCCCTCCTGGGGAGGGGACGAGAAAGAGCCCTCCTCCTCAGAATTCCTCAGATTTTCTCTGTGGCCAATGGTTTTGCTTCGACCGCTGCCGGGGGGCGTTTTGTGTTGACTTGGCTGCGGGGGTGCTTTAAAAATAGACCGGCTAATTTACAGGCAAAATCGCGGAGGCGTTGGTTGGGATATAAGAATCTGGCAGCGTGCGTGGCGGACCTGGAGCGGACGGGCGCTCTGGTCAGGATAAACGAGGAGCTCTCTTCGGACCTGGAGATCGGGTCCATCCAGCGCAGGGTGTACCAGGCGGGTGGTCCCGCGCTTCTCTTCACCCGGGTGAAGGGGTGCCCTTTCCCCATGCTCGGAAACCTGTTCGGCACCCTGGAGCGGACCAGGTACATCTTCAGGGATACCCTGAAGGCGGTCGAACGCCTGGTGCAGTTGAAGATCGATCCTAAATCGGCACTGAAAGACCCCGCTTCCTTGTTGGGCGCGGTCCCGGCCGCATGGCACCTCCTTCCCAAGGAGGTTGGCGACGGCCCCATTCTCGCCAACCGGACCACCATCGACAAATTGCCGCAGCTTAAATCCTGGCCGGACGACGGCGGAGCGTTCATCACGCTGCCGCAGGTCTACTCGGAGAGCGCGGCCCAGCCTGGCTTGCGCCACTCCAACCTCGGCATGTACCGGGTACAGATCTCCGGCGGCGAGTACCGGCAAAACGCCGAGATCGGGGTGCACTACCAGATCCATCGCGGCATCGGCTTCCACCATGCCGAGGCGATCGAGCGGGGCGAGCCGTTGCGGGTGAACATCTTCGTGGGGGGCGCACCCTCCATGACCGTCGCTGCCGTGATGCCCTTGCCCGAGGGGATGCCGGAACTCTCCTTCGCCGGGCTGCTGGCCGGGCACCGGATCGAGATGGTGCAGCGCCCCGGGCAGCTCCCGATCCCCGCGCAGGCCGACTTCTGCATTACCGGCATCATCGACCCCAACAAGACCCTCCCCGAAGGCCCCTTCGGCGACCATTTCGGCTACTACAGCCTGGCGCACCACTTCCCCGTGCTCCAGGTCGAGGAGGTCTTCCATCGCGACGGGGCCATCTGGCCTTTCACCACGGTGGGGCGCCCTCCGCAGGAGGACACCTCCTTCGGCGCCTTTATTCATGAACTGACCGGCCCCTTAATCCCAACGGTGATACCGGGCGTCAAGGCGGTGCATGCGGTCGACGCGGCAGGCGTACACCCGCTGCTTTTGGCCATTGGGAGCGAGCGCTACGTCCCCTACGGCGAGCGCCGGACTCCGCAGGAACTTCTTACCATCGCGAACGCGGTGCTGGGGCAGGGGCAGCTCTCCCTGGCCAAGTACCTGATGATCGCCTCCCACGAGGACGCGCCGCAGCTCGACATCCACGACATTCCCGCTTTCCTGCGCCATGTGCTGGAGCGGATCGACCTGAAGCGCGACCTGCATTTCCAGACCGCTACCACCATCGACACCCTCGATTATTCCGGCTCCGGATTGAACAGCGGCTCGAAGGTGGTATTCGCCGCGGTCGGCGAAAAGCGCCGCACCCTCGGGGTCGAGCTCCCCTCCTCGTTGTGGCTGGCCGACGGCTTCAATGACCCATGTATTTGCCTCCCCGGCGTCATCGCCGTCAAGGGGCCTGCCTGCACGGTCCGGAAGGGGGAGGCGGACCCGCAGATGGAGGCGCTTTGCGCTGCGCTTGAGGGAGTGGAAGGGCTGGAGAGCTTCCCGCTGATCGTTGTCTGCGACGACAGCAGGTTCGCCGCAAAGCACCTGGACAACTTCCTCTGGGTCACCTTCACCCGTTCCGACCCAGCTGCCGACATCTACGGTGTCGGGGCCGGCATGGTCTGCAAGCAGTGGGGGTGCACGGGGCCCCTGGTGATCGATGCCAGGGTCAAGCCGCACCACGCGCCGCCGCTCATCGAGGATCCGGCGGTGGAGCGGAAGCTGGACCAGTTGGCCGCCCCAGGCGGCCCGCTGCATGGGTTGTATTAGCTGTTAAAAGCAAAGACACTCACCACAGAGGACCCAATGGACCCAATGGACCCAATGGACCCAATGGACCCAATGGACCCAATGGACCCAATGGACCCAATGGACCCAATGGACCCAATGGACCCAATGGACCCAATGGACCCAATGGACCCAATGGACCAGGGGTGAAAGCTTTTGTTTGAGCTTTTAGTTTTTTGATTTGAGGTTCATTTGACCAAGGAAAGACTCGACAAGCTGGTGCTGGAACGGGGGCTCGCCCCTTCCAGGGAGCGGGCCAAGGCGCTCATCATGGCGGGGCAGGTGGTGGTGGACGACCACTTGGCCGACAAGGCGGGGCTCATGGTCCCGGTCGAGGCCGAGATCCGTCTCAAGGGGGAGCCACTTCCCTATGTGAGCCGCGGGGGGCTGAAGCTCGCCGAGGGGCTGGAGCGCTTCGGCATCGTTGTCGCCGGACTCTGCGCCATCGACGTGGGCGCCTCGACTGGAGGCTTCACCGACTGCCTGCTGCAAAGGGGCGCTACCCGCGTCTATGCGGTCGACGTCGGCTACGGGCAACTGGCCTGGAAGCTGCGCGAGGACTCGCGGGTGGTGAGCATGGAGAAGACCAATATCCGCCACCTGGAGCCGGGGATGCTCCCGGAATCCCCGGACCTGGCGGTGATCGATGCTTCGTTCATCTCGCTGGACAAGGTGCTTCCGCCGACGCTGAGGCTGATCAAGCCTGACGGCGTCGTGGTCGCGCTCATCAAGCCGCAGTTCGAGGTGGGACGCGGCCAGGTGGGGAAGGGCGGGGTGGTCAGGGACGAGAAGAAGCACCAGGAGGTGGTGGAGAGCATCGGCGAGCTGGCCAGGGGACTGGGGCTCAAGGTACTGGGAGTGTGCGATTCCCCTATCCTCGGACCCAAGGGGAACAAGGAGTTCCTGATCCATCTGCAAAAGCAGGGGGACCTGCAACCCCGGAACACAGAGGTCCCTGAGGAATAGCCACAGCGGTCACAGAGGAAACGCGGAAATGTTTGAAACCAACCCGGAGCTCTCTTCCTCTCTCAGATTCTCTCTCTGGCTAAAGGTTTTGGAGTTTGACTTTTAAAGGAGGTGTTACATGAACGACTGCCTGTTCTGCAAGATGGCCAGCGGCGCGATCCCCGTCAAGAAGGTCTACGAGGACGACGAACTCTTCGCCATCGAGGACATCAACCCCGTGGCGCCCTTGCACATGCTTATCATCCCCAAGAAGCACCTCGCGAACGCGCTGGCGCTTGCTCCTGAGGACGACCGGATCATCGGTGCGATCCACCGGGTGGCTGCCAAGCTCGCCCGGGAGCGCGGCATGGACGAGGAAGGGTTCCGCCTGGTGAACAATACCAACGCCGGCGCCGGCCAGTCCGTTTTCCATATCCATTTCCACCTGCTTGCCGGACGCAACCTCGGGTGGCCTCCAGGGTAGTCCCTAACCGTAATCCATACAGGATCTGCACAAGGAGACTGACATGAAGAAGCTGCTTTTGCTTTTGCTCTTGCTATACCCGCTGTCCGCTTTGGCTGAGACCTACGAGTGGACCGACGAGCGCGGCACGGTTAACTTCGCCGAGGATCTGGGGAAGGTCCCGAAAAAGTACCGGAAAAAGGCCAAAAGGCTGGGAAGCGAGGAGCCTCCCGCTGCCGCATCCGAGACGGCCAGCCCCAAGGGGGGCGAGGAAAAGGGAGCGAAAAACAACGAGAAGAGCAACGAGAAGAGCAAGACCTACGGGGGCAAGGATGAGCTTGCCTGGCGCAGGGAGTTCCAGCAGGCGAACTCGCGCCTGCAAAGCGCCCAGACGGAGTTGGACACGCTCAAGTCCCGGCTTGCCGACACCTCCCGCATGTCCCGCTCCGACTACCTGATGATCCAGAACAGCATCAAGCACAACGAAGCAAGGATGCAGGAACTGCAGAAAAAGCTGGACCAGCTGAACTCGACCGCGGACCGCTATGACGTCCCGGCAGACTTCAGGAAGTAGCGCGTCGCGGCGCCTCGCCCCGCGCCTTCCCGGTCCTGCTGCGCCCATTGCCGGCGCCGGCGGGGTCGGCGTTCGATAAGAATCAAACTTTCGGAGCTTTAAATGACTTTTCCCAACATCGACCCGGTGTTTCTGCGTCTGGGACCGCTGGAGTTCCGCTGGTACGGTCTCATGTACATCATCGGTTTCATCTCGGCCTATTTCATCATCCTGTCCGGCGTAAGGAGAAAGGGACTTTCTCTAACCAAGGACGACGTCGCGGACCTGATCTTTACCGTGGCGGTAGGGGTCATCCTCGGCGGCCGGTTCGGGTACATCCTGTTCTACAACCTCGCCTACTACATCGCCAACCCACTGAAGCTCTTCGCGGTCTGGGAAGGGGGGATGTCGTTTCACGGCGGGCTTATCGGGGCGGTGCTGGCAAGCATCTTCTATATCCGCAGGCATAAGCTCCGCTTTTACCGTCTGGCCGACATCGGTTTCCTTGCAGCGCCGGTGGGGCTTGGCTGCGGCAGGATCGGGAACTTCATAAACGGCGAACTCTACGGCCGGGTGAGCGACGTCCCCTGGGCGATGATCTTTCCGGGGGGAGGGCCGCTGCCGCGCCACCCCTCGCAGCTTTACGAGGCGCTGCTCGAAGGGCCGGTCATGTTCCTCATCCTTTACGCCATCTCCCGCAAGGTGAACCGCGACGGAGTGGTGGTGTGGTCCTTCATTGCCTTGTACGGGTTGTTCAGGTTTCTGTTGGAGAACTTCAGGGAGCCCGACCAGCAGATCGGTTATCTCTTCGGGGGGCTTTCGATGGGGCAACTGTTGAGCCTGCCGATGCTGCTTGTCGGCGGACTGATGGCGCTGTACCGCCTGAGAAGGGGGTGATGCGGGGGGTGGGTCAGGAGAGCTTTTTCTTCATCTCCAGGATGTTCTCCTTGCAGTTCTTGCGGTAGCACACCGAATCCATCAGGGTGCGGATCAGGAAGATGCCGCGTCCCCGGTCCTCCAGTTCCTCGAAGTTCGGGGCGGGGATCGAATTGATGTCGAAACCTTGCCCGTCGTCGTAGACCCTGATGGTGAGGTCGTCCATGTGCAGGGTGATGACGATGCGCACCAGCTTCTCCGGTTCCTTTGGCCCGGCGTGCTTGATGGCGTTCACCATCGCCTCGGTGAGCACCAGGTTCAGATGGTAGGCGAGGACCTCCTTGTCGCCGCTGTAGCGCTCGAGCTCCCGCGCTATGTCCTCTCCGATCTTACCGATAAGACTCAGGTAACGGGTCTTGTTGGGGACCTTTATGTCGACCTCGATCGTGTTTCCTTCCATCTGGCGCCTCGCTTATAACCTTGCCTTCCTTTAGGATTGAAAGTTTTCGATAGCCTCCACGGTGGAAGGGAAGATTTCGAACACCCTGTGCAGGCGGGTCAGCTCGAACATTGACTTCACCTGTGACTGCAGCGAAGAAAGTTTCAGATTTCCTTGGTGAGAAATGGCGTTCTTGAAGCCAGATACCGGCGCGCCCAAGCCGGAACTGTCAATGAAGCGCACATCTTTGAGATCTACCAGAACGTTTTTCTTTCCGTCTTCGAAGAGCTTTTGCACAGCGCTCTTAAGTTCTGTCGAGTTGTGAGCATCCAGCCTCTCTTCCTTGACGTATAAGATAACTACGTCCTTCCTTGTCTCGCTGGCTAGATTCATGGCGGTCTCCTTGTCTTGAGGTCAGATGCTTATGATGCCTGACTTATTGTGCAATAACTGCTGACATTTAGCAAGAGGCGGTCTCTGTCTCATTTTTTAACACCTTCATGACTACCATGGAAATGTCATCCTGTAAAGGATGGGGCCATGAGTAAGTATTGACCTCTGAAAGGACCCGCTCGATCACCGTTTCCGGTTCCTGGTCGGCCAGTCCAGAGACCAGTCGGCACAGTCTCTCGACTCCGAAAAGCTCGCCCGTTTCGTGCTCCGCCTCGATGATCCCGTCGGTATAGATGAGGAGCAGGTCCCCCGCCTCCAAGGTCACCTTTTTCTCCTCGAACGCGACCGACTGCTCGACCCCCAGGATCAGCCCTTCTGCGTCTAGTTCCTCCCACCCGCCGGCACGGAAGAGGATGGGGCGGCTGTGCCCTGCGTTCGCGTAGGAGAGCGTGCGGGTGGTCCCGTCGTACTTGGCGCAGAACATGGTGATGAAGAGTTCGGCGCCGCTCAGGTCGTCGTAGAGGAGCTCGTTCAAAAGCCTAAGCACGTCTTTGGCGGAGTGGGTTTCCTTCATCTGGGCCCGGAGCACGCTCCTGGTCTCTACCATGATCAAGGCGGCGCCTACGCTGTGGCCGGAGACGTCCGCCATGATGACGTCGACCCGCCCTTCGCCCCTTTCGAAGAAGTCGTAGTAGTCTCCCCCGACGTGCGCCGCCGGGATGCAGCGGCTGGCGATGCTGAGCCCTTTGAGGCGCGGGGCGGACTCGGGAAGGAGCGAGAGCTGGATCTGCTTGGCGATCTCGAGGTCGCGGGTCACCCGCGCGTTTTCCAGGAGCGCCGCCTCCTTTTGCCGCCTTTCGCGCTCTCTCGCCTCGCGCTCTTCGACTATGTTCACCGCCTGGGCTAGCTGCCCGGCGAGGCTCTCCAAGAGCTCCACGAACTGCTCGGTGAAAAGCCCGACGATGGATCTGGAGAAGACCGAGAGGACGCCGACCGGGGGGGCTCCGGCGCTGGCGATGGGGATGTGGGCGAAGGAGCGGATCCCTTCCCTGTTGGCGATCTCCTTGGCGATGGCCTTGGTGAGAAAGGCCGTGTCGTTCACGAATTCCGTCCGCCTCCCCAGGAAGGCCTCCCCTACGTGGGTGTCGATCTCCAGCGTCCTTCCTTCGCTGATGATGCGCTCCCCGCCATAGCCGCGGTGGCAGCGCACCTCCAGCATCCCTTCGTCGTTCAAGAGCCTGATGACGCAGAGGTCGAGCTTGAACTCCCGCAGTATCAGCTCGAGCAGGTCCCCCATGATGATGTCGAGCTCCAGCGAGCGGTTCATGATCTCCGAGGCCCGCAGGCGCACCGAGAGCGCCTCGCGGCTTTGATCCCTTGAGGTGCGCACGGTGGAAAAGATGTCGAAGACCGGCTCCATCCGGGAGCCTATGTCGGAGAGGAAGCTTTCCACCACGGCGCCCGCGGCGGCGCCACCCAAAGAGCCCGCCAGCGTCTTCTCCACGAAGCGCTTCAGGTTGGGGAGCTCGAACTCGGAGACCCCGCCCTTGCTGTCTATCTCCCGGTTCCCCAGGTAGTCGGTGATGGCGGTATGCGCCTGCTGCTCCCCGATGAACTTGGACATGAGGTTCACGAACTGCACGATGGTGACCGGTTTGGAAAGGCGCTTGGTTTCCCACTGCGGCTCCAGGTTCTCCGGGGAGAAGACCCGGACGAAGCGGTTCATCTGTTCGCTTTCCTTCTCGCCCTGTCCCAGGAGGATGGAGAGGGAGAGGTAGGCGAGGATGTTCATGAACATGCTCCAGAAGAGCGTATGGCTGTAGGGGTCGAGCCCGGTCAGCCAGAAAAGCGCCTGCGGCTTGAGGAACTCGATGCCGAACGGGCCCTGCAAAAGGAGGTCGTCCTGCCATCCTCCGGCCTGCAGCAGGGAGGGGAGCAGCAGCGTGTAGAACCAGACGGCAAACCCGCAGGAAAGACCCGCTATCGCCCCGGTCTTGTTCCCCCGGGGCCAGTACAGCCCACCTATCAGCGCCGGGGCGAACTGGACCGCTGCGGAGAAGGAGATGAGCCCCATGTTGGCGAGCATGTAGCTCTCTCCCACCACGCTTTGGTACAGGTAGCCCAAAAGGATGACCAGTACGATGCCGAAGCGCTTGAGGTTGATGAGGAGCTTGGGGAACCACCACTGCGGCTTGAACCTGATCACGACCGGCATCAGCACGTGGTTCAGCAGCATGGTCGAGACCGCAATGGACTCCACCATAACCATGCCGGCGGAGGCGGAGAAGCCCCCGAGGAAAGCGAGCAGGGCGAGCCACGGGTACCCCTGCTGCATGGGTAGGGTGAGCACGAAGAAGTCGGCCCCCACGTTGGAGCCGGTCAAAAGCACCCCGGCGAGCGCGATGGGCATCACGAACAGGTTCATCAGGAACATATAGGCGGGGAAGCGCCACGAAGCAGCGTTCAGGTGCGTTTCGTCGGCGTTCTCCAGCACCATCACCTGGAACTGGCGCGGCAGCAGCATCACCGCGCTCATGGAGAGGGTGAGCAGGCTGAACATGGAGGAGTAGGAGTTTTCGCCGGTCCCCCCCAGCGTGACGAGCCGGGTGAGCAGGGCCGGGTCTTTACCGTACATGCGGGTGAAGATGTCCCCCATGCCGTCGAAGACGAAGTAGGTGATGGTGATGCCGACCACGAGCATCGCCACGAGCTTTACCAGGGACTCCAGCGCGATGGCGGCCACCAGCCCGTCGTGGCGCTCGGTCGAGGCAAGGTGCTTGGCCCCGAAGACCACGCTGAACAGGGCCAGAAGGGCCGACGTGAAGAGCCCGGGGTGGGGAGAGGGGGTGTAGACCCTTTCCATGACGCCGACGTGGAAGTCGTGATAACCGGTGATGATGGTGAAAGCTGTGGAGACGGCCTTCAACTGAAGGGCTATGTACGGCATGATCCCCATCAGGGTGATCACCGTGATCATGGCTCCCAACCACTGCGAGCTGCCGTATCGGGAGCTGATGAAGTCGGCTATGGAGGTGATGTTGTTTTCCTTGGAGATCCTGACGATCTTCTTGAGCAGGAACCACCAGGTGAAAGCGGTGAGCGTGGGGCCAAGGTAGATGGGGAGAAAGTCGATGCCCGTGGTCGCGGCCTTGCCGACGCTGCCGTAGAAGGTCCATGAGGTGGAGTAGACGGCTATGGAGAGGGCGTACACGACGGGATTCGCCGTGATGCTCCTCCCCTCCCGTTGCCTCTGGTCGGCATAGTAGGCGACCAGGAACAGGATGACGATATAAAGGAGCGCCGTGCCCCAGACCCAGTTCACATCGAGCATCAGGGGCGCCCCTTTCCGTCAGTGTCTCTGCGTGCGGCACGGCTGAACAGGTAGACGATGAAGATGGAGAACATCCATCCCCAGAG
Source organism: Citrifermentans bemidjiense Bem (assembly GCF_000020725.1). NCBI lineage: Bacteria > Pseudomonadati > Thermodesulfobacteriota > Desulfuromonadia > Geobacterales > Geobacteraceae > Citrifermentans > Citrifermentans bemidjiense. The sequence continues at coordinate 3,065,682 of NC_011146.1, read as the reverse complement.
CAGGTACAGGTAAAGCAGCGGGATACCGAAGGGGAAGACGGGCTTGTTGAAGATGCTGATGAACGGGTAGTTCATCATGATCATGCCGAGGACGAAGCAGATCACCCAGGTGTCCTTCAGCTTGAGCCTTTTAACGAGCAGCTCCCTGATGGTCGTCTTCATGGCAGTAACCCCATTGCGCGCAACACCAGGTCAGCCTCGGTGGAGAGGGGGAGGGTGGAGTCGACCGGGATGGACTCTCCCGCTTGCGGCGCCTCGAACTCCGCCTGTTGCCGGTGGAAGTGCTCCCACCTGGCGTCTGAGACTTCGCTTGCGTCGCCGCGGCGCGCCTCCAGCCGCTGCCGGATTATAAGTTCGGGGCAGCGGGTCTCGACCGTGTAGCAGGGAACGCCAAGCTGCGCGGCCAAGGCCCGGAAGGCCTCCCGGTCGGCGGCGCGGCGGAATGTGGCGTCGGCCACCACCCCCTTGCCCGCCTTGAGCGCCTCTTCGGCCTCGGCTAAAAGAGCTGCGTAAGTGGCGCGGTCCATATCGGCATTGTAGATGCCCCCCCGGTACTCTTCCGCCACCGGCTGCAGCGGAAGGCCGGCTACTTCCTTGCGCAGCACGTCCGAGCGCCGCAACTGGAACCCGAGTTCCAGGGCGAGTTCCCGGGCCAGGGTGCTCTTGCCGCTTCCCATGAGGCCGCAGGTGATCACCAGGGAAGGTTTGAGCCGGTCCCTCAGCGTATAGCCGCGGGCCAGGCGGAAATAACGCCGGGCCGTCTCCCTTTTGACGGCAAGTTCCGTGGAGGGTAAGTCGGGGTCGTTCAGCAGAAAGCTGGTCACCTTGCCGCGCACGAAGGCACGGTAGGTCTTGTAGAACGGAAGCAGGTTCCCTATTTCCCGATCCCCAGCGGCCTTTTGGTAGGCCGACAGGAGCGCCTCCGACAGGTCCGGGCGCCCGGCGTACTCCAGGTCCATCAGCAGGAACGAGAGGTCCGCCGCGGTGTCTATGTAGCGAAACCGCTCGTTGAACTCGATGCAGTCGAAGATGCAGACTTTGTCGGTGAGGCAGATGTTGCCGGAGTGGAGGTCGCCGTCGCACTCCCTGATGTACCCTTTGGCCACCCGCAGACGGAATTGCTCCTCGTTTTGCTCCAGGAACCGCTCGGCCCAGCGCCGTATGTCCGCAAGTTCGCAGGCGGATATGGTCACCCCCGCGAATGGTGCCGCCTGCCGGAAGTTCTCCTCCCAGTTGCGGCGGATGACGGCGGTTTGGCCGCAGGCGTCTATCTGTGCGCTGCGTAATGCCTTGGCATGGAAATCGGCCACCACCCGGGCGATCCGGTCCATGTCGGCGACGCCCGCTTCCCCCCGTTCCAGAAGGTGCACCAGCATCCGCTCTTCGGGGAGCCGTTTCATCTTCACCGCGTAGTCAAGGAGCTCGCCCCCGCCGGCAAAGGACGCTCCTTGGGAATTGCGCCGCAGTTCCACCACCCCCAGGTAGAGGTCCGGGCAGAGGCGCCGGTTCAACCGCACCTCTTCCTCGCAGTAAAAGCGCCGGCGCTCCAGCGTGGTGAAGTCGAGAAAACCGTAATCGACGGACTTTTTGACCTTGTATACGAAGGAGTCGGTAACGAAGATGAATGAAACGTGGGTCTCGATGAGGCGCACCCCGGCCGTGGGCTCGGGGTAAGCCTTTGCTTCAAGTAGCGATTTTATAAGCTTTCGAACCATGCTTTTGCCGTTAAACCGATGATTTGACTACAGAATACTATCATAGAGCATTTCAGGCGCAATAGCATAAAATACAGCAATTGTTGTTTGACGCTTTTACCTATTTATGTTAGCTTTTCGTGTAATTAGCCGCGCCATCCCTAGGATACTGTATCCCACAGGGTGCCGCGTTTTTTCGATTTTTGCCACGGAAATCTACCGACCACAGGTACCTCATGACCAAGAAGTGTCTAGCGCTCCTTTCCCTCACTTTGTTAATTAATGCCTGCGCCAGCGAGCACGCCGCCGGCACGATCCCTTCGGCCGGACTCGAGGCTGTTGCGGCCCCGTCGGCCGGTCCCGGAGAGGGACGCACCATGTACCTCTTCGCCTTGGCGCGTCTGCGTGCCACCGAGGGGGATCAGGATGCGGCGCTCGTGCTTTTGCGCCAGGCGATGGAATCCGACCCGGCGGCAGCCTACCTGCACACGGCGGCGGCCCAGATCCTCTTGCAGCAGAATAAACCCGAGGAGGCGCTGGTCGAAAGCCAGACCGCCATCAATACCGACCCCGCTTTCCTGCAGGCGCAGCTTCTTTCAGGGAACATCCTGATGACCATGCAGCGCGAGAAGGAGGCCATCCCCTATTACAAGAAGGTGATGGAACTCGACCCGACGAAAGAAGAGGTCTACCTCCACGTCGCCATCTATTACCTTAAGAGTTTCGAGTACGAGCAGGCGGTCGACACCCTGAAGGCGTTGGTCAAGGCTTCGCCCGATTCGGCGCTCGGCTACTACTACCTTGCCAAGACCTACGAGCAGATGCGTCTGCCGCGCGAAGCGCTCGGCTACTACAAGAAGGCCCTCGATTTGAAGCCGGACTTCGAGCAGGCGCTGATAGAGATGGGGATCTCGCAGGAGACCCAGGGGCTCATCCCCGACGCCATCGAGAGCTACAAGGGGCTTCTCGATATCAACCCTGCCAACGCCAACGTCGTGCAGCATCTGGCGCAGCTCTACATCCAGCAGAAGCGGCTTAGCGAGGCGCTCGCCCTGTTGCAGGAAAAGGGGGGGAAGACCCTCGAGAACTCCCGCAAGATCGGGCTTTTGTTCCTGGAGCTGGAGCGCTACGACGATGCGGTGAAGACCTTCCAGGAGATCCTCGAGGTAGAGCCTGCCTCCCAGCAGGTCCGCTTTTACCTCGCCACCGCCTACGAAGAGAAGGATGCTGCCGACCTGGCCATCGCCGAATTCCTGAAGGTCCCCAAGGAGTCTCCCTACTATCCCGATGCAGTCGGCCACCTGGCCTACCTGTACAAGGAGAAGGGGACCCCGGAGAAAGGGATCGCCCTCCTGAAGGAAGAGGTTAAGGATCAGCCTTCGAGGGTCGAGCCGTACCTGCATCTGGCCGGCCTCTACGAGTCGATGGAGCGCTACCGGGAAGGGGTCGACACGCTGAATTCCATGGACGACAAGCTCCAGAACGACCCCCGCGTATTGTTCCGCCTCGGCATCCTGTACGACAAACTCGGGCAGAAAGAGCAGTCGGTCGCCATGATGAAGCGGGTTATCGCCGCGACCCCGGACGACGCCAACGCGCTCAACTACCTGGGGTACACCTATGCGGAGATGGGGGTGAACCTCGAGGAGGCGCTTTCCTACCTGAAGAAGGCGGTCGAGCTGAAGCCGGACGACGGCTTCATCATGGACAGCCTCGGCTGGACCTACTTCAAGCTCAAGCGCTACAACGAGGCGGTCGCCCAACTGGAGCGGGCAGCGGAGCTCTCCGACGAGGACGCCACGGTGCTCGGACATCTCGCCGACGCCTACTGCGCCGCCCGTTCCTATAAGAAGGCGCTCCCGCTGTACCGGAAGCTGCAGAAGCTGGAGCCCGAGCAGAACGCCGAGCTCGCCGAGAAGATCAGGCACTGCCGCCAGGAGAGCGGGGAAAAATGACCTTTTCCCGCTGTCTCCCCCTCCTTCTAGCCCTCCTTGTCTTCGCCGGTTGCGCCAAGGGTGCGCCTGAGGACAAGGCGCGCGCGCAGGGCGGGGCGGCTTCCCGCGGCAGCTCCTTTGTTACCGGCAGCATCGGCGAGCCCTCGAACCTGATACCGATACTGTCCGCCGACTCCGCCTCCAGCGATGTGGCTGGCCTGGTCTACAACGGGCTGGTGCGCTACGACAAGAACCTGAAGCTGGAGGGGGACCTGGCCCAGTCGTGGGAGGTTTCCCCCGACGGCCTAGGCATCACCTTCCACCTGCGCCGCGGCGTCAAGTGGCACGACGGCCACGACTTCACCTCCCGCGACGTCCTCTACACCTACAAGGTCACCATCGACCCCAAGACGCCGACCGCGTATGCGGAGGACTTCAAGCAGGTGCAGACCGCCGAGGCGGTGGATACTTACACCTTCAAGGTGCGTTACGCCAAGCCCTTCGCACCGGCCTTGGCCTCGTGGGGGATGCCGGTGCTGCCGGCTCACCTTCTGGAGGGGAAGGACATCACCAAGAGCCCGCTCTCCAGGAAGCCGGTCGGTACCGGACCCTACATCTTCAAGGAATGGGTGCCGGGACAGAGGTTGATCCTGGAGGCGAACCCGCATTACTACGAGGGGGCGCCGCACCTCTCGCCCTACGTCTATCGCATCATCCCGGACAACTCCACCATGTACATGGAGCTCAAGGCTGGCGGCATCGACATGATGGGGCTTTCCCCGGTGCAGTACCAGCGCCAGACCGGCAGCCGCGAGTTCCTGTCCCGTTTCAACAAGTACCGCTATCCGGCCTCCGCTTACACCTACCTGGGGTACAACCTGCGGCTTCCCATGTTCCAGGACGTCAGGGTGCGCCGCGCGCTCACCTGCGCCATCAACAAAGAAGAGATCATCCAGGGGGTCCTGCTCGGGATGGGGCAGATAGCGCATGGTCCGTACAAGCCGGGGACCTGGGCCTGGAAACCGAAGATCGAAGCCGACCCCGGCTACGATCCGGCTCGCGCCGCGGCACTCTTGAAGGAAGCAGGGTACGTCATGGGGAGTGACGGCATCCTGGTCAAGGACGGCAAGCCGTTGAGCTTCACCATCATGACCAACCAGGGGAACGATCAGAGGCTCAAATGCGCCCAGATCATTCAGCGGCGCCTGAAGCGGGTCGGCATAGACGTCAAGATCCGCGTCATGGAATGGGCCTCCTTCCTCACCAACTTCATCGACAAGGGTAGGTTCGAGGCGGTGCTGCTCGGTTGGACCATCTCCCAGGACCCCGACCTTTACGACGTCTGGCACTCGTCCAAGACCGGCCCCAAGGAGCTGAACTTCATCGGCTACAAGAACCCGGATTTGGACCGGCTGATCGTGGAGGGGCGCGGCACCTTCGATATGGGGAAACGGCGCGAGAGCTACTACCGGATCCAGGAGATACTGGCACAGGACCAGCCTTACACCTTCCTGTACGTCCCGGACGCGCTCCCGGTAGTCGCCTCCAGGATCAAGGGGATTGAGCCTGCACCTGCGGGGATCAGCTATAACTTGATCAAATGGTACGTGGAACAGTGAACCAATTGACGATTGACAATTGACAATTGACAACGAAAAACTCAACAACTATCTATCGCCACTCATCTGTTTATGGCGCACTTCCCGCTCTGGAAAGAGAGTGGGGATCCTGAATGATCTGTATCGACGAATAGGTTGAAGTGTTAAAAAGCTTCTCCTTTATCTTTATCTTTATCTTAATCTGGTTCATCAATGACCAACTACCTGATAAAACGCATACTCATGCTCTTCCCGCTGCTGCTCGGGATCACGCTGATCACCTTTACGGTGATTCATCTGGCACCGGGGGAACCGGTCGAGATGCAGACGGCGATGAGCCCGAAGGTCTCGGCTCAGGCTAGGGCGAGGCTGCGCGAGTTCTACGGCCTCGACAAGCCGCTCCACGTGCAGTACGGCATGTGGCTTTCCAACCTGGCGCACCTGGACTTCGGACGCTCGTTCGCGCCGGACAACCGCCCGGTGCTGGACAAGATCAAGGAACGGATCCCCATTACCATCTCGCTGAACGTGATCGCGCTGATCCTGGAGTTCGGGCTCGCCCTCCCCATCGGTATCCTCGCGGCGGTGCACCGGGACACGCTTCTCGACCGCGCCATCTCGGTCTTCGTCTTTGCCGGGTTCGCCGTTCCGACCTTCTGGCTTGCGCTGCTCTGCATGTACTTCTTCGGCGTGAAGCTGAACTGGCTCCCCATCTCGGGCATCCATTCGCTCGGCAGCGACGCGCTTCCCACGCTGGCCCGTTTCTGGGACCTGGCGAAGCACCTTCTGCTTCCCATCTCCATCGCCACCTTCGGAAGCCTCGCCGGCCTTTCCCGCTACATGCGCTCCACCATGCTCGAAGTGCTCTCGCAGGATTACATCACCACCGCCCGGGCCAAGGGGGTGAAGGAGCGGGTGGTGATCTACCGGCACGCCCTGAAAAACGCGCTGCTTCCCGTGATCACGCTCCTCGGCTTCTCGCTTCCCGCCCTGATCGGCGGCAGCGTCATCTTCGAGACCATATTCTCCATCCCCGGGATGGGGCAGCTCTTCTACCAGGGGGTCATGGCGCGCGACTACCCGCTGGTCATGGGGATCCTCGTGATCGGCGCCGGGCTCACGCTCGTCGGCAACCTTTTGGCCGACCTCTGCTATGCCTTCGCGGATCCCCGCATCCGGCACGGGAGGGGCTAGCCCATGAACGGACCTTTCCGCGAGTTCTGGGAACGCTTCAGCGCCAACCGCTTCGCCCTGGCTGGCCTTTGGGTGATTGCCCTTTTGTTCCTCCTTTCCTTCGCCGCCTCCTTCATAACCCCGTACGACCCGGACGCCATCGATGCCTGGCACGTGCTGCTCCCCCCCTCCGCCGCGCACTGGTTCGGCACCGACGAATTGGGGCGCGACGTCCTCACCAGGGTGATCTTCGGCGCGCGCGTCTCGCTCAAGGTCGGCTTCGTGGCGGTCGGTATCGCCGTGGCGGTCGGGACCGTGGTGGGGCTCTTCGCGGGATTCTACGGCGGCTGGGTCGATTCGGTGCTGATGCGGATAGTGGACATCATGCTCTGCTTCCCCACCTTCTTCCTGATCCTGGCGGTGATCGCCATGCTGGAGCCTTCCATCTGGTACATCATGGTCATCATCGGACTTACCGGCTGGATGGGGGTGGCGCGCCTGGTGCGGGCGGAGGTCCTTTCCCTGAAGAGCCGCGACTTCGTCTCCGCTGCGAGGGTGCTGGGGGCGTCGGATAGGCGCATCATCTTCCGGCACATCCTCCCCAACGCCCTCTCCCCGGTGCTGGTTTCCGCGACGCTCGGGGTGGCCGGAGCCATCCTCACCGAGTCCGCGCTCTCCTTCCTCGGCATCGGGGTGCAGCCGCCGACTCCCAGTTGGGGCAACATCCTCACCTCCGGCAAGGACTACATCGAGTTCGCCTGGTGGCTTTCCCTGTTCCCGGGGGTGGCCATCCTGGTCACGGTCCTCTCCTACAACCTGGTGGGCGAAGGTATCCGCGACGCGCTGGACCCGAGAAGGCAAAGGTAAAAAACCGGTTCAACGTTCGACGTTCAACGTTCGACGTTGTCATCTGCTTTTGGCTCACGCGTCTCGACGGCTACAACACCGGTTCGATGTTCAACGTTCGACGTTGTCATCTGCATTGGGGCCTTCGTATCGACGGCCACAGAAGCCGCAAGGTGTTGTGGCTCCAAGAGGAAAAACGTACTGAACCTTGAACGTTGAACGTTGAACAGATTTCAGGATAAGAGGAGCGCCATGGCAGAGCTTTGCGAAGAAGCATTCGATGTGCTGAAGATAGACAAGAAAGATTACGTCCCGACCACCCTTGAAGACGAGGTGAGGGTGGACAAGCTTTGCAGCGACCTGCTGCACCGGTTCTACGCCGAGAGTCAGATGGCCGGGCTTTCTCCCGAAGACGCCACCGCGCTTGCGGGCGCCGCCGACTACTTCGTCAGGGATTTTGTAGTTTCCATCAAGGGGCGCAGCCTCTTCGACGAGCGTTCCGGCATTGTGCGACAGTTCGCCGGCAACTGGTACATCGTCAATACCATGGAACCGCTCGCCACCGAGATCGAGGGATACCTCGCCGGCATCCGCGAGTTCTACCGTTTTCTGTACGGCCACCAGCTCATCTCCCTGAAGTTCCTCCAAGCCATCGAAGCTGAGTGCTCGCAGCTCGATTACTACGCGCAGCGCATCGAATCCTTCTGGGACATCACCGGCGACGGCTATTTCGATTGGGAGAAGGAGTGCACACTCAAGGACTAAAGCAAAGATAAAACCAGAGGCAAAAACCTTTCACCACAGAGGACACAGAGGGTCACAGAGGAAAAACAGAAACAGGGGAAAAACAAAATCTTCTTGGGGAAAAGCTTAGACCTAAAGACAGAAGCAAAAGCTTTAACCACGGAGGGGCACAGAGGAAAAGCAAAATCTAAAGACTTTGACTTTCCCCCCTAAAAATCTCTGTGACCTCCGTGGACCTCAGCGACCTCTGTGTTCCGCCTTTTCGGGGTGAACCTTTAGGAGTCTATTGAAGACCTTAGTTACCAAAGTACGTAACCAGAACCTCTTTCAGCCGGGCGAGACCGTGGTGGTGGCGGTGTCCGGAGGGGCCGATTCTGTAGCACTTCTCGACATCATGACGCGGCTGGAGTGCGGGCTGCGCCTGGTGGTCGCCCACCTGAACCACTGCCTGAGGGGCGCCGAATCGGATGCCGACCAGGCCTTTGTCGCCTCCCTCGCCGACAACTATCACCTTCCCTTCGTTTCCCAAAGCTGCGACGTCGCAGATCTGGCGCGCCGCGAGCGGCTCTCCCTGGAGGACGCCGGTCGCCGGGCGCGCTACGCCTTCCTGGAGCAGACTGCCGAGCAGTACGGGGCCTTCAGCATCGCGCTGGCGCACCACCAGGACGACCAGGCCGAGACCGTGCTGATCCGCCTCTTGCGCGGTTCCGGCGGGACAGGCCTCTCCGCCATGGCCGGTACGGCCGGCGATAAGCTGAAACGCCCGCTCTTGCAGGTCTCCCGCGTAAAGCTGGAGCAGTACTTGAAACAGCGGGAGCTAAGCTATCGGACCGACTCGACCAACGCCGACACCGCCATCCTTCGTAACAGCATCCGTCACGAGCTGATCCCGTTATTGAGGCGCTACAACCCCAAGGTCTCGGAGCGTCTGGCAGCCACCGCGGAGATACTTGCCGGCGACGAGGAACTGCTGGAAGGCCTCACTCAAGCCGCCTACCAAAGGCTCGCCTCAGCCGAGGGGGGGCAGGTCCGCTTTCAGGTCGAGCCGCTCATGAAGGAGCCGCGCGCCCTTCGTCTGCGCCTTTACCGGCGCGCGCTCACGGAGCTGCGCGGCGACCTGATGCGGATCGGCCTTGCGCACCTGGAGGCTATCGACCTCCTTGCCGCGTCCCCCCGCCCCAACGCAGAGGCAACGCTCCCAGGAGCATGCCGGGTTTCGCGCTGCTACGGCTCACTTTCCCTCGGCCACGCCGCCGCTCAGGCACCACCCCTATGGGAGCAGGTGGTTGCGGGGGAGGGGCGCTACCCGCTTCCTGGCGGAGGGGTGCTGCTGGTAGAGCGCCTGCCGCGTCCGGATAGCCTCGACACCGGGTCGCGCTGGAGCGCCTTCCTCTCTCCCGAAACTGTCCCTTTTCCTTGGCTTTTGCGCGGCTTCCGGCCCGGCGACCGTTTCACGCCGCTGGGCATGAGCGGGGCGCAGAAAATCAAGGACGCTTTCATAAATGAAAAGGTGCCGCCGCAGTTGCGCAGACGCATACCGCTTTTGCTGAGCGAGGGGGAAATTGCCTGGGTCCCGGGGGTGAGACTTGCGGAACGGGGTCGGGTGACACCCCGGATTGACGCGGTCTTACGGGTGGAAATTCTTGAAATTACACCTTAAAGCTCTTGTCAACCAGCACCCTTTATGGTAATCCTTTTGTTCATTTGAACGCATATTTTTCTCTCTCATAAGTGGCCGTAAAATCGACTCTTAGACAAACTTGGCATCCCGCGAGCGCGGCCGGAACTTCATCGGCAGGTCGCGGGCTTGCAGCATACGAAACAAACGGGGAGGAATCTTGAATCAATTTTATAAGAACTTGGCGCTCTGGCTTGTCATCAGCCTGATGATGATCCTGCTGTTCAACCTGTTCAACAAGCCAAAGCCGACCCAGGAGAAACTCGACTTCAGCGAGTTCATCTCGGCTGTGGAGACCGGCAAGGTGAAGAACGTCAACCGCCCGGTCCAATCGGTGGTGATCCAAGGTAACGAGATCATCGGCAAGTTCTCCGACGGCAAGGAATTCAGAAGCTACAAGCCTGCCGACGCCAACCTCACCGACAAGCTGATCGCCAAGGGGATCGCAGTTTCCGCCCGCCCCGAGGAGGAGCGCTTCTCCTGGTTCTCGCTTCTGGTCTCCTGGTTCCCGATCATCTTCCTCGTGGCCGTCTGGATCTTCTTCATGCGCCAGATGCAGGGAGGGGGCGGCAAGGCGATGGCGTTCGGCAAGAGCCGCGCGAAGCTCCTCACCGAGGCCCAGGGTCGCGTCACCTTCGAGGATGTGGCCGGCATCGAGGAGGCCAAGGACGAGCTCGAAGAGATCATCAACTTCCTCAAGGACCCCAAGAAGTTCACCAAACTGGGCGGCCGCATCCCCAAAGGGGTGCTCCTCATGGGCCCCCCGGGCACCGGCAAAACCCTGCTCGCCCGCGCCATAGCCGGCGAGGCCGGAGTTCCCTTCTTCTCCATCTCCGGCTCCGACTTCGTCGAGATGTTCGTCGGCGTCGGCGCCTCCCGCGTGCGCGACCTGTTCGTGCAGGGGAAAAAGAGCGCGCCTTGCATCATTTTCATTGACGAGATCGACGCTGTCGGCCGTCATCGCGGCGCCGGTCTCGGCGGCGGGCACGACGAGCGCGAGCAGACCCTGAACCAGCTCCTGGTCGAGATGGACGGCTTCGAGTCCAACGAAGGGGTCATCCTGATCGCTGCCACCAACCGCCCGGACGTCCTCGACCCGGCGCTGCTCCGCCCGGGGCGTTTCGACCGCCAGGTCGTGGTACCGCGCCCGGACGTGAAGGGTCGCGAGATGATCCTCAAGGTGCACACCAAGAAGACCCCGCTCTCCCCGGACGTCGATCTCGGCGTCATCGCCCGCGGCACCCCCGGCTTCTCCGGCGCTGACCTCTCCAACGTGGTCAACGAGGCAGCCCTCATCGCGGCCAGGAAAGAGAAGAGCATGGTCGAGATGATCGACTTCGACGACGCGAAGGACAAGGTCCTCATGGGTGTCGAGCGCCGCTCCATGGTCATCTCGGACGAAGAGAAGAAGAACACCGCCTACCACGAGGCGGGGCACACCCTTGTCGCGAAGCTGATCCCGGGCACCGACCCTGTGCATAAGGTCTCCATCATCCCGCGCGGCAGGGCGCTCGGAGTCACCATGCAGCTCCCCATCGAGGACAAGCACAGCTACTCCCGCGAGTCGCTTCTGGACCGCATCGCGGTGCTTCTGGGCGGCCGCGTGGCCGAGGAGGTCATCTTCAACTCCATGACCACCGGCGCCGGCAACGACATCGAGCGCGCCACGGAAATCGCGCGCAAGATGGTTTGCGAGTGGGGCATGAGCGAGAAGTTGGGTCCCGTCAGCTTCGGCAAGAAGGACGAGCAGATCTTCCTCGGGCGCGACATGGCGCACCAGAAGAACTACTCCGAGGCGACCGCCATCGAGATCGACCACGAGATCAGGCTGATCGTGGAGCAGAACTACGCCCGGGTACAGGAGCTGCTCAAAGGGAACCTCGACTCCCTGCACAAGATCTCTCTGGCGCTCATCGAGCGCGAGAATCTCTCGGGCGAAGAAGTCGACCGCATTATCGCCGGCGAGCAGCTCGCGCCGGAACCGGCAGCCGCGGAGTGATGGCAGTACCCGAAACGTGGCAGCTTTCCCGCCGCGCCCTTTCGCTTGAGCGCCCGCTGATCATGGGCATATTGAACGTGACCCCCGATTCCTTTTCGGACGGGGGTCGCTTCTTCTCTCTCGACGCAGCCATAGAGCGCGCGCAGGAGATGGAGCGCGAGGGAGCCGACATCATCGATATCGGGGGCGAGAGCACCCGCCCCAACGCCCCGGCTGTTGGGGCGGCGCAGGAACTGGACCGGGTGGTCCCGGTCATAGAGGCGCTCTCCCACCGCATACAACTCCCCATCTCCATCGACACCTACAAGGCAGAGGTCGCCCGCGCTGCGTGCGCCGCCGGGGCCGAGATCGTCAACGACGTCACCGGCCTCATGTTCGATCCGGACATGGCACGCGTCACCGCCGAGGCCGACGCCGGGGTGGTGGTGATGCATACGCGCGGCATGCCCGATACCATGCAGGCGGAGACCGGCTACGACGATCTCATGGCGGAGGTGAAAAGGTACCTGGAGCAGAGCGTGGCCCTCGCGCGGGAGGCAGGCATCGCCGACGGGCGCATCGTGGTCGACCCGGGGCTTGGCTTCGGCAAGAGCGTCCAGGGGAACTTGGAGCTGATCAAGAGGCTCGCCGAGTTCCGGGAACTGGGGTTTCCCATCCTGGTCGGGCCGTCCCGGAAGTCCTTCGTGGGAGCGGTAACCGGCAGGGGAGGGGGAGAGAGAATTTTCGGTACTGCTGTCGCGGTGGCTATGTCCGTCGCGCACGGCGCCTCCATCATCAGGGTGCATGACGTGGCTGCCATGAAGGACGTCGCCGTCATGGCGCGGGCGCTCATGTAGCCCACGGCCCAAACCAGGAAGCCGTTGACGCTTCCCGACTGGTGCGGATGAATCTATTCCTGCAAAACATAGCCGTGCTGCGGGACCTGCTGGACCTGTCGCTTACGATACTGATCGTCACCCGGCTCTCGCGGCTCTTGAAGGGGGTCCTGGCGCTGCGGATTCTCGCCGTGCTGTCGGCGCTCGTGGCCGGCCACCTTCTGGCGCGTTTTTTCTCCCTGCACACAGTCCGGCTCCTCATCGACCTCTTCCTCGCCTCCTCCGTCGTCATGCTCGCCGTCGTCTTCCAGACCGACATTCGCAAGGCCTTCGCCACGCTGACCAGGAGCCGTACCGAAAAGGACGTGGAGATGTCCGACGTCATCGACGAGCTTGTTTTCGCCGTCGCCGGGCTGGCCCAGAAGCGGATAGGAGCCCTCATCGTCATCGAGCGCGCCATCCAGGTGGACAGCTATCTGGCCGTGGGGACCGACATAGACGCCAAGGTGACCAGCGAGCTGATCTCGTCGATATTCCTACCTTACTCGCCGATACACGATGGCGCGGTCATCATCCAGCACGGCAAGCTGACCAAGGCGGGGTGCTTCCTGCCGCTCACCCAGAACCTGGAGGTCAGCAAGAGCCTCGGGACCAGGCACCGGGCTGCGATGGGGCTGAGCGAACTGGTGGACGCGGTGGTCGTCGTGGTGTCCGAGGAGACCGGCACTGCTTCCATCGTGGTCGGCGGCAAGAAGACCGATGTTGTGGACATGCCGTCGCTCGGGAAAACGCTGAGGAGACTGGTGGAACCGAGGTGGCTTAAATGACCCAAGCCAAGTCGCATGAATGGTCCAAGGGGGTGAAGGCGCTCTCGGTGCTCCTGGCGGTGCTGATCTGGTCCTGCGTCATCTTGGAGCGCCCCGCGGAGATGAAGTTGAACGTCCCCGTCTCGCTGGAGCGGTTGCCGTCCGGGGTGTGGGCCGACTCGCCCCCTCCGGAGAACCTCCAGGTGATCGTGTCGGGGCCGCAGATACTGCTTTTGCTCCTCCCCCTGCGCCCGGTCAGTTGCGAGATTGATCTTTCCACGGCTGGGCCGGGTGAGCTGGTTGTCGCCCCGACGCAGGGCTCTTTCGGGCTCGACCCAGAGCTGAAGGTGGTGCGGATCTTCCCTGAGACGTTTACGGTGGTGCTGGCGAAGAAAGAATAGCTTCTCCGTCTCCCCCTCCCGCAGGGGGAGGGGGGATAAAAATGCGGTACTCCCGATGACCTGGGAAAAGTGGGGAGAGCAGCACCCAATTGGTGGCGGAAAACGCTGCCTGATCAGCAGGTAAATAACTAAAATTCATCGCATGAGGTGATCTATGAAGAAGCTTTTCGGAACGGACGGGGTGCGCGGTGTGGCCAACGTCTATCCGATGACTGCAGAAATGGCAATGCAGATCGGCCGCGCGGCCGCCTACATCTTCAAAAACGGCAAGAAACGCCACCGTATCGTGATCGGCAAGGACACGCGCCTCTCCGGCTACATGCTTGAAAGCGCGCTCATGGCCGGCATCTGCTCTATGGGCGTGGACGTGCTCCTGGTAGGGCCGCTGCCTACCCCCGGCATCGCCAACATCACCTCCTCCATGCGCGCCGACGCAGGCGTCGTGATCTCCGCTTCCCACAACCCCTTCGAGGACAATGGGATCAAGTTCTTCTCGCGCGACGGCTTCAAGCTTCCCGACGAGACCGAGCTGATGATGGAGGAGCTGATCTTCTCCAAGCGGATCGATTCCTTGCGCCCGACCGCCAAGGAAGTGGGGAAGGCGTACCGCATCGACGACGCCCAGGGGCGCTTCGTCGTCTTCCTGAAGAGCACCTTCCCCAAGGATCTAGATCTCTCCGGGCTTAAGATCGTCCTCGACTGCGCCAACGGCGCCGCCTACAAGGTCGCACCCGCCGTCTTCGAGGAACTGGGCGCGGAGGTCATCTCCATCGGCGTCAAGCCAAACGGCACCAACATCAACGCCGACTGCGGATCGCTGCATCCCGAGGTGATGAGCCAGGCGGTGAAGGAACACGGCGCCGACTTGGGCGTTGCGCTCGACGGCGACGCCGACCGGGTCATTTTCGTGGACGAGTACGGCAACGTGGTCGACGGCGACCGCATCATGGCGATCTGCGCGACCGAAATGATCCGGCAAGGGATCCTGAAGCAGAACACGCTGGTGGCGACAGTGATGAGCAACATGGGACTCGACATAGCCATGAAACGCGCCGGCGGCCAGGTCATCAAGACCGCGGTCGGGGACCGTTACGTTGTGGAGGAGATGCTCAAGGGGGGCTACAACCTCGGGGGCGAGCAGTCCGGCCACATGATCTTCCTCGACCACAACACCACCGGCGACGGCGTCCTTTCGGCGCTGCAGGTGCTCGCCATCATGCAGCGTCACCAAAAGCGTCTATCCGAGCTCGCCCTGGTCATGGAACCGCTGCCGCAGGTGCTCGTCAACGTCCGCCTGGCTGAGAAATCGGACATCATGCAGGTCCCCGAGATAGCGAAGTTGATCAACGACGTCGAGGAAAAGCTCAAGGGCGAGGGAAGGGTCCTCATCCGCTACTCCGGCACGGAGCCGCTTTTGCGCATCATGCTGGAAGGAAGCGACGAGGGGGATATTCGCTGCTGGGCCAACGACATAGCTTCCATCGTGGCACAGAAGCTGGGAGGTGAGGCGCGTGGCTAGACTGGGAGTGAACATAGATCACGTGGCGACGCTTCGGCAGGCGAGGGGGGGGACGGAACCGGACCCGGTCGCAGCCGCCGCCATCGCCGAATTCGCCGGTGCCGACGGTATCACCATCCATCTGCGTGAGGACCGCAGGCACATCCAGGATCGCGACCTGAAGATCCTGCGCCAGACCGTGCAGACCAGGCTGAACCTGGAGATGGCCGCTACCGACGAGATGGTAGCCATAGCGCTCGCGGTGAAGCCCGAGGCGTGCACCCTGGTCCCGGAGAAACGGGCCGAGCTGACCACCGAGGGGGGGCTCGACGTGCGCATCCACCAGGAGGCGCTCAAGGTCGCCATAGAGAAACTGCAGGCAGGGGGGATCATCGTCAGCCTCTTCATCGATCCGGACCCCGACCAGATCAAGGTGGCCAACAAGATCGGCGCCGACTATATAGAGATCCACACCGGCTCCTTCGCCGAGGCGAAGAGCTGGAAGGAAGAGGAACTGGAACTGATCAAGATAGAGAACGCGGTAAAGCTCGCCCGCAAGCTCGATCTCGGCGTCAACGCCGGGCACGGGCTTAGCTACAGCAACGTGAAGAAGGTGGCGGCCATCGGCGGCATCGAGGAATTCAACATCGGGCATTCCATCATGTCCCGCGCCATCCTGGTGGGACTGGACCGCGCCGTGCGCGACATGTCCGAGCTGGTGAGATACGCCTGAGCTTCAGGCGGGAAGAAAGCATCGAACAAAGGAGAAGCAGATGACAAAAGCTAGTGCGCGTCACATTTTAGTAGCTACCGAACAGGAGTGCGTAGCGCTCAAGACCAAGATAGAATCGGGAGCCGATTTCGGCGACTGCGCCCGCGAGAGTTCCCTTTGCCCCTCGGGGAATCAGGGTGGGCGTCTGGGCGAGTTCCGCCCGGGGCAGATGGTGAGGGAATTCGACGAAGTGGTTTTCAGCGGCGAAGTCGGCAAGGTCCTCGGGCCGGTCAAGACCCAGTTCGGCTACCACCTGATCGAGATCATGAGCCGCACCGCCTAAGGGTAGCTTTCACAGGCATCAAGGTAAAAGGGGAACCGATGGCAGAAACTCAGGAGAAACAGTCAGTAGTAGATCTCATCTTCAGCGCACCCTTTTTGCTGGGCCTGGTTGGCGTAGGCTGCATGGTCTACGGAGTCGCCGACGGCTTCCGGGTGATGCAGTTTTTCTTCGGCGTCTGCATCGTCGTCGGGAGCGTGATGCTTCACCTCATCAGGAAGAAGGATTGGGATGCCCACTGGGCGGCGATGGATCAGGCCCGCGAGGCCCACGAGAAGCGCGCCGCTGAAGAGGCAGAAAAGAAGAAGTAGCTGCTGCTACATGGGAAAGCAAAGAAGGCGGGGTGAGAAATCACCCCGCCTTCTTCATTTAAGCCTTGTCTGCTGCAATGGACCGCATGGACCCTATGGACGAAATGGACTCGGTGGACTGAGGAAACGTTGTCAATTGTCAATTGTCAATTGTCAATTGCCTTACGCCGGCGGCAGGTGCTTGGCGGGCTTTTTCAACAGAAACAAAAGCGGAATGATGATGAGGAACGCCAAGCCGACGATGAAGAAGATCCTGTTGTAGGAGAGCATGTAGGCCTGCCGGCTTACGGTCCCGTAAAGTACTGTCATGGCCCCTTTCTCGGCAGCGACAGGATCGAGGCCGCGCCCCATGAGCGCCCCCTTCAGCGTCGCGAGCTGGGATTGGAACAGCGGGTTGTACGGGTTTACGTGTGCGACCAGGTTGGTCTGATAAAACTGCGAGTAACGCGCCAGCATGGTGGCCGCGATTGCTATGCCGACGCTCCCGCCGATGTTTCTGAGCAGGTTGAAGATGCCGGTCGCGTTCCCCATCTCTTCTTTGGAAATGGTTGCCAGGGTGACCGTGGTCAGGGGCACGAAGATCATGGCAAGGCCCACGCCCAGCACCACCCGAGGCCAGACGAAGTCCATGTAGGCCGCCTGCAGGGTGAAACGCTGCATGATGAACATGGAAGTAGCCCCGATGATAAGCCCCATGAAAACGACCTTCCTGCCGTCGTAGCGCTGGATCGCCGCTCCCACGAATGGCATGCAGATGAGGGTGGCGACGCCGCCCGGAGCGAGGACCATGCCGGCCATGGTGGCGTTGTAACCCATGAGGGTCTGCAGGAACAGCGGGATCAGCATGATGGAGCTGTAAAGGCAGAATCCCACGGCGAACATGATCAGGTTCCCCGACGAGAAGGAGACGTTCTTGAAGAGCCTCAGGTTCACGATGGGATGCGGGTGGGTCAATTCGACGTAAACAAGGGCGGAAAGCGCGATTGCTGTGACCACTGCGCAGCCGACGATGAAAGGGGAGTTGAACCAGTCGTCCTGCTGCCCTTTGTCGAGCACTATCTGCAGGGCTCCCAGCCCCACGGTGAGAAGGGCGAGCCCCCAGTAGTCGATGGCGACCTTGGTACGTTTCAGGTAGCTCGGGTCGTAGATGAAGAAGGAAGCCATGATGACCGCGATGACCCCGATGGGGATGTTGATGTAGAAGATCCAGCGCCAGCTCATGTTGTCGGTGATCCAGCCGCCCAACGCCGGGCCGATGATGGGGCCGAACATGGCGCCTACGCCGAAGATGGCCATCGCCATTCCCTGTTGATAGGGGGGGAAGGTTTCCATCATGATCGCCTGGCTCATGGGGATGAGGGCGCCGCCGGCGGCCCCTTGCAAGACGCGGAAGAAGATCAGCATGCCCAGAGAAGGGGCGGCGCCGCAAAGAAGCGAGGCGAGGGTGAAGAGGGTGATGCAGGTGATGAGGAACCTTTTGCGCCCGAACATGCGGGCGAGCCACCCGGTCATGGGGAGGACGACTGCGTTACTGACCAGGTAGGAGGTGAGGACCCAGGTGATTTCATCGGTCCCGGCGTTGAGGCTCCCCTGCATGTGCGGGAGCGCCACGTTCGCGACCGAGGTATCGACGATCTCCATGATCGCCGGCAGCATCACCGTGATGGTGATGAGCCACTTGTTTACAATCTTTTCTTCAGCGCTTTTCATGGGGCCGCCAGGGGGTGTCCTTCAACTCGCAGCATCAGGGGGAAAATGTATCACCGGTGTAGCCGGTGCTTTGTGGTCTCCCCTCCCTTGACGGGAGGGGCTGGGGGTGGGTGAAGCTGCCATAAAGGAGCCTGCCGCTATCAGGAAAAGCTGAGTAACGGTTTGTTTAGCGGCCGAAACCGACCACGTCGCCGAAGGTCTGGCCGGTGAGGATGGTGGGGACCACGCTCATCCCGACCCGCAACAGGTGCTCGGGGTCGCTTCTGCGGTCGATGGCGATCCTGACCGGAATCCTCTGGGTCACCTTGACGTAGTTCCCCGTGGCGTTTTCAGGCGGCAGCAGCGAGAAGGCCGCGCCGGTTCCAGCCATGATGCTTTCCACCTTTCCGGTGAAGGTTCGCCCCGGGTAGGTGTCCACGGTGAACTCGACGTTCTGCCCCGGCCGCACCTTGGCCAGTTGGCTTTCCTTGTAGTTCGCGGTGATCCAGGCCCCCTCCAGCGGCACCACGGCCATCAGCGCCTGGCCCGGCTGCACGTAGTTTCCCGGCTCGACACCCTTCCTGGTCACGAAGCCGTCGCCGGGGGCGACGATGCGGGTATAGGAGAGGTTCAGGTGCGCGGTCTCCAACTCCGCCTGCTTCTCGGCAACCCTGGCGTCCTTGGAGCCGGTGCCGGAAATGCCGATCATCGCCTTTGCCTTTCTTTCCGCTTCCTGCGCCTCCTTGAGCTGCATCTGCGCGACACGGTGCGCGGTGCGCTGACGCTCCAACTGCTCGCGGGGGATAACTTCCTTGGCATAAAGGGCCTCGGCCCGTCGCAGGTCCAGGTTAGCCTGCTCCAGGCGGGCGGCCGCCAAGCCGATGTTGGCCCGGGCGCTCTCCACTTGCGCGTAGTCGCCTGAGGTCTCGTTCTTGGCCATTTCCACGGAAGCCGCGGCGCTGTTCTCGCGCGCCCGGTAGTCCGAGGGGTCGAGTTCGACCAGCAGGTCCCCCTTGCGCACGAACTGGTTGTCCACCACCGCAACCCGGTGCACCAGTCCGGGAACCCGGCTCGCGATGGAGTGGACATGCGACTCGATGAAGGCGTTGTCCGTCTCGATGTGGGTCTTGCTGCGGACCCAGCGGTGCACGCCTAAAAGCGCGCCGATAACGATGATCACGAGGAGCACGATGCCGCCGCGCTGTCTCTTGTTGAGCCCCCTCCGCTCGCCGCCCGGCGCCGGATTCGTTTCGTTATTTTCAGTAGTCTGGTTTGTTTCTTCAGCCATTTATATGAACCTCAAGAAATTTTGGTTGCGTCAGATAAGTCCTGCCTTTTGCGTTACAGCTCTCCCGTCGCCCGTTTCACCCGGGCTGCGGCTACCTGCAGGTCGAACATGCTGCGAAAGTAGTCGGTTCTGGTCTGGGTAAGGAGGGTTTGGGCGTCGATAACCTCGGTGGCGGTGCCGACTTTTTCCTGGTAACGGTCGCGGGTGATGCGGAGGTTTTCCCTTCCTTGCTCTATCGCCTTCTCGGCAACCTTGAGCCGCGTGAGCGCGACCTTCATGTCGTTTTGTGCCGTCGACAGTTCGAGCCTCACCCGGTCTTCCAGGTCCCTCATCCGCTCTTCGTCTCTCGCCCGTGACTCGACCGCCTGGCGGATCCTTGCTTCCTTGGCGGCTCCGTCGAAGAGATTCACCTTGAGCCCAAGCGTCGCAGCGTAAATGGTTTGCTCGCGTACCTTGCTGTTGTCCAGATAGTCCAAGCCGAACCTGGCAAAGATCTCCGGATAATAATCGCTTTTCGCCTCTTTGACGGCGTGCTCGTCCGCATTGACCAAAGCCCTGAGAGCGGATATCTCTGCGCGCTTGGAAAGGTCTGGGACAGCCTGCTGGTCGGGAAGGGGGGGAGTCTCGATCTGTTCCTGGAGGTCGGCGCGGTAACTGGCGGGGACGCCGGTGAGGTAGTTCAGGTAGAGCCAGCCGTTTTCTATCTGGTTCAGGGCTCCGTAAAGGTTCTGCCTGCTGGAAGCCACCCGCACCTCGGCCTGCAAGAGGTCGTTGCGCGTCACCACGCCCTCTTCGAACAGCGCCTGGGCCGTCTTCTGGTGGGCGGTCATCTGGACCACCTCGTCGTTGGCAGCGCCGACCAGCTTCTCCGCGGCGAGGATGCCGAAGTAGGCGCGCACCACCTCCAGGAACAGGTCCTGCTCCTGGCCAAAGTGGGAGAACTGCGCCGCGTCGCTCTGCAGCCGGGCTCTCGCCTCGCGGGCGCCGGTGCGCCCGAAATCGTACAGGGTGTTGTAAATGGTGAGGTTCAGGAAGGGGTAGCGGGCATCCTGTGTTTCCTGGACGATGTTGCCGAATTTTACTGCCTGTGGGTCCAGTTGCGCGGTGTACCCGGCCTGCAGGTCCACCCGCGGCAGCCTTGCGCTGCGGGCAATGGAAATCTGTTCCTGCGCGATCGCCACGTCATGGGTGCTGGCCTTGAGCCCCCTGCTGCTTGCAGCCGCCTTGGTGAGGCACTCCTGCAGAGTGAGGGTCTCGGCGCTAGCCGCGCCTGTTCCAGTGAGCGCCGTCAATGCCAGTATAATCAATGCTCTTCGCATGAAAGCTCCCGGATCAGCTGCGGATCTTTTCCAACAGCGACTTCAAGGTTTCCTGTTCTTCGGAGGTCAGTTTCGCTACCAGCTTGCGCTGGGCTTTCAGTGCCAGCGGCGTCAGTTCCGGCTGCAGCGCCTTTCCTTTTGCCGTGAGGCAGATGCGATAGGCGCGGCGGTCGTCAGGGTCCGCCTGCCTGGCCACCAGCCCCTCTTTTTCCAGCCTGTCGATCAGGCCGCCCATGGTTGTTCTGTCGATTTGGCTCTTAGCAGAGAGCACGGACTGGCTCAGCCCATCCTCGCGCCACAAGAAACCCAGCAGACCGAATTGTTGTGGAGTGAGATCGTATTCGTCGAAGTGTTCCTTGAAGATGAGGCTGGCGCGCTGATAAGCCTTGGACAAGAGAAATCCCACGGTCTTCTCTATCTCGATCGGTGTTTTTGCTGGCATATAAAGCCCCCCTTCTTTCGAAGCGGTTACCCGTGAGTACGGCGCGCGTAAAACAAAGCAACAAAGCAGTTTAACAGCTGTAAATCACGGCAGTATATCATACCCATGCTGCGGCAGGTGTGTCATTATGCATATAATCAGTATGCTGTCAATAAATCTGGCAGGCATAGCGTCGCTTCTCTTGCAATACCTCCTCACCTCAGCCTTCCCCATTCCCCATTCCCCAATCTGTCACGTCGAATATGGTTGATTAATTCTTAAATTCTTTTAATATGATCAGCTGTTATGCCTTTACCATACGTCCAGTGTCTGAGCTGCCCGTGAAGCTTCTTGTCGGATGAGCGTCGCTGACACAACGCCTGGCATCTTTGCTTTTTAAACTCTTTGAGGTCCATCGTTGTGTAGTCCTCTATATATCGGAAATGGTGCAGCCTTGACGCCATCTGCTCAGATAGCCGGCTGAGCGGTCCAGACTCTTCAAATAAAACAAAAGGAGGAGAAAATGAGGAGAAAATATGTGCTGGTTGCAGCAGTGGTTACCACGCTGGCGGGGCAGGAGGTCGGAGCGAGAACTCTGGAGGACGTTCTGAAAGAAAAGGGGGTTATCACAGAGCAGGATTACAAGGAGGTAACCAAAAGCAAGGCTCAGAGCTACAAAATTGGCAAAGGATTCACACTTACATCCTCCGAAGAAAAGTTCCAGATGTCGCTCGGCGGCAGACTCCAAACTCGCTACACCTATACCGATGGCGAAGACAGTTCCCTTACTCCCAACGCGAGCCGGTGGGAGGTCAGGAGGATGAAGTTATGGATAAATGGCTACGCCTACAACAAGGATCTTACCTACCTGCTCCAGGTTGATTTCGTCTCGGGAGGCTCCTCAAGGCTCCTCGAGCACGCCTACCTCAACTATCGCTTCATCGATGAGGTTCAGCTTCTGGCAGGACAGACCAAGGTTCCGTTCGGGAGGCAGTGGCTCAACTCCTCGGGCAGCCAGCAATTTGTCGACCGCTCCATTACGTCCGACACCTTCCGTCCGGGTTACGATGCTGGCGCAAAATTGGGCGGTGATCTCTTCGGTGGGATCAGCACCTATGAGATAGGTGCCTATGGCGGCGCCGGGCAGAGCGCGACCCGTGCAACGAACGGAGATAACACCGCCACAGCCATCGCTGCCCGCGTGACCGTCAATCCCTTCGGCAAGATGCCCTACTCGGAAAGCGACCTTGATGACACAGCGACGCCGCTCCTCTCCATCGGTGCCAACTACTACGGCAACACCCTCCGTAAGACTGCTGCAACCACCTTTGAAACCAACAACATCACTTTAGCGGGAACAAATGGTTGGCTCGGCAGGAACGTTGCGGCGTTTGCGACGGGCGAACTGGTTGATATCGACAGCTACGGCGCCGATGCCGCATTCAAATGGCGGGGTGTTTTCGCATTGACTGAGTATTTGTACGGGCGCGGGAAAGGCGGCGACAGCGGCAGCATTGTCCGTGCGCACGGGTGGTATGCACAGGCAGGTTATTGCATAGTTCCCCAGACGCTTGAGGTGGCTTTGCGTTACGCTTTCATCGACCCGAACCGCGCCGTCTCAGATGACCAGCGCACAGACGTGTCGGCAGCGGTTTCCTATTATTTTAACAAGCACAACCTGAAGATTCAGGGAGATGTCACCAACGCTCACGACCAGAGCAAGGGTAGCGGTGTTGATGACCAGATTTACCGGCTACAGGCCCAGATAATTTTCTAATTACTGAATAAAGAACGTAAACACTTCATAAGATGTGGTTAACGACATAGACCCGCTTCAGAGTTGAAGGAAAGGAGGCGTACTTTCATGGTAGAAAACAAGCCTTGTCCGCATCCTCACTGTCTGTTGTCCGGGGCTTGTGTCTTATTATGTGCAAACTGACTTTCATTTGAAGAATTCAGCTGTACACTTCCCCCCTATAGCTTACCCAACGCATAGTGAGAGAACCTTCGTGCGAATACTGCTCGCAATTGATGACACTGACAATATGGACAGCAAGGGAACTGGCGCAATTGCAGCCCTGATAGCAGAGTCAATGCTGCGTGATGGCTTTGGAATCCCGAGCTTCATCACCAGGCACCAATTGTTGGTTCACCCGGATATACCGTACACCTCTCATAACAGCGCCATGTGCTTTCCGGCTGATATTGACGGGACGCGTATCGACGAGCTAGCAACATTTTGCAGCGGGCTCCTGGAGCGTGAGTGTGCGGACGGTTCCGACCCGGGGCTTTGCATCGCCGCTCTCGACCGGATTACCAATGGGGAGGAACTGATTGGATTCGGTCGGCGCGCGAAAGGCGAAATCCTGACGAAGGAAGAGGCGCTGGTCCTGGCAACTCGGTTCGGAGTGCACCTGTCGGAACATGGCGGAACCGGGGATGGCGTCATCGGGGCTCTGGCCGGGGTAGGGTTGCGTCTGTGGGGGAACGATGGCCGGATGAGGGGATCTCTGAAAGGGCCCCAGCCTGGTGAATCTTGGCGGGTACGTGACCTCTTGGAGCAGGCGGACGTTGAGGCGGTCCGTTCTGTAGCAGGGGACGCCATAGACGAGAACGAGTGCGTCCTGATAGGGGATAAGCCCAAAACGGTGATGCGGGAAGGCGCTTCGGTGCTCCTTCTGTCTGCCAGGAGGATAGGTGCGGGTGAGGCGCGGTGGGAGACTTTGCCGAAAAAACTGTTACGGGAGTACTGAAGTCTGCAAATACAGGAGGTTGTGCAATGGCTGAACGGCATGAAATTGAGTCGCATCTTAAGGGGGAGACGCTGGTTCGAAAGGGTTTAAGGCACAGAGCGGATGGCACGCCAACGCTTCGTTTGGTTCCGGACCTGAACGTGGTCAAGATTGGGGGGCATGGGCTCATCGACTACGGAAGCCAGGTTGTCTTTCCCGTGATGCAGGAGATCGGTGAACTTTCCCAGGAGCACAAGCTGATGGTGGTGACCGGAGGCGGTGTCAGGGTGCGTCACATCTTGGACATCGGCATCGACCTTGGCATGCCTACAGGAGTCCTTGCAGAACTGGCAGGCAAGATCAGCGAACAGAATGCCGAGATCGTGACCCTGCTGCTTTCCAAGTGGGGGGGGACCCGGGTTAAGACGGGGGAGCTTCTCGACCTTCCCACCTTACTCCATCTGAAGCTCCTTCCGGTTATTCATGGCACACCGCCCTACGGCCTCTATGAACATCCTCCCGAAGCGGGGCTGATACCTCCGCACCGCACGGATACCGGGGCGCTTCTCATGGCCGAGGTGCTGGGAGCAAGAAGCTGCATTCTGGTGAAAAACGTTGATGGACTTTTCACTGAGGACCCTCGCGTCAACCCTAAAGCGGAGTTGATCGAGGAGATCACCGTCAGTGAGCTGATCAAAAGGGACATGGAGGACATGGTTTTGGAACGCAAGATGCTCTATCTGCTGCGGGACATGGTAAACGTAAGAGAAATCCGTATCGTGAACGGCCACAAGCCCGGCAACATCGGTAGGGCCATCCGCGGAGAGAAGGTGGGTAGCGTGATAACAGTCTGAAAAGGCTTGGTTTGTGTGCAGCCAACGATATACAATAGAGCCGTATCCTCCAAGGGAGGAAAAAAAGGAAAGGAGGCACCCTTTCATGTCAGGAAAAATCTTTTACCGGGAGAGAACGAAGATGGCGGACGGGTCCCATCAGCCACGACACGTCGTGGTGGCGGTTTCGGACCTGAACCTCAAGGTGTACGGACAGCACATACGGATGTGCGAGCTTAAGTTCATCGCGGACTCTGTGGGAGCAGAGTTGGTACATTTGCCGCGCGGGCCTAAGCACCAGGAAGAAGACGACTGAAGGTGACTAGCTTAACCGTAAGAGGTGCAAAAATGGGGGGTGTCGGCGGACACCCCCCCATTTTTGCTACTGCGGTTCGCAATGCTCATGTGGCTGCGAGGCAGGTGAACGAAGCGGCGTTCCAGCGCCGGTAGCGGCAGTTGTAGCAGGAGCGTTCGTCCTCGGCGACCAGCTCCTCCTCAACGTCTTCGGCAAAGCTCTGACATTCCAGGGCGGCACTGGCGGCGGCCCCCCAGCTCTCATTGCCCAGGGTGAATTCTCTTGTTCCATTCCAGGTTACTTGCCACATGATCAATACCCCCGAAGCTGCTTCCTATGCGTGGTCTGCCAGTTAGCCTCGCTTCCGTCGCGACTGAGCGGGCTGACAAAGAGGACAGACAAGCCATGTCGCAGCACCGTCTTCGGTTTTTCCCCGATCTCCACAAGCGTGTCAGGGGAAAGTTCTCCTCCATCAAAAGGGCGCACCGCATCGATATGGGGATGGTCCAGCAATTCCTCCAGACGCAGGAGATTACTGCCGCTAAACTCCAACGCTCCCTTCATCCGTCCGTCGTTCCCTGAAAGTCTCAATCCCGCACCGGCCAATGCCCCGATAATCCCCTGTCCTGTCCCGCCATGCTCCGAAAGATGCAGCCCTAGACGCCTACCGAGTTCATAGGTGTCGCGCATGGTAAGCACTTGCCGTTTTGCCTTCTGTCCAAAATCGATCAGCTCCGCCCCGTCTCCCAGCCGTTCCAAAGGAGCAACACACAATCCCGGATCGGAACCCGCTGCACATTCACGGTCGAGAAACCCACAGGTGAACGCGATGACAGGCTCCAGTGCTCCTTCCTGAAGGTCGGCCGGAAAGCACATAGCACTGTTGTGGGAGGTATACGGTATGTCCGGATGAACTAGAAGCTGGTGGCGGGTCACTATCCCAGTTTTCGCCCAGCCATTTGCCTCAAGCGCCTCAGCTATCAAAGATGCTATTTCCCCAGTTCCCCTGCTTTCTAAATTGTCAGTGTCATCGATTGATATCAAAACCTTCATGCTGGGTCCTCTTGCGACGTATAAAAATTTATATAACGGTGGACATGGAAAAGCAGCGCAGCTCCGAGAGATGATTGGTTATGGGCAAAGCATTTAACACAACTCCTGCGTATACGGAAGAACAATTTTTGGCGCTGTCCACAGCTGCAGTAGCCGCGGGAAGTGCTTTTTGACGGCAGATTCCAGACCGACATGAGAGCAAAGAGGTGCAGCATTTACCGTTGCGGGGATATCCTTCTGGTGCACACTGATTTTTGCTTGACAGTATAATGGTATTAAAGTACCTTTTTGCCAGAAATGGTTAATGGACTGGTAAAGGCAGAACTGTAGGCCGGGTTTCATGCCAGACACGTCCTTGTTTCTGTAAAAACTTAAACGTCAGTCTCCGAGCCGTGGCGCCTAAAAGGGATCTCCCTCAAGGTGGGCCGGCCTATGGGTATCGCTGGAAACGGCGGTGCCTCCCTTTTGCAAAGGAGACCCCAACGGCCGGAGTGCGTCCGGAACCGTCAAGGGGCCTCTCTATCCAGAGATGCCCCTTTTGCGTTTGTTGTACTTGAAGCCGCACCCAAGCGAGAGCGCGTGTAGCGGCAACCAAAATCCGAAAATCAGTCTCCGAGCCGTGGCGCCTAAAAGGGATCTCCCTCAGGGTGGGCCGGCCTATGGGTATCGCTGGAAACGGCGGTGCCTCCCTTTTGCAAAGGAGACCCCAACGGCCGGAGTGCGTCCGGAACCGTCAAGGGGCCTCTCTATCCAAGAGACGCCCCTTTTTTATTCATAGGGTGTCCCAACCTCGATTGTCGGGCGCCGGCCGCGAGCGTTCATCAACAGACGCAACCGCAAAGATGACTTTATTGGCTGATCACCAAATCAAACAGGGAGGAGGAAAGGAAAATGAAATACACAGAAGCGGGATGCTATCTCGAAGTCGACGTCTTGACGGGAAACATAGACCGGGTGGCGGTCGACCCTAAGGTAATGGAACAAAACATCTGCAGGCAGGGAATCAGCATCAATGAACCGTGCGGAGGGTTTTGCCAGCATTCGGTCAAGACCTGCCTCCGCGTGGAAGAAAGTGAATGAAAGCGATAGCCCAAGGAGGAACGTTACGAGCGCATTGGTAGATAAGACAGACATCAAGACATGGAATGGGCACATCTAAAGAGAGGTGAAAATGAGATACGCAGAGGCAGGATACTATTTGGAAATCGACCTGGCGACGGGGAACATCGAACGCGTAGCAACCGACCCCAAGCTGATGCAACTTCATCTGGGAGGATTGGGTACCAGCATCAAGGAACATTGGGACCGGGTCCCGCCAGAGGTTAAGGCGTTTGACCCTGAAAACCACCTTATCTTCAGTACCGGCCTTTTGAATGCTACGCCTGCTTTCAGTGCCAACCGTTCCGTTGTCACCTTCGTTTCACCGCAGTCGGGGACGTTGGCCTACCCCATGATGGGGGGATTTTTCGCGGCGGAACTGAAGTATGCCGGCTACGACAAGGTGATCTTCAAGAACAAGTCGCCCAACTGGGTGTACCTGTACATCAACAACGACAAGGTAGAGATACGCGACGCCTCGCATCTGCAGGGAAGAGGCGCCGTTGAAACTCAGGAGCTTATTCGCAAAGAACTGAATCTGCCCAAAGCACAGGTGGCGGCAATAGGCCTTGCCGGCGAGAACCGGGTCTTCACGGCTTCTATCGAGCAGTCAAGGTCGAGCGCCAGCAGGCTCGGCGGCGGCGCTGTCATGGGAGACAAGAAGATAAAGGCAATTGCCGTTCGTGGAACGAAGGACATCTATCTCGCCCGGCCTGAAGAGTTTATGGAACAGATGAAGGGGGTGACGGACTACATCAAGTACAGGTGGGCCAACCCCATCAAGGATGTCATGACTATCTTGTCCGGCATCGGCTCGCCGCAGGAGATGCTGCATACGGACGAAAAGTGGCACACGGAGAACTTTGCCTGGGGCAATGCCCGCACCAGGAGAAGAGACTTCTGGACCGAAGAAATCGACGAGTCCTGGTCGAAGTCACAACATGCAGCGGTAAAGCGGTTGATAAGCTGCTTTAACTGTCCTACGCATTGCGGGGCGCTGATTTCCCACAAAGATACCCCGCGATATATGGCGAAATGCTTCGGGAAACTCACCTATGCCATGGCGGCCTACGTCGATGACTTGGACTTCTCCTGGAAGATCCTGCAACGCGCTACCGAGTACGGCGTCGACTCATTCTCGACCCCTCAAATCCTGGCCTTCGCCGTTGAACTCTATGAAGCGGGCATCCTGACGGACAAGGACTTCGCCGGCTGTCCATCCGATAAAGAGGGAAGGTTCTTCTGGCTTCTCGACAGGGTCGTGCGGCGGGAAGGAATCGGCGACGTCCTGGCTGACGGCGTTTATTTCGCGGCCCGCAAGATCGGCAACGGCGCCGAGGCCTTCGATCACAACACCATCAAGAAGCACGAGCAACTCCCGGTCAAGCTCGGAACGCTGGATCCGCTCTACTTCCTCATGTACGCCACCAACGAGAAGATAAGCATCACCCAGATGGAAGGGCAATGGCCCCAGTCGGCTTTTCCAACCCCGGAGCAGAGAGAGGAGTTCGTAAGGGATTGGCCCCAAATTCCCCATGATAAATTCAAGCAATGGGTACTGGACTGGGAACTGAGGGGAGAAAAGGCCATCCCGTATTATCCGACACCGGACATGTGCTCCGAAATCGTCGACTGGATGGAGATGATGCACAACATCGACGATGCAGTAGGCATGTGCTGCGGCATGTCGTCGTTCTGCCTGAAACCTCCTTACCACATCCACAACTATCCCAAATTGATCTCTGCCGCGACCGGAATGGACCTGGACGAGGATGGGCTGAAAGAAATCGCCAACAGGAACCGGAACCTGCACAGGGCATACAACAACAGGAAAGGGATCAGAAGGGCCGATGAGAAGCCGCCAACCGATCACTGGAAAAAGAGATTCCCCGAGCTGGAAGAAGAACTGTTGTCGACCTATTACAGATACAAGGGATGGAACGAAGACGGTATTCCCACTAGAGAAAAACTGGAAGAGCTGGGACTGGGCTATGTCGCTAACGACTTGGAAAAAAGGGGGATACTGAAAAATGGCGAAAATTAAGAAAAAGATCAGAACGATCACTGTCAATGCGGACAAGTGCAACGGTTGTCGGACCTGTGAGGTGATGTGTTCGGCTTTCCACGCTGTTCCCCCCTACAGCAGCAACAATCCGGGACGGTCCCGCATCCAGATCATCACCGACCGGCTTGAGGACATCTGGCTTCCCGTATTTGCCGGAGAGTACACCGAGGCCGAGTGCATGGGGAGAAACAAGTACATCATCGACGGCAAGGAGTACCGCGAGTGCGACTCCTGCCGTGCTTCCTGCCCGGCAAGGGACCTGTTCAAGGAGCCCGACTCCGGCCTTCCTCTCAAGTGCGACATGTGCGATGGCGAAGATGAGCCGATCTGCGTCAAGTGGTGCCTCGTGGACGCCTTGAGCTACGAGGAACGGGAAGAGGAAGTGGAAGAGGAAAAACCGAATATGACACAGATGGAGATCGGCCTGGAACAGTTCGCAAAGAAACACGGGTTGCAGAATGTAGTAGACACAGTCGCCCGCATGGCAAAGAAGGGGTAGTACTTAGCAGAGTCCTATCCCCCTCCCTCCGAGGGAGGGGGATAGACAGGAAGGTCCTTTATACCCTCCTCCCCTGGGGGAGGGTGGCCGAAGGTCGGGTGAGGGAGATGCAACAAGCTAAAACGACGCCCTCACCCCAACCCTCTCCCAGAGGGAGAGGGGGCATGGACGCAGGGGATGATGCATCGAACTCTCATTACAGTTCCGCATCAAGATGGAAGAATCTATGAACTCTTATGAGCATATTGTTTTAGACATTTCCGAGGAGGGTGAGCGCCTTTTGGAGGGTCGCCTGATCCTGAGAGAGGACGTACAAAAAGTCATCCAGCATGCCGAGGCCACGGGGAAGAAGCTGGTCCACAGGTGTACCGGCCGGTCTCTCGCCTTCTACCGCCCGAAAGCGGTCACCTACTGGGTGGAGTACAGCCGGACCGATGAAGCCTATCGTGTCTTTACCGCCTATTCGCACAGGATGGTGTTGAAGTCGAGCGGAAGCACAAATGAATGGGTCAAGTCCGGAGCCGGGAGCGACTGGCATTGCGACCAGTGCCGGACTCCCCTTGAAGTTCAAACAGTTCGACTTCAGTACATGCAGTCGATATTCCCCATCAATCTTCCGGCCTGTTCCAGTTGCGGATTCATACTGATCGACGAGGAACTGGCAATAGGAAAGGTGGCCGAGGCAGAGCAGGCGCTGGAAGACAAGTAGTGCTACCGCTGGGAAGGTGACAATGATGAACGATACTGCATGTAACTGGCTGGAGATTCATGACGCAGTGGGGACGTGCCTGCGTCCGGGAGGCCCGGCGCTGACGGAGAGGGCGTTGGAGGTCTGCGATCTTCCGGCTGGTTCTTTGGTCGCCGATATCGGCTGCGGCGCGGGCGGGACGTTGCTGCACCTTGAACGAACCCGCTTTTTCCGGCTGGTAGGGGTCGACGCTTCAGCGCCGCTTCTCGCGGTGGCAGCCGCCAGGCTGGAAACGGCTCGACTCGTCTACGGGCGGGCAGAAAATCTCCCCTTCGAGCAGGAAACCTTCGATGCCCTCTTTTGCGAATGCGTCCTTTCAATTGTCGACGACAAGCCGGCGGCTCTCGACGAGTTTACTCGGGTGGTTAAGGACGGTGGTTTTCTGGTCTTAAGTGACGTTTTCAGCAAAGCCTGTCACGGAAAGAAGGAAAAAGCGGACATGCTTTTCTCGCAGGAGGAACTCCTTGACTCGCTATCGCAGCGGGGGTTCACCGTATTGCTTTGGGAAGTGCACGACCGGCTGCTCAAGGAGTTCGCCGTACGCATGATATTTGCCGGCAGATCCCTGCCGCAGTTTTCGGGGTGCGGCCTCAGCTACTACATTTTGGTTGCCCGGAGAGAGGGGGCGATTTTCGAAGCAACCGGAAACGTAAGGGAGGGGAAATCATGAACGACATATTCCTGCAGCTAATAAAGCTGAGGCCCAAAGGGTACTGTTGCGCACAACTCATCGTAATACTCGCCCTCAAGGCCCAAGGGAAGACCAATGACGACCTGGTGAGATCCGTCGGGGGACTCTGTTTCGGCAACTGGAGCGGCGAGTTCTGCGGAGCCCTTTCCGGAGGAGCCTGCGTTATCTCCCTGTATTCTGGCAAAGGAGGCGAGGAAGAGGCCCTCGACGAGCGGCATATGACGATGATGGGCGAGCTGGCGGGGTGGTTCAGGGAGGTTGCCGCCCGTGAGTACGGCGGGACGCGATGCGACGAAATCCTTGAGAAGTTTCCCGGTCACGGCAAATGCGGCCAGATTGTGGCGGAAACCTATGACAAATGCATGGAAATACTGGCAAGCCACGGGTTCGAACCCGCAGCTGGCAGGAAAGGATAAAGGTCATGAAAACTACCGGTCCCGATGCAACCGAAAGCGTCTGCCCCGTTTGCCTCAAAAGAATCCCGGCCGAACGATTATTGGTGGCCGACGAGGTGTTCCAGGTCAAACGGTGCGCAGAACACGGCGCCTTCAAGACCCTCATCTGGCGCGGAGAGCCTTCGCTGGCAAAATGGCGCAGGCCTAAGGCACCTGTCCATCCCGAACTTTGCTATGGAACCCTCGACAAGGGGTGCCCTTTCGATTGCGGCCTCTGCAGCGACCATCGGCAGCTCCCTTGTTCCGTCCTGCTCGAAGTGACGGACCGCTGCAACCTGCAATGCGCGTTCTGCTTTGCCGATGCCGGCCCTAAGGGTACAGAGGATCCTTCCCTTGAGCGGATCTCCTGGTTGTTGGAACGGGCCATGGCGGCGGCGGGGGCGTGCAGCCTGCAGCTGTCGGGGGGCGAGCCGACCCTGCGGGACGACCTTCCGGAGATCGTGGAAGCAGCGCGGCGGATCGGCTTCTCCTTCATCCAGGTGAATACCAATGGCCTGCGCCTTGCCAGTGACAGAGCGTACGCGCAGCGGCTGCAGGCTGCGGGGCTTTCGTCGGTCTTCCTCCAGTTCGACGGTGTTGACGACGAAATTTACCGTACCTTGAGGGGAAGAGCGCTTTTGGAGCAGAAACTTTTGGCCGTCAGAAATGCCGGAGAGGCCGGCCTCGGGGTGGTCTTCGTCCCTACGCTGGTCAGAGGGGTCAACACCGATGCTGTCGGAGCCATAGTGCGGCAAGCCCTGCAGCTTGCCCCGGTCGTGCGGGGCATCCATTTCCAGCCGGTCAGCTATTTCGGCCGCTTCCCCGAGGAAGAGTGTGGCGCGGACCGGTTCACCCTTCCCGAACTGATGAGGTGCCTTGAAGAACAGACCGGGAAACTGCTCAAGGTGGAGGATTTTTCTCCCCCCGGCGGGGAACATGCTCACTGCTCCATGCACGCCACGTACCTCTACTCGGCAAACGGCGGACTCCGCCCGTTGGGGGCTGTGGGCGGCGACTCCTGCTGTACGACGGATTGCGGCAGCGGGGGGATCCGGCAAACCGTCGATACGGTGTCGCGTCGCTGGAAACTGCCGCCTGGAGTTCAATTTCCCAACGCCACTTCGACTTCTGGATCGTGCTGCTGCGGCGGGAGCGCGCCTGAGACCACCCGGGTCGAGGGCCCGGTCGACTTGGACGTATTTCTCAAGGAGGTCTCCACCAGGAGCTTCACCATATCCGCCATGGCCTTTCAGGATGCCGAGAACCTTGATCTGGAGCGGCTTAAGGGATGCTGCATTTCGGTGATATCCCCCGACGGAAAGCTGGTCCCCTTCTGCGCCTACAACCTCACCAGCCGAGAGGGGAAAAGCCTCTACAGAAAGCAGCCAGGAGACGGATTATGAAAATGACCCCGCTTGAGGGATGGCTTCGGGGAAAGGTGAGTGGTCACCGTGACGGAACCCTGGATGAGCAGATCGCCCGGTACCAATTACGGAAACTGAGTGAGACCGTCGCCTACGTCAGGGAAAAGAGCCCCTTCTACCGCGACCTCTTCTCCGGCATCGACTCGGAGTCCACCTTTGACTTTAAAAGCTTCTCCCAGCTACCCTTCACGACCGCAAACGACCTTCGGGAGCAAGGGGGGGAGGATGTTGTGCACGTCGCAGGACGAGATCAAAAGGGTGGTAACGCTGCAGAGTTCGGGAACCACCGGCCAGCCCAAGAGGATTTACTTCACAGCCGAGGACCTGGAGGCCACCGTCGACTTCTTCGCGCACGGGATGGCGACCCTGGTGGCTCCGGGCGCCACGGTGCTCATCTTTCTCCCCGGGGAGTTGCGGGACAGCGTGGGCGATCTGTTGGCGCGGGCCCTGGTCAGGACAAAGGTGAACCCGGTGGTGTGGGGACCGGTGCGTGACCCGGCTGCGGCGCGAGCGGAAATAATGAAGCACCCTCGCCCCTGCCTGGTCGGAATCCCCACCCAGATGCTGGCCCTGGCACGCGGGGACCTCGCGGGGGCGATTCCGAGGGGGTGGGTGGAGAGCGTCCTTCTTTCCACCGATTACGTTCCGGAGGCAATAGAGCGGGAGCTGGAGCAGCTTTGGGGCTGCCGGGTGCTGACACATTACGGCATGACCGAGACCGGCCTGGGAGGAGGGGTCGAATGCCAGGCCGGGGAGGGGTACCACCTGCGCGAGGCGGATCTTTACACCGAAATCATCGACCCTGGCACCGGATTGACTGTGGCCGACGGGGAGGAAGGGGAGGTGGTATTCACGACCATTTCCCGTCGCGGCATGCCGCTGGTGCGTTACCGGACCGGTGATCTGGCACGTCTTATCAAAGAACCATGCCCCTGCGGCACCGTGCTGAAGCGCCTTGGACGGGTGCAGGGCAGGATCGCGGCGGAAGTCGCTCTCAAGGACGGGAGACGTCTTCGAATGAACGAGTTGGACGAGGCGCTCTTCGCGATCCCGGGTGTGCTGGACTACAGGGCAGAGATTGAGGTGCGGGTGGGGCGGGACCAGCTTCGTCTTTGCTTTCAAACCGTTAAAGGGGAGGAGGAGCAGGTAGCCCGAAAGGCGAGGTCGGCCCTGCTCAGCCAGGATGCCACGAGGGTGCTTTGGCGGGATAAGGTACTGGCCTTGGGGAGCATCACGTTTTGTCCGACTGGATGGCCGGGGACAGGCGTTGCCAAGCGTCAAATCCTGGACAGGCGGGGAATAGATCTATCCCAGAGAGCCTCAAGCTGTTCAGCGGTCATAACCGCGCTTCGTATCTGAATGAGGGCAAGAGGATGAATAAATGAAAGAGCCGACAATTAAGCTGCTGTGTCTTTTCTGTCTTCTGCTATTGCCGGTGCGGACATTGGCTGGCGAGGTCAAACTATCGGTCGCAGCCAGTCTCAAGGACGTGGTGAATGAATTGGCTGACGGTTTTGCCAAGAAGCATCCCGACGTAAGATTTCAGAAAAATTATGGTGCTTCGGGCGCTCTGGCAAAGCAGATAGAAAGCGGTGCGCCATCCGACATGTACATCTCAGCAAACCTTGAGTGGATGAGCTATTTGAAGAACAGGAAATTGGTGGATGCAGCAAGTATCGGCACCTTCACCTACAATACGCTGGTTTTTATAGGCTCTTCAGGCAAGAAGGTATCCGGCATGAATGATCTCTTCAAACTCCACAACATCGCTATCGGCAGCCCGAAGAGTGTTCCGGCAGGAGCATATGCCATGGAGGCTATCAAAAGAGCCGGCAAGGACAAAGAATGGGAGAACAAGCTGGTCATGGCCAGAGACGCGCGCGACTGTCTCACCTACGCCGAACGGGGAGAGGTAGATGGCGCATTTGTTTACCTGACCGATGCGCTGCAGGCAAAGAAGGCAACAGTTCTCTTCACCGTTCCTCAGGGACTCTATCCGCCGGTGATCTACCCCATGGCTCTGACTGTCACCGGAGCGAAGAACAGTGACGCTGCTTCATTTTATAGGTTCCTCCAAAGTGCGGAGGCCAAAGTCGTTTTGAGAAGATACGGCTTTGTGAAATAACGCTGGCTGCCAACCAGACTTGAACTTGCTTTTTATCCTGGAGATGCAAATGCTCGCGCTGACAAGCACAGATTACGATGCCATACGGCTCTCCATAAAGGTGGCTGCGGCGGCTATGGCCGTATCGCTTCCCTTTGGGGTTGCCTTTGCCTACCTGCTTACCTTTCGCGATTTCAAGGGGAAAGTGTTGCTTGAAGTGGTGGTTAACCTGCCGTTAACGCTGCCTCCTGTGGTAATAGGCTATTTACTTCTTCTGCTGCTGGGCAAGAACGGGTGGCTCGGTTCGCTACTGGATGCAGCCGGGATCCGGCTCATCTTCACCTGGAAGGCTGCGGTTATTGCATCTGCTTGTGTCGGGTTCCCTCTGTTGGTCAGGTCCATCAGGATCGGGATGGAGTCAATTGACATTCAACTGATTCAGGCGTCGCGAACTCTAGGCGCCACGTGGCATGACACCCTAGTTACCGTAATTCTGCCGCTTTCTTTGCACGGGATCATAGCCGGTTCGTCCCTCATGTTTGCCCGCAGTCTTGGAGAATTCGGCGCGACTATCATTGTGGCCGGCAATATTCCCGGCGTCACCCAGACCATCCCGCTGGCCATCTACGACTATGCCAGTTCCCCCACAAGCGAAGATCTTGCACTGTCGCTTTGTGCCGTGTCCATCGCCATTTCAGTGCTAGTTCTCTTCTCCCATGAAGTATTCGGCAAGAAGCTGGCAAGGAGGAGGTGAAATGGATATCAGGATTTCCGTAGAGAAACGGCTCGGAGACTTCTCTTTGCAGGCCGATGTGGCGATGGCAGGTGAGCGTATAGGCATTTTCGGTCCGTCGGGTAGCGGCAAGTCAACCTTGGTCGGATTTCTGGCCGGGTTGCAGCAGCCGGATCGGGGGGAAATCAGCGTCGATGGGGACTCCCTTTTCAGCAGCAGCAAAAGGATCAATGTTCCGCCGGAACAACGGAGGATCGCCATTGTATTTCAGCAACATTGTCTCTTCCCCCACCTGGATGTGAAGACTAATTTGCTGTATGGATACCGGCGCTGCAAACCGGAACATCGCAGCATAGATTTCGATGCACTGGTAGAGGTACTCAACCTGCGGGATCTACTGAGGCGCGGCATCAGCAACCTCTCCGGTGGCGAGAAACAGCGGGTAGCGCTTGGGCGGGCTCTGCTTTCCAATCCCCGGCTTCTGCTGATGGACGAGCCTTTGTCTGCGCTTGACGATACTCTCAGGTTTCAGATTATTCCCTATCTCAAGAGAGTCAGTGAGCAGTTGCGGATTCCTTATCTCTTCATCTCGCATTCTCTTGTGGAAACGCGGCTCATGGCGGATCAGGTTGTTGTCGTATCGGGCGGTGCGATCGTCGCACAGACGACGTCCGAGCAACTTGCCCGGTCCCGTATGGATCTTAGTCCGGTAGGCTACATCAATCTGCTGAAACTCACCCGCCGCCGTAGGGCAAATGACCTGTACGCTTACAGATGGGGCGCAGGCGAACTTCTTATCTCCGCAGGCAGTGAGCAGCATGAGGCACTCTTCGAACTTTCATCCAAGGACATCATCTTGT
This sequence comes from Citrifermentans bemidjiense Bem, assembly GCF_000020725.1. Taxonomy (NCBI): domain Bacteria; kingdom Pseudomonadati; phylum Thermodesulfobacteriota; class Desulfuromonadia; order Geobacterales; family Geobacteraceae; genus Citrifermentans; species Citrifermentans bemidjiense. The sequence continues at coordinate 3,028,847 of NC_011146.1, read as the reverse complement.
GCAAGAAGCACCCCGAGGTAATCAGCGCGCGGAATCTGCTGCAATGCACGGTGACCAGTACTTTTATCTCTGGGAACAAGGTAGGGGTGGAACTGGCGAGCGGCGAAGGTCGATTGGTTGCAGAGGTTGTGAACCAGGCAGCAGACGAACTGGATATTGGTGTCGGCAGCGAGCTTTATGCGGCAATCAAGGCTTCCGCTTTTCGCAGAAGGGGCTAGCAATGGCTTTGGTCTTTGACATTGATGAGCGATTTATATATATTGCCGTCTAATTTTTTGCCCTTGGTCATGTGTGCTTTAGTACAGGAGAGACAAGTGACACAACTCAGGATACGACCTGCGCAAGCGTCTGACTGCAGTACCCTGACTGATATATCGTTTCAGGCGAAAAGACATTGGAAATACCCTGATGAGTACATGGAGCTTTGGAAAGAGGAGCTAACCATAACGGCTGCTTACATCGCGAACAATACGGTATTTGTTGGAGAGCTTGAAGGCGAACCTGTAGGGTTTTATTCCCTTGCTGAAATGAAAGATGACCTGAAGGTCGGAACCATTTTGATAGAAAAAGGCGTGTGGTTGGATCACATGTTCATCTATCCGAAGCATATAGGTAAAAGGATAGGAACAGAATTCACGGCACATATGAAATCCTATCTCGCCGGCAAGAAGGTCGATGCAGTTCTTATTTTCGTGGACCCAAATGCCGAAGGCTTCTATGGGAAGGTCGGTGCGAAATTTAGACGGGATTCGGATTCGAGCATCCCGGGCCGTACCATACCGGTCTACGAACTGGCAATCACCTGAACCTTAAGCGGCAATATTCCGATAGGGGAGCAGAGAAAAAGAATGAAAAGAACGTCTGTGTGGGCCTTGCTCGTGACGATGTTTACTCTGAGCGGCTGTGGATTCGTGGGGAGCAAGGTAGCCAGATTCACCACTGACTTTGAAGTCCTTCCTTCCGACAATCGTATTCTCTATGAAAGAGGAGCCGAGGCTCTCGCCGAGGAAGCGGCCAGACAGTTGCCCCAGATGATGAAGGCGGTTGAGTCAAGGCAATTCGGCAGATTTAAAGAGCCCGTAAAAGTCTATGCCTTTGCCGGTACCAAGAGCTTTGCCAGATATGCCGGCGTTCCAGAAGTAGTAAAAGGGGCGGGTTTGGGGAGCGAGGTTTATCTTTCGGGCCAGCTGCTGGGCAAGATGAATGAGGTTCGCGGAATGCTTGGGCACGAGCTTTCCCATGTTCAGATGTCGCAGGCGCTCGGCACCATGACCTACAATCGCAGCCTGCCTCGCTGGTTTCGCGAGGGGCTCGCCATATACGTCGCAGATGGCGGCGGCGCCACTTCTGTCAACGAAGCTGAAGCGAAAGAGCAGTTTCTGAGAGGGATCCACTTCACGCCGGAGACGGAAGGGGCTCTGTTAAATCTCACCCTCCCAGGTTCGAAAGGGTTGGAACCTAGGATCTTTTACCGCCAAAGCGGCATGTTGGTCCAATACATGGCCGGCAGGTATCCGACGCAGTTTGAAACGCTAGTGAAAGGGTTGCAGGAAGGTAAACCGTTCGAAGCAGAGTTTGCTGCTGCCTTCAACGTCAAGGTGTATGAAATGCTACAAACATTTATTGGCACATTGCGAGCAGCATGACAATTTGCCGCAGGTAATGATTGAGACGCCCGCTGATGCCACGAAGAGCGGGACGCTGATCCCTAACCCGTAGACCACGCTGGTAAAGACATTCTTGTTCTCAAAATTCGCACCACCTTAACACTCCTCAAAAAGCCTTCGCCTAATACCAATCAACAATCCATCGCAGTGACGACGTAAACGGATCCTCCTTTCGATGGAGAAACCGGTTGCATCGGAAGGTACAGCCGCTAGGCTTCTCTCAGTGGTTTTCTCTTCACATCTTCTTAATACCTTCAACAGGCATTTTAACACCGTCTTTAGGCGCTCGGCGATATGGTGATACTCAGCAGCGAGTTATAAAAAGTCGCATAAGCGGAGAACATCATGAACGCATATGAATGGATACAGTCGGTGGTTCTTTTCGCGGTCCTATTGTTGGCAATAAAGCCGATGGGAAGCTTTATGGCCAAGATCTTCCAGGGGGACAGGACGTTTCTCTCGCGGTTGTTGGTCCCCTGTGAGAGTTTTATTTACCGCGTCTGCGGCATCGACAAGGACGAGGAAATGGGGTGGCAGCAGTACGCCTGGGCCCTGCTTCTGTTTAACCTCATCTGCGGCGTCGCCCTCTTTTTCATACTTCTGCTCCAGGGGGTCCTTCCTCTGAATCCACAGAAGTTCCCTGCCTTTTCCTGGCATTTGGCGCTCAACACGGCCGTCAGCTTCATGACCAACACCAACTGGCAAAATTACGGCGGCGAATCGACGGCAAGCTACTTCACCCAGACGTTCGGCTTTGCAGTGCACAACTTCCTATCGGCCGCCACCGGCATCGTCGTTGCGATCGCCACCATTCGCGGGTTTGTCCGGCGCAGGGTTTCCAAGATCGGCAACTTCTACGTCGACATCGCCAGGTGCACTCTGTACCTCCTGCTCCCCGTCTCCCTTGTCTTCGCGGTCTTCCTGGTTTCCCAGGGGGTGATCCAGAACTTCAGCGGCTATCGGACGGTGCCGCTGGTCCAGGCGACCAGCTACCTAAAGCCCAAACTGGATGCAACAGGTAACGCGCTGAAGGACCCCAAAGGGAACAGCATTACCGAAACCATCCAGGTTAAGGAGGTCACCATCCCCATGGGACCGGTCGCCTCCCAGGAGGCTATCAAGGAACTGGGCACCAACGGCGGCGGGTTCTTCAACGCCAATTCGGCGCATCCTTACGAGAATCCGACCCCGCTCGCCAATGTCGTCGAGGTCTTCCTGATGCTCCTCATCGGCGGCAGCCTCACCTACACCTTCGGGGTGATGGCAGGCAATACGCGACAGGGGTGGGCTATTCTGGCGGTGATGTTGGCCATCCTGGTGACGGCGGTCGGGACCCTCTACTGGGCCGAGACGAGCGGCAATCCCCTGGTCGCCAAACTCGGGGTGCACGGAGTCAATATGGAAGGTAAGGAGACTCGCTTCGGCGTCGCCGGGACTTCCCTGTTCACTTCCGCCGCAACCGGCACCTCCTGCGGAGCCGTCAACGCCATGCACGATTCCATGACCCCGATAGGCGGAATGATCCCCCTGTCGCTGATCCTCCTCTCGGAAGTGGTGGTCGGCGGGGTGGGAACCGGCCTATACACCATGATCGCCTTCGTGGTGATCTCGGTCTTCATTGCGGGGTTGATGATCGGCCGCACTCCGGAGCTGCTCGGGAAAAAGATCGAGGTGCGCGAGATGTGGATGTCGATCATCACCGTGCTTACTTCCGGAATACTGGTGCTGATCTTTTCGGGCCTTGCGCTTGTGGTCCCGTCCGCCGTCTCCTCTATGGCTAATCCGGGCGCGCACGGGCTCTCGGAGGTGCTCTACGCCTTCGCCTCCATGTCCAACAATAACGGCAGCGCCTTCGCGGGGCTAAACGGCAACACCATCTTCTACAACGTAACCGGCGCGATTGCCATGTTCCTCGGGCGCTTCGCCCCCATTGTCGCCTCGCTTGCCATGGCGGGGTCCCTGGCGCAGAAGAAGTTCATTCCCGCCAGCCTCGGAACTCTTCCCACGGACAAGATACCCTTCGCACTATGGCTGACGCTGGTGATACTCATCGTCGGTGCGCTCACCTTCTTCCCCGCCCTTTCGCTGGGGCCGATCGTCGAACACCTGATCATGCTGGGAGGTAAGTAACATGTCCAAACACGCACCGGAACCCATATCCATGTTCGATGCGCGGATCCTGAAGCCCGCGCTGCTGGAATCGATAAAGAAGCTCGACCCGAGAGGGCTGTGGCGTAATCCCGTCATGCTGTGCGTCGAGATCGCCAGCTGCATCACCCTGATCACCTTCGTCATGTCGCTCACCGGCGCCAACAGGGAGCCGGCCTGGTTCACAGGCCTAGTCTCCATTTGGCTCTGGCTCACCGTTATCTTTGCCACCTTCGCCGAGGCGCTGGCGGAAGGGCGCGGCAAGGCCCGCGCCGCAAGCCTCAGGAAGAGCCGTACCGAGGTGACTGCCAAACGCCTGAAAAACCCGGAATACGGCAGCTCTTACGAGACCGTCGCCGCGGAATCGCTCAGAAAGGACGATTACATACTGGTCGAGGCTCACGAGATGATCGCCGGTGACGGCGACGTCGTGGCAGGAGCCGCCCTGGTCAACGAAGCCGCGGTGACCGGCGAATCCGCTCCGGTGGTGCGGGAATCAGGCGGCGACCGGAGCGCGGTCACCGGCGGCACGGAAGTGATCGCCAACTCCATCATCGTGAGGATCACGGCCAATCCTGGCGAAACCTTCCTCGATCGGATGATCTCGCTGATCGAGGGGGCAAAGCGGAGAAAAACCCCGAACGAGATCGCCCTGGAGGTGCTCCTCATCGCGCTCACCCTGGTCTTCCTGCTGGTCTGCGCCAACATAAGCCCTCTCTCCGTCTACTCCGTAAAGGCGGCGGGACATGGGACTCCGGTATCGCTCACCGTGCTGGTGGCGCTGTTCGTCTGTCTGGCTCCGACCACCATCGCGGCGCTCCTTCCCGCCATCGGCATCGCGGGAATGGACCGGCTCTTCCAGAAAAACGTCATCGCCCTCTCCGGTCGCGCCATCGAGGCCGCAGGCGACGTCAACGTGCTCCTGCTGGACAAGACAGGCACCATCACGCTGGGCAATCGCGAGGCGGTGGAACTGGTCCCGGTTGGTGGGCACACCGAGAAGGAATTGGCTGAAGCCGCGCTGATCGCATCGCTGACCGACGAGACTCCGGAGGGGAGGAGCGTCGTGGCCCTGGCCAGGAAAAAGTACGGCATGAGCATGGAGTCGCTTCCTGCAGACGCGCAGAGCATCGCCTTCAGCGCCGAAACGCGCCTCTCCGGCGTCGATGTCGGCGGGAGGAAGTACCGCAAGGGCGCCTCGGACTCCGCAATTTCCTTCGTGAAGGACATGGGCGCAGCCATTATCCCCGCGAACCTCAAAGACGTGGTCGACAAGATTGCCCGAGCTGGCGCCACTCCGCTCGTGGTCTGCTGCGATGCGGAGATATTCGGGGTTATCAATCTGAAGGACATCATCAAAGGCGGCATCCAAGAGCGCTTTCAGCAACTGCGTAGCATGGGGATCAAAACAGTCATGATCACCGGCGACAACCCCCTTACCGCCGCGGCAATCGCGGCAGAGGCCCAGGTGGACGACTTCTTGGCCCAGGCCAAACCGGAAGACAAGCTGCGTCTCATCAAGGAGAACCAGGAGCAAGGGTTTATGGTGGCCATGACCGGCGACGGTACCAATGACGCTCCGGCGCTGGCCCAGGCGGACGTCGCGGTTGCGATGAACACCGGCACCCAGCCAGCGCGCGAGGCGGCAAACATCATCGACCTTGACTCCAACCCGACCAAGGTACTGGACATCGTGGAGGTGGGTAAACAGATCCTGATGACGCGGGGAAACCTGACCACCTTCAGCATCTCCAACGACGTTGCAAAGTATTTCGCCATCATCCCGGCCATGATGTTGTCGATCTACCCGCAATTGAACGTCTTGAATGTGATGCACCTTGCCAGCCCTTTCAGCGCGATACTCTCAGCGGTCATTTTCAACGCGCTGATCATACCTGTACTGGTGCCGCTGGCGCTTAAAGGAACGAAGTTCCGTCCCATGCCTGCCGAGAAGCTCTTGATCCACAACCTGCTCATATACGGTCTGGGTGGCATGATCGCTCCCTTCGTCGGCATCAAGGCAATAGACATGGTGGTAGCTCTATTTGCCTGAGCGGTTTTACCTCATGGGAAGGATGGGGGAGGGGGACGTTGCCCCACTGGTTGGCAAAGGAAATAAGTCCGGAGGACTTTATGAAAGATATTCGATCAGCACTAGTCATGTTCATCCTGTTCACCATCATCTGCGGCGGGATCTATCCTTCCGTGGTAACCGGCATTGCCAATGCGGTATTCCCTAAACAGGCACAGGGGAGCTTCGTCACTGGCAAGGACCATCGGGTGGTGGGTTCTTCATTGATAGGCCAGCCCTTCTCCGATGCGAAGTACTTCTGGCCCCGCCCCTCGGCCACGGTCGATTTCGGCTACAACTCCATGGCATCGGGGGGATCCAACTCCGGTCCGACCAACCCTGAGTACCTCAAAACCGTTGCCGAGAGGGTCAAAACGCTGCATGATGCAGGCGCCGCGGGATCCATCCCGACCGCTCTGGTCCAGGCCTCCGGCAGCGGCCTCGACCCCGACATCTCCCCTGAGGCGGCAAGGATTCAAGTGGCGCGTGTCGCAAAGGTACGCGGCATGACGGCTGAGCAGGTCGAAAGGATCCTGGCCGCCCACACCAGGGAGCGCCAACTTGGCTTTCTGGGCGAGCCGCGGGTGAACGTGCTTGAACTGAACCTGGCGCTGGATAACCGGGAGAATCGCTAGCGATGAGAGATGACGCTGCACGACCATCACCGGAAACGCTGCTCAAGGTGGCCAAGGCCGAGGAAGAGGCTCAGAGCGGGCGCGGCAAGCTGAAGATCTTCCTGGGGTACGCGCCGGGCGTGGGGAAGACGTACGCCATGCTCGAGGCCGCGCAGATGAGAAAGCGCGAAGGGCGCGACGTGGTGGCGGCTTACGTGGAATCCCACGGCAGAGCCGAGACGGATCTTCTGCTGGAAGGGCTCGAGGTGATTCCGAAGCTGCGGATCGAGTACCAGGGGGTGCAACTGTCCGAGATGGACATCGATACGGTGCTGGCCCGCAAGCCGCAGATAGCCTTGGTGGACGAACTGGCGCATACCAACGCAGTTGGATCGCGCCACGAGAAACGGTGGCAGGACGTCGAAGAGCTGATTTACGCCGGCATCGACGTGTACACCACCGTCAATGTGCAGCACTTCGACAGCCTGAACGACATCGTGGCCCAGATAACCGGCGTCGTCGTGCGCGAGACGGTCCCGGACAAACTGCTCGACCTGGCCCTGGAGATCAGGGTGGTGGACATCCCTCCGGAAGACCTCCTGGAGCGTCTGCGCGAGGGAAAGGTGTACATCCCGGAAAAGGCGATGCTGGCGACGGAGAAGTTTTTCAAGCCGGGGAACCTAATGGCTCTGCGGGAACTCTCCCTGCGGCGCGCCGCCTCCAGGGTGGACGACCAGATGCGCGCCTACATGGAAGCACGGTCGATTGCGGGGCCCTGGCCGGCGGCGGAAAAGCTCCTGGTCTGCGTGAGCGGCAGTCCCTACAGCGAGAAGCTGATCCGGACCACCAGGCGGCTCGCCGATGAAGTGAAGGCACGTTGGCACACCGTGTACATCGAGACTCCCGGGCTAAGCAAGCACGCCCGCGAGAACCGGGAACGGGTCTGGCGCGACCTGCGCCTGGCGGAGAGCCTTGGCGCAGAGGTGGCGACCCTGAGCTCGGCCTCGGTGGCTCAGGCGTTGGTGGAGTTCGCGGTACACAACAACGTCACCAAGATCGTCGTGGGCAAGCCGAAGAAGCCGCGCTGGCGCGAGTTCCTGCGCCAGCCCCTGGTGGACGAGATCATCAGGCTCTCCGGTCCCGTAGATGTCTACGTAGTGAGCATTGCCGCTACCGGTGAGACGCCAAAGGCGGCGCAGGTCCATCCCAAAAAGCCGGTGCAGTGGACAGGGTATCTGAAGGGGAGCGCCCTGGTTGTGGCAGTTACCCTTCTCTGCAAGGTCCTGCAGGGATTTCTGGCCCCCACCAACCTGATGATGATCTACCTGTTGGGGCTGGTATTGGCTGCAACCAAACTAGGGCGCCGTCCGGCTGTACTTACAGCGCTTCTGAGCGTCCTCGCCTTCGATTTCTTCTTCGTGCCGCCACGTCTGACCTTCGCCGTCGCCGACACGGAGTACCTCATAACCTTCATCGCTTTATTCACTGTCGGTTTCGTCATAAGCACGCTGGTCTCGCAAACTCGTGAACGGGCCGAGTCGATCAGGGAGCGCGAGGAGCAGACGGCAACTCTCTACTACCTGAGTCGCGACCTGACCGTGGCCTCTGACCTGCGCGGCATACTGGCTGCGACTCTAAAGAACATCGAGGACAGCGTCGGTGGGATGGTAGCGGTTTTGCTGCCGGAAGGAGAGCGGCTTGAATTACAGGCGGCGAGCGGGGGACTGACCCTGGACACCAAAGAGCATGCGGTGGCTGACTGGTCCTTCAGGAACAGCTCCCCTGCCGGCCGCGGGACAGAGACGCTGGGTTCCTCGGAGCTTTTGTATCTGCCGCTGCTCACCTCAGGGGATGTGCTGGGCGTACTTGGTGTGCGGCTCAAGAGCGAAACAGAGTACACCTCTCCACTGACCAGACGTCTTTTGCATGCCTTCGCTACACAGACTGCGTTTGCCATAGAAAGGGTCCTTCTGGTCAAACAGGCCGAGCAGGCCCAGATCCTTCGGGCACGTGAGAACCTGGAAAGGGCGCTGCTCAATTCCATCTCGCACGATCTGCGCACCCCCTTGGTCTCCATCTCAGGGGCCTTGGGCGCCTTGCGCGACCGTACCACCTATCTCGAAGAGGAGAGCCGGCGGGACCTTTTGGAGGCGGCTTGGGAAGAGGCGGGTCGGCTCAACCGGTTCGTGGGGAACCTCCTCGACATGACTAGGCTCGAGGCAGGCGCAATGAAGCCGAAGCGGGTCCCCTCCGACCTCCAGGATTTGATCGGTTGCGCTTTGGCCTCTCTAGAGCCGCAGCTTAGCAAGAGAAAGCTGACGGTCCGGGTCGATCCAGGTCTCCCTTTGGTGAGCATGGATATGGTGTTAATGACGCAGGTGCTGGTTAACCTTCTGGATAATGCCCTAAAATATGCTCCCTCCAACGAGTTGATAGAGTTGGAGTCGAGGGCGCTTGACGGAAAGGTGACGCTTAAGGTGGCCGACCGAGGCCCCGGGGTTCCACCGCAGGACCTGGAACGGATCTTCGACAAGTTTTACCGCGTTCCGGTGCCTGAGGGGGCCGGCGGCACGGGACTTGGGCTCTCCATTTGTAAGGGCATTGTGGAGGCGCACGGCGGGACGATTCATGCAGAGAATCGTGAAGGGGGCGGCCTGAAGATAACGGTACAGCTTCCCGTGGAAGGAGAAGGACATGGCTAGTGCAATAAGGACGGAATCCGTTGGAGCGGGTACTGAAAAACAAAGAGGGGAAAACCTTCCGCGCCTGCTCATGGTGGATGATGAGTTAGCGGTATTGCGCTTTCTGCGAGCGGCATTGAATACCGGAGAATTCAGGCTGTACGAGGCGCAGAATGGACACGCCGCTCTCGCGGCCGCAGCTGCGGTCAGGCCCGACATCATCCTGCAGGACCTGGGTCTTCCCGACATGGACGGGGTCGAGGTGATCAAGAGGATCCGGGAGTGGTCCCAGGTTCCCATCATCGTGCTTTCGGTCCGGGACAGCGACGACGATAAGGTGGGCGCCCTCGACGCCGGTGCGGACGACTACCTGATCAAGCCCTTCAGCGTCGCAGAGTTGCAGGCCCGCATCCGTGTTTCGCTCAGAAGGAGCTTGCAGCAAGCGCCCGAGCCGGTGTACCGCTGCAACGAGCTGGAGGTTGACCTGGCGCTGCGCCGGGTGCTGCTTTCAGGGAAGGAGGTTCAGGTAACACCCACCGAATACGAGCTCCTGCGCCTGCTGGTGACTCATGCTGGCAGAGTTCTAACGCACAGCCAGATCCTCAAACAGATATGGGGAGTTGCCTACGTAGAGCAGCAAAACGTCCTGCGGGTCAACATACGTAACCTGCGCCAGAAGATCGAGCCGGATCCATCCCGGCCGTTCTACATCACCACAGAGGTCGGGGTGGGGTATCGGCTTCGCAGTGAGTAAATGGCTTGAAGTTGTTGGCGGGGGAGAGGTCTGTTGATGAGCGAACCTGGCGGGTGCGTACTGCCGCGCAGCATCCGATAGCGCTTAGTGCGGCATCCCGGTCACGATGCCACGAAGAGCGGGACGCTGGTCCCCAATCCGTGGGCGACACTGGTAAAGGCATTCTTGTTCTCCAACTTCTCCGCGCCGAAACGCTCCTCGAACAGCCTGCGTATCATCGGAATGCGCGACGTGCCGCCGGTAAGAAAGACGGTGTCGATTTGGCTGTGCGGGACGCCGGATTCTCTCACTACCTCGTCTACGCAGCCCGCGATTTTAGCGAGATTCTCGCCATTCATCTCCTCGAAAGCCTGCCTGGTTACCGGTTCCTCTATGCAGAGATCGCGCTCGCTGAAGCGGACGTGACTCAGCTCTTGATCTGAGAGCTCGCATTTTGCCTTCTCTATGGACTGGAACAGGAAGAAGCCGTAGTTGTCGCCGATCAGGTGCTCAAGGTTCTCTATGGCTTGCTTGTCTGTCGCTGCATGCTTGATCAGCCTGATCTGTTCCCTGGTTTTCCTTGCTCTCAAAAGCGGAATTCTGTGCCACTGGCACAGGGTGTAGATGATGCTGAGTGGTATGTCGAACAGTTCGTCCTTTCCCATTCCTTTGTATCTGACACCCCGGCCGAAGTACTTGGCTATCCGCTCCCACATTATCTGAGAATCGAACTTGTCCCCGGCCGTATAGACGCCTCCCAGCGAAAGGACGTCGCTGCGGCGGTCGGAGCGGGCAAAGTCGCCGCCGCGCACCTTGATGACGGTGAAGTCGGAGGTGCCTCCGCCGAAGTCCCCGATGAAGACGAGCTTTTCCTCGCCCGCGGCCAGCGATTCCTCGTAAGCCAGTGCGGCCGCCACCGGCTCCCACTGGAAGTAGATCTGCTTGAAGCCTGCCTTGCGGCCCGCCTGCTCCAGGCGCTTTTGGGCCAGTGCGTCTTTCGCCGGGTCCTCGGAAAAGAGCACGGGCCGCCCCAGCACTACCGTGTCGACGCTGCAGCCGACGTACTCTTCGCCCCTTTTCTTGATCTTCCTCAGGATGATCGCTACCAGATCGTCGATGCCGTACTTCCTGCCAAAGACCTCGGTGCTTTCAAAGCTGCTGTTGGGAAGGAAGGTCTTTATCGACTGCATGAATCTGCCTGCCGCGCCTTCGTTGATGTAGGTGTTGATCGCCTCTTGTCCGGCGAAGATCTCCTGATCCTCGGTGAAGTACAGTACCGAGCGCATCAGTGCGCTGCCTGCGTTCAGTTCGTCCACGTTCACGACTTCGACTTTGTTATTGCGGTAGATGGAGAGGGCGGAATTGGTGGTGCCAAAATCGATACCAAAAACTATCTGCATGGGTGTGACTGCTCCTGATGGGTGGAAAGTAGCGGCTGCGCAGCAGAGACTCCCGAATTGCAGCTTGGGAACCAGAAAGCGGCCTCTCCTAATGTCCCGAAATCGCCTGCGCTACTTTCTGCTCGCCGGGATGCCCACTTGCAGGGTTCACCTTCTTCTGCAGGTTCGGCTGCTGGTAAGGGGGAAGGCGGTACAAACGCTGGTACATCTCCATGCCCGTCACCACTTTCTTCACGTACTCGCGCGTCTCCTTGAAGGGGATGCTCTCCACGAATTCGTCCTGGGGCAGATGCCCGTACCCTTTCTGCCACCGTTTCACGTTGCCGGACCCTGCGTTGTAGGCGGCGATAGCGAGGGTTAAGTTGCGGTCGTAGCTATCCAGCAGGTCTTTAAGGTGCCTGGTCCCGAGCCTTATGTTCAGCTCCGGGGTGGTCAGGCGCTTCGAATCCCCTTTCGACATCGCTTCGGCTGTGGCGGGCATGATCTGCATGAGACCTACGGCGCCGACGGGCGAGAGAGCCGCCGGGAAGTAGTTGCTCTCCTGGCGCATGACGGCGTAGACGAGGCTTTCCGGTATGGCGTTGGCGGCTGCGTGGCGCGCCACGTCCTCTTTGTACGCGAGCGGGTAGGCGACCCCCCAGATGGTGGCGTTGTCCTTGTCGCCGCGCTTTGGCTTCTCATTGGACATGGCGTGGAAGGCGCCGTTGAAGTTCTCCATCTCCAGGTAGAGCCGGGCGATCCCCGCAGCACTCCTGTTCTTCTTGCCGATCGAGAGTTCCCTGACCGCCTCATCGTAAAATCCGAGCGAGATCAGCGCCTTTTCCCGCTCGAAACCAGAAGGCATGGGGAGCGCCTCGGTGATGCTCTTTGGGGGGAGCGGAAGCTCTTCCCCCGCGTGGTTGTTGCTGATCAGGGCGTAGTACCCGAGCGGGAATTCCGCTGCCAGGGTCGATAACGCCTGCTGCGCACCTTTGGCGTCGCCGGTGGCGGCGAGGGTCTTGCCCAGCCAGTAGAGCGACTTGTCCCGCAGGTCTTCGCGCTCGGTGAGCTTTTTGAACTGCGCGGCGGCATCTTCGTAATTGCGGGACTGGTAGCTGGCCCAGGCGGACTCCCAGAGCACGTTGGAAGGTTTCTGCTGGACGGCTGTCAGGTATTGCTTGAAAAGCGGCAGCGCCTCGCTCCACTTGCGCTGGAACCTTTTCAGGTATGCCGCCTCCAGGAGCGCCTCCTGGCCGGCATTCCCGCTGTCCCGGTCCTGCGCCAGCTGCATGTACAGTTTGAAGGCTTGGTCCTGCTCCCCGGTCTTGTCCAGGGTCCGCGCCAGCCAGAGATCTGATTCGTGGCGGGCGCCGGAGATGTTGGAGAAGGTCGCCTGCGCCTGCTGGTAGTGCCTTGCCTTATAGAGCGCCTGTCCCTTCTTCAGCTTGAGCTTGGCGACGAAATCGGCGCTCTCCCCGGAAAGCGGTATCTCCGCGTAGGCCTCTGCCGCCTGCAGATAGCGTCCCAGTCCGTACAGCGTGCCGCAGCGCTTGAAGAGTTCGGCGCTGGTGTACGGATCGACCTTGGTCCCGGCGCCGGTTAACCTTTGCAGGTCGCGGGCGGACTTGTCGGAAAAGGAGGAGGCGGGGTAGTTGAGATAGATGCCGCGCAGGACTTTCGCCGCCGCAATCGGGTCGCCAAGCTTCTCCTTGCAAAGGGCGGAGCCGTAGAGCGCGGAGATGGAGTCGCTGCCGGACGGGTAGCGCTCGACGAAGGTGGCGTAACTTTGTTGAGCCTCGTTGTAATGGCCCGCCGCCGCGAGGGTGTCGGCGTACAGGATGAGCGCTGCGCGCACCAGGCGGCTTTCCGGGTAATGTTTGAGGAGCCGGTACAAGGGAGTCAGAGCCTGATCGTGCCGCTCCAACTTGGCCAAGGAGAGCCCCTGGTAGTAGAGCGCGTAATCGGCGAGGATCGGGTACCCCTCCGCCGCGGCGGGAAGCTGTGCTGCCGCCTCTTCCCACTGCTCCAGCCGGGCCGCCGCCATGCCGACCATGAAGCTGCGGACGCCTTTGTCGTTTACTTTCGACGCAGCTTCTTTGGCAGTACGGTAATCCTTGGCCTGCATGCGGGAGGCGGCGCTTGCCAGTGCTTCGTCGGCGGGCTTGAAGGTCAGTGCTGAGGCGGGAAGGGCGGTGCAGAAAAGTACGGCGGCTGCGGCAATGGCGGTGCGGTTAAACATTATTTCTCCCTTGGGTTCGGCAAAAAAGCTCGACCCGTATTCTTACCGGAGCGAAGCCGAAAAGGCAATGGCCAATTGTAAGGGGAAAGCCGGCGATGATCCGGCTGGTTCATCGGAGATGCTTATCCGACCGTGCCCGTTCCCGCTTCTTGACTTTCATCGGACGCTTCTGCATTATCCACAACTATGATTTTTTACATATGCTTTTTTCCCGAAGGGGGTTTTCATGCGCAAGGGTAAGGACGCGGTCATGAGGCTTTTGGCCAAGGGGGAACCGATCCCGTACCGGCAGATGCTGAAGGCTCTCAATATATCCCGACGCGACCGGGATCAGTTGGACCAGCAACTGGACTTCCTGGTCGAGTCCGGGGAGATCGTCAAGATGCCGGGGCGCATCTACGCGCTGGCCGGCTCCGGCGACAGCGTGCGCGGCAAGCTCTCGGTCCACCGCGACGGCTACGGCTTCGTCATGCCTGAAGAGGGAGGGGAGGATCTTTTCGTTCCCGCGCGCTATCTCACCGAGTACATGAACGGCGACATAGTGGAGGCCCAGGTGGTCTCGACGCGCCGCGACGGGAAGCGGGAGGGGAGGGTGACCGCCCTGGTGCAGCGGGGCGTCACAGAGATCGTCGGGCGCTTCGAGGCGATCGGCAAGGGGGGGAGGGTGATCCCCGACGACCCGAAACTGGGGCGGGACCTCTTCGTCACCCCGGGTGCCGCCGGCGGCGCGGCCAAGGCCAGGGACGGGCAGATCGTGCTGGCGCAGATCACCGCCTACCCCGCGGGCGCGCGTCCGCTGGAGGGAAGGATAACGGAGGTGCTGGGCGAGGCCAACGACCCCGAGGTCGAGGCGCTTACCGTGATCAAGAAGTACGAGCTCCCCCACGTCTTCGACGAGAAGGTGTTGGAGGAGGCGCAGAAGCAGCCCCAGCAGGTGACCGAAGAGGCCGTGGCCGGCCGCACCGACCTGCGCGAAAGGCTCACCGTCACCATCGACGGCGAGACGGCGCGCGACTTCGACGACGCGGTTTCGGTCGCCCGGGAAGGTGACAAGATCCGGCTCTGGGTCTCCATAGCGGACGTCTCCCACTACGTCGTCGAGGGCTCAAGGCTCGACACCGAGGCGTACCTGAGGGGGACCTCGGTCTATTTCCCCGACCGCTGCATCCCCATGCTTCCGGAAGAGCTATCCAACGGGATCTGCTCGCTGAATCCGCAGGTGGACCGCCTCACCATGACCGCGGAGATGCTCTTCGACGCCGCCGGCGAGCGGGTCGACGCCCGCTTCTACACGAGCGTCATCAAGAGCGCCGCGCGCCTTACCTACACGACGGTGAAGCGGATACTGGTGGACCGAGATCTGGAGGCGGTCGAGCAGAACGCCCATCTTGTTGAAGATCTCAAGGTCATGGAGGATCTTTCGCTGCGCCTGAACGCGGTGCGCCGCACCAGGGGGAGCATCGACTTCGACCTCCCCGAGCCCCAGATCATCCTCGACCTGCAGGGGGAGACGACCGCCATCGTAAGGGCCGAGAGAAACCTCGCCCACCGCATCATCGAGGAGTTCATGCTCGCTGCAAACGAAGCGGTGGCTGGGTTCCTGGAGAACACGCCGGTCCCGTCCCTGTACCGGGTGCACGAGAACCCGGACCCGCTGAAGTTGAAGGATCTCGCCGAGTTCGTCTTCGGCTTCGGCTATATCCTGAAGCTGCAGGACGAAAAGGTGAACCCGCTGGAGCTGCAGAGGCTCCTGGCCGAGGTGGAGGGAAAACCGGAGGAGCGCCTGATCAACGAGGTGCTTTTACGCTGCATGAAGCAGGCGCGCTACAGCGCCGAGAACCTCGGGCACTACGGCCTTGCGGCGGGAAGTTACACCCACTTCACCTCGCCCATCCGCCGCTACCCCGACCTCGTGGTGCACCGCATCCTGAAGAGGGTGCTGTCGCAGAAGATGAAGCAGGTGGACAAGGACCGGCTTGAGGCGAGGCTCCCCGAGACCGCGGCGCATACCTCCAAGAGGGAGCGGGTCGCCATGGAGGCGGAGCGGGAGATGGTGGACCTCAAAAAGATGCAGTTCATGCGGGACAAGATCGGCGAGGAGTACGACGGCTACATCACCGGCGTCGCCCCCTTTGGGCTCTTCGTCGAGCTGGTGGACCTTTTCGTGGAGGGGATGGTCCCGGTTGCCACGCTCCCCATGGACTACTACGTGCACCTGGAGAAGAGCCACGCCCTCGTGGGGGAGAGGACCCGCGCCATGTACCGCATCGCGGACAAGATCAGGGTCAAGGTGTCCGCCGTCAACGAGGCGCGCAAGCAGGTGGAGTTCTCGCTGGTGGGGACCCTGGAAAAACGCCCCATCGAGCCGATCCAGGATGTCAGGAACAGCTATGACCGGATACCGGTCAAGGGTAAGCGCCCCAAGCCCCGGCGGCGCTGAAAGCTGTTGCGCTCGCTTTAGCCGCTGTGCTATAAAATTTGTTTGGGCTCGGCGCGGCTTTAATTAGGAGATATAGGGTATATGGTTCAAGAAAAAGTTCTGCCCTTCATGGAACATCTGGTCGAACTTAGGAAGCGGCTCATCGTCTGCGTGGTCGCCATCGTGATCGGCATGGGGGTCGCCTGGAACTTCTCCACCGACCTCCTGAAGTTCGTCGAACAGCCGCTGACCGGAAAGACTTACCTCACCGACATAAAGAACAGCGTCTATGAAAAGGTGAAGGAGCGCTACCCGCAGGCGTACCAGCAGTTCAAGCTGGGCGAGCAGCACGACGTGGCGCAGAAGCCGCGCATGCTGAACTACAGCGCGCCTTTGGAGCCTTTCTTCGTTCAGTGCAAGATCTCGATGCTGGCCGGGATGGTCATCGTGCTTCCCGTTCTCTTCCATCAGCTCTGGCTCTTCGTGGCGCCCGGCTTGACCCGCAAGGAAAGGCGGATGGTGGTCCCCTTCGTCACCACGGCGTCGCTTGCCTTCTGCGTCGGGGCGATGTTCTTTCTGGTCATCATCTGGCCGGTCATCATCAACTTCTCGCTTTCCTACGAGGCGACCGGGCTGCAGAGCTGGTACAACATCTCGGCCTACATAAATTTCTGCCTGCGCCTCATCCTGATGTTCGGGCTGATCTTCGAACTCCCTATCCTTGCGCTGCTTCTGGCGCGCTTCGGCATCATCAACTACAAGATGCTGGCCACGCGCAGGAAGTACGCCCTTTTGGCGAGCGCCATCGTCGCCGCCTTTCATGCCGACCTCATCACCATGTTCGTGATCATGCTGCCTCTGTACTTCATGTACGAGGTCAGCGTCTGGGTGGCCCTTCTCTTCGGGAAGAAGAAGGCGCCGCAGGTGGAGGCGGAACCGGCTGAGGCTTAAGGAAACGCACCGCACATGGTTATTTTCAGAAGCATCTCCGACATAAAGGAAAAACTGCGCCACCCGGCGGTCACCATCGGCAACTTCGACGGAGTTCATCTGGGGCACCGCGAGATCTTCCGGAGGGTGCGCGAACGGGCTGCAGAACTTTCCGGGGTCTCGGTGGTGGTGACCTTCGTGCCGCACCCGCTGAAGGTGCTCGGCGCCCACAAGGGGATCCGGCTCATCACCACACGCCGCGAGAAGGAGTTCCTCATCGAGTCAGCCGGGATCGACTACCTCTTGGAGATCCCCTTCGACCGGGAGTTCGCCGCGGTTCCCGCCGCCGATTTCGTGCAAAAGGTGCTGGTGGACGCCATCGGGGTCGAAAGCCTCGTCATCGGCTACGATTACGCCTTTGGCCGCGGCAGGGAAGGGAACGTGCAGTTGCTGCGCGGGATGGGCGAGCGTTACGGCTACAGCGTCGAGGTGCTGGACCCCATCTCCAACGGCGCCACGGTCTACAGCTCAACCAAGGTCCGCGACATGGTGAGCAAGGGCGACGTGGAAGGGGTGGTCGGCGTCCTGGGGCGGCATTACGCCATCACCGGCACCGTGGTGCACGGCCACCAGCGCGGCCGGGGGCTAGGCTTTCCCACCGCGAACCTCGCCATGGAGAAGGACCTCCTTCCGGCGGCGGGAGTCTACGCGGTCAAGGTCTGCATCGGCAGCGACCTTTTGGATGGCGCCTGCAACATAGGAACGAACCCCACCTTCGGCAACGGGGCGCTTTCGCTGGAGGTATTCCTCTTCGACCTCGACCGCGACCTCTACGGTCTGGAGGTCACCGTGTTCTTCATCGAGAGGCTCAGGGAGGAGCGCCGTTTCGACGACCTTCAGGCGCTCAAGGAACAGATCGCGCTGGACGTTTCGCGCTGCCGGGGCATCTTGCATGATGCAGAACCGGTCGGGGCCGGCGACTGGGGCCCCCTTAAGTGCTGCAAGTAACCCATCACCGTCGCAGACAGGAGCCAGCTTGTTCAAGGAAAAACTAGATAAGAAACTCTTGGTCGGCCTCGCGATCAGCGCGCTTTGCCTGTTGTTGCTCTTCAGGAAGATCGATTTCGGCAAGATGGCGGCGGCCTTCGCCGGAATGGACTACCGCTACCTGGCCCCCGCAATCATCCTCACCTTTGTCAGCTACTACTTCCGAGCGCTGCGCTGGAAGTTCCTCCTGGAGCCCATCAAGAAGACCCGGCTCTCCAACCTTTTCCCTTCCACCCTGATCGGATACATGGCGAACAACCTGCTCCCGGCCAGACTGGGCGAGCTGGTGCGCGCCTACGTCCTCGGGCGCAAGGAGGGGATCGACACCTCCGCCGTCTTCGCCTCGCTGGTGGTGGACCGGCTCTGCGACGGCTTCACCGTACTTTTGGTGCTGGTCGCGACCTTCTTCACCATCCGGCTTCCCGCCGGAAAGGAGGGGATGCAGCAGGGGCTTGTCACCGGCGGTTATGTCACCTTCATCCTCTACCTCGGGGTTTTGCTGTTCCTGGCGCTTTTAAGGAAGCGGACCGACTGGACCTTGGCGCTCGTCACCCGGCTTCTGGCGCCTTTTTCCGCAAAAGCCTCCGAAAAGGCCGCGTCGCTTCTGGGCTCCTTCATCTCAGGCGTCCGGATGCCGGCCGGGACGGCCGGCATGGCGGCGACGGCCGCCACTTCGTTCTTGATCTGGGGCGCTGCGATTTGGCCGATAGATCTGCTGCTGCGTGCCTTCGGCGTTGAGCTTCCGCTGACGGCTTCCATGTTCATCATGGTGTTCCTGGTCTTTGCCGTAATGGTGCCGGCCTCGCCCGGGTTCGTCGGGACTTATCATCTTGCCTGCGTCACGGCGCTCTCAGCCTTTGACATCGTCGGCGAGCGCGCGCTGAGCATCGCCATAGTCATTCACGCCCTGGGCTTTTTGCCGGTGATCCCGGCCGGACTCTTCTGCCTTTGGCGGGACAAGCTGTCCCTGAAGCAAATCGGCGAAAACAACGAATCAGGAGCGCGTACGTGAACATGAACGGAACCCTCAGAAGGCTCGACCCCTTTTCCATCGCGGCCTTCATCATCCCTTTGTTCATCTACCTTTTGACCCTGGCGCCGACGGTCACCTTTTTCGACAGCGGCGAGTTCATCACCGCCATCGCTTCGCTTGGGACCGCGCACTCCCCCGGATACCCCCTGTTCATCAACTACGGCAAGCCCTTTACCTTTCTCCCCTTCGGCAGCATCGCCTTCAGGGTCAACGTGGCCACCGCCATCTCGGCGGCCGCTGCCTGCTACGGCGTCTATTTCCTGACCATGGTCTTCCTCAGGGACGAGCAAGGGCCTAGGCCAGAGCGGCTCGGTACCCTCCCCGCGAGGCTCAGCGCCCTGAGCGCCGCGCTCACCTTCGCCTGCACCGCGAGGCTTTGGCTGCAGTCGAACCACGACAAGCCATATCCGCTCTTAGCCTTCATCTGCGCCATCGTTTTCTGGCTCATGCTCCTTTGGCGCGACAGCTACCTGGAGGGGCGCGAACGCCCTTCCTACGTCTACCTGGGGGCTTTCCTGGTCGGGCTTGCCACCGGGGCGCACCAGATCATCGTGCTGATGATACCGACCTACGCCTGGCTCCTCATCTCGGCGGACCGGCGCGTGGTCTTGCGGGTGAAGGAGTTCCTCATCGCCTTTGCCTTCGGCCTCTTAGGGTTCGCCATCCACCTGCACCTGGTAGTACGGGCGCTGCAAAAGCCGTTACTCAACTGGGGGGACTCGAAGAACCTCACCCAGTTCCTCTGGAACCTGCTCAGGAAGGGGTACCCGGTGGACAAGCCGTCCCGCGGCCCGGAGCTGTTGTGGGCACAGGTGAACGCCTTCAATATCCCCTACGAGTTCACCATGTTCGGCATGTTGCTGCTGGTGGTGGGTCTGGCCGGTTTCGCCCTCACCAGGAAGAGGTATCTGGTTCTGGGATACCTGATCGCGCTCGCCTCCTTCCTTCTGGTCATCGTCGGCTACTTCAACACACCCGGCGAGATGATCTTCCTCACCGAGGAGTTCTTCACCCCGCTCTACCTTTTGAGCGCGGTCTTCATCGGGGTCGGGCTCTTCGTCATGATCAGGGAGATCGGGAATCACCTTCCCGATCGCGCGGCGCTGCGGGTCGGGATGTTCCTGTTTCTCTTCGCGCTTCCGGTCGCCGTCTGCGCGATGAACTACCGCGAGAACGACCAGCACCAGAACTACATCGCCTTCGACTACGCCTCCAATACGCTCAGGTCCCTGCCGCAGAACGCCGTCATGTACACCTGGGGGGATTCGGGGGCCTTCCCGCTTTGGTACCTGCAGGGGGTGGAGCGGATGCGCGAGGATACCGCCCTGCCGCATACCCCGCACCTGGTCTTCGACTGGTACCTGGACAGCGTGCCGGTGCTTTTCCAGCACTCGCGCCTGTACGCCCTGCCGCTGTACCAGCGTTCCCCGGAGAACACCCTGCTCATGTCCGTGATGGAACAGTACGCGAAGCGCCCGGTCTACATCGACTTCTCCACCAGGTACTCGGTCGAGTTCCAGACCCTCCAGCTGCACCAGCGCGGCATCATCTACCGGCTGGATTCCGCGAACCTTCCTCCGGCCCCCTCGGATTCCGATGTCTGGGGGGTCTACTCCACCCGGGGGCTCCTGGGGGAAAGCGACATGTTCTTCCGCGACCTGGACACCGGCAAGGCGATCCTCATCTACGGCGCGGCGCTTTTGGAGTCGGGTGAGAACCTGCTGAAGCTGGGGCGCAAAGACGAGGGGGTGCGGGCGCTGGATCTGGCTGGGCGGATCACGCCCCAGGCGGGGCAGCAGGCGCTGCAGATTCTCAGAACCTACGGGGTGCGCTGATGACTATTACAGGAAAGACCAAGGTCGCCGGGATCATCGGCTGGCCGGTCTCCCATTCCCTTTCGCCGCCGATGCATAATGCCGCCTTCGAGGCTCTCGGGCTCGACTTTACTTACGTCCCGTTCCCCGTTGCGCCGGAGCGCCTTGCCGCAGGGATAGCCGGCCTCGCCGCCCTGGGTGTGGTCGGCTTCAGCGTCACCATCCCGCACAAGGTGGCGATCTTGCCCCTTTTGGACCGGGTCACGCCGGAGGCCGAATTGATCGGCGCGGTGAACACGGTCGCAGTAGAGGAAGGAGCCCTCACCGGCTACAACACGGACGGGATCGGGCTTTTGTCCGCGCTCCGCTCGAAGCTAGGCTTCCACCCCGAGGGGCGCTCGGTGCTGGTGCTAGGAGCCGGCGGTGCTGCCAGAAGCGCCGTTGCCTCGCTGGGACTTGCCGGCGCCGGCAGGGTCGAGGTGGCGAACCGCTCCCCGGACGCAGGGCGCTGCCTGGCAGAGGCGATGCGGGAGCGCCTCGCCGGGACCGATTTCGGGTTTCAGCCGCTGGGCCAAATATCCGATAAGGGATACATGTCCAGCTTCGACCTCGTGGTCAACACCACCTCGGTGGGGATGGCGGGGGATGCCTTCGCCGGGCTCGATCTGGCCGCGCTGAAGCCCGGCGCCTGCGTCTACGACATGGTGTATGCGCCTCCGGTAACCCCGTTGCTGGCTCAGGCGGAGGCTGCCGGTGTGCCGTGGGCGAACGGGCTGGGGATGCTGGCCGCGCAGGGGGAGGCGGCATTCCGGATCTGGACCGGGGCCATCCCTCCGGAGGGGTGCATGGAAAAGGCGCTAGCCGCCCGGCTCACAACCCCAGGTAACCCTTGACATTACTGTCATTACAAAATACCATTCACAGGTTCTTTAACCCCCTGAGGTACCTATGCACGTAAGCAGACTGGGTGAGCTGCTGGTCAGCAACAGCCTCATAACCAAGGAGCAGTTGAAGCAAGCTCTGGCCGAACAGAAAGCGGCCGGAGGCCAACTGCGTCTGGGCTCGATACTGGTCAGGGAGAACCTGATCAGCGAGGCCGACCTCACCTCCTTCCTATCCAAGCAATATGGCGTGCCCACCATAAACCTCGCGGACTACGAGGTTGAGCCCTCGGTGGTTAAGATCATTCCCGCCGAGATCGCTCACAAATACCAGATCGTACCTGTCAACCGGGCCGGCTCCACGCTGATCATAGCGATGAGCGACCCGTCCAACATCTTCGCCATCGACGACATCAAGTTCATGACCGGATACAACGTCGAGGTGGTGGTGGTGGCCGAGAGCTCCATCAAGGCCGCCATCGACAAGCTCTACGACCAGTCCGCGTCCTTAGCCGATGTGATGAACGACCTGGAGATCGACGACCTCGAGGTGGTGGGGGACGACGAGGAGGTGGACGTAGGCTCCCTGGAGCGCGCCACCGAGGACGCCCCGGTCGTCAAGCTGGTGAACCTGATCCTCACCGACGCCATCAAGAAGAAAGCTTCCGATATCCATATCGAGCCCTACGAGAAGTACTTCCGGGTCCGTTACCGCATCGACGGCGTGCTCTACGAGGTGATGAAGCCCCCCTTGAAGCTGAAAAACGCCATCACCTCCCGCATCAAGATCATGAGCGAGCTGGACATCGCCGAAAGGCGACTCCCGCAGGACGGCCGCATCAAGATCAAGCTGGGGGGCGGCAAGGACATGGACTTCCGCGTCTCGGTGCTCCCCACCTTGTTCGGCGAGAAGATCGTTCTGCGTCTTCTGGACAAATCGAACCTGCAGCTCGACATGTCGAAGCTGGGCTACGAGCATGAAGCGCTGGCGCACTTCCAGCGCGAGATCCACAAGCCGTTCGGCATGGTGCTGGTCACAGGCCCTACCGGCAGCGGCAAGACGGTTTCCCTCTACTCGGCCCTCTCCGAGTTGAACAAGGTCACCGAGAACATCTCCACCGCCGAGGACCCGGTCGAGTTCAACTTCGCCGGCATCAATCAGGTGCAGATGCACGAGGACATAGGGCTCAACTTCGCGGCAGCCCTGCGCGCCTTCCTGCGGCAGGACCCCGACGTCATCATGATCGGCGAGATCCGCGATTTCGAGACCGCGGAGATCGGCGTGAAAGCAGCGCTCACCGGCCACCTGGTGCTCTCCACGCTGCACACGAACGACGCCCCCTCGACCATCAACCGCCTGCTCAACATGGGGATCGAGCCGTTCCTCGTCGCCTCGGCCGTCAACCTCATCTCGGCGCAAAGGCTCGCGCGCCGGGTCTGCAGCGAATGCAAGCAGGTGGAGGAGGTACCCCCCCAGGCGCTTATCGACGCGGGGCTTCCCCGCGAGCTGGCCGAATCCGCCGTCTGCTACAGGGGGGCCGGCTGTCCCAAGTGCAACGGGACCGGGTACAAGGGGAGGGTCGGCTTCTATCAGGTCATGCCGATGCTGGAGCCGATTCGCGAGCTGATACTGAACGGGGCCAACACGGCCGAGATCAAAAGGGAATCGATGCGGCTGGGCATCAAGACGATGCGCCAGTCCGGTCTTACCAAGCTGGTGGAGGGGGTCACCTCCTTCGAGGAAGTGCTGAGGGTGACGGTTGCGGACGACTAACGAGACGAGGTACTCATGATCAACTTTCACCAAATGCTGAAGGAACTGGTGGAACGTAACGGTTCCGACCTGCACATAACCACCAACACCTCGCCGCAGATCCGCATCGACGGCAAGCTTACCCCGATGGACATCCCGCCTCTGACCCCCATCGAGACCAAGCAGCTCTGCTACAGCATCCTGACCGACTCGCAAAAGCATAAGTTCGAGGAGGAGAACGAGCTCGACCTCTCCTTCGGCGTCAAGGGGCTATCGCGCTTCAGGGGGAACATCTTCGTGCAGCGCGGCGCCGTCGCCGGGGTCTTCAGGGTGATCCCCTACAAGATCCTCACCTTCGAGGAACTGGGGCTTCCGCCGGTAGTGAGGACGCTTTGCGACAAGCCGCGTGGCCTGATCCTCGTTACCGGCCCTACCGGCAGCGGCAAGTCCACCACACTCGCCTCGATGATCGACCGGATCAACCTGGAGCGCCACGACCACATCGTGACCGTCGAGGACCCGATCGAGTACCTGCACCCGCACAAGGGATGCATCGTGAACCAGCGCGAGGTCGGGGCGGACACCAAGAGTTTCAAGCACGCGCTCAAGTACGTGCTGCGCCAGGACCCGGACGTGGTGCTGATCGGGGAGTTGCGCGACCTGGAGACCATCGAGGCAGCGCTTACCCTCGCCGAAACCGGCCACCTCTGCTTCGCGACCCTGCACACCAACTCCTGCGCCCAGACCATGAACAGGATCATCGACGTCTTCCCTCCCTACCAGCAGACCCAGGTGCGCACGCAGCTCTCCTTTGTGCTCGAAGGGGTCATGTCGCAGACCCTGATACCGAAAGCAAACGGCGGGGGGAGGGCGCTCGCCCTCGAGGTCATGGTTCCCAATCCCGCCATCAGGAACCTGATCCGCGAGGACAAGGTGCACCAGATCTATTCCCAGATGCAGGTCGGCCAGGAGAAGTTCGGTATGCAGACCATGAATCAATGCCTGATGAACCTTTTGGCCAAGCGCATCATAACCGTTGAAGACGCCCTCGGGCGCTCCTCCGAGCCGGACGAACTGAAGCAGATGCTCGCACCGGGTGCGGGTGCCGGACAGATGAGGCGCCCCCCCCAGAGGTAAGGTTAGCCGGTCCCTTGGCGGGGCTGCAAAGGAGTAAGTAATGCCTAAGTTTGATTGGGAAGCAAGGAGCAAGGCCGGAAGCACCCAGAAAGGGGTGATGGAGGCCGGAAACGCGGCCCAGGTCGAGTCCCAGCTTAAAAGATACGGATTTTCCGGCATCACGGTGAAGGAACAGGGGAAAGGGCTGAGCATGCAGCTCAAGTTCCCGGGCTCCGGCGCGAAGAAGATCGAGACCAAGGACCTCGTGGTATTTACGCGCCAGTTCGCCACCATGATCGACTCCGGCCTCCCCCTGGTGCAGTGCCTGGACATCCTGTCGGGACAGCAGGAGAACAAGACCTTCAAGGAGATCCTGGTCAAGGTGAAGGAAAGCGTGGAGAGCGGCTCCACCTTCGCCGACGCCCTCGCGAAGCACCCGAAGGCCTTCGACCAGCTCTACGTCAACCTGGTAGCTGCAGGCGAGGTCGGCGGTATCCTCGACACCATCTTGGCCAGGCTCGCAGCCTACATCGAGAAGGCGATGAAGCTGAAGAAGCAGGTTAAGGGTGCCATGGTGTACCCGATCACCATCATGTCCATCGCGGTCGTCGTCGTCGGCGTCATCCTGGTCTTCGTCATCCCCACTTTTGCCAAGATGTTCGCCGACTTTGGCGGCGAGCTTCCGATGCCGACCAAGATTGTCATAGCCATGTCCAACTTCCTGACCAAGTACCTGGTGGTCATTATCGCCATTCTCTTCGGCATCAAGTGGGCCATCGGCAAGTACTACCAGACCCCCGGCGGCAGGAAGAAGATCGACCGTTTCGCGCTGCAGGCGCCCATCGCCGGCCCCCTGATCCGGAAGGTCTCAGTGGCTAAGTTCACCCGCACCCTGGGGACCATGATCAGCTCCGGCGTCCCCATCATGGACGGCCTGGAGATCGTGGCCAAGACGGCCGGCAACAAGATCGTCGAGGAGGCGATCTACAAGGTGCGCCAGTCCATCTCCGAAGGGAAAACCATCGCCGAACCTTTGGCCGAAAGCGGCGTCTTCCCTCCCATGGTGGTGCAGATGATCTCCGTCGGCGAGGCGACCGGCGCCATGGACGCCATGCTCAACAAGATCGCCGACTTCTACGACGACGAGGTCGACGACGCGGTCGGCGCCATGACCTCCATGATGGAGCCGTTGTTGATGGTGTTCCTGGGAACCACGGTTGGCGGCCTGGTCGTCGCGATGTACCTGCCGATCTTCAAGCTTGCCGGCGCGGTCGGCGGCGGTTGATTGGATGATCGACAGGAAAAGGGTTTTTTGGTTCATACTGCTTAGGTTGTTGGTGGTGTCCATTTTCCTGGCCACCACCACTTTCCTCGACGTACGTACCTATGACGTTGGTACCAACATCGCCCACAAGGTGCTGATCCGGTTAATGGGCGCCACCTATCTTTTCTCGCTCGGCTCGTTGGTGGTCCTCTATTACTCGCGCCGGCAGATCCGCACCCTCACTTACGCTCAAATCGTCTGGGACCTGATCCTGGTTACGGTGATGATCCTGATCTCGGGCGGGGTCACATCGCCTTACGCCTTTCTCTATTTTTTATCGATCATCAGCGCCAGCACGCTTCTGGCACGCTCGCAGGCGTACTACACCGCCTCGCTCTGCGTCATCCTTTACGGTGCCATCCTCGACCTGCAGTACTACGGCAAGCTGGCGCCGCTAGGCTTGAGCCCTTTCCCGGCGCAGCAGTATGGCGCGCAGTACCTGTTCTTCCTCATCTTCATGTACTGCGCTGCGTTCTTTCTCACCGCCTTGCTGGCCGGCCACCTATCGGAGCGCGCCCGGCTCTCGGAGAGCGCACTCCAAGAAAAGGCCATCGATTACGAGGAGTTGGAACGGCTCAACTCCTTGATCGTCTCGACCATAGATTCGGGCCTGCTCACCATAAACTCCGACGGGAGGATCCGCGTCTTCAACCGATATGCCGAGCATCTGACCGGGGTCTCGCAGCAGGATGCCTACGACCACCCGCTTGCCGAGGTGCTGCCAGGGGTAGCGCCCTTCGCCGGGCTTTTCTTTCAGGGGGGGGAGGGAGAGTTCACGCACAAGGGGGTCGACGGACGGGAACTGCTCTTCTCCTTCAAGTCGGTTCCGCTCACGGGCAAGGACGGAGCTACGGTGGGGGCAATCTTCGATCTCCACGACCTGACCGAGATGAAGCGCCTAGCCGCTGGTCTGAAACGAGCCGACCGGCTCGCCGCCGTCGGGGAGCTTTCCGCCCGCATGGCGCACGAGATCAGAAATCCCCTTGCCGCCATCAGCGGCTCGGTGCAGTTGGTCGCGCTCAGGCCCTGGGCCGACGAGAAGGACAAGCGCCTGTTTTCCATCATCTTGAGGGAGACCGACCGGCTGGACGGACTCTTGCGCGACTTCCTTTTCTACGCCAAGCCAACCCAGCCCACCAAGATCCCCCTCAAGCTGCGCCGGGTCATCGCCGATCTCTGCTCCCTTCTATCCACCGACCCGCGCCTTAGGGGCGTAACCATAGAGAACCGGGTGCCGGAAGAGCTGGTGGTGGTCTTTGACAAGGACCAGTGCTCGCAGGTCTTCTGGAACCTTGTGGTGAACAGCGCCGAGGCGATCGCCGGGGAGGGGACCATCGTCATTGACGCCTGCGCCGCCAGCAACGGCGAGAAGGAAGAGGCCCGGATCAGCGTCAGAGACAGCGGCTCCGGTATGAAACAGGCGGATGTGAAGCGGGTCTTCGAGCCCTTCTTCACCACAAAAAAGGGAGGGACCGGCCTCGGGCTAGCCACCGTCTACCGCATCGTGGAGACCCACGGAGGGCGGATGGTGGTTGACAGCGCGGAAGGGGCCGGGACCACGGTGACCCTCTACCTTCCGACGTGAGTGGACGTGGGCGGTCAAGGCCGGAATATGAGTGACGGTAAGAAACCACTGGTTGCCGCAGTAAACGGGCGACCCTTTTTGTCTGAGAGGTGACGCGATGCGCGCCAGAATTTTGGTAGTAGATGATGAACTGAGCATGCGGGAGTTTCTCTCCATCCTGCTGGAGGGGGAGGGGTACCTGGTCGACCAGGCGGAGAACGCCGAGGACGCGCTGCGCTGCATGGGGGAGCAGCGCTACGAGATGGTGATCTCCGACGTCCTAATGCCGGGATTGGGGGGGATCGAACTCCTTTCCAGGATCAAGAGCGAGTCCCCCGAGACAGCGGTACTGATGATCACCGCCTTCACCACAGCCGAACAGGCGGTCGAGGCGATGAAACTGGGCGCCTACGACTACATAGGCAAACCCTTCAAGGTGGAAGAGGTGAAGGTGCTGGTCAGGAACGCGTTGGAAAAGCAAAGCCTGGTCCAGGAGAACAAGCGGCTGAAGGCCGAGGTGCAGGAACGTTTCAGCTTTTCCGGCCTGATCGGCAAGAGCAAGCAGATGCGGGAGGTGTACGACCTGATCGCCAAGGTCGCCGACAGCATGGCCAACGTGCTCATTACCGGCGAGAGCGGCACCGGCAAGGAACTCGCCGCCCGCGCCATTCATTACAACAGTCCCCGCAAGGGGGCCCCCTTCGTAGCGGTCAACTGTGGCGCCATCCCCGAAACCCTGATCGAGAGCGAGCTCTTCGGGCACAGCAAGGGGGCCTTCACCGGAGCCTTCGCCGACCGCCCAGGCCTCTTCGAACAGTCCGAGGGGGGGACGCTGTTCCTGGACGAGATCGGGGAGGTGCCGTTGCAGTTGCAGGCCAAGCTCCTGCGAGTGCTCCAGGAACGGGAATTCCGCCGGGTCGGCGGGGCGACATCGCTGAAGGCCGACGTGCGCATCGTGGCGGCCTCCAACCGCAACCTCGAGGAGCAGGTGCGGGAGGGTAGCTTCAGGGAGGACCTCTTCTACCGGCTCAACGTGGTCATGCTGCGCATGCCTTCGCTCAAGGAGCGGGCCGAGGACATCCCTGCCCTGGTCGAGCACTTCTACAAGAAGTACTCCCTTTGGACGGGCGCCGACGAGATCATCACCCCCGACGCGCTGAAGGCCCTTTTCAACTACCCTTTCCCAGGCAACGTCAGGGAACTCGAGAACCTGGTGGAGCGCTGCGTGGTGCTCGGCAGCCGCGTCATCGCCCTCGACTGCCTCCCCGCCAGCGTGCGCGAGCACACAGGCGCGCCGCCGGCAAGCGGCGAGACGGAGATACCAGACGAGGGGATGGACCTGCAGGTGTACCTGGACAACCTGGAGCAAAAGCTCCTGGTGCAAGCGCTGGACAAGTGCGGCGGGGTGAAGAAGCGGGCGGCGGCGCTTCTCGGGATGACCTTCCGCTCCTTCCGCTACCGCCTGGCGAAATTCGGCATGGACGAAGAATAGGTGACGAAAAACGTCACCTGTTTGGTCCCAAAATTGTCGCTGTGCCGCTTTTGGTAAAAATCGCTGTTTTAATATTTCTTGGCAATAACCCAGTCGCTTCGGGTTATTACAGGTTTTTCCAGAGTTGGCCTGTTAATTGCTAATGAGATAGCGTCTTGAGCATCCTAGGTTTTTACCTAAGCTTTTAGAGTCGGCAACCCACACAGAAAAAGGAGAAACAGATGTTAAACAAACTCAGGAGCAACAAAGGCTTCACCCTGATCGAGCTGCTGATCGTCGTTGCGATCATCGGCATCCTGGCCGCCATCGCGATCCCGCAGTTCTCCGCTTACCGTGAGAAGGCGTACAACGCTGCTTCCAACTCCGACCTGAAGAACTTCAAAACCGGCCTGGAGGCTTTCAACGCTGATTTCCAGACCTATCCGGCAGCTTACGTTGCTTCTACTAACTAATCGGAGGAATAACATGAAGAAAATTCTGGCCGCAATGGTCGTTACGCTTTCTTTTGCAGGAACCGCTTCCGCAGGAACCCTCGTTACCGCCGGTAGCGGCTACGCCATCAGGGGGGGCGCTGACGCCGCCACCGCTAGCGCAGCTCCGACCCCGCTCATCAAGTTTTCCACTGGCGTTTGGGGCCTGATCAACTCCACCCCTGACACCACCGCCAAGACCTCGACCGGTTACGTCATCGCCACCAGGCACACTACCGGCTCCAAGGATTTCGGTACCGCCAGCAACAGGACCAACATCTTCTGGAAACAGGCCAGCGCAATCACTGCTTCCGTTTCGGCTAGCCAGGCACTGGCGAACGATGTCGGCAGCGACGATGAGACCGGCGCTACCTTTGCCGCAGGTAAAGGCTGGACCTCCTACTAAAAAAGAGTTTTTTCAAACTGTTACACGAAAAAGCGGGATGTCTCGACATCCCGCTTTTTCGTGTAACGCCTAAAACACAGATGGAGTTGCTATGTTTGCGGTCGTAGGAATCACCCTCAAAGGTATCTTGCGTGATCGTGTGTTCCAGGGAATCATGGCGCTGGCCGTACTGCTGATTTTCATTCCCTTCGCCGCTTCACTTTCCATGCGCCAGGTGACCGAGTTGTCGATAACCTTGTCGCTTTCGCTGATCTGTTTCATCTTGCTGCTGCTCTCGGTATTTCTTGGCGCCACCTCGATCTGGAAGGATATGGAACGCCGCTACAGCTTCAGCGTGCTGAGCCTCCCGATCACCAGGACCTCGTATGTTCTGGGGCGCTTTTTCGGCCTCGCCCTGTTTCTCGCCCTGACCGCGTCGCTCCTTGGCGGCGTCTCCTGCATGGTGATAAAAATTGCGTCGGGAATGTATCCGCCGGATCGCCCCGTAGTCATGGGCTACGTGCTGCTGGCGATCTGTTTCGCGACTCTTAAGTACATCCTGCTGGTAGCCGTCGCGTTGCTGCTCTCGACCGTCAGCACCTCCTTCTTCCTGCCGGTCTTTGGCACCCTTTGCACCTTTTTGGCCAGCGCCATCACCCAGCAGGTATACGAGTATGTCCACTCCGCCGCCGCTATAAAGGCCGTAACCCCTCTCATGAAGTCGACGGTTACCTTCGCCTACTACCTCCTGCCCAACCTTTCCGGCTTCGATCTCAATGTGAACGCCATTTACAGCATCGCCCCGAACCTAGCCGGTCTTGGTCTGACGGTTGCTTATTTTTGTTCCTACACCGCGGTCCTGCTGGGGATTGCCACGCTTCTTTTCAACCGGAGAGAGATGAAGTGACCTATCGTGCACCAGTTATCATCCTTTTGATCGGACTGATCTCGTACACGCTGCTGATCGTCCCCTTCACCTCGTACATGCGCAGCAAGCCGATCGAGGAGAAGCTCGGTTACGTCCCCAGCATAAAGATCCTGAAGCCGATGAGCGTCGACCAGAAAGAGTTGACGGCCGCAGCGCTGGTGTTCAAGGTGATGATGTATTTCGGCGACGTGGTGGGGAGATCTCAGGATGAGGGGCCGGTAGTTACCGAACAGCCGGATCTGCAGGGGATGTCGCGCCTGCTGCACGGAGCGGTTCAGCTAGATCCCTACAATATGGACGCCTACTATTTCGCCCAAGGGTTCCTTACCTGGGATGCGGGACAGATCAAGGTGGCGAACGACATGCTGCAGTACGGGATGAAATACCGTACCTGGGACTGGTACCTTCCCTTTTTCGCTGGATTCAACTCGGCGTTTTTCTTGAAGGATTACGGCAAGGCAGCCGAGTTCTACCAGAGGGCTGGAAAACTCTCAGGGCAGCAATTGCACATAAACCTCGCCGGGCGCTACTTGCAGGAATCCGGGCACACGGACCTCGCCATCGCCTATCTAACCGGTATGGTTAAGACCGCCAAGAACGAAGCCGTGAAGAAGAGCTATCAGACGCGCCTTGCGGCGTTTCAAGGGGTAAGGCGTATTGAACAGGCGAGAGACCGTTTTCTCGCGGAGCGCGGCAACCGCCCGGTCTCGGTCAATCAACTGGTGCAGTCCGGCTATCTCGCCCCGGCGCCCGTCGATCCCTACGGCGGCCGCTTCTTTTTCGACGATGCCGGCAAGGTGTCCACAACCAGCAAGTTTGCCTTTGCTACCAAGAACAAGTGAGGATGGCTGATGTACGCTTTGGAGATTAACGGGCTGGCTAAGACGTTCAAAGGTAAAAAATTTAAAAGCGTCGAAGCCCTCAAGGGGCTGCATCTTTCGATCGAGCGTGGAGAGGTGCTCGGGTTTCTGGGACCAAACGGTGCAGGCAAGAGTACCACCATCAAGTGCCTCATGGGGCTGATTCGCCCCAGCGCCGGCAGCGCGAAGATTCTGGGGCGGGACACAGCTTCAGCCGACGCCAGAAAAGTCGTCGGTTACCTTCCGGAAAACCCCGCCTTCTACGACTACCTTTCCGCCGAGGAGTACCTGCGTTTCGTGGGGCGCGTGCATCAGGTGCCGGCCCCGTTGTTGGCGCAGCGGGTCGCTGAGATGTTGAAGCTTCTGGAACTGTGGGACGCGCGCAAGCGACTTATCCGCAGCTACAGCAAAGGGATGGTACAACGGGTAGGCCTGGCCCAGGTGCTGGTCCACGATCCCGAGGTGTACATTCTGGACGAGCCGATGAGCGGTCTCGACCCCATCGGGCGCGCCTTGGTGAAGGACATCATCCTGGACCTGAAGAGGCGGGGGAAGTGCGTTTTCTTCAGCACGCATATCACCGACGATGTGGAAAAAGTGTGCGACCGTGTGGCCGTGATCGACAAGGGGGAACTGCTGGCAGTCGACAGGGTGGAAAACATCCTGCAGCGCGGCGTCGAAGGGTACACCGTCTATGTGACCACACCTGACGGGCACAGCGAAGAAGTCTACGTGGAGAAGGCCGCCCTGCAGTCGTTTCTCCAACAGACGGTCAGCGCCAAGCAGGTCATCGAGAAGATCGAACCGCGCCGCAAGGACATGGAGGCGTTTTTCCTTGAGTTGGTCTCCAAGTAGCAGACAGCCGCACCGGTTGCTGTACCCCGTGCTGCTTATTGCCGTCGTGCTGGCGGCATACTATCCGGCGATGCTCGGCGGTTTCCATACCATTGACGATCCCGGCATAGTCTCTTTTTACTCGAACTCCCCGTCCCTGTCTCACGTGCTGCTCCCCAGCCGTGGCTACTACTACCGGCCGCTCATCGAGTTCTCCTTCTGGCTTGACAACCTCTTATGGGGAATGGAGCCAAGGGTCATGCACCTGGAGAACATCCTGCTCCACATGGCCAACGTCGTGCTGGTATTCCTTTGCTCCCGGAGGGTATCGTCCCAATTCGCCCCGTCGAGCCCGCTGGTATCCCTATTCGCCTCGCTCCTCTTTGCCCTGCACCCGCTCAACGTGGAAGCGGTCGGCTGGGTAGCCGGCCGCACCGACCCCCTGCTCGCGCTGTTCGTCCTTTCGTGCTGCTATTTCCTGCTCAAGTGGCTCGATGAATCCAACTGGCGTCATGCGGCTTGGGCCTTTGTGCTCTTCATCTGCGCGGTACTCACCAAGGAGACGGCTCTCGCCTTCCTGCCGGTGGCCGTGCTGCTGATCCTTAAATGGCCCCTTTCCCCGCGCTCTTTGTCCTACCGGCAGAGGTTGACGATAAGCTGCACCGGCATGGCGTCGGGGTTGCTTTTTCTAGCCGTTGCGCTTTTCCTGCGCGGCCGCGCAACGGCTGCGGCACAGCTGCTCGCGCCGGGCGATGCCGGTGTGCTACGGCTGATAAGGGAGTGCGCCGTTGCTTTCGGTTTCTACCTGAAGAAATTGCTGCTTCCGCTCCCCCTGAATTTCGCCCTTACCGACGTATCGCCTGCCTATGGGGTCGTGGGAGCCATCGGGGGGCTGCTTTTGCTCTACGCGCTGCTGAAACGGCGTGAACTGGCGCCGCTATTTCTTTCAGCTGCCGCTCTGATGGCGATGCCGGCCATCTTTGTTGCCCTCAGGGATATCTCCTGGACCCCCTACGCCGAGCGCTATATGTATCTGCCGACGGCTTTTCTGTCGCTGGCCGCCGCTTGCCTGCTCTTTGCCCGGCAGCAAAAGGTGCTGTCCGGGCTGGCACCGTTTTTGGTGCTGCTGCTGTCATGGCAGGGCGTGATCACCCTTAAGCGGAACATTTTGTGGCAGGACAAGCTCCTCTTTTACCAGGACGCAGCTGCCAAGTCCCCGGCCTTCGGGTCGATCTACAACGAGCTTGGCGTCCTCATGCTTCAGAACAACAGGCGCGACGAAGCCGTCGAGGCGTTCGCGAAAGCTGACCGGCTCAACAAGCGCCCGTCGATGACGCTGCCGATCAGGGCCAATGTGATGCGCGGCATGCTGGCCAAAGGCGACTGTGCCGGTGCCAGGACCTACTTCTTCCGCCTTTTCGGTATGAAAAAAGACGCCCCAGCCGAATTCCTCGAAATACTGCAAGCAGCGGACGCCAAGAGGGCGGCCTCCCTTGCCGCGGATGAGAAGGCACTGGCTTTCCGCGACCTCATCGATACCTACCTCGTCCTGTACCAGAAAACCACTGATCCTTTCTGGCTTTACCAAGGGGGCAAGACGGCGCGCGCCCTCAAGTCGTACCCCGAAGCCGCCGGTTTCTTCCAAAAAGCATACGCGGAGGCGCCTGCCGGCTCCCATTACCGCTTGGCGGCCGGAAAGCAGGCGTCGAGTTTGGTTAACATGAAATGACAGCGCCCTACCTGACCATCCTTCGCCCGTCCCAGTGGCTCAAGAACCTGATGCTGTTCTTCCCGCCGTTTCTGGGTGGGCAATTGCTCTCCCTTGGACACGTAGCTCCGGGGATAGTCCCTTTTTTCGCCTTTTGCCTGGTCTCCAGCGCAGGGTACCTCTGCAACGACATCCTCGACCGGCGGCGCGACGCCTGTCACCCCCTGAAGAAGAAACGCCCCATACCATCGGGCAGGGTGAGCGTCACCGGCGCCGGCCTTCTTTGCGCCTGCCTGCTCGCCTGCGGACTTACGCTGGGAGGGCTTGAGTCGAGGTCTTTCCTGGCGCTTTTGTCGTGCTATCTCATCGTTACGCTTCTTTATTCCACCTGGCTCAAATCGTATCCGGTGGTCGATCTCTTCTGCATCTCTGCCGGATTCCTGCTGAGGCTTCAGGCAGGCGGAGTGGTTTTCGGCATCACCATCTCGCCCTGGCTATTTTTGACCGTTTTTCTCCTCTCCATTTTTCTCAGCACGGGCAAGAGGCTATGCGAGTACCGGCTCTTGGGGGCGGACGCCACGCAGCACCGCAAAAACCTGGGTGCGTACCCTCCCGGCTTTTTGGAAGGGACCATGTACATGACGGGAGGCGCGGTGCTGGTCACCTATGCCATGTACACGGTCAACCGTCACACCCTGGTTTACAGTGTGCCGCTATGCTGCTTCGGGCTTTTGCGCTACATACTGCGGATCCAGTCGGGGCATAGCGGCGACCCGACGGAATCGTTGCTGAAGGACGGCGTGCTTTTCGCGGTGGGCACCGTCTGGATGGTGCTCGTCGCATGGAGCATCTACTGGTGAAAAAGGTCTATATCGTCATCGTCAACTGGAACGGCTGGCAGGACACGGTGGATTGCGTACAGAGCCTGTTGTCGCTCAATTACTCACCCTGCACCGTCGTTATCTGCGACAATGGCTCCAAGGACGAGTCGCTGCACAAGCTGCGTGACTGGATGGAAGAGCGGGAGATCGAGTGGGCCGAATACACGGCCGCCGAGGCCGAGACCGGCGGGGTCCCCTCCTGGGACTATCCCTTCGTCCTGATCAGAAACGGCGAGAACTTGGGCTTTGCCGGCGGCAACAACGTGGCGCTCCGTTACGCCCTGGCCCGCGACGACTTCGGTTACGCCTGGCTTTTGAACAACGACACCGTGGTGGAGCCGGACGCGCTCGACGCCCTGGTGCGGCGCATGCAGGAAGAGCCATCGGCTGGGATGTGCGGCTCCACAGTGCGCTATTACGACCGAAGGTATAAGGTGCAGGCCTACGGCGGAGGCCATTACTGCAGTTGGGTAGGGCTTCCCTGGCATTACGGCCGTTTCGTCCCCCCCTGGTTCAAGGCGGACCCGGCCGCGGCCGAGCGTTCCCTGAACTACGTCGAGGGGGCGTCGCTTTTGGTGTCGAGGGAGTTTATTGCGGAAATCGGGCTTATGTGCGAGGATTATTTCCTGTATTTCGAGGAGGCCGACTGGGCCAACCGGGCCCGGAGGCGTTTCACCCTTGCCTACGCATCGAAGAGCGTTGTCTACCACAAGGTCGGAAGGAGCATCGGCACTCGCAGCAATCCCCGGAAGAAAAGCTATACCTGCGACTATTTCAACGTCCGCAACCGCATCCTATTCACCCGGCGCTATTTCCCCAGGGCGCTTCCGACCGTCTACCTGGTGCTTCTCTGGGCGATGCTGCTGCGGCTGCTGCTCTTGAAATTCGATAGGGCTGTGATGATCTACAAGCTTCTCTTTGGAGAAGGGACCGGCGGTCTCCCGTCCGCCCGTGAGCCGAGGCGCTGACCCAGTGGCGCGCATCTCCGTCATCACGGTGGTCCGTAACGGCGCCGAGTGTCTTGAAGAGACCATGCTCAGCGTACTGGAGCAGAAGACGCAGCGGGATTTGGAGTACATCGTCATCGATGGCGCTTCTACCGACGGCAGCGTCGATATCATCCGACGCCACGCCGGTCGGCTCCATTACTGGGTCAGCGAGCCGGATGCCGGAATCTACCACGCGATGAACAAGGGGTGGGAGGCTGCAGACGACGAAAGCTTTGTTCTTTTCATGGGAGCCGGCGACCGGGTCCTTTCACTGCCAGGGGACGAGGAGTTGGAGCAGGGGGATGTAGTGTACGGCGACGTCTATATGGGGGAGCGCTGCCTTTTCAGGTCGCGTGCGGATTTTCACCTGAGGCTCTACAACTCCCTGCATCATCAGGCTCTTTTGGTAAAGAGGCTACTGCATCCAGATGCGCCGTTTGACACCTCCTTTGGGACCTATGCGGATTTCGATTTCAACCAGAGACTGTTGAAGGCAAAGGTATGCTTCGTGCGCTCGCCGCATTTTCTGGCCCACGCGCGCCCGGGGGGGGTGAGCGATCAACAACGGTTCACCGAGTCCCTGAGGGTGATACGCAAGAACTTCGGGGTTTTCTGGGCGTTGGCGGCTCTGACGGGGTATTTGGCGATGAAGTCGCTTCCCATCTTCAAGAGGCTGCGCCCACTTCACAAGGGATCTTTTAAGGATGTCAGATGAACGGTGAACCGACCAAGGCAGACGGCGTCAAGTGGGACAAGGTGATGCGGCCGCGCAGCGACTGGTTCGACATCCATCCCGGCGAGATCTGGAGATACAGGGACCTGATTGCCCTCTTCGTCTGGCGCGATTTCGTGTCCGTCTACAAGCAGACCATTTTGGGACCGCTTTGGTTCATACTGCAGCCGCTTCTCACCACCATCGTGTTCACCTTCATATTCGGGTCGGTCGCCAAATTCCCCACCGACGGAGTGCCACCTTTTCTGTTCTACCTCTCCGGGGTCATTGTGTGGAGGTATTTCGCCGATTGCATGAGCAGTACTTCCAACACCTTCGTCACCAACGCCCACATCTTCGGAAAGGTATATTTCCCTCGGCTGACGGTGCCTGTTTCGGTAGTCATCAGTAATCTCATAGCCTTCGGCATACAATTCCTTCTCTTCCTTGCATGCTTGGTCTATAGTTCTCTGTCCCAAGGGGTGGCCATTCATCCCGGGGCATCGGTGCTGCTGCTCCCAGTTCTGATTTTCCAGATGGCGCTTTTGGGACTTGGTTTCGGCATCGTAGTGTCGTCGATGACAACCAGGTACCGCGACCTGACGCACCTGGTCGGTTTCGGGCTGCAGCTTTGGATGTTCATGACTCCGGTCGTGTACTCCACCTCCTCGATACCGGTCAAATTGCATTGGATCCTGGCGTTGAACCCCATGACTCCAGTGATCGAGATATTCCGCTATACCTTTCTCGGTACCGGTTTCATCGATGTGCATAGCTGGCTTGTCAGTCTTGCCACTACGATCTGTGTTCTGCTGGTCGGGATACTACTGTTCAGCAAGGTGGAGAAGTCTTTCATGGATACGGTATAGATGGCCGATACAGTGATACAGGTGGACGGGCTCTGGAAGGAGTACCGTCTCGGCGTAACCAACCACCACTCCCTCACACGAGACCTGCAGAGCTGGTGGGCCATGGTGCGTGGCAAGGAAGATCCCAATTCCAAGATCGGCGACGGCCCTTCTTCCGGCGCTCCTCATGCCCCACAGGAGCGCTTCCTAGCCCTTCGAGACGTTTCTTTCGAGGTCAACCGCGGAGACATCGTCGGCGTCATCGGGCGAAACGGCGCCGGCAAGTCAACCCTGCTGAAGATCATGTCTCAGGTGACTGTCCCGACCAAGGGAGAGGTGCGCATCAAGGGCCGCATGTCGAGCCTGCTGGAAATAGGGACCGGATTCCACCCCGAACTGACGGGGAGGGAGAACATCTTCCTGAACGGCTCGATCCTAGGCATGACCAAGTCGGACGTTCGCGGGAAGCTGGATAAGATCGTCGCCTTTGCAGAGATTGAGCAATTTCTCGACACGCCGGTGAAGCGGTACTCCTCCGGGATGTACGTACGATTGGCTTTCGCCGTGGCGGCACACCTGGAACCTGAGATCCTGGTGGTGGACGAAGTGCTGGCGGTTGGCGACCTTGCCTTCCAAAGGAAATGTCTTGGAAAGATGGAGGACATCGGCAAAGAGGGGCGGACCGTGTTGTTTGTCAGCCATAACATGGCTGCAGTGGCAAACCTTTGCAGTACGGCAATTGTTTTGAAGGAGGGCGCCAAGGTCTTTCAGGGGGAGGTGGCGCAGGGAATCAGTAACTACCTGAGCCTGTTCGCCGGGGAGGCGACGCGCGACCTTGAAGAGCGTAGCGACCGCAAGGGGAAAGGTGGCGTCAGGATGACGCAGCTCCTTATAGAGGACCGAAGTGGGAGCGGCATCCCCACTTTCGCCATCGGCACCGAGATCTCATTCAGGATCAGGTATCGCAGTCAGAAGGATGTGCGCAATCCAAGGGTCGTGATCGGCATTTACGACAGCACCGGGGTTGGCATCACGAGGCTGGACACCCAAATTACCGGGGACCTCCCGGCGTCGCTTTCCTCAACGGGGGAAATCGTCTGCAGCACCGCGGCGATGAACCTGGTTCCGGGGAGGTTTTTCCTCAACGTTGCTTTTTTCAGCTCCGGGGAGATGGAGGATTACCTCTCCAATGCCGCCTTTTTCGATGTCGTTGCTTCAGATTTTTTCAACACGGGCAGAACCTTCGACGAGGGAGACGCTGCTCTTTCAAAGTTTCTGGTGAGGCATGATTGGAGGGTAACTGGTTGATGTCGACGACCTCGCAGGATATTGAGTTTGCGCCGACGTCGGTAATGGACCGTGCTGGCAAGGTCTTCTTCCACGGCAACAGGGTATACCGGGCCATCCTTTCCCGCGAGGATGCCGAGATATACCGTGACCTGCTCCGGCGCGAGTGGATCAACGAGGTTTTTTCCCAAGGGCTGGTCCGGACCTGGGTGTCTGACGACATGCTTTTGCCCGGCTCTTTCCTGACTCTCGAGCACGAGCATATCCCCTTTGAAACCCACCCCGCGGAAAATACCTCCTACATGCACTGGCTGTCGGCGAAGACATTGGTAAGGGTCTGCCTGGCCCTTTCTGAAAAAGGCTTCCTGCTCAAGGACGCACACCCCTGGAATGTGATGTTCAAGATGGGCTCACCGGTGATCATAGACTTCGGGTCGATCGTAAAAAGCGGTCGTGTCTCCCAAGGCTGGTTGGACGAATTCAGGAGGTATTTCGCGGCGCCGGTGTGGCTTGCACACACGCGCTGGCACAGGTATGCCGCCGAGTACCGCAGACAGCATGGAGCTGGCTTCGCGATAAACGCTTTCGAGTCCCGCCTGCCGGCCAGGACGATCTTCCGTGGATTAAACCTGCTCAGCCGGTACCTTGATGCTCCCACAGAATTCTTCTCTCGCCTGGACTGCTGGCTCGATAAGCACAAACCGGTCACCGTCGGAAAGGAAGTATGGGCCGATTACCAGCAGTCTGGCGCCTCATCTGACCATCTCGCGCCCGACTCGCCCAAGCAGCTGTTTGTCCTTGACATTTTGAAGGGCGAACGACCGCTGAAAGTACTCGATTTCGCTGCCAACAAGGGGTACTATTCCGTTTTGGCAGCAAGGCTTGGAGCCTCTGTCGTTGCCTGTGATTACGAACCTTATTGTGTCGATTACTGCCTGTCTCTGGCGCAGGAACAGAAACTCCCGATTACGCCGGCGCTACTTGATTTTTCAAGGCCCACTCCCTGCTATGGCATAGGGCTTTACGGCAGGAACTCCTATCAGCGTTTCAGATCGGACGTCGTGCTGGCGCTTGGATTGGTCCACCATGTCTGCCTGAGACAACGAATTCCGGTTGAGGTTTTCTGCGACATCTGCCTGGAATATGCAGACAAAGGAGTGATCCTGGAATATGTCGACGCCGCCGATAAGCATGTAGCGAGCTGGAATGTACCAATACCAGCCGACTATTCGATAGAAGGACTGACAAAATTTTTCAGCAGGAAGTTTCCCGTTCTTGTCATGAGTCAGCCAATAACCACTGATGGATTGAACCGGGTCATGATGTACTTCGGTACAAGGAAGGAATATGATCTCTCTGCTTAAATCCTTATTGGGCAAGACCCTTTCGGTACCGCAACCTTGTAGCGCCGGCTGCACCCTTCGTAAGGAACTGGAAGACCAGCGCCTGCTGCTAGGAAAACTGCTCGCCGAGAGAACGAAGGGAAAGGCCCTGCTGGAACGTCTCGGCGACGCTGAGTTCAAGGTTTTCTCTCAATGGGGGGACGACGGCATCATCCAGTACCTGATAAACAACCTTGATATTAGGGTGAAGAAATTCATTGAGTTCGGGGTTTCCGATTACAGAGAGGCAAATACCAGGTTTTTGCTGCAAAATGACAACTGGTCCGGCTTGGTCATGGACTGTTCGGAAGACAACGTAAATTACATCAAAAACGACGACATATATTGGAAGTATGACCTCACGGCACAGTCCTGTTTTATCACGGCAGAGAACATCAATGGAAAGTTGTCTCAAGCCGGCTTCTCCGATGAGATTGGCCTGCTGCACATAGATGTAGATGGAAACGACTATTGGATATGGAAGGCAATCGATGTTGTGGATCCGTTAATAGTCATCATGGAATACAACAGCCTTTTCGGCATCGAGCGGCCCATCACGGTTCCCTACGATCCAGGCTTCGACAGATTCGCCTCTCATCACAGCGGCATCTTCGCCGGGGCCTCTTTGCTTGCCCTTTGCAACTTGGCGCAAAGCAAGGGGTATGCGTTTGTCGGCTCCAACTCTGCAGGCAACAACGCCTACTTTGTGAGAGAAGACAAGGTAGGCGCCATCAGGACGTTGAGCCCGCAGCAGGGTTACGTCGCCTCCAAGTTCCGCGAGCATCGGGACGAGCAGGGGAATCTGACCTTCATCCCGGGCCATGACGCGGTCGAATCCATTCGCGGCATGCAGGTTTTCAACACCACGACGCAGACCATAGAGGAACTTTGACATGACTTTTCAGATTCCTATTTACCAACCGTCGCTGCTGGGTAACGAAAAGAAGTACGTCAACGAATGCCTGGATTCCACCTGGATCTCATCCAAGGGGCGCTTCATCGCAGAATTCGAAGAGAAATTCGCCAATTACACCGGCGCGCGCTACGCCGCTTCGGTCTGTAACGGCACGGTGGCGCTGCACCTCGCCTTGGTGGCGCTAGGCATCGGTCCGGGGGACGAGGTGATTGTCCCCACTCTGACCTACATCTCCTCGGTCAACGCCATCACCTATACCGGAGCCACGCCCGTTTTTGTCGATGCCCTGGAGAGCACCTGGCAGATGGACCCGGATGACGTGAGGCGCAAGATTACACCCCGTACGCGCGCCATCATGGTGGTGCATCTCTACGGCCACCCCTGCGACATGGACCAACTGGTCGACATTGCCAAAGGGCGCGGGCTCTTCATGATAGAGGACTGCGCCGAGGCCTTTGGTGCTCGTTACAAGGGGCGGCACGTCGGTAGCTTCGGCGATATCTCCACCTACAGCTTTTTCGGCAACAAGACCATCACCACCGGCGAGGGCGGGATGGTGGTGACCAATGACGAGACCCTCCATGACCGGGCAGTGCATTTCAAGGGGCAGGGGCTGGCAAAACACCGGGAATACTGGCACGATGTAGTCGGGTACAACTACCGCATGACAAACATTTGCGCCGCCCTCGGTCTCGCGCAGTTGGAGCGCTCTGACGAACTGCTGGATAAGAAAAGGGAGGTAGCCCGGTGGTATGCCGAGGAACTCGAAGGAGCGCCGGTCCTCTTGCACCGAGAAACCGCGGACGTGCGGCATTCCTACTGGATGTGCTCGCTTCAGGTTCTTGATCCGGCCTTGCGGGAGCCGCTGCGTCTTGCTCTTGGCAACGCCGGGATCGAAACGCGTCCCGTTTTCTATCCGCTGCACACCATGCCGATGTACGCCCAGAAATTCCAGCGACACCCGGTTTCCGAGCGCATCGGTTGGCGCGGTGTCTGCCTGCCGAGTTGGCCGGAGATTTCCAAAGACCAGGTGCAGTTCATCTGCGGTGAGATCAACGGATTCCTCAATGGCTGAGCATTCAGCAAAGAAGAGGCACTTGTTCATACTTGGGTGCGGCGGCCATAGCCGAAGCGTCACCGACGTGATTTTGCGCGGAGACCCTGACGCCGTTCTTGTTTTCGTCGACGAAAACGCCCGGGAAAACGAGACCCTCTACGGGTTCGAGATGACCTCCAACTTAGCTGATGTGCAAGGCCCATGGTTCCCTGCCATAGGGGACAACGAAAAAAGAAAGGCCCTCATGTCGCGGCTTGACGCCAGGGACATGGTCTCCGTTGTTTCTGTGAACGCCCATATCGGGTTTAAGGCCCGCATCGGACGCGGCTGCTTTGTCGGGCACTTTTGTCACGTAGGCCCCGAGGCTGTCATTGGCGAGGGGACCATTGTTAATACGGCATCGGTCGTCGAGCATGAGGTTCAGATCGGTAGTTATTGCCACGTAGGTCCCAATGCGACGGTCTCCGGCAGATGCAAAATCGGCGACCTCGTCTTTGTCGGCGTCGGCGCTACCATCAAGGACTACATCTCCATCTGTTCCGGCGTGGT
This sequence comes from Citrifermentans bemidjiense Bem, assembly GCF_000020725.1. Classification (NCBI taxonomy): domain Bacteria; kingdom Pseudomonadati; phylum Thermodesulfobacteriota; class Desulfuromonadia; order Geobacterales; family Geobacteraceae; genus Citrifermentans; species Citrifermentans bemidjiense. The sequence goes on along the minus strand of NC_011146.1, from coordinate 2,986,136 downwards.
CGTCGGCGCAGGCGCCACGGTAGTCAGAGATATCACTGAGCCAGGCGTCTATGTCGGCTGTCCGGCTGTAAGGATCAAATGAGAACCAAGCTTTCCATCGCGCTCTTGGGGCGCAGTTTCGACTGGGGGGGCGGCATGGACTTTCTACGCCACCTCGCCAACGGACTGCTTTTCAAGCAGAAAACAACCGGCATCAAGATATCCCTGCTGCTGGCTGTTGACAATAAGATCGAAACGCCGCTGGATGTTTTGCGCCTGGTGACACGAAGCGTCAGAGTCTCCGCCAAGAACAAGCGTCCGCAAATTGCGCTGCCCTCACCGGCCTTTCACGCCAGCATGCTCGATTACTTCCGGCAGACGCAAGGCAAAGGGGTCGAGATCTGCTACTACGAGAACTCCCCCGAGGGCCTGCTTCGCTGCCTGCGGAAAATAAGGGCCGACGTTGTCCTTCCTGTAAACGGAACGCTTGGTGTCGGTTATCCCGTATCGTGGCTGGGTTATTCTTTCGACTTCCAGCATAAATATCTTCCTGGTAACTTCAGCCCGTCAGAATGCTCTGCACGGGATCAGGAGTTTGCTGCTATTTTCAAAGATGCTGCCGCGGTCATTGTGAATTCGAAGGCGGTAAAAGAAGACATCCTCAAGTTTTTTCCAGATACAGCTGCCGAGGTGTACAACCTGCCATTTTCTCCCAATCCTGTTTCGGAGTGGTTCGAAGATCTTCCCTTCGACGTACAAGACAAATATTCCCTTCCGCAGAGATACTTCCTGATCAGCAACCAGTTTTGGGTGCACAAGGATCACCTGACGGCGTTCAAGGCGCTGTTGTCGGTGGATGCCCACATCGTATGTACTGGGACTGTTGTGGACTACCGCCGGCCTGAGTACATCGAGCAGGTAGGGAAGTTTTTGACGGATCATGGTCTGACCAGCCGCGTTCATATCCTTGGACACATCCCCAAGCGCGATCAGATCGAGATCATGAAGAAGTCGGTCGCCGTCGTTCAGCCTACGCTTTTTGAAGGCGGGCCTGGTGGCGGTGCGGTCTTTGACGCAGTCGGTCTTGGTGTGCCGGTGATCCTTTCCGATATACCGGTGAACCGTGAAGTGCAGGGCGACAATCTTCGTTTTTTCGCGGCGGGCGACAGCGAGGCTTTGGCCCGGGACATGAGGGCGATCCTCAGCGCGGAGCCGCCGCGTACCGAAAGCAAGGAGTTGATTCGGATTGGCGAGGCCAACCTGGAAAGATTGGGTAACTGCCTGCTCGAAGCCGCGCAGTCCGTTGTCAGACGGAGGGCCGGGTCTTGAGCGGTGGAGGCGAGCGCCAGTACAGGCAGGAAGCTTCGTCTGAGGAGTCCTGCTTTTTAAGCATTATCACGCCTGTTTACAACGGTGCGGACTATATCGAGTTCTGCATACGGAACGTGATAGGCCAAAACTGCCCCGGCATCGAGCACATCATCATCGATGGCGGCTCCACCGACAGCACCGCTGAAATCATCAGCAAGTACGCGGCAGTCAATCCACATATCAGGTGGGTGTCGGAAAAGGACGAGGGGCAGTCGCATGCCATGAACAAAGCGATCGCCATGGCGCGCGGAAGCATCGTTGGTTTTCTGAATGCGGACGATTACTACGAGCCCGATATCCTCTGCCGCATCGTGGAAATTTTCCAAGGGCTGCCGGCGCCAAGCCTGCTCGTGGGCAACTGCAACGTCTGGGACAACGAGGGCAGGCTCTGGTTCGTGAGCCGTCCGGCGCAGATCGGCCTGAAGAACCTGCTGCTGGGGAGGTTCCTGGAGGCCTTCCCGATGAACCCGTCCGCCTATTTCTACCACAAGTCGTTGCACCAGCGGATCGGGATGTACGACACTGGCGAGCATTTCGGCATGGACCTGCAGTTCATCTTCCAGGCCGTGCAGAAGGCAAAGGTCACCTACCTGGACGAGACCTGGGGAAATTACAGGTATCTGGAAGGGACCAAGACCTATGAGGACGATAAGTCCGGTGGCAACGGGACGAGAGTGAAACAGATGACCCTGCGCTACCGGCAACAGCAACCCCTTTATTACCGTGTCTACCTGCTGGCCATCGAGGCGTGGATCAGGGCCGTGCGCCTGATTCGACGCCCTTTCGCCGCCGAGGATAAGCTTTAGATGGAGCATCTTCCCTTCATATCGATCATCATCCCGACCTACAACCGGTCGCAACTGCTCCCGCTCACGTTGGACAGCTTCCTTGCACAGGACTACCCCAAGGATCTCTTCGAGATCATCGTCGCGGACAACAACTCCACGGACCAAACGCGTGAGGTGGCGGCTTCCTATCTCTGCGACCGGTCCGTGTACGTCTCCTACCATTTCGAGCCGCGCCAGGGCGTCCATTATGCCCGCAACAGCGCGGCGAAAAAGGCGAAGGGCTCCATCCTTTATTTCACCGACGACGACATGGTGGCTGACCCGATGCTTCTATCCGAACTGGTCCGGGTGTTCGAGCTTTTCCCGGAAGTCGGCTGTGCCACGGGGCTGATACTTCCCGAGTTCCAGGCTGAGCCGCCCGCCTGGGTCAAGCGTCACCTGTGGAACGGGTACCTGAGCCTCACTGCCCGGAACAAGGCAGAGGAACTCATCGTTTCCCGCAACGACATGGTCTACAGTTGTCATCAGGGCATTCGCCGAGAGGCATTTTTTGCCGCCGGAGGTTTCAACCCCGAGAATACGGCCGGCACCTGGATCGGCGATGGCGAGACCGGACTGAATCTTAAGGTGAAAGCCCTGGGGTACCAGTTCGCCTATACCGGCCGCTCCGTGATTCGCCACCTTATCCCACCACAGAGGATGACGGCAAAGTACCTACTCAAGAGGATCGGCAACCAGGGGTTCTGCGATTCCTACACGGCGTACCGCAGCCACCGGCTGAGAGGGCGGATTATCCCGGAGATGTTCAAGCGCTCCACGGTGGGCGCCGTGAAACTGGTTGCCGTCACCATGGCGAAGATCCTGCTCGGCCTGGAATCATGGCACTTCCTGCCGGCGCGCATCGCCTATCTCCACAACCGCAACGTCTACGATAAAAAATTGTACTTTGATGACGACTTCCGTAGAATCGTCGAGGTCGACGACTGGCTGAACAGTGACACGAACGACTTCAAGGACGCGGTAACAAAGTTGTGATCTACGGAGATGTCATGAAAGATTTCGTGCTGAGGAAATTGGGAAAGGCGGTAGACGCCTCGCTGCCATTTGAATCGCGACAGAACAGTCAGCCGGTCCAGCGTAACCTCTTTTTCCAGTACCAGGAGATAGTGTCCCGCGGTTGCGCGCTTCCTTGCTTCAGGGATACCGGGTTCAGGGTCTATTCGCAAACCGACGAGGACGGCCTGCTCCTCTATCTTTTTGCCCTGATCGGCTTCACCAACAGGGTGGTGCTGGACATAGCCGCTGGGGCGCCGGTAGGCGGTAACACCACCAATCTCATAACCAACTGGGGCTGCCATGCCTTGCTCATCGAGGGGAATGCCAAGCAGGTAGCGGAATCGGGGATCTTTTACCAGCGTCATCCGGACACAAGGCTAGCCCCCCCGCGCATCCGGCAGGCCTGGGTCACTGCGGAAAACATCAATCAGCTGATAACTGGGGAGGGGTTCTTCGGCGAGATCGATCTCTTATCACTTGATGTGGACGGCGTCGACTACTGGCTTTGGGAAAGCCTTGATGCAGTATCGCCGCGTGTGGTAATGGTCGAGTACCAGGATCTCTTTTATCACGACGAGGCTGTGACAGTGCCGTACCGCCCGGACTTCGACAGGTTCTCAGTTCATCCTGATTATTTCGGGGCGAGTCTGGCTGCCTTTGTCAAGCTGGCGCGCCGTAAAGGATACCGCCTGGTGGGGTGCAACAGATACGGATTCAACGCCTTCTTTGTGCGCAATGACCTGGCAGGCTCCCTCCTACCAGAGGTTTCGGTGGAATCATGCCTGACGCATCCGAAGGTGCTGGCGGCACGTGATGCCAAGAGAGCGGAGCTCCTTGAGTTACCTTGGGAGGTAGTGTGATATTTGAGCAGGTGAACCACGCCGGCACTCTATTGGCCATAATCATCACGAACTCGTTCGCTAAACCGGGAGTCCACTTCTTCACGCCCGACGCGTTCTCTCAGCAGTTAGCCTACATGAAGCATCCCGCCGGGGCGATCATCCTGCCCCACGTGCACAACCCTGTCCTGCGCGAGGTTTTTTACACCCAGGAAGTCCTGTTTCTCAAGCGGGGGCGTCTGCGCGTCGACTTTTACGACGAGGACAGGAGCTATTTGGAAAGCAGGATACTGGAGGCCGGAGACGTCATTCTCCTTGCTTCCGGCGGACACGGCTTCGAGGCCCTGGAGGAGATCGAGATGGTCGAGGTGAAGCAGGGACCTTACGCCGGCGAGGCCGACAAGACCCGCTTTTCTGGCATAACCGCAGCAGATGCCGTGGTGAAACCCATTGAGTGACTTCATACCTGTCAATGAGCCCCTGCTGGACGGCAACGAAAAGAAGTACCTTCAGGAGTGCATCGATACCGGCTGGATCTCCTCCGAAGGGCCCTTCGTACGTCAGTTCGAGGAGCGGTTCGCCGGGAGGGTAGGGCGGCAGCAAGGCGTAGCCGTCGCCAACGGTTCGGGCGCGCTCGACATTGCAGTCCACGCCCTGCGGCTTGGGCCCGGGGACGAGGTTATCCTTCCGGCCTTTACCATCATCTCCTGCGCCGCCTCGGTGGTGCGGGCCGGCGCCACGCCCGTATTGGTTGATGCGGACCCGGTCACCTGGAACATGTCGGCGGAGCAGGTCGCCGCCAGGATCACCGAGCGTACCAAGGCCATCATGGTGGTGCACCTCTACGGCCTCCCTGTCGATGTCGACCCGATCCTGGAGTTGGCCCGAAAACATGATCTAAGGATAATCGAGGACGCGGCACAGATGCACGGCCAGGCCTGCCGTGGCAGGTCTTGTGGCTCATTCGGCGACATCAGCACCTTCAGCTTTTATCCCAACAAGCACATTACGACCGGTGAAGGGGGCATGGTCGTCTGCGACGACCCGGATCTAGCCGAGCGCTGCAGGGGGTTGCGCAACCTCTGCTTCCAGGCGCATAAGCGTTTCGTGCACGAGGAACTCGGCTGGAACTACCGCATGACCAACCTGCAGGCGGCACTGGGGCTCGCGCAGCTTGAAAGGCTTGACTGGTTCGTCGCCCGCAAGCGGGCCATGGGGAGGCGCTACACGGAGCTCCTCGGAGAAACAGCGGGAATCCAGACCCCCCTTCCCCGGACCGGCTACGCCGAAAACATATACTGGGTGTACGGGGTGGTGCTGGAAGACTCGGTGCCGTTTGATGCGGAAGAGGCGATGAAGCGGCTTGCAGCCCTTGGCATCGGCACCCGCCCTTTCTTCTGGCCTATGCACCAGCAGCCCGTGTTCGAGAAACTCGGCTTGTTCCCTGCCGAGCGCTACCCCGTCGCGGAACGCCTGGCTCGCCGCGGGTTCTATCTCCCAAGCGGCATGGCTTTGACTGAACCTGATATCGAAAAGGTGGCAAAGGGAGTAAAAGAGGTGCTCGGATGAACTGCTTCGGTGCTTACTCCCACTATTACGACCTCCTTTACAAGGATAAGGATTACGCCGGCGAGGCGCGTTATATCGATGAGCTGATCCGCAAGCACTCCCCGGGCGCCAAGAGGATCCTCAACCTTGGATGCGGCACCGGCAGACACGACTTCGAACTGATGAAGCTCGGGTACCAGGTCACCGGGCTTGACCTCTCTGAGGAAATGCTGGCAGTGGCAGCCAAGCGTCTTACGGACATGCATCCTGGTCCCGCGCCGGCCGCGCTCCGTTTTCTTCAGGGAGATGTTCGCACGGTGCGACTGGGCGAAACCTTTGACGTCGTTATCTCGCTTTTTCACGTCATGAGCTACCAGTCCACCAATGACGACCTGCACAAAGCCTTTGCCACTGCGAAGGCGCATGTCGCTCCGGGGGGACTATTCCTCTTCGACTGCTGGTACGGCCCCGCTGTGCTCTCTGACCCTCCGGTGGTCCGGGTGAAACGGCTCGAGGATGACGTCATCGAGGTTGTCCGCATCGCAGAGCCTGAAGTGCACTACAACGCCAATACCGTGGACGTCAATTACCAGGTGCTGATAACGGAAAAGGCAACGGGAAGAGTATCTACTCTCAAGGAAACGCACACCATGCGCTATCTGTTCATGCCTGAGGTCGAAGGGCTATTTGCCGCACACGGCATGGAAATGACGGGGAGCGAGGAGTGGGGTACCGGCAACGAGCCGGGAAGCGGGACTTGGGCGGTGCTTTTCGCCGGGGTCGTGGCGTGAAGGGATGAAGAGAATCGCGATTTTCCAGTACGAATGGCCGCTGCAAAGCCACACACTGAGCCTTGCTTCGGGGCTTGCCGGCCACGACTTCGCCGTCGATCTGTTCCTGTACGATTGCGACACAGGGTTCGTCAACCTCTCCAGGTTTCTTTCCGGCTCCTCGGTGAAAGTGGTCCGCCTCGATAGGGGGAGGGTGAAAAAGGTTCTGGACCGGATTCGAAAGATGATCGGCTGCGGCGCACAGGATGGGCCGGTGCGCGATTGCGTCGTCAGGCGCTCCCTGGAAGTCATGGGCGCTGCCGGGTATGACTACCTTATTGGCGTCGAAAAAAAGGGGTTGATCTGGGCGGGGCGCGTATCCGCCGTGCTTGAGGTTCCCTTGCTCTATTACAGCCTCGAGTTGTACGTCGAGGGGCACCCCGCCTTCGATGGGAAAAGCGAATTCGTGGCACTAAGGGAAGAAGAGCGTCTCTGGCATGCTAAAGCCGCGGCAACCATCGTTCAGGATGCCGCAAGGGGAGCGGTGTTGTTGAAGAGCAACGGCCTCGACGCTTCCATGGACGTGATATACCTGCCAGTCTCCGTGTCGGGGCCTGCGTTCAGGGAGGGGAGCCGCTTTTTGCATGACCGTCTTTCCCTCGATCCGGCCAGGAAGATCATCCTGTATTTCGGCAGCGTGAGCCGTAACAGAGGCATCGACGAAGTGATCCGGCATGCCTGTGGTATCGACAGCAGTTTCGAGGTGGTGCTGCACGGTCCGGTGGCCCAGGACATCACTAGCGAAGAGCGGCGCAACGAGAGGGTGATTTTTTCCTGCGGTTTCGTGGATGATAGCGAGGTTCCTGCCTTGATCGCTTCCGCCCACATAGGGCTTTCCTTCTATCGGAACAACGTGGTGAACGACAGGCTCACCGCTTTTTCCTCCGAAAAGATGGCGCTGTACCTGCAATCCGGCGTGCCTGTTATAGCCTACGCGAACGAGAGCTACGAACTGCTGATGGAACATTACCGCTGTGGGGAGTTGATCCGGGACATGTCCGAGCTGCCGGCGGCAGTAGAGAGGATTGAGGCGGATTACGAAGGTTACCGCGAGAACGCCTTGTCCGCCTTCGAGAGGTTCTATCGCTGCGAGAATAACCTGCGCAGCGTCTATGCCTATCTGTCGCGTGAAACAACCACGGGGGCGGACGCCAACGTGCCGTTCGATGACAGTCAGAGCCATGACGGAACAGACGCAGTCAGAAGGTGAAACCATGGACGCTCCGCCGATAGCTCTGTTCGCGTATAACCGCCTGACCCACACCAGGCGCACCGTCGAGGCACTGCAAAAGAACCATGGTGCGGACAAGAGTCCCCTCTACGTCTTTTGCGACGGTCCCAAAAGCGAGCGCGATCTCGACGCCGTCAACGAGGTTCGAGCCTATCTTAAGGGCGTCGACGGATTTTCATCGGTAGAGGTGATCGAGAGCGAGGCGAACGCAGGTCTTGCCGCCTCCCTGACAAGGGGGATCTGCTTGGTCCTCGATGAGTACGATTCCATAATCGTGCTGGAAGACGATCTGGTCACCTCTCCCTATTTTCTGAAGTTCATGCGTGACGCATTGCGCCGCTACCGGGACGAGGAGAGGGTGGCGTCGGTAAGCGGATACTCCTTTCCTCTGGGCATAAAAACCGCCGAAACCTTTCTCTTGAACTACACGGCCTGCTGGGGGTGGGGTACCTGGCGCAGGGGCTGGCAGCTCTTCGAGCCCTCGGGGGAAAAGCTCCTATCGGAAATCGGCAAGAGGGGCCTTAGCCACGAGTTCGACATGCGGGGCGCCTATCCCTACACCCGGATGCTTGAGGACCAGTGCCGCGGCAAGGTTGACTCGTGGGCTGTGCGGTGGCACGCCTCGCTCTTTCTCGCGGGCAGGCTCATGCTTTTTCCCGGCAGATCCCTGGTCAACAACATAGGCCATGACGGAAGCGGGGTGAATTGCCAAGGCGCCTCCCACTTTGACGTCACCCTCTCGGATACGGCGGTCCTGATAGGGGACGTACCGCTTGCCGCGGATGCCACGGTTGCCGCCGCAATGGAAAAGTTTTTCAGGGAGCTGAACCCTGGGCTGTTCCGTTACCTACTGCGCAAATTAACCACGAGATTCTCACTATGACGCTTACTCCCGACATACGGACCGCCGGCAGGGAACCTCTCATGATGCTGAACGTGGGTTGCGGCGACACATCGCATCCTGACTGGACCAACCTGGACTTGCGGGGAAGCCGGTCGGTCGAGTGCCGGGACGTTACCCAGGGGCTTCCTTTCCCCGACGAGAGCTTCGACGTGGTCTACCACTCCCACCTGCTGGAGCACCTGCTGCCGGAGAAGGCGCTCCCCTTTATGCGCGAGTGCCACCGTGTCCTGAAACCTGGCGGAACCCTCCGGATATTGGTGCCGGATCTGGAGCAGATAGCAAGGCTGTATCTGGAAAAACTCGGGCAGACGCCAGATGCGGCAGACGATTACGACTGGATGATGCTGGAGTTGTACGATCAGTGCGTCCGGGTCGACAGCGGCGGGCGCATGGAGGAGTTCCTCCGCAGACCCGGGACCAGGCATTCCGCCTTCGTGGCGCAGAGAATGGGTGGCGAAGCTGCTGCCTATTGGGAAGAGATCCCCCCCGGCAGGCTCACCGCGGATCCGAAGGCCGCTTTGCGCCGCTGGCTCTGGAAGGTCAGGACGTTGCTGGCCGCATGGGGAGTTTTCCTGATTGCCGGCTCTCAAGGCAGGAGCGCCTTTGAAGCTGGGCTGTTCCGGGCTTCAGGCGAGATTCACCAGTGGATGTACGACCGGTTTTCGCTGGAACGCCTCATGACTGACGCCGGCTTTATGGACCCCAGCGTGACGACGGCTTTCGAGAGCCGCATTCCCGGTTTTGCACGGTACGGACTGGACGTGGTAGATGGTGTCGTCCGCAAGCCCGATTCCCTGGTAATGGAAGGGGGCAAGCCGTGAACCCACTTCTCATCAGTACCTTCGACATCTTCGGCGGAGCCGCCCGGGCCGCCTATCGGCTGCACGAGGGGTTAAGGCAAGCCGGCGTGGACAGCCGCATGCTGGTACAGGAGAAGAAAACCGACGATTTCGCGGTGATCGGGCCCCAGACCAAGAGCGACTACCTCCTTTCCAGGATCAGGGCCAATTTCGACGCGGTCCCCCTTTGCCTCTACCCGGGACGCCGGAAATCCTTGTTCTCCTCCGCCGTTTGGCCCGATGCGCTGACGGCGCGAGTGACGGCACTGAACCCCGACGTCGTGCATCTGCATTGGGTCTCTTACGGATTCCTGCGCATCGAGACGCTTGCCGCCATAGATGCCCCAATCGTCTGGACCTTGCACGACATGTGGCCTTTTACGGGCGGGTGCCACTATTCGGATGGCTGTGACCGGTACCTCGTCGGCTGCGGCTGCTGTCCGCTCCTCTCCTCATCCGGGCCTCACGACCTTTCCAGGTGGAACTTCAGTCGCAAGGTGAGGTGTTGGGACGCCATCCAGATGACTGTTGTAGCTCCCAGCCGCTGGCTCGGGGAGTGCGCGAAGAAAAGCCTCCTGTTCAAGAACAAAGACATTGAGGTGATCCCGAACGGCGTCGACCTGACCCGTTTCAGATCGCGCGACAAGGGGTTTTGCCGCGACATACTTTCCCTTCCCAAGGGGAAAAAGATCATCTTGACCGGGGCGATGGACGGCAGCAGTGACCGGCGCAAAGGGTTCGATCTGCTCCAGACTGCGCTTTGCCGGCTTAAACAGAGTTCGCCTGATGCCGAGCTGGTTATCATGGGTGCGTCACGGCCGTCTGTCGTTCCGGATTTCGGGCTTCCTGTCCACTACCTCGGCATGCTGCATGATGAGATAACCCTTTCGTTGGCTTACGGGGCAGCCGATCTTTTCGTGGCCCCCTCCAGGGAGGAGAACCTCTCCAACATGGTTCTCGAAGCCATCGCCTGCGGCCTTCCCTGCGTCGCCTTTGCTGTAGGAGGCATGCCCGATCTCATCGAGCATGGCGGGAACGGTTTTCTGGCCGCAGCTCTTGAGCCGGTAGACTTTTCCGATGCTGTCGCCCGGGTTCTCAAGGATGACCTTCTGCGCAACGAAATGTCGTGCCTGTCCAGAGAGAAAGCGGAGAGACAATTCGAGTCATCACTGGTCGCCGGCCGTCATGCCCGGCTCTACGACGAGGTCTCTCGTCGCCGCCAGCCTTTGGAGTGATCATGGCCGCCAAATTCGTTACAGCTCTTTTGGGAAGGATAGCGTCGGCTGTCGGCGTCACCCGGGACGACCTTTCGCTCAGCGCCGCTCTAAAGCGCTGCAGGGGGAGAGGCGTGCGGGTGGAGACCATCATAGACGTCGGGGCTTCGGACGGGCGCTGGTCGCTGGAGGCCAGAAAGTTCTTCCCGCAGGCCTTCTGCTTCTTGATCGAAGCCCAGGAGGCTCACCGCGCCGCGCTGGAAACGGTGAAGAAGAGGGTGCCACGAGTCGACTTTGTCATCGCCGCTGCGGGTAGCCGTGCCGGGACCTGCTATTTTGATGCAGAGGATCTCTTCGGCGGGCTCGCCTCGGAAACCGAGGTCGGGACGCACTGCATCTCGGTGCCTATGGTGACCATCGACGATCAGGTATTGCTGCGCAACCTGGCAGCTCCTTTTCTGCTGAAACTCGATACCCACGGATTCGAACTCCCTATTCTCCAGGGGGCTAAGCAGGCGTTGGCATCGGCCTCCTTGGTGATCATTGAAACGTACAATTTCCGACTCACCCATGACAGCCTGAAGTTCCACGAGATGTGCGCTTACATGGAGGAGGCCGGTTTTTCCTGTGTCGATTTGGTGCGGCCGATGCACCGCCCCGGCGACCAGGCCTTCTGGCAGATGGACCTCGTTTTCGCTCGCTCCAGCGATCCCGTGTTTTCTTCCAACAGCTACCTTCCGCCAGGGGATTCCCTGTGAAAAAAATATCCATCATAACACCGTGCCTGAACGCGGAGCGCCGGATAGCCGAGACCGTTGAATCTGTCCTCGGGCAGTACGCTGTTCATTCCGGCCGGGCCGAACTGGAGTACATCATCTGCGACGGAGGATCCACCGACCGGACCCTTGCAATCGTCGAATCTTATCGCAACGACGCTGTGAAAATAGTGAGCGGTGCGGATAGCGGGATGTACGACGCGCTTGCTAAAGGTCTCAAAGTGGCAACCGGCGACATCGTGGCCTATCTCAACGCGGGGGACTTTTATAACAGATGCGCCTTCGACGTCGTTTTGGATTTGTTTCAGCGCAAAGAGGTCCAGTGGCTTACCGGTTACAACGTGCACTACAACGAGAAATCCTACTTTCTCAACGTGAAGCTTCCCTATCGTTACCGTCGCAGTTTCTTCGCGTCTGGTCTCTACGGAACCACCCTTATCTTCGTTCAGCAGGAATCGACCTTCTGGTCCTCCTCACTAAACGAACTCCTCGACTATGACCGGCTTGCCTCCTTCAGGTATGCAGGGGATTACTACCTGTGGTTCCAGTTCGCAAAAAAATACGAGCTGAAGATCGTCGAAGCGCATCTCGGTGGGTTCAGAATCGAGCGGGGGCAACTCTCTGAAAACCGTGAGGCCTATCTGTCGGAGATGGCCGCCATTGTTGCTGGCAAGCCCAATCTTTTGCAGAAAATGCTGGCTGCTTTCGACAGGGTGATGTGGTACGCGCCGGTGGAGCTCAAGAAGTTCCTGAACAAAGACGGTTTGTTCAGATACGACCACGAACTGCAGGAATGGGTTTGACCAACAGCACTTCCCTTCTTATCCAAGGTTTACCCCACCACACATCAAAGCTCACCGCTGACACCGTTTACTTGACCTGCATCAAGTCCTTAAGCCCGGGCTGCGTCTATAGTCCAATCATCGAAAACAACGCATGAAAACGCGGCAAGCGCTGCGTGCACGCGTCGAACGAAAGCTCCAAGGAGAGGTGGCAGATGGCGAGATTGATAGACGAGTTGAAAAGGGACCATGTCGAAATCGATGCGATGCTGGCAAAGGTGAGGGACAGTAAGATCACCAACCAGGAGGCCCACAAGATCCTGATCGCGGCGAAAGGAAAACTCCTCGCCCACCTGAAGAAAGAAGACATTCAACTCTACCCGGTCCTGGACAAGTCTGCGGTCAATGACGCAGCGCTGAAGCGGTCGGTCGATTTTTACGCCAAGGACATGCACGAGATCACCGCCGATGCCGTCGCCTTTTTCGACAAGTACTCGCCGGCGGACTCCCCCATCGACATCGAGTTCGCCAAGGCGTTCGGGAGGTTGTATTCCATCCTCTCCAGAAGGCTGCGCAGCGAGGAGAGCACGCTTTACCCGGCCTACGCGAAGTTGCATCCGCTCTAGCTCCGGGTCTCGCCTCGCTACGACGGACGAGGGATTTTAAGTCCCTTGCGCCTACGCTTTACATGCCTCGCCGTATGGGTTATTTTATGCGCCTGATTCTAAGCGACGCATAGGTAGGGGAGGGGAGCAGCAGTGGGCATGTTTGAGGCGATAATTCTTGGCATCGTGGAGGGACTGAGCGAGTTCCTCCCTATTTCCTCCACCGGGCACCTGATCCTCGCCTCGGCGCTGATGAAGCTGCAGCAATCCGAGGCGCACAAGGTTTTCGAAGTCACCATCCAACTGGGGGCGATGCTGGCCGTGGTGCAGATCTACCGCAAACAGCTTCTCTCCCGCCCCGAGCTACTCAAGAAGGTCTGCTTCGCCTTCCTTCCTACCGGGATCCTCGGTTACCTGCTCTACAAGGTGGTCAAGTCGTTCTTCCAACCCTCGCTGGTGAGCTACACGCTTATCGCCGGGGGAATCGCCTTCATCCTCATCGAACTCTGGATGAAAAACCGTCCCGCCTCCACCGCCAGCCTCGACCACATGAGCTATCGGCAGGCCTTCACCATCGGCCTCATTCAGAGCCTTTCCATGGTTCCCGGGGTCTCGCGCTCCGGCGCCACCATCATGGGCGGCCTTGTCATAGGGATGAACCGCAAGGACGCGGCGGAGTTCTCCTTCCTGCTCGCGCTCCCCACCATGCTCGCCGCCACCTGCTACGACATCTACAAGAACTACGCTGTCTTCCATATGGGGGACTGGCAGAACATCGCGGTCGGTTTCGTCACCTCGTTCGTCTTCGCCGTCATCGGGATCAAGGCGCTCTTGAAGATCATCACCAGCCACACCTTCATCCCCTTCGGCATCTACCGCATCGCCGTCGGCATCGTCTTCCTGGTGTTCCTTACCTAGCCGACTTTAAGGGCGCCCATCACCATAAGGAGTCGCTGCATGAAGAACACCCGCGTCTGCGTGAACGACCTGATGCAGAAGAACTACGTCTACTACCAGACCGAGCCCATGGGGGAGAATTTCGACCCGGAATTCAAGCCGGAGCTGACCCCGCAAGAGATGCTGGAGATGGGGATCTTCGGCGGGAAGTATATGACCGACTGCACCGGCGAGTTCCCCAAGGAGTGGTTCGCCAACGCGAGGCTCTGCCACGAGCGGCACGTGCCTGAGTACAACTTCTTCGGCGTCAACGCCTCGAAGCCGCTTTCCTACTGGCGTGAGAAGGGGTGGATCTACAGCGACGATCCGAGGGGATGGTTCCAGTGGTACTGCAGGTACTACATGGGGAGGAGATGCCCCGACGACAAGCGGCAGATCAAAAGGTGGAAGGCGATGGTGCGGCACATAGCGCAGATCAGGCATAACTGCCCGGAGGGGGTGCTGACCTGCCGCCGGAAACAGCGCCAGGCCCTGCTGCATTGGGCCTACGACAGCAGGAAAATCTGACCCCGCCGCAGTTGAAACCTAGACTACTTTCCCTTCCTTGATGTACTCCCGCATTATCGCCGCCTCCAGGCGCGTCAGGTCCAGGCGGCGGGACTGGTCGGCCAGAACCTCCAGGGCGCAGTGGTGCATGACGTTCATGATCCCCGCACCGGGCAACTCGTAGCGCGCGGCTATCTCTTTCCAATCGATATCCTCGCTTATCTCGATCTGCTGCGGGAACGCCTGGCGCCAGATCCGGCAGCGCTCCTCCGCGCGCGGCATGGGGAACTGGATGATGCTCTGGAAACGGCGCACAAAGGCTTCGTCCAGGTTGCTGCGCTTGTTGGTCGCCAGGATCACCAGCCCGTGGTACCCCTCTAGCCGCTGCAAAAGGTAGGAGACCTCCTGGTTCGCGTACCGGTCATGGGAGTCGCGGACATCGGTCCTCTTGCCGAACAGGGCGTCCGCCTCGTCGAAGAAGAGTATCCACTCCTTGTACTCCGCCTTGTCGAATAGCGCGGAGAGGTTCTTCTCCGTCTCGCCGATGTATTTCGACACCACCCGCGACAGGTCGATCCGGTACACGTCGCGGCCGGTGTATTTGCCCAAGAGTGTTGCGGTCAGCGTCTTCCCCGTCCCCGATGGGCCGTGAAAAAGGGCGCGGTAACCCTGCTTAAGCTTCCTTTTCATCCCCCATTCGTTGAGCAGCGTCTCGTTGTGCTTGATCCAGTTCTCTATCTCGTGGATCTGGCGCAAGGTGTTGGGATGCAGCACCAGGTCCTCCCACACCATCTCCGTCTCTATCGCCTCCGCCGGGAACTCCATGCTGAAGCGAGGCCGCCCCACGGTCCCCAGCGTCACCCACTCCACCAGCTCCGGGTCGAGGCAGAGCCGACCGCTCATCATCGGCTCCCCCGGCCGCACCGGCTCAAGCCACAGGATCCGCTTCTTCGCCAGCCAGTGCTCCGCGCTCAAAAGGCGCTGCACCTCGATGGACCTCCCGAGGCTATGCCCCGCCAGAACGAACTGGGCGGTCTCACCGGTGGGGAGAATTGCCCTGTTCTCGGCAAGCCGCACCCCTCCCAGTTCGGGGATATCCCCCCCCTCGGGAAGCACCTCGCTTACAATCCTGTTGAAGAAGCCGGGTTGCAGATGGGGAGCCAGCGCCATCATCACCAGCGCGAACTCCTCCAGGGTCGGATTCTGGCTCTTGATGAACAGCTCCAGCGGAGAGTCCTCGCTGCATAACTCCAGGGGGCGCGCCTGGAAGGCGTCGGCTTTGCCGAAGCGCACCCCCAGGTAGCCGCTAACCAGGTGGGCGAGCCAATCCAGGGCCAGCTGCAGGTTGGCCGCGTCCGGGGAGAGATGGGGTTGGTAGTCAACCTTCCGCATGGGTAGCCCCGCCCGCCGCCTCCATCATGGATAGCACCAGCGCCGGGTAGCCTCCGGTGAAAAAGGGCTCGTCCCCGGAGCCGATGGCGGCGCGCAGATGGAACTCTTTAGGCGCCACCTGCAGCACCTTGATCTGCGGCTCGGGAGCGGCGGCCGCGTGTCTTGCCGCCTCTATCTCCTTGTCCCCTGCGAGTTTCTCCGCAGCTGCGCGGGCCTTTTCCTGCGAGTTGAAGGCGGCGATCGCCAGGCAGGCGTAAGGCTCGTACTTGTAGCTTTCCGCCAGCGGCGAGTAGTCGTCGATCTCCATCAGCCCCTGGTACCCCGTGGGCAGTGGTTTCACCTCGACCGGTTTCTTGAAGTGCGCCTCCATGCGCCAGGCGAAGTCCCACTGCGAGCGCCACCCTCCCTCACGCCAGTACTCGCCGTAAAAGTTGCAGCGGTTCGGTTTGATCGACCACTTCTCGGCCGGTTGTTTGATTCCCACTGCTTTGAGGACGGCCTCGACGAACCTTTCCGATCCGCCGTCCACCTGGTCTGAGTCGCCTCGGGTAAGTATCAGATCCAGTTCGGTTGCTGATGTGCTGACTGCGGGATGCCAGAGGTACAGCATGCTCATGACGGGTCTCCTGGTCCACGAAATTTTATGGTGACTCTTTTCGAGTAGCTGGCGGCGAGCTGAGTCCCCATCGAGCTGTTTTCGCTGTAGGGGACGACCTCCAGATCGGGAATGTCGTTGAAATAATTGAGGCGTTCCTCGTGGTCCGTCTTCCTTCCTTTTTCGTTCCAGTGATCGACCACCGCCTGGCCTTTGTGGTCTATGGTCGGGCTTTCCTTGTATTTGAGCGTCTTGTCCCACCACTGTTTGGTGGTTCTGTGTCCGCTGGGCGGCACCCACTTGTAGAGGTTCGGGTCGGTCGGATGCCTGAGCGGTCCTGTCACTTGGCCGTCGCGCCAGGTGTAGACCGCATCCCGGAACGCCTTGGCGTAGAACTTGTCCCTGATTACATCTTTTGTGTCGAAGCCGGGCTTGAGGATGTACTTGCCGCCTTTGCGCGTGACGTACTGTGACTTGTGCTTTCTCAGCCGCCTCTTCTTCGGCCCGGTCACGACGGGATTTATGGTGGCCCTGATGGCGTCCTCCACCTCGTCCTCGTCGACGGACACCTCGATCAGGACCAGCGCGGTCAACCTGTACTTCGCCTTTATCGCGGGGAGCGCCTTCTCAATGTCGGCCTTCTCCTTCTCCTCGTCGTCGAGAAGCGGGGTCGCCTCCTTTATTGCAGCTTCCTCGTCGCTTCTCATCTGCTCTTGCGTCCGCTCGTCCTTCTTGCCGTCGAGTGGACCGGCTTTGTCCAGATCCTTCCCCTTGAGCTCTATCCCCTTTGCCTTCTTCCCGCCGGCCTTGGGCGTTACCAGCCAATTCTCTCCCTTCGCCTGAACCTCGAAGTCGACTCCCTTGACGCTTGCCTTAATGGCGCCCAGCTCCTTGTTGAGCATCGCCCGCGTGAAGGGGCCTTTGGTCTTGAGTGCTGTGAGCGGCTTCGCGGCCGCCTGGAAGATCTTTCCGGTCTCCAGCTCCTTCGGCGCCTTGGGGTCGGGCTTCGCGGACTTGCCGGCAGTGGGAGGCGCTCCCTTCTTGCCAGGCTTCTGAACCTTCTTCGGGGGGGGCTTCTTGGGCGGGACCTCCGGCTTCGGCACTGTGCCGTCATCCTTGAAGGTGCCCGCTCCTGCATCCTTGCCCCCCTTCTTGTCCGGGAGCTTGTCGTCCACCATGTTGGTCATGAACTTGGATGGGTCGAACTCCGGCTTTTTCAGCTCGATCTCCGGCACCTTGCCGGACCCGAACTCGTATTCCTTGACCAGGGCGCTGATCCCGATGGGGTCCCCCAGCGGCCATTCCTTGGTGAAGAGGGGCCAGGTCCACCGATGGTCGGAGAGAGGCGACCACCATGGTGTCTCCAGCGCGATGAAGAAGTCCCCTCCCAGCCCGAAGATCGGCTGGGCAGCGATGTCCAGCGTGCCGCTGATGTAGAAGACGCCCGGATCGCGATAGCCGACGGTGGGGCGGGCGTCGGCGTAGGCCATCACCCCTATGTCCGCCTGCAGGCCGATGCCGAACTTGAGGTCGTGCGAGGCGATCTCCACCCCGGCGCCCCCTTCGGCGCGTAACCGCAGCCCGCCGTAGGCCGAGATGTTGATGGAACCGGAGATCTGGATCATCTTCTGGACCTCCGGGTCGGTGGAGTAGGTCCCCAGTATCTCGATGTTGTAGATCTTCGCCGGACCCAGGCGCGCCAAAGCGATGAGGCTGATGTTGGCGAAGAGGTTCAGGTCCCCGACCACCGGTATCCCGTAATAAGCCTTAGCCTCGAACTTGACGATCTCCCGGTCGAAGTTCTTCTCCGGGAAGAGCTTGATCTCGCCGGGAGGGGTGATCTTGCTGACGACGGTGAGAAGCCCGCGCCCGTCCACGACCACGAAAACGGTTCCGGCGAACCACTGCGTCAGGTTAAAGGCGAGTTGTCCGTTGGCGGCTAACGCCCGCTGCTTCTTGCCGGGCTTGGGTGCGGGAACCGGAGGGGGCGGCCCAGCGGTTTGTATGTTCTCCTTGCCCCCTGCCGCGGCGATGGCGTCTTTGGCGTACTTGTTGGCGCTCTCCATGTCGGTCGAGACGAAGGAGACCTGCCCCGAAAGCTTGTCGGAGTTGTATCCACCCTTGCCTGCGACGTCGACCGTTCCGTCCGCTTTGTAGACGATGAGCGCTGAGCCGCTGAAGGATTTGTAGTCGATCCCCAGCATGATCTCGCCCGCCAGCGCCCCCTTGGTGTTGTCCAGCTTCAGCTGCCCCTTGACGATTCCTTTGAGGTTGATGTCGGCGCTCGCCTCGATCTTCGGCTTCTCCATATTTTCAACGCTGATGTTGAAGTGAGCGTCGAGATAGCCGCCGACCTCCACCTTCAAATCGGTGACCCCCAGGCTCAGCTTTCCCGCTTCGAACTTGTTCACCGGTTTGGGGAGGTTTTCCACCTTCAGCCCCAGCCCGCCGAGGAGCGCCGCATTCTTCTGCAGCGCCTGCAGCCAGTCGTTGCTGTTTCCCCCTTTAGGCTTCAACGAGGCGTAGCCGCCGGTTACCTTGCTGTTGCTTATGGCGAAGTTTATGTTCAGGCCGCCGATGGCTTCAGCCCAAGGGTTCAAGAGGGGCATGGTTCCCTTGTCCAGGGAGTCGAAGTTCTTCTTACGGTCCACCCTGACCTTGACCCGTCCCTCGGAGGTCAATCCCTTAACTATGACGCGGACTTCCAGCCCTTTGTATTTCTGTGCCTCGATCTCGGCCTTCACTTTTTCCGAGGGTGCGAAGGTGTCGGTAGAGAGATCGACCACCTCCGAACTGGTGACAACTTCCTTCGCCGGCGGTGTGACGGCAGGGGCGGTGGCGCGCTGGAGCGTCGCCGGCTTCTCGTCCTCAGGCTTGCGTGGGTTCCCCTGCCGCAGTAGGCCCTGGTCCTGTTGCACCGTGTGGCCAAGTTCGTGGGCGAGGAGCCTTCTTCCCTCAGAGGTGCCGGGCTGATACTGGTCGCGGGAGAAGAAGACGTGGTTCTGATAGGTGAAGGCGCGGGCCTGCAGGCTGTCTCCCAGGCGCGCCGCTTCCTCGTCCCGATGCAGGCGGACGCCGCCGAAGTCGGCGCCAAAGCGTGGCTCCATGAAACTGCGCATATCGCTCGGCATCGCTTCACCGCCGCCGGCGCTTCTCACCGCGGCTTGGGTCCCCGCATCGGCCGCGGGGGCGCCGCCGCTGTCGGCGCGCTGGAGTTTCTCCTCCGCTCCCGGTCCCGTGGCCTTCAGGAGCTTGTCGTCAGCCTTGCTGGTCTCTTCCGGTGTCGCCGCCTTTTGTAGCTTCTCTTCCCGCTTCTGCAGCCTTTCCTCGTCCTTTTTCTGGAGCCGCTCTTCAGGCTGCCTGCTTACGCTCCCTTCCGGAAGCGGCGCCCTTTGCAGGCGGTCGTCAGACTGACGGCGCACCTCCTCCTTCTCGGCCGGCGCGGGAGAGGGCATCCTTAGCACCCGGTCCGCCATCTGGTCCGCTTCCTGTTCCAGCTTGTCGCCGGGGCGGCTCGCCGTCATCTGCCTCTGGATGGCAGGCGTGAAAAAGGGCTGCCTCGACAACTGTGCCGGCGCCCTCGATGCGGTTGTGGAAGATTTTTCGGCAGAAGATTTCATCCGAAAGTCCTTTTTCCCGTTTCCACGCTACAGCCACTCCACCCGCAGCATCCGCTCCATCCACGGCAGCTTCACCATCGAAATTCCCCATGGGAGTTGGCCCAGCAGGATGTCGTAGCCGCTGGCTTCCACTTGGAGCAGCCATTCCCCAGCGCCACTGCGAAGGGTCAGCTTCCCCGGGCGCAGTAAAAAGGTACCGCGCAGGGCGTTCGCCGAGCTGTTCCCCAGCGCCCCCCAGTGGTGGATCGCCGCCTCCAGGAGGGCTTCGCACTCCTTGCGCTCCGCTTCCGCCAACTCCTGCCTGGATCGAACCGTAGTATTGAGGTCGATGCCGCAGAGTACCTTGGCGAGCATCAGTTGGTACTCAGGGGCTACCTCGCTGCCGGTGGCCAGGAAGTGGAGCAGGGCGAGCGCCCGCTCAGGTAGCAGCAGTTCTTCGTCCCGAGCCACCTGCAAGGCACGGAAGAGCTGCGGCAGGAAGGGGTGCAGCAGCACGAGACCTGCGTTGTCGAGGTAGATCCCTGCTTCCGCTTCGGATTGCGGGCTGAGACGAAGAGCGGCATGGGTGCCTGTGAAGGCGAGTTCCTGGTTCGACACCTTATCTCTCTGTTTGCCGGACGCAGAGTCGGTCGGCTCCGCCACGCCGTCAGAGACCGGAGCTGATATTCCCGGCCACAGTACCTCCCATTGGGGGGCGGCGCTCTTTTGTGTGTCGGGGGGGAGGGAGAGCCAGACAGCGGCGGTCAGGTCGCGCTCAGCGACCTCCTTCCCCCTCGCCACGGCGGTAAAGGCCTCTTCCCACAGAATCGCCGCGATATTTCCGGCAGTGGTCGGGATCGCCAAGCGATCGAGCTTCACCAAGAAGGCATTCACCGCTTCCCACCCCTGCGGCGATACCAGCGCCAGCAAGGTAGAGAGGAAGTCCTGGGAGAACTGCAGCAACAACCTTCGCCGCACCAGGGGAGAGGCAAGTATCCGCGGCAGTGCCGTAGCCACTTTGTCGCTGCCGCTTTCCGATCTCTTCTTCGAGGCAAGCAATTCGAGGAGTACCTGTTCGAAGTTCATGCCGGAAGGGAGGCGGAACCACCAAGGGAGCATTCCCGTTTCCAGGAACTGCAAAAAGGCTTCTGCGGACCCCTGCTGCAAGGTGACGTTCACCGCGTCTCCTGCCTGGGCCGCCGCGGTTTCTTCCCTTAGCGATCTTTCCAGCGCCCGGGCGAGGGACTCAGGAAGGTCCAGCTCAAGGCGTTCCAGGAGCATTTCTCCCACGTCCAGTTCCAGCCGTTCCAGGTAAAGGAGCTGGCCCGGTATCGAGTGCTTGTCCAGCGCCTGCTCGATGGCCGGCATGAGGTGGTCGTAGCAGAGTCGTTGCAGCCTGCGCTGCAGGGGGGGCGCCTCTGCCTCGGCCCCGTCGAACTCCACCTCCAGGATCTGTTGCCGGACTATGTGGGTCATGTCTATCCTCCGCCTTCACTCCTGCCCTCTCCCATCCGTCCATCCCCTCTCCCTCTGGGAGAGGGTGCCCGAAGGGCGGGTGAGGGGGGTGCCACTAGCAGGATGGCGGCAATTAGCATCACCCTCACCCCCTCCCCTCTCCCAGTGGGCGAGGGGAGAAAGGCCACACCCTCTTATATAAGGCCACCCTCTCCCAGTTACCCCATCTCCTTCTGCACCGACCCGATGCACCCTTTGCTGGTGATCCCGGTTAGCACCACGGTGCCGGCCGGGTGCTGCAACTGGGCGTCCGCATTCTGCCCCTCATAGAACGGCTCGTTCGGGCTCTCCACCGGAAAATCCCACACCCACGCCGCCATCTCGTTTTCCGGCATGTTCCCCACCTTTCCGTGCAGGTGAAAGACGTTCCCGTCGCCGCGCTTCATGCTGAAGTCAAGCTGCGGGACCGGCCCCTCGCAGAGCTTTTGGTAGTCGCCGCCGGTGCACTGGTTGCGTTCGCTGCAGTCGAAGGCCGGCACCCGGGTCTCCTTCTTGAGCCTCTTGT
This sequence comes from Citrifermentans bemidjiense Bem, assembly GCF_000020725.1. NCBI lineage: Bacteria > Pseudomonadati > Thermodesulfobacteriota > Desulfuromonadia > Geobacterales > Geobacteraceae > Citrifermentans > Citrifermentans bemidjiense. Next base: position 2,964,325 of record NC_011146.1, on the reverse strand, counting down.
TGGTGGACAAGGCTCCGTCGAAAGGCATCCCTGTCGGGGCCGGCTCATTGCTGTACGAGATCACCATGGAGTAGGCAGGGTCGGGCTTGGCGAAGGAGTACTGGAACGAGAGGTTGAAGCTGTCGCAGACGAAGTACTCGATCTGGAGTGCCCGGAAGGGATACCCTTCCGGCTGGTAGCTCAGCACCAGCCTGTTCGCCAGTGCCCCCGTCTGGTCGATGAGTGCCTGGTTGATGGCATCGTTGAGCGCCTTTACATAGCCGCCGATCGCGTTGTCGAAATTCTCGTTCAGGTGCGGCGCGTCTATCTGCGGCAGGTTCTCGGCACTGAGCTCGATCTTCCTGCCGTTGAAGCGCAGCTTCAAGGCGGGTGTCTGCCGGTAATCCTTGTACTGGGCGTCGCCTGCCGGCGGCTGGATCCAGAGGCGGTAGGCGCAGCGCCTGGATTGCCCGTTGCAGGGTAGGGTGCATGGCTCCTGGCAGTCGTGCCGCACTTCGCTGGTGGCGCTGCAGTTGTTCTGGTCGGTAACCGTGACGATGAAGCTGGTTCCGCTGGCAATGGGATCGGTGCTGAAGACGTTGCCGGTCACGGGCTTGTCGTTGGCAAGGAAAGGGGGAGTCCCTCCCTCGATGCTGAAGGATGAGCGGTAGGTCGCCGTCCCCTCGCAGGTGAAGTCGGTTTCCTTCAGCACCATGCGAGGCGCAACCTGTACCGTCTGCGGCGCGCTTTCAGCCGCCTCCTGGTCCCGTATGGAAAGGGTGTGGGAGCCGGCGGAGAGCGCCAGCACGCCGTTCAGCGGCTGGAAGTCCTGCTGGTCGACCTTCACGCTGTAAGGTGGAAGCCCCCCCTCCGGGGTCAGGGTGACCTCGGCCTGGTTGTTGGCGTTGGTGCAACCGACCTCGATGGTGAAACTCGGGGGAGGCTTCGGCAGCACGAACTGTATCGGCGCGCAGTCCGAGCAGCAGAGATAGGGGAGATAGAAATCCGCGATGACCGCTCCTTCCGCGATTTCCTTAACCGCAGCGTCGATGATGCCGCTTGCGTCGGTAGTAGGCGGCAGGGCGACGTCGAGGTCCGGCACGCGGCCGGTGAAGGCGCCCAGCACCAGGCGGATATCGGGGTCGAGCAGGAGGTCGCGTTTCGCGCCGATGCGGTTGAAGGCGTCCAGCACCGCTGTGGAGTCTATCTCGCTGCACGGCTCACCGGCCGCGGTGGTGGCGGTCAACGGGCGGGTGACCCGCGTCCTGCCAGCCAGGTTGCCCAGTTCGCCGCCGATCCTGATTGGACCAATCCGCGGCCCCGGCTCGTGGTGATAGACGATGATGAAGGTTCCCCCCAGCGGCACGCCACCCTTATGCTGGATGCCGGGGTGCCGGCGCAGGAAATCCCCCAGGAATTGCTTCTGCTTCACCTCCCGGACCCGCCGCTTGTATTCTTCCGCCAGCGTCTTGAAGGCGTCCAGGCGGCAGTAATAAAGGATCGCCTCCAGCCGGTCGTCCAGCTCCTCCCACTTCAAGAGGTTCACCGTTCCCTCTACGCTTCCCGCTGCGTCCTCGCGCTCGCGCTCGACCGCGTCGGTAACAGTCAACAGATCCTGGTAGCGCTTCTGGAATGCGGCGAAGTCCAACTGCCCCAGGTCCTGGGTGAACTGCTCGTAGAGCTTCGAGATGTAGAGGATGATGTAGAAAATGATCAGGTTCGATTGCCCCACGTTCTGGCTGTTCAGGAAGTTGATGATGATGTTCGGGTCTATGTCCGGCACCTTGCCGCCAGGCTGGTTGGCGAGGAAATCCTCGAAGAGCCGGCCGATCGTATGCGGCTGCACCATGAAGTCGGGGGCGCATTGCACCAGCAGCGGGAGCTGGGGCTTCGCCGGGGTGGTGTTCTTGGAGCGTACCTCGAAGGGGAGCGCGTAAAAGTACTGCACCTCTTCGCAGAAAAAGCAGATTGCCTCGGCTTTGAGGGTGTCGTACAGCGTCTCCAGGTCCTGGAAGCGGCACTCTTCCCCGGTCAGGTCCACCGGGATGTTCTCGTCGAAGGCGCCGGTCCTCAGCGCCACCACCTCGATGGGCAGGCGGTAGCGGGACTTGTAGGAGAGGAGCGTATTCATCACCCCCAGGTAGTTCTTCCCCAGGTGCCCTTCCACGCGCAGGAAGTTGTAAGGCTCCAGGTCGTAGCGAAGCGCCTGCAGCACGAAGGTGGGTGCCGCCGGCTGGTACGAATCGGAGCGGTAGCCGAGGTTCAGGTTGGCGCGGTTTCTGGCCGTCTTCTCCGGGTCCCAGAGCTGGTACAGGGATGGGGTTCCGTTGAAGAGGTAGTAGTAGGGGATCGCCTTTTTGCTAAGGGGGAGGTCGCCAAGGGCGCTCGGGGTGATGCGGATGGCGTTATCGGTCACCGGCAGGCGTGAGAACCCGGTGGACGGGGCCAAGGGGGGCGAGTCGGTGAAGCGCCGGGTCAGCTCCACCAGGCGCGCGAAGAGCTGCTCCAGAAGAGCGATTTCCTCTCCGCTTCCCCGCAGGATGGGCGAGCCCCAGAACGGTGTGCGGAAGATGGCGGCGTTACTCACCAGGTTAGGGTACAGGACCCCCAGCATCAGGTGGCGCGGGAAGAGCTGGTCCGGCGGGCAGCATAAGAATAGAAGCCGCGCACCCTCCCGGCACAGGTCCCCGTAGGCCCTTAGGATGTCGTCGAACAGCTCGTAGTAATACTGCAGGAAGCGCACCTGCACCGTGTTCGCGGGGATGTTGTCGAGCGAACCGTACCGCGCCGTGAAGTCGGCGAACGGGTTGGTGGGGTAGCTCACCGCCACCAGCGGCTTGAAGGCGTCGTACGCGGCGGAAAGCGCTGCCGCCGTCTCCTGTACCAGATGCTCCGTGTGGAACACGGCGTGAAACGCCGCCAGCACCTCCTTTGAGGTGGCCGGACCTGTGTTGGGGATGTCGACCCGCGGCAGGCGCAGGTCCGGGAGGTTAAGGCGCTCCAAAAGCGCCGCCTCCAGGTCGGCCAGGCTCAGGTCACCCTCCAGCGCGTTTGCCTTGGCGATGATCTCCTTCAGGTCGTCTATCCTCACCAAAAGGCGCCGCAGCGTCACCGTCATCTCGGCGCCCCTGTCGTCGCAGTTGTTCATGCTGCAGTTCCGAAGCCCCTCCTTTTTCAGCTCCAAAAAGAGCAGCACCGCCTTATCCGACAGGAATCCGTCGGGGCTTGCTAACGGCGTCGTGTCGGGCTCTCCTGCCGGGAAGAGTTCCCAAAGGTCGTAGGGGGCGTCGCCATTCATGAAGGGAGGGTAGGGAAGATCCGTGGGAAGCTCGTACTGACGGTAACTCGTGAGGACCGTGTCTTCCGGCTCCACGATCAGGTAGCCAAGCGAGGTGACCCCTACTCCCCTGGAGAGGGATATGGAGGCGCCGCCGTCGACATTCTGTGCGAAGGCTATCCCCAGGCCGCAGACGATGCCGATGCCGATAAGGTCGGCGCGGGTGAGGCGTTCCTGCTCGTCCAGATAGTTGAAGATCTGGTTCAGGTGCGAGTAGGAAAGTACCTGGTTGGCCTCGAAAACGGGGAAGCTATCTTGTGAAGGTTTCATCGCAGGGCACCTCTGTCAGTTTCCTAAAGCCGTTGTCCCCAGTCGCACCGGGTTTATGTCGCCGCCTTCGTCGCAGTCGTGCAGGGTTGCCGGAGGGTAGACGTTCCGCAGCCTCCCTAGGAGGTCCAGCACCACCCTGAGCCGGTAGGAGACCGTGCGGTAGGCGCCGTACCGGTCTTCGACGAGCTCCTTCAGCTTCTCCATAGTCCCCACCTTGAAGCCAAGACCTGCGCATTCCGGCGGGGGATCAAGCGGGAAGGGGGGCAAAGGGGCGTCGGGATCGAAGCTGTCCGAGGCCACAAGCCCCTGCATCCAGAGGTCGAACGCGGCGCCGTAGCTGCGCAGCATCCGTTCGGCGCAGCGGCAGATCTGGCCGGCCGGGGAGCCGAGGTCGGCGGAGCTGGAGACTAGGTTCTCGGTGAGAATTGCTTGTAGCCGCTCTTGCAGGCGCTCTTCGGTCCAGTCAAAAGCGGCGTCTGCTTCCAGCCACGAGCACCAGGCTGCCTGGAAGCGGTCGAACTGGAAGCCGTAAAGCGCGATCTCCAGGAAATGCACGATCATCAGCGCCGTCACCCCCGCCCACAGCTCGTCGTCCCAGGCGGCGGCGCAGGGTATGGCGGCGCGATCCACTTTCTGGCCGAACAACGCCTCCAGTTGCTGCTTCAGTGCGTCCGGGTGGATGTGCTGCAGCACCTTGTCCTGGTACCACTCCCGAAACACCCGTGAGAATTCGTGGTAGGCCCCCAGGGCGCAGGCGCAGGCCTCGTCCTCGGTGAGGCGGCCCCCTACTATGCTGTTCCCCTTCACCTCGATGAATCGCGTCAGCTCCAGTATGACCTGGTCGCATGGGTCCTCCTCGAAGCCGTCGTCGCCCACCCAGCAGATCTTTCCCACCAGGTGCGACGGCAGCTCCTGCCTTATGACCCGGTCGGCGTACTCCCTCATCACCAGGTCCGAGTGAAACGGTTCCATCCACCCCGGCATCACCAAGGTGAGCCTGAAGGAATAGGGGTCTTCTTCTCCGCAGAGCCGGCAGGCGCCGTCGCTGCAGGCGGGGTAGAGCGCGTCCCCGGGGAACTTCGGACGCAAAAGCAGGTGCTCGACCACGATGATCCGGTTGCTCAACTCCTTTTTCCCAAGAAGTAGCGCGATACGCCGCTTGATCGCGGGGTCGTTCCCCGGCGCGCAGGCAAGCTCCCTATTGAAAGCCTTGGCGCGGTCGCGGCTGATTACCGGGTAGGCGGAGATGAAGTCGATCTTGTCGCCGATCAGCTGCCCCAGCGCTACCTGCTCTCCCTGCAGCTTCTCCAGGAGCAGGGTGAATTCCCCGTACTCCTCGCCGAACCTCGCCAGCAGGTGATCCAGAAACCTATTGCGCCGTTTGAGGAATTCTGGCTCCTTTTCGAGCAACGCTTCAAGGGCCGGCTGGGTGATGGTGCAGAGCTCGCTGTACCCCTGGATTAACGCCTCGCTCAGTTGCGCGGCGAAGTAGGTCCGCTTCACCAGCGGGTCCAGCGAGAAGAGGTCGGCCGTGTGTGCGAGCTGCTCCAGGGCGTCGGCGAGGATCTGCTCGAACACTATGAGGTACGCCTTCAGCTGCTTCGCCTGCGCCCGTCGCTTCGCGTCGGCGTTGGTAGGCAACTGGTCGACCCCGATGCCGTAGGTGAGGGGGAAGCTGTATTGGACCGGGAAGTACGCCGCCGGGTCCCGGTAGTTCCCTGCGGGAATGGGAAGGTCGTTCGGGGCGTTCTTCACCCGCATGCGCTCGGCCTCCCCGCGCAACTGGGTCAGGGTCGCCAACGCCTCATCCATCCTGGGGAGAAAGGGGAGGCCGTTCTTGTAGAAGAGAAAGCGCGAGGCGTTGCGGTAAAGCCTGGGCAGGTGCTGGGGGCTCAGGTACAAAAGCCAGGAGGCGCTGCTCTTCCCGGGGTCGAAGATCGGTTTCCCGTCGCTTGTCCACGCGGGGTCGTAGGCCCCCTTGACCGCCTTTCCCTCGGAGTCGTACTTGGTGAGTTGAAGGTGGTTCACCGCGAGGACGCCGTCGATCTCCATCAGCCGGTTGAGGAGGTCGGAGACGCAGAGGACGGTTCTCAGCGTCGCCTGTTCCAGGTCGGTCGTCCTGATGAAGCCGCTCTCCAGCGCCGGCCCGTTGAAGATCTCCTCCACCGGAAAACCCTGTTCCAGCATCTCCCGCAGCGTATAGAAGGGGACCGCCGGGTTCAGGTACTGCTCGATCTCGAACCAGATGCGCGCCTGCACCAGCTCGATGTCGGCGTCGGGGGATACCTCCACGTCGGCGCAGGCGGCCACCTCCTCGATCCCGATCAGCCTCACCCGGCAGAACTCCTCGTCGAGGTTCCGGTGCGAGAAAAGTGATTCCTTCGCCCGCGCCACCCCCGCCGCCTTTTGCAGCTCCTTTTTCCGGTAGCGCTGCGTGAGCCCGTTGCTCGCCGTATCCTCCAAGATGGCCTTCAGCGCCGCCACCGTCGCAGCACCCCTCGCCGCCGCGTCCCCCAAAAGCCTCAGCGTCGCGTTCAGCACGATCTTCTTGCCGGTTGGGACCAACCCGATTTCCAGGGCGAGGTAGAAGAGGTCGCGCCAGTGCCGGCGCAGGTATTCGTTGCGCCCCGCGTCGTCCAGGTTCGGGTCGGTCAAAAGGTCGTAATTCCGTGCCGCTCCGAAGCCAATCAGCTTGAGGTTGAAGGATTGTCCGTTGCGCCCAACAAAAGCATCGTCGCTTCCCAGGAACAACCCCCATCCGTTCCGGTCGTAGAGGGCCATTTCGCAAAAGCGGAGTTCCACCGTGAGCGGATGCTTGCCGTTTGCGTCCTCCAGCGTGACGGCGGCTTCGACCTTGCGGTCGTTCAGGTCTCCAAGGGCCGCATCCGCCTCCAGTTCGAGGAGCGCCTCGTAAAGCCCCAGCGGCCACACCTCCTTTGGCCTGAGCCTGCGATTTTCCGGCGGCTGGTAGGAGAGGGCGAGCTTGTCTCCCTCGCACCAGGCGTAGTAGCTGGTATCGCACGCGCACTCCTTGCAGGTGATCCAGGCGTTGCGAACCGCCTCCAGGTCGATCAAAAGCCGCCGGTAATCGTCAGGCGTCCACGGGCTGACCGTGAGGATCTCCCGGGCGGTGAAGAAGGGCTGGTTGGGAAAAGGGTGCGCCGGGTCGGGGGAGGGGGAGTAAGGCGCCAGGAGGTCCCGGATCTCCCAGCCGGTGCGGTAGCCGAGGTCGGTGACGGCGTAACAGAGCGCCTCAAGAATGGCGATCCCGGAATCGGTCTCGTTGTACTCGGTCCAGAGGCGGCTTCCCATCTGCACTAGGAAGCCGATCCCCTCGCGGCGCAGGCGGTAGAAATCCTCCTCGGGAGGAAGCTGCGGCAGCTTCGCTATGACAGGGGAAGGTTGGCTCATGCGAGGCACCGGCAGAGTTCACCGGGAGTCTCCTCCTCGGCGGGGTTGATGGCAGCGACCAGATGTTTGCGGGCGGAGACCAGGATGGAAACGGTAGTGGAACCGGCGGCCTCGTCGACTTCGTCGGTGCGGGCGTTGCCGTCGGCGTCGATGTAGCTGTGCAGGAGCCTGAAGTCCATCACGCAATCCACGTAAGGGAGTTCCTCCACGAAGTCGATGAGGACCGACTTCCTCACCTTGCCGCCGAAGGATGGGTTCCCCCCTCCGGGGAAGGCCCAGGGGGAAAGGAAACGGGTGATCGCCTCCTTGACCTTCTGCTCGTAAAAGCTCTGGTCCAGCCCCGGCTGCAGGGTCACCTTGCAGTCCACCTGCACCTCCTCGAAGAGCGGGTTCCTCACGTGCAGCCGCACGAAGCAGGAAAGCCGCTGCGCGAGGTATGCGGAGATCTTGTCCAGGAGCCCCAGGCTCGTGTAGGGGCGCAGCGGATCCCTTAGGGCGGCGAGGCGTAGATCAGGGATGGTGACCACGGTGACGTGCCCCGGAGCGAGCTCGCGGTAGATGCCGCTCCCGGTCGCGTCAGGCTCGTACTGGGTGTGGTTCAGGCACTTGACCCGGTAAATCTGGGGGAAGCCTTCCAGCACCAGCCGCTCGTAGTCCCACTGAGCGATAGCGCGGTCCTTGTGGCGCAGCCGCTCCGAAACCCTGGTGTAGAAGTCGGCCGGCGCCTCTTTGCCCCGCCCACCGAAGCTGGCGAAGGGTTGGCTTACCTTCTTTACGTCGGCGTCTGGCTGGGCGAGCTTGGCGATGATCCCGGCGTGGAGCGTGCCCCCAACGAAAGCGGGGTCGTTTCCCTGGTCCTCGAAGGTCGCCTGCAGCGCCTGCGCGGCGACGAGGATCAGGCGGCAGACCGAATCGCTGTTGCTTTTCACCGCGGCGCGCACCCAGTACTGGTCTGCCGGAAGCAGGGTGTTGTCGCTGGATGCGCCGCGGGGGATGGAGAGGGTGACGATACCCGAGTCGATCAGCTCAGCGGTTCGGTCCTCCACCTCGCCGTGGCCGAATGGGACCCACTCGTTTTGCTGCAGGTAGCTCCAGTCGATATGCGGCTTGGGCTTGATGGAGAGCGGGTCGGCGCTCCCGTCGACCACCTGGAACAGCAGAGCCAGGTTCTGCGGTGGAACGAGCCCGGCGACCCCTACGTAGAACTCAGCCTCGTGCGGCACCGGCACCCCCTTGGGAAGCTTCGGGTCGTCGCGGTTCAAGTGCTTGAACTGCGGCAGCAGTGTCATGGAGGGGATAGCCGCAGGCACCGTCGATTTCAGATAAGGGTGCTGCTCCGCGTAACCGAAGGGGTCCAGATGGAAGAATAGAGCCTGCCTCGCCTCGAACTTTCCCCGGTCCGCCTGATCCAGCGCTATGGTCTGCTGCGCGCCGTAGTCGAGGGTCAGACCGGTGACGTAAGGGCCAGTCGGAGCGACCGGCTTCTCGCCGTCGTTATTAGGGTCGCTGTCGGTGACGCGCTTGATGTAGTCGATGAGCGCCTGCTCGTAGTCGCTCTGGCCGAAGTCGGCGGCAAGCCTCAGGCGGACGAAGCCGTTTCGCGAGGAGGTCTGGAACTGCTCGTTTTCCGGCGGGGCGGGGGCGTCGGAATAGGGGGGCGCGTCCGCGGACTGCGGTTCGCCGAGAAGATCGAAGGTGGTGCTGGTGACGTCAGCCTGGAGGCTCGTCTTATACTGGCGCCAGACCCCGCCCTGCAGGTATTCGGTCACAACGCTCACGCTCGCGCCGTTGAAGGGGGCAGGGGTGCTTTGCCACTGCACGTTGACCTGCGCGTAGGTGAGAGACTTCTGGAACATCTCGCCCGAGCCGATGACGAATGAGCCGTTGGCTACCGGGGAGGGGCCGAAGGGCTGAAAGGGCTTGGAGGCCCCCACAGGACCGAAGTCATTGGACAAGGCCGCTGTCTTCAGCCCCGTCACCTCTACGGTGAGCCCCGCCTGGGTGAGCGTGACCGGTTCCAGCTCCGGGTAGGCGAATGGAGCGTCGTCTCGGTGCTTGAGCTTTACCAGCAGCACCGGGAGTTCGGTGGCGAAGCTGTAGCCGTGGAGCTTTGCGGAATAGGCGACAACGGCGGGGTCCGCCCCGGAGAGGTCAATCCTCAACACCAGCCCTCCGGTCTCCTGGGCAAAGGAGACAGGTGCTTTTTCCAGCCAACCCTTTTCCGAGCTGAACAGGCAGACCACGTCGTCCTTGAAGTCCCTCGCGGCTGTCGGCTGGCTCTGAAAGCTGAGCGTCACGCTCCTCTCCCCCTGGGCAAGGTAGAGGTAGTGCGAGGCGACGCCGAACCCGATCTCGGCTTTGGGCATGTCTATCTTCGCCAGCGTCCCGTCCTGGTACTTCTTGTTGTGGAAGGGGTGCCACGATTTGTCGTTTGAGGTCAGTTCCCCGCCGATGCCGTCTTCCGAGTTTGCCACCGGCGAGGCGAAGATCCGACCCTGCTGCAGGGAACTGGGGGCGGTGACGCCGACCTTCTCGGAGCCGTGCCGGTACACCGTCATAAGTGCGGCCACCTGCGCCTGGTTCGCAACGAAGTCCCGGTCGTTGGCGAAAAAGGCGTCGTGCCCGAGCGCGTCCTTTCCCGCCTTGAAGAGTTCGCCGGCCAGCACCAGGTGCTCGGGGGGCTGCTTGGCGAGTTCGATAAGGAGATGCGCGTGGCCGGGCCTCGCCTCCTTTTCCTTCAGCTGCAGGATGATGCGGTAATAGAAGTCGAGGTGCCTGCCGGTCAAGGTGTTGGCGCCGTCGCGGGCGTAGGCGAAGAGCCTGAGAAAGGTCAGGAAGAGCGCGTAATGAGGCTGGTGGTCGTCGCGCTGCGTGAGCGAGGCTTCGAGTCCCTTGGCAGCTTCCGCCGCCGTCCGGGCGTAGGCCTTGAGGAACTGGTCCAGGGCCGAGGTGAAGAGGTTGTGGGTAGCGATGTGGTTGATGCGCTGGTACGCCTCGATCCCCGAGCCGTACACCGACGCGTCGGGGAGTACTCCATTCGTGTAAGCGGCCCAGTCTGCCGAGCCATCGGTAATCCATTCCCCTGTCAGTCCACCCTGGTACACCTCGGCGAAGGTGACCGCGCTCTTCCCCAAAACCACCAGGTCGGGGGCAGCTTCCGCAATGAGGCTGTCGGGCTGGGGGAGGGCGAGGTCGGCCTTGTAGTAGCTGATGAGCCGGTTGAGGGCGAGAGCGAGCTGGCTCTGGAGCAGGGCCTGCAGCATGGACTTGAGCGGCAGGTCGGCCGGCAGCGCTGCTTGGAAGATGTCGAACTGTCGCGCGAGCGTCGCCGCGGCGCTGAACAGGTACCCCAGGTACTCTTTGGCCTTCGCCTCGTCCGACTGGAAGTTGAGATCCTTCAGGAAGTCGAGGTATTCCTTGATGCGGATTCTGTAGGCGTCGACATCCTGTACCGCCGCCAGCGCCAGTTGCACCGAAACGTCGCCGCTGAAGAAAGGTTGCCAGTCCCCGTCCTGCACATTGTCGGCGTTGAAGTAGTTGAGAAAGGCCGAGTACGCCTGCGCGAACACCATGTGGTGCGCCGCGGCCCGCTCGTCCACCGGCGCGTAGCCCGGGTCCAGCGCGGGGAAGAGCCGCTCTTCCCGGCTGGTGCCCTCCCGTACCAGTTGCAGCGGATCGCGGTTTTGTTTGCAGTCACTTCGGCTCATGGGAAACCCACCTAGTCGTTGTCCGGCAGCAGGGTGACCGTGGCCGCGAGGTCGAGGTCGGTACCCTCCAGCTTGAAGAAGGGGTAGACGAAGTTGAAGCGGGAGTTGGTGGTCCTGACCCGGTAGATGACCTCGATCAGCACCACCCCTTCCAGTTCCCTCGTGTCGTCGAGACGTACGCTTTCCAGGTCGATGCGCGGCTCGTGGTAGAGGATCGCCGATTCGATCTTGTCCGTCATCAGCGCTTTGGTGCCGGTGTCGAGGCTCTCGAAGACCAGTTCGTCCAGGTTGCAGCCGAACAGCGGCAGCATGACCCGCTCCCCCTGCGCCGTGCTGAGCAACACTTGCAGGCTCGCCAAGATGTCCGCCTCCTGTTCCAGCATCTCCACGCCGGGGAGCCCCTTGTCGAAGGTCGGGGGAAACGACCAGCCGCGGCCGAGGAAATCGAGGTTCATCCGTTACCCTCCGATAAGCACAGTCAGGGCGCAGGGGGGGAGAATTACCCCGCCCCCCGCGGTCGAATCGGCCATTCTGGCGGCGGGGAGTCCCCCGATGAACACCGTGGCCGAGCCCTTGATGACGACGTCCGCGCCGCAGGTATCCCCCATGCGCGCCGCGGGGAGTCCGGCGATGAGCACGTTCACCGCCCCGGGAGGGATGATCGGCGTAGGCACCCCCTGCGTCGCCGCGCTCACTATCAGGTCTGTAACCCTCGCTGCTGGCAGCATGTTGAGTACCTCTCCATGTTTTTCGCTTCGCGCAGGGAAATGCGTCACTTAGTTGATCTGCACGATCCCCCCCTGGATCACCGTCTTGGCGCTTCCCTTGACCGTGGTGCTCGCGCCGGATACCTCGGCGCTGGCAGTACCCTCGGCCTTGAACGAGGTCTGCGCCTTCAGACTCAGGCTGGCCGAGGCCTCGATGCTCACGTTCTTCGCCGCTTTCAGAGTCAGGTCCTTGCTGCTCTCTATCCGCACGCCGGTGTTGTCCATGATGATCTTGTTGCCGTTTTGATCTTTGATGACGATCCCCTTGTCCGCTTCCGAGAGTGCCAGCCTGTTGCCCCCCGGCGTCTCCAGGAGCACCACCTTGTTCTGGTCGTCGAAGGTGAACTTGAGCTTCGACCGGCTGACGTACCCTTTGCGGTGGTTCCTGTCCTTGGCCGGTTCCGGGGCGGGCTTCGCGCTGCTGTTGCACATCCCCAGCACCACCGGGTGGCAGGGGTCGTCTCCGAGGAATCCGACCACCACCTCGTCGCCTATCTCGGGGCGGAAAAAGGTCCCTCTCTTGTTGCCGGCGTCGAGCGTCGCCAGCCGCGCCCAGAGCCCTTCCTCGGCTTTGTTCACCAGCGGCAGGCGGACTTTGATTCGGTCCTCCCCCTGCGGGTCGTTTTCCAGGACCGTTACCACCCCCATATGCAGCCCGCTCACCGCGGGAAGTAGGCCCGATGCCGGGAGCGGGCGGAGATCGAAGGTCTCGGCGAAGCTCTCGGTGCTCAACCCGAACTGAACGTCGGTCTCCCAGTTCCCCTTGTCCACCGCGTGGCGCACGCCTGCCACGTAGAACCTCCCCTGGAACCTCTCGCCGATGCCGTTCACTTCCATGACCTTCCCCGGCGCCACCTTGGCGAACCCCTGGAACTTGGCCCTGCCGCGCACCTTGGCCAGGCGCTCCCTGAGGAGCCGGCCGTCGGCCCACGCCTGCAGCTCGGGGGTGGTGAGTTTCCCGCCGTGCCTCATCTCGTATGGGTCGCTTCCCAGAACCTTTGCCAGTGCGTCCGGGGCCAGGTTTCCCGCCACGGTCTTCGCCGGCTCCTTCGCCTCGGCTTCCAGCACGTCTTGGTCCGTCCCGCTCCAACTGCGGGCCACGACGCCAGTGCTTTGCCTGCGGGCGTCTATCTCCGCGTCCAGTTCCAGAAGGGTGCTGCCGTATCCCACCGAGAGGACCGGTTCGTCGCTTGCGGCCGGCTGGCTCACACTCACCTTGCCGTCGCTCACGATCACCACCTGGCCGTTCGCCTCAGCCCGGCAGAGGAGGAAATCCCAATCGGTCGCGTTGTACTGCGTTACTTCCTTAAGGTCCGGCTTGGTCGCCTGCACGTCCTTGTCGAGCCCGTAGGAAGCGATGACCTGCTCCATGATGTCGCTGTCCTTCATGTCGGTGTAGTAGCGGCTCTTGGCGCCGCAGGTCATCTTCACCGCCTCGTCGCGGCACTCGACAGTCAGGATGCTGCCGCTCTTGCGGATGCTGATCCCCTGCTTTATCACCACCCCTTTGAACACCGTTTCGTTGTTCGACCGGTATCCGAGCCTTATCTCCACCTTGTTCCCGGGGAGGAAGTGGTCGCTGTTGCTGATCTGGAAGGTCGCCTTCGATGCCTCCCCGTCGCGCAGCACCAGGGTGGCCGTGGGGATGCGGTTGATCTCCTTTCTCACCGCGACGGAGAGGACATGGTACTCGCCCGGAATGGACGTACCCTCCACAAGGAGGTCGACCGTGCAGACGTCCGGCGTCGCTGGCGTGGGAATGGTCGACTCGGTGCTCACTGCGGCGTCCCCTTTTTGTCGAGGGGGGGAAAGAGCAGGTTCGTGCCCGGGACGAGCGCCCGGAAGTTGTTCAGCATGTTTACCCGTGCCACCTCCAGGTAATGCCTCGGGTCCCCGTAGATCCGGAAGCACATAAGCGGCAGCGTATCGCCCGCCTTCACCTTCCGCTGGTGCGTGAGGTCGGGAGACGACTTGTTCTCCTTGCGCGCCCGCTTCTTGTCCTCGATGCTCTTCTTGAATTTGACCTTGGCGACGGTGCGGATCGGCTGGCCGTCGGGGTTGAACAGCTTGTGGGTCAGGGTGAGCTCGATGGCCCGCCCGGTGAAGACCAGGCTCCCCCACACCAACTTCAGGTGGTACGGCTCGTGGGAACTCCCCTGGTACCCGGTCAGCATCTTGCGCAGCGTGTCCACGTCTTTGGCGACGCCGTCGGGCTTCTGTGTTCCGTCGATGATGCCGGTGTTGTCGAAGAGGAACTCGAAGGTGAGTTCCTCCGGCAGGGTGAACTCGAACTTTGCCTGTGCACCGCTGGTACCCTGGCCCTGGCCGTCCGAGGTTTTTACCTTGTACTCAAGCGAGTAGCTCTCCGGGTTGATGAACGCCTCGAAGGTCTCCTTTGCCTCGGTCTTGCTCCCGCGTTCCGCGTCTTCCGAGCTTTCGAAGGCGAGGATCAGCAGTTTCTCCAGTTTGCCGTTGGCCATCAGCGCTCCGCCTTATTCTGGAGTATCTGCAGTACCTGTTCTACGCACTCGGCCACCAATGCGTCCCTAGACTCACCCTCGCTCGCGCGCCCGCCCCCCGGGTGGGGGGCGCTGTTGACGGCTACCTTAATATGAAGTTCCTTGATCTCGATGGGCATGGTCCGCTCCTTGGTTGCCTGTGGCATCTCCCTCACAGGCCTTCGAGCAATGCTACGGCCTGCAGGCCCGGCCTTCGGCCACCCTCTCCCAGAGGGCGAGGGTAATCTGTGCCCCGCTGCCCGTCCATCCTCCCTCTCCCTCTGGGAGAGGGTCGGGGTGAGGGAAGGGGGGGGAGGTGGCAAGTAAGCCGCTATCTATCCTGCACGGTGAAATACCGGTACGACAACTCCAGCGTCTCTATCACCAGGGAGTTCTCGCTCGCGTTCAGGTCGCTCACCTGCCATTTCCTGGGGACGGCGTGGGCCACCTTCCAGGTGCGCAGCGGCTCCCCTTTCTCGTTCAAAAGCACTATGTTCAAGTCGGTCGGCTTGAAGTCCCGGTCCCGAAAAGCCCTGAAAAACCAGTCGAAAACCTCGGACTTCGTTAGCATCCCCCGTTTCAGCACCAGGTCGGCGTACTTCGTGCGCACCGGTAGCTTGTGGGTGAAGCGGTTCTCGCCCCCTTCCTTGTACTCCTCCATGTCGTACTCGACCGACAGCCCGGACACCGTCTGGAAACGGACGTCGTCCTTGTTCTTGCTGAAGCCGAATTCGACCCGGTAGTAGAACCCCCAGGGGGGGTAGTAGTCGACCATTCCGGCACCCTAGACCTTCATCAGTTTCAGCCCTTCGTGTGCTATCTCCAGGCTCTCGATGGCGGCTTCATTGGCGTCCGACTTGAGGTCGGGGGCGGTCACCTTGACCGGGAAGCAGCGCGTGGCGGACCAGGCGGCCACCGGCTCGTGTTTCTCGTTCAAAAGCCTGATGATCACGTCGCGCCTTTTGTCCACCCGCTCGTTGGCGACGTCGTCGAGCCAGGTGTTGTAATCGAAGTCGCGCTCGAACTTGCCCCGCTTCAGGGTGATGTTGTTGTTCTTCGCCAGGCCCGGCATGGCTATCTTGTTGAAGTCCTTGCTGTCGCTGTGCCGGTACTCTATCTTTTCCCTTTCCATGACCAGCCCGGTCACCTCGGTGAAGCTGATCTTCGCCCCGCCCCAGTCGACCTGGAAATGAAATCGCGGTAAGGGGTAATCTTGCGTCGCCATGTCGATCTCCTTTTATTGCCAAATTTTAGGATTCCGCCATCTTGTGCGAGAACCTGAGGATTATGAACTCCGCTGGTCGTACCGCCGCCATGGCGATCTCGACGATCATGCGCCCTTCCAGGATGTCTATGGCGGTCATGGTTTTTCCCAGCCCCACGGCGACGTTAAAGGCGTGCTCAGGTTTCACCCCCTGCAGCGCCCCCTGCCTCCAGATCACAGTCAGGAAGTTCTCGATCATCCCCTGCACCCGGACCCAGGTATTGGCGTCGTTCGGCTCGAAGACGAACGGCTCGGTTGCCCGTTTGC
Organism: Citrifermentans bemidjiense Bem; assembly: GCF_000020725.1. Lineage (NCBI taxonomy): Bacteria > Pseudomonadati > Thermodesulfobacteriota > Desulfuromonadia > Geobacterales > Geobacteraceae > Citrifermentans > Citrifermentans bemidjiense. The sequence goes on along the minus strand of NC_011146.1, from coordinate 2,948,825 downwards.
ACGACTCCTCCACGAAGTTGAAGAGCCTGCGCACGTTGATGTAGCGCCACTCGTTGTCGTTGCCGGCTAGCGTGCGCGCCCCCCAGACCAGGGTCCCTTTCCCGGTGAAGGCGCGGATGGCATTCACCGACTTCCCTGCGACCGGGTCGACGTTCATCTGGTCCTGCTCCACGTTCGAGAACTGGATGCTCGGCTTTATCACGGTGTTGACGCTCAGGTTTGCCGGGGCTTTCCATACCCCGCGGCTGTTGTCGACTGCGGCATAGATGCCGGCCATCGCGGCGGCTGGAGGCATCTTGCAGGTCATGTTAGTGATGGCAGCCTTGGCCTGCTCATAGACGCTGTTGTTGGTGGTCTTAAGTGTGTCCAGCTTTACCGGAGCCGCCCCGGTGCCGTTGATGGTGATGGTGACGTCGACCTTGGTTTCGTCGTACTGGAACGCCAGGATGGTGTCCATGTTCGGCGCATAAGCCGCGCCGTACTTCAGATTGTTCATCCCGATGCCGTTGTTGCGGAAGTTGTTGATGGCGTCCAAGAGCTTCGCTTGCGGATCCGATAGGGAGATGGTGTCGCCATGGACATCCATGATCACGAACCGGTCGTTCAAATCGGCGCACTGAGTGAGGGCGTCGTTGTGCAGGGACTGGAACTGACTAGCGGTGAGGCCGCCTTGCGCCTCGGGGAAGAGTATGAGGGTAGGCTCGTCTTTCTTTACCAAGGTATCTAGGCCGTCATGAAGCTCAGTTACGTCCAAAGCACCCCCAAACGTCGGCTTGAAGGGGCCAACCGAGACGATGTAGCAGGGGCCGCCGCCGTTGGCGAAAAAGAGCTGCAGCGCGTAATACATGATGTGCTTCGAGCGGGCCGCTTCGGTGACCGCGGCCGTTGCCTTCAGATCCACCGTCACGCTGTTTACCTGTGTTTCCTGGACATCGACGGTTATGTTCTCTTCCTTTTGCGCCCCCCCGAACATCTTCTCGTACTCGACCAGTGAAGAGATGCGCGTAGGAATCTTGGTGAGGTCGCCGGGGACCACGTTGTCCGCCTTCTCCGTGTAGCCGATGAAGGCAGGAATTGCGGTTTCGACCGGGGCTACGGAAGGGGGAAACTTTGGAATTTCTTCGATGTACACACCCGGTGTCTTGTAGATGGTTGCCATTATGTTTCCCTCCTTTTGGAACCTGGGCGATGTCTAGTTCGATACCGGCGTCAGGGGGTGACGGCCGGTTTGTGATGGATGTTGCGGACTATTTCCTGGATGAGCGGGTTCTCCTGCTCCACGAACTTGAACTTAAGGTCCAGCATCCTCATTACGTAAAGGACGAACGGGTACTGCTTGCCGCCCAAAGTGCCCCAAAGGTGGTTCACCTCCTCCAGAGTGGGGGAGTAGAGATCGAAGATGAGCTTGAATGTCTCCAACCGGTCCAAAGGGTTGATGGGAACGCTGGAACTGGTGATGGATGAGGGGTCGACGTTGTCCTGGGTAAGGAAGTTTTTGAACTGGAAGAAACGTATGGCCCGGGAAAGAACGGAGAGTCCGTTTACGTAGTCGGTGTGCGTCGCCGTCATCAGGATCAGGAAATTCAGGAACACGGGAGGGTTCTCGTAGCTCGCCGTGAGCGTCACGTTGTTGCGGACGTAGTTGGGGACGTTTTTCAGCGTCTTTTCCTCTTTCACGTTTACCGCCGACAGGTAGAGCTTGTCCCGTGTCAGCCCCCCCCGGATCCACTACCCAAGAGGTCCGACATGTTGCCGAGGCTCACCGAATCGGGGTCGTTGTACACGTCGCTCATGTGCTTGTTCAGCTCATTCATTACAATTGTCAGTGCATGAGAGATCATGAGTGCGCTCAGGTCCTGTCCATAATCCGTCTGCCGGTTCCGGGGACGGATGCGGATTATTTAAAATGTGCTGTAAATGCGGGATGCTACGTGGGTGGAGCAGTTGTGTCGATTGCGGGGTCCTGGCTGGTCATCTAATGAATGGGTAATTCCCTCCCAGATGAGCACTGGCAATTGCAATCTATAATTAGACCAATATAATCTAGCCGCGATTGCATCGGTGTCAACTGGAGGAGTGAAGATTCAGGGGCTGGGGTCAGGGGGCAGGGGGCCGTAAAGTCTCCCTTTGCGAAGGGGGATTTAGGGGGATTTGCTTTATGGAGCGGGCGAACAAAGGCATTCACCACAGAGGTTCACAGAGGGACACAGAGGAGAACCAAACGTCAAAGGATCATACAGGGATGAAAGGGATGAAAACAAAAACAACAACTGGTTTAACCGGTGAGTCTTTTGTGGTTTGTAGTTATCCCCTGTATCCCCTTCATCCCTGTTAGGTGTTTTTGAGGTTTTAGTTGTCAATTGTCAATTGTCAATCGTCAATTGGTTTCATCCGTCAATTGGTTTCATCACTATGAACAACGCCCGGAATTCCGCGATCTTGGTCTCGCCGTTGAAAAGGTCGGCCTCACCCGCGATCTTTCTTTCGCTTTGCCGGATGGCCCTCGCTTCAGCGCGCACCACGCCTTCGCGCACCGCCACCAGAAATTTCAGGCTCATCTCCACGGTGACGAAGTCGGTTCCCTCCGGCACCATACTCTTTATCGCCATGGCAACAGCGGTATCTGCCAGCGCGGTAACCGCTCCTCCGTGCATGAGCCCCTTTCCCTGGGCGAGCTTCAGTTTGAAGGGCATAGTCAGAAGCGCGCGCCCGTCCTTTGCTTCCTCTATCTGCATGCCGAGATACTCTTCGAACGGCGCACAGGCGATCCATTTGGGAAGCTGAAACTGCGGGTGATTGATAACCATGTCGTCGTCATAGTTGTACATGCGTCCTCTTTCTCTGATCTGTAGTGAGCCTGGCGTCGCGACAACTTACTACCGACTCCATACTTGGAGCAATACCTTATTGCTTCATATTCATGTTCGTTACTCTGCGATACCTGGAGCTAGGTTTTGGCTGTTGGCGTTCGCCTTTCAGCATGAAAGCAATTAAACCCAATCTTTTCGGACAGAAGGATATACTGGTCCCCAGTTAGGTTAAGTTATCCCGAAGACCACTGTCCGTAGTTAATTTAAGCTCGACAATCAAGGGGAATAAAGGTCATGGCAGTCGGTTGGTCCCGGGATGGGGCGGTGCAGGAACAAATAGATGCTACGGTGGAAGCCGCAGTCCAACTCGCTAAGAGCCGGCTCCCTGCCGGGGAAAGTTTAACCTATTGCGAGGAATGCGAGGCCGCCATACCTGAAGCGCGTCGCAAGGCTGTGCCGGGCGTACGCTATTGTGTCAGCTGCCAATCGGAAATCGAAAAGAGGCAGAAGGCGGAGACGCTCTACAATCGTAGAGGCAGCAAGGACAGTCAGTTGAAGTAATTATTACGGCGTACGCTCTAGCTCCATATCCAGCCGCTTCAACTGTTTCAGCTTGGTAGCAAGGTCCCTGTTCTCCGCATCAACCGCTTCCTTGGCGTTCGACAAACTCCTGCTCTGGGCCTTCAGGTTCTCGGCCACATCAACCAACTCCAGCAGCGGCTCGGCCTGGACGGCCCAACTGCTCCTGGGGAAGTCCCGCTTTAGCCGTTTCAACAACTGAATCCCCCTCTCGGATGCAGGCCTCTCCATACTAGGATTCATCGAGAGCAGGGCGAGGCGGAAGAGCGCCTCGTCGGTCACTCCAGGGACATCGCGCTGGTTGACGATGGTTTTGAGCCTCCTGGCGGCGCCTTGCGTGTCTTTGCGTTGGATGGCCCTGACCGCCTGGTCCAACTGTCTCCCCATCATCTTTCTCCAGGACCAGGCCTCGGTCGCGTGCTGGGTCGATTCTTTCATTTGAGGCCCGGTTGGCTGCCTTCCCTCCTGGTGCTGCATCGTGGCGCAGCCGCTTAACAGACTCACGGCCAGCACGACGGCGACAAAGGGGAAGGAAACCATGTCCCATCCGCTCCGAAAAAAATTCCCCGACCTTTTGCCCTTGAAGCTGTCCATGGCCCTGGCGACCTCCGCGGCAGCGGGCGCCTGACCCGAACCGCAAAGTATGGTCGAAATGGTAATTGTGGTGACCGACGCGGGGCGGTGGGGGCTCAATGGGTCGGCATCCTCTTCCGCCGCGCCGGGGTTCAGCACCGCCGGCACCTCGGTCTCGAAGCGGTCTATCACCCTTTTGGAAAAGCTTTCAACCCTGTCCGGCGGCACTGCGACAATGAAGCTGTCACCCCCGACATGGCCAAGGAAACCATCGGCGCAACCGTGCTCGATGGCTGCGCGGCGGAGCAGGTTGCCGGTCAGATGCAGCAAATCCGCGGCCTTTCGGAATCCATGCTGAGCCACCACAACATCCAAGGCGTTCATTCGTATATCGCACAAGGCACACCCCGTTCCCCTTTGCACCTGTTCTTCTATGAATATCTCGGTGGTCAGGTCTCCGGCATGCTGCTTTGGGCCAAAGTTCAGGTTTTCGAGTTCGGCAAGTTTTTTGGTCATAGTGGTGACATCGTCAGCCAGATCGAGAATCTCGTCGTTCGCCTGTATTTGTGGAGGAAAAGAGAAGTCACCTGACAAAGCGCGGTGGGTAGCGAGCTGCAACTTTCTGGTTGCGCGGAAAATGCGGTTGGTGACCCAGGGAGCAATCCAGGCGGTAAGCAAGAAGCCGGCGCAGGCAATTATGATGGTCCACTTGATCGCGGACTTCCGCTGAAGTTCGGCGTGTTCTATCACGGCATGCAGCTTCGCCTGGCGCTTCACGTACACGCTGTTTATCGATTCGAAGAGCTGGGCCGCGGATGCCCTATGCGAGGCCGGGTCTGCGGGATTACCCCCGAGAAGCCTTTGCGCCGCCTGCTGGTAAGTTAGGTAGTTTCTTTTCAATTCAGCCAGGTCCTGGATCGGCCCTGTCTGTTCCAGTATCCTCAGATTGGCCACAAACTCCCTTTCGCGAGTACGGAATAGGTCGACAAAAGCGGAGTCTTTGAGGATGGCGTATTTACCCGCGTAGCGCTCCTGCGCTTGCAACGAAGCACGCAACTTTATCAGGGCGCTGATGGCGGGGAGGTCCCTATAGGTGATCTCGCGGGCGGTCTTGTTGATCGCCGTCAGGTTCAGCGCCGAAAAAAAGAGCGCCAAAATGGTGAAGGCTGCCATAGCGGCGTAGCCGGAACCTATTCGGGCTATCAGGAAGAAGGGGGATTTGCGCTTTGAAGAACGCTGGTACGCATTCAACAGGGTATGAACAGCTTCTTTTTCCGCAGGATCGACCATGGCCGCCCCTCCCATATTTGTCGCACCTACCTGCGCATTACCCCTTCTGCAGCGCAGTTGCCAGCCTGCTTTCAGGTATCCAAAAAAATGGATGTCCGCGCCTTGACACACCTCGGACGCTCTATACTCTTTACCAGATTATAAAATTCTAACCAGTCTAAAGGCTCAAGTAGCAAGAACCGGAGCGAAGGAGGGGGAGATGCCTAAAAGGGTTAGTCGCGATTATAGAAAAACTACTCCAGCGAAGTTCTTATCATTTTGTCAGAAGGTGAAGCGCTGTCTGACGGACAACCCGAACTACCCCGACTCGGTATGGGGGGGCAATGTGGCGGTCCGGCAGCAGCTTTTCGAGAAGGTGGACGCCATTGCGGTGTCGTACGGCTTGGCCAGTAATGGTGATCGGATCCTGATTCGCGAGCGGGACAGGCTGATGCAGGAGATAATGACTCTTTTAGATGAGGTCGCGCCGCTGCTGGAATCAGCATCGGTACGGAACCCCGATGCCCTTTTGACCACCGGATTCACCATCTCCCAGGAGCGCAGAGCCCACAGTAGGACGCCAAAGCTACCCCTGACCTCTCCGACTGATTTTACCGTTGTCAACTCAGGGGACCCGAGGAGGGCAATCGGTAGCGCCACGGCAATGCCCGGCGCGCTCAACAATGAAATCCAGTTGAACAGGAAGGACCCCTCCTTGGAGGAAGACTGGTTCCACAAGGCGATCTTCCCGGATGCACGGAACATGGTCATGGACAACCTTGAACCTGGAAACACCTTCTTTCGAATGAGGCATCATGGACAGGATGGGCCTGGTCCCTGGTCTGCTGTCATGAGCGCGACCATCTCCTGAACCGCTCGCTAAAGTACCCGCCTGTACATCATCCTGGGGGTGCCACCATGGCACCCCCGATTCCCACCACCCATCAAGTCATCTTTTTGCCTTCGATTCCGTCGGTACTTCCCTCCTTATCCTTTTGCCCAGCCTGACTTTTTTTAGCCGTGAAAAGCAGTTAGAGTCTTATCCCCCCCATGACGAAACTCGTACCCGCGACTCCGAAACTCGTACCCGCGACTCCGAAACTCGTACCCGCGACTCCGAAGCTCGTACCTTCGACTCCGAAGCTCGTACCTTCGACTCCGAAGCTTGTACCTTCGACTCCGAAGCTCGTACCCCCGACTGCGAAGCTCGTACCCGCGACTCCGAAGCTCGTACCTTCGACTCCGAAGCTCGTACCTTCGACTCCGAAGCTCGTACCTTCGACTGCGAAGCTCGTACCTTCGACTCCGAAGCTCGTACCCCCGACTGCGAAGCTCGTACCCTCGACTACGAAGCTCGTACCCGCGACTGCGAAGCTTATACCCACGACTGCGAAGCTCGTACGCCCGCCTCGCGTAACCGTGCCACGAAGTAAGCGGGGTAGATTGTTGGTGTTAAGTTAGTACTCGGTCAAGGGACAGGAGGCTAAAGATGGATCTACTGAGACAAAAATCGTGGTCTCCTATTGCATAGGTGCAGCAATAGGAGTTCTTAGCTGGTTTGCCTTTGCCACCGCCGACAGGCAGATCGGTATCACCACTGCTTTTGAATACAGCGCTGTACTTGCCGAAAAGCAGTTGCTCCCAACCTGCCGGGCAGAACCGCCTACTATGCCGAGAAGGCCTAGGGGGGACATATGGGTTCAAGAGGTCAGCGGCGCGAACGAAGCGGAGCTTGAGCGGGCAAACGAAAGAAGGCTTCCATTTCTGGAAGCCTTCTGCCACTCAAATCGCTGTCGGAATTTGGCGGGAAGCGTTACTGCCGCACTCTCCTCCTGGCTAAGGCAAGCCCTGCCAAGCCGGCACCGAGAAGGATGATGGTGGAGGGTTCCGGTATCGGCGGCGTAGTATCCCCGGTGGTGAAATTTAAATTATCGAACGCGCCGTAGGTAGGAAATTCCATGAACTGGACCGTAAAAAAGATGTCGGAGATGTTCGGTGCAGCAACAGTCAAGGTCTCGTAAACATTTAAAACCGAAGTGGTATCGGTCCCCAAAAGATGTCCAAGGGCATCATAGGCTTTCATGTAACCGATCCCGGTGGTTCCAAATCCCTCAGGGGCGGCCGTGAGGATTGTATCAATACTCACCGAATTTTGAGCTGTGGCAAATGTCGCCCGGATTGTACCGAACCTGTTGTCGAAGCCTGGGTAGGTCGATTGGAAAATCGACACGACGTTGGGGTTTGATTCACTCATTGTTGGGAACGTCCCGTTGGCATAGATATCCCCACCGTATTGCCCATTGAGAAGTTTGGTGAAGGTCACCCCTGAGTAATGGTTGTTGATCACCGTGCCGGCTGCCACATCGTCAAAGTTGATGAGGACAGCCCGTGCATGAACAGGCAGACCAACCAGAAACGACAAAACCGTCAAGAACACTAATGATTTGACTGTCATAGTACCCCCCCCCTTTTTTTTGGTTACTGAATCGCCGCCCCAAAGTACACAGAAGTTCAGTAGAGCAATGTTTGTGCCCGATGGAACGCTGTTTTGTAAGTACGCGACAACCGCCGCGGAATTAGATAAAGCACCGAAAAACAGAGGTAAATGAGGCTGAAATTGCGGCACGATATGCAAGCTAATCCGACACGGTCGTAAAGAAGTCCGACGCCAGGCTTCCGCTTGCCTAAATTGCCTAAATATTCCTGGAGAGTTAGAATATCCCTTCTAGCAGCCATGCGTGATAGCGTGCAGCGGTGAAGCCAAAAAGGTAGCTCTTATGGAAAAACTCACAATAACAAGCAGACTTTTGCGCATGGTTACCAGCGCACTGCTGGTTTTCTTGGCCACGGTAGTGGGAGTGAAGCTGCTGCAGCCCTTGGGCCTACGTCACCCTTTACTGATTTATTATCCTGCAGTTGCCGTGTCGGCGATTTACCTCGGGCTGGAAGGGGGACTGACGGCGACGCTTCTGTCGGCACTTTCGGCGGCATACTTCTCAATCGAGCCGCGCTCGAATTTTGCTATACGAGACTTCGAGGAGCAACTCTACGTCGCCGTCTTCGTGCTGGAAGGGTGCATCATCTCGTATGCCGCCTACAAGATGCGTCGCGCTGAAACCGCAGAAGCGCAGATAAAAATCGCCAAGGAAAGAACGCTGGCGGCTGAAAGACTGGAGGAAAGCGAGATACGTCTGCGCCTGGCACTGGAGGGCGCCAAGATGGGTATGTGGACTTTGGATGTGACGTCGAATCAATGCGAGTTGAGCGACCAGGAATACGATCTGCTGGGCGACACCAAGGGAGGAGGCCTGGAGCCGGTTGATGCTTTCTTTGAGAGGGTACATCCCGATGACCGCGAGGAATTCAAACGCCTCCTTAGTGAGGTGCTGGATCACGGAGACAATTTTTCCCATGAATTCCGCATCGTCCGTCCGGATGGCGAAATCCGTTGGCTCGCCGCACGAGCGCGGTTATCACGCAGTCGAAAGGGAAAGCCAATTCGGATGCATGGGGTCAACTATGACGTCACTTCCCAAAGAAGGTTTGAGGAGCAACTCCGACACAGCGAGAACGAAGCGCGTGCTCGAGCAAACGAGTTAGCAGTATTAATGGATACCGTGCCAGCCATCACCTTCATAGCACACGACCCCGAATGCCGGGATATGTCGGGAAGTCGCAAGTCTCGTGAAATGCTACGCGTACCAGAGGGGAAAAGCGTATCGGCGTCTGCCCCCGAGGGCGAGTTCGCAAACAGTTTCCATGGGTTCAAGGACGGCAGAGAGCTCTCCCCGGAGGAACTTCCCGTCCAGATGGCTGCGAGGGGGCAGGAAGTACATGATTACGAGCTTACCCTTGTCTTCAACGACGGAACATCTTGTGAGGTTATTGGCAATGCAGTGCCGCTTTTCGATGGCGCAGGCAAGGCCCGTGGCGCAATCGGGGCTTTCCTTGACATCACCGAGCAGAAAAGGATCCAGCGGGAACTGGAAAAGGTCCGCGACGAACTGGATAAACGGGTGAAGGAACGGACGGCCGAGTTGCGCCAAGCCCTTGAGACCTTACAAAGGGAGACCGAGGAGCGCATCGAGAGCGTGAACCTGCTGATACATCAGAGCCGTCTGGCGGCAATGGGGGAGATGATCGGCTACATAGCGCATCAGTGGCGTCAGCCTCTTAACATCATGGGCTTAATCGTTCAGGAAATGCCGATGGTGTACGGGGGTGGCGAATTCACGGAGGAATACCTGAAAGCGCAGATGGATAAGGCGAGGCAACTTGTTATGCACATGTCCGCAACTATCGACGATTTCAGGGATTTCTTCAAGCCGAGCAAGGAAAAAGAGGTCTTTAAGGCCGGGGAGATGATAAGGAAAACGCTCGCCCTTATAGAAGGTGTCCTAAAAACCCAGCAGATCACGGTTCATGCAGACCAATCGGGGGATCCTGATATCTACGGCTACATCGGAGAGTGCTGCCAAGTGCTGCTCAGCCTTCTGGTAAACTCGCGGGACGCCTTTCTGGCCCGCGAGGAGATAGCGAACCGTGCCATCACGATCAGGACCTTTTCTGAGGACGGCAAGACGGTCCTCACTATCTCGGACAATGCGGGCGGAATACCCGAAGAGATTAGGGACAAGATCTTTGATGCCTATTTCACGACTAAACCCCCGGAGAAGGGGACCGGGCTCGGGCTGTCCTTGGCGCGAAAGATAATCGAGAAACGGATGAACGGGAGGTTCACCTTTCGTGACATAGTTGACGGTGCAGAGTTCAGGATCGAGATTGACAGCAAACCCGCTGCCTGAAGGAGAAGACCAAGATGGATCTCACCTCAGGACAACATACGGATCCGGAAATACCCGGAAGGCGCGGGCGGACAGTGTATTCCTCCTTGCGGCAGTCATTGACGGCACTGCTCTTCCTGCTGGTCCTGGCCGTGATAGGTTGCCTTGTCGCTAACCGGATATATGAGGGATATCTGGCCGGCAAAGAACGCGGATCTGCCGCAATCCTCCTCGGCACCAAGGGATATGCGTTGTCGGCCGGCATCACCAGGAGGGTCGCACTCCTGGAAGGGCTTTATGCCTTTACCGAGGCGAATACTTCTGAGTCGGATTTCGGGAGACGGTTCGACGTTTATGCCGCTGGGCTCCATGCGGGGGCCAAGGACGTTCGCCTTTTTGCCATAACCAGGGAAGGCGTCATCCGTTACCTTTACCCGGTCAAAGGAAACGAGCGGGCGATGGAACTTGATCTGTTTCTCGCTCCACTAACGCGGGAAGATGCCTTAAGGACTTTGAACAGCCGGGGCACCACTCTGAGCAACCCCTATGAATTGCGTCAAGGAGGCCTCGGAGTGGTGGCGCGCAAAGCGGTCTTCGCCAAGGGGGAGTTCTGGGGGTTCGCGACCTTGGTCATCGATATCCCGTCAGTTCTCGCAGAGGCGGGACTGGATCGTCAAGATCGCCTTGACATGACGGTGCGGGATCGAGCCGGGAAGGTTTTTTACGGTGACGCCGGGATATTCGCCAAGTCGCCGGTCATGCTGCACATCGGGCTTCCTGAAGGCTACTGGGAACTTGCAGCCGTTCCAAAAGGCGGATGGGAGGCTCCCGTCCGCAGAGATCTCCTGATCTTCAGGCTGGGGACCTTTTTTACTGCGTCCTGTCTCGCTTTCATTGTCTTCCAGATTTACGATCGGCAACGGCGCCTCCGCAATGCGGTTCAAGAGCGGACGGCGGCGCTGAAGGAGATCGAAAATTATAACCGTACCTTGTTCGAACTCTCTCCTATCGGCCTTGCCCTATGCAGCATGGACGGTGTGCTCGTGGACGTGAACACTGCTTATGCCGACATTTTGGGGAGAACAGTCGCAGAGACGCTGGGACTTAGCTATTGGGAGATAACTCCTGAGAAATACGAGGACCAGGAAAGAATGCGACTTGAACGGCTCGAAACGGTGGGCTTTTATGGTCCGTACGAGAAGGAGTACTGCCGCAGGGACGGCCGCTTGGTCCCGGTCCGGCTCCATGGTCGCATCATTGAACGTAACAAAGCCCGTTTCATCTGGTCCAGCGTCGAGGATATCACCGATCGCAAACATGCCGAGGCCGAGATTAAACGCGAGCACGCCTTCTCGGAAGCTCTTATCGACAGCCTTCCCGGTGTCGTCTATCTATACGACCAGGAGATGAACTTCCTCAGGTGGAACAAAAACTTCGAGCGGGTTACCGGTTATGCGCCGGAAGAGATCTTGCGTCTGCAGCCGCTGGACTTTTTCGTAGAAAAGGATAAGGCGCTGCTCCAGAGCAGGATACAAGAGGTCTTCGTCAAAGGGGCGTCGAATGTGGAGGCCGGGTTCGTGGCCAAAGACGGCAGCAGCGCCCCATACTTCTTCACCGGTTTGAGAACCGAGATCGATGGCAAGACCTGTTTGATAGGGATAGGGATCGACATCTCCGACCGCAAACGTTTAGAGGAAGAACTGACCGCCCTGAACCTCAATCTTGAGACCCGCGTAGCGGAGCGGACCCAGGAACTGAACGAGAAGAGCGCCCAGCTCGCAGCCGCCAACGAGAAGCTCAAGGAAGTCGACCGCCTGAAGTCGATGTTCATCGCGTCCATGAGCCACGAGCTGCGCACCCCGCTGAATTCGGTGATAGGGTATTCGAGCATCATCCTCAATGAGTGGCTCGGACCTCTGCAGCCGACCCAGAAGGAGAATCTGGCCATCGTACTGCGCGCCGGCAAGCACCTCCTTTCCCTGATAAACGACGTCATCGACGTTTCCAAGATCGAAGCGGGTCAAATCGAGGTACATAATGAGGAGTTCGACCTCTTCGATCTGGTGCAGGAGGCGGCCCAGCAGCTGGAGCCCGAAATCAGGGGTAAGGGGTTGGCCTTTCCCGTCACCAATATCCACCTGCAACTGCTGGCCGACCGGCGCCGGCTGCTGCAGGCTGTGTTGAACCTGCTCAGTAATGCCATGAAGTACACGGTAGAAGGATCGATTCAGCTCGCAGTAAATTTCGATGGGACCTGGGCCGAAATCTCCGTGGCCGACTCCGGGATAGGCATCAGCGAGCAGGATGCCAAGCTGGTGTTTCAGCCCTTCCGACGGCTTGACTCTTCGCTCAGGGGAACGGTTTCCGGAACCGGGCTTGGCCTCTACCTTACCAACAAGCTGGTGAGGGAGGTGCTGGGGGGGACGATAACTTTTGTCAGCGCCGTCGGACAAGGTTCGACCTTTACCATCCGGATTCCGGTCACGGTCGGCGCCGATGCAGAGGCGAAGGAACGCGTGTCCTGATCGTCTAAGGCTGGCAGCCTTTTATCGGGTGGACTGGAACATCAGGGAGTATGAAGTTATGAAGCAGGTACTGGTTATCGAAGACAATCGGGACAACCTTGGCTTGATCAGGTTCGCTCTGGAACGGGCAGGCTACAAGGTGACCTCCGCCGAAACAGGAGCCGCGGGGGTAAGTGTTGCCTTGGAATCGAGCTTCGATCTCATCATCGTCGACATCAACCTCCCGGATTTCGACGGGTATGAGGTTACGCGCCGAATCCGCAAAGCGTCGCCTGACAAGGCGGCCCCGATCGTGGCCATCACTTCCAACGCCATGACGGGCGATCGGGAGAAGACCTTGGCGGCCGGCTGCGACGGCTATTTCGAAAAGCCCATCGATCCGATTACCATCGTCGAGCAGATCGAGAAGGCTGTGGGAATTTCCCGCGCCACTAAATGAATGGAGTCTGACAATGAAATTGCTCGTCGTTGACGACAACAGTAATGATCGAAAACTGTTGCGCTTAACCCTGGAGCACCACGGTTTTGAGACCATCTGGGAAGCCAGCAACGGCGAGGAGGCCTATGAGACGGCTCAGATCAACAAGCCGGACCTGATCATCTCGGACGCCTTGATGCCGCGGATGGATGGATTTCAGTTCCTGCGTCTGATCAAGATGGAACCGGAACTCAAAGACATCCCGTTTATCTTCTACTCCGCCGTCTATACCGGCTACAAGGAAGAGGAACTGGCCCTCTCGCTCGGTGCCGAGACTTTTATCGTTAAGCCGAAGGAGCCGGAAGAGTTGTGGAACCTCATTGCTGCCGTCCTGGAGAAACTATCGGCAGGGAAAAAAGCAAGCCAGTACGTTGAGCCCGTGGAAGAGGAAAAGCACTTCCTCAAAAAGTATGACGAAATCGTAACGGCGAAGCTCGAGGAGAAGGTCGGGGAGCTTCAAGACGCTCTGACCCGTCTTAAGGAGGCCGAAGCGGTCTTATTAAAAACAAATGAAGAGTTGGAAAAACGGGTCGCCGGGCGGACCAGGGAACTGGAAATAAATCGTTCGGAACTTGCCGCGCAAAACGTGGAACTGTCGAAAACCTATCACGATTTGGAGACTCAAACGGCGGAACGGATCCGGGCGATGGAAGAACTCCGGGAAAAGGACCAGATGCTGACTCAGCAGAGCCGAGTGGCGGCGATGGGTGAGATGCTGAGCAACATTGCCCATCACTGGCGCCAACCGCTCAACGTCGTCGCACTGAAGCTTCAGGAACTGGAAATGGTCAAGGAATTGGACCATGAATTCCTTGATGCCAACGTCGGCGAAGCCCTGAAAATCATCTTTCAATTGTCCAAGACTATCGATGATTTCCGTGTTTTCTCTGCTCCCGACACACAGAAGTCATTGTTCAATGTGGAACAGATTATAGCGAAAGCAGTTTCTTTCATAGAAGAAAGTTTCAAGGAACAGCAAATTGCCATAGATGTCAGTTCAACTGGTCAACCTCAAGTTGACGGGTATTCAAACGAATTTGGTCAGGTGATCTTGAACATACTGTTGAACGCCAGGGATACCATTTTTGAGAGACGGACGCTCAATGCCCGGGTTGCCGTGCGTTCATGGACAGAAAATGGCAGGGTAGTAGTAACGATTACCGACACAGCCGGAGGCATCGAGGAAGGAATCATCGGTAAAATATTTGACCCCTTTTTTACAACCAAAGCCCAGGGGAAGGGATCCGGGGTCGGTCTGTTCATGTCCAAAACGATCATCGAGACAAAAATGGGGGGGCGTTTAACCGCTCGGAATGTCAACGACGGTGCAGAGTTCAGGATCGAGATCTGAAATGAAAAGGGCCGTGGCGTAATGCCGCGGCCCTTTCTTTCTATGGAATGCCGGTTAGATCTTATGCTGCCTTGCGCTTGCGCCACACAGCCAGACCCGCGAGCCCTGCGCCTAGCAGAAGTATGGTGGACGGCTCGGGCACGGCAGGCGGAGCTTCTTCATCGATATAGAAGTTGTCCATGCCGAAGCAGTCCACACGAGGCCCGGAGGTGAACCAGAACGCCTTGATGTCGTCGAACTGCGAGCCGAGGAAGACCTGGGTAGCGGGGAAGCCCCAATTTTCCGCGGGGAGCGTTTCGAAGTAGTTGCTGGAGACCCCGTCGGTAGAGGCGTGGATGTAGGCCTGCTCGTTGCCTGTCGCCAAAGACCCGCCGACCTCGGTATTGCTCGTGAGTACGAAGTAATTCAAATCGAAAGCTGAACCGTCGAGTTTCGTTACCAGGATCTTCGTGAGGGTGCCGTAATCGCCGGTGGCCCAGTGACCATGTATGACGTCGTTGCTGGCGTTATAGTAGTCACCGATGTAGGAGCTGAAGGAGGTAGCCGATTGGTCTATGAACCTCAGTCTGAATCCCCCCTCGTCGTAATAGGCCACGTTGCTGAAGTTCAAGCTGTTGTTGGTGGTGCCGGTCGAGCTATCGGCCAATACCACTGTCCCGCCCGTAAAGTTGATCTGGACGGCCCCTGCCGGAACTGCGACAGCTAAAAGCGCTACAGACAGACACAATTTGACGATGATCTTGCTGGTAGCCTTCATAGCCTTCCTCCCTGTTCCTTTGGATTTGACAAAAAGTGGGTAGGCAGCAAATATAGAGCCAAGCACTTAAACACCTTAAATGTCTGTGTTAGGGTAAGCGCAGACCGCGGCATGATGTTAAGTAAATCGACGTTCTTTCAATACTTTGTAAGAGACATCGACAGTTTTTGCTCATAAGGGTGTGGCTATGTCAGAACGACAAGATTTGTGTCAGCGTCTGGCTGGAAGTTGATCTTTTGTTTGTGAGTAGTTTCCAATTCAAAGAAAGGCAGGTAGACTCCTACTGAGCATTTCCACGTTGAAAGGGAGGAGCGTATGCAAGACACATTAGTGCAGCGAGCTTACACTGCTGTCGTGGAGCATTTCAAGAAGACGGGGCGGGCACCGCACTACACCGAACTCGCGGGAACTCTCAGGGTGTCGCCCGAAGAAGCGAGGCAGGCACAGCACAAGGCGGCCGAGTCCGTCATAGGCTGCTGGTTCGTCAAAGACACGGATCTGGTCGAGTCCTGGGCGCCTTTTTCCAATGTACCGACCCAATACCGTGTGACGGTCGAGGGACAGCAGAAGTGGTACGGCCAGTGAGGCCTCGAAGTGCTGGCCGTGCGCTGGCTATTTCCCAATACCGAGATCCGTATCGACACCAATTGCCTTGACTGCGGGGAACCGATCACCATCAGGATGCGTGACAACGAGATACTGGAGGTCAATCCGCCAATGGTAGCAGGGCACATGAATATCCCGTTCTCGAAGGCGTTGACGGGAGAAGTGACATGGGGCTCGGCTTGAAGCCGCATGAATCTCTTCCGGTCGGAAGAGCACGTGAGGAACTGGTCCCATTATGATTCCGCCTCGGCTGAGTCCGTCATGCCTTTATCCGATTGGGCGTCGGTTTTCGGCGGGAACCTCTGCAGGAATCGTCTGCAGCCGGACTATGTGTCAAGAGTTAATGAGTACGCATCCGAGTTGTTGCTGTCGTTGAAAAAGCTCGGCAAGGAGGGACGCTTCTGGACTCCGGAATAGCGGAGACCCGGCAAGTGACAGCAGGGGAGGGGGGGCGCCGCGACTTCTGCGCCCCCCCCGGTTCGCCTATGCCCGGGCCCCAGGACCGAGGCCGGTCGGCGGTGCCTATCTGGGCTCTGCCAGCTCCTCACCGTTCTCTCTTATGGAAAAAGGCTATCAGACAGACGCAGACCCAGGCGAACAAGGTTAGCAATACGACCCCTTTCATCCCTTAAAAGCTCTGCGCGGCTAGATGGGCCTTTATTACGGCTGCTTGTTTGAATTCTTCTGCCAAGTCCGGCATGGCGTCGACCCCCTCCAAGACGACCGATTCAAAGTCTTCGATCCCCATGAAGCCCATAATTGATTTGAGATAAGGGACGGAGTGGTCCTCTTCCTTGCCGTAATGGAAGCCGCCATTCGAGTGAATATGGAGACACTTTCTGCCCTGGTTTTTCAAAAGACCGACAGCGCCGGCAGGGGTGTATGTGAAAGTTTTGCCGACCACGCATACCGCATCTATATACATCTTGAATTCCGCCGGAAAGCCGAGATTGTACATCGGTGTCACGAACACGTACTTGTCCGCTGCGATGAATTGGTCTGCGTGCTTCCAGATGCGGCTGACTTTGCGCTGCTCGTCGTCGGAGAGGGTCGCAAGGCTCGCGCCACTCCGCAGTTTCCCCCAGCCGGAGAGAACATCGGCATCGATCCGCTGGATGTGGTCGCGGTAAAGGTCGAGAAAATGCACCTCGTCGTCAGGATTTTGTTTGAGGTATTCATGCAGGAATTCGTTCCCGACCGAGAGGCTCCGGGAAATCTCCAGAGGTTTAAGGTTGCAGGTAACGTAGAGTAGTCTTGCCATAATGTTCTCCTTCTTAGTGATTTTCTACAGTCTATTGGAGGCATTCCCCAATATTCTTTGGTTGTTTATCCTTCCTCACCCGCCTTGGGCTGTCTTTAAACGCTCCCCTTGCCTTCACAGATCTCAATCGTTGGCTGTACGGACATGCCAACTCGTAACTGCCCGCTGGCGACTTGTCCGGGGGTAATACTTATGCGAACCGGCAAGCGCTGAATAATTTTGGTGAAATTGCCAGTTGCGTTCTGCGGAGCTACAGGGGCAAATGAAGCACCGCTTGCCGGCGATAAACTTGCGACGCTGCCCGACAGCACCACGCCAGGCAGGGTATCAACACGGATTGTAACGGATTGTCCCGGGCGAATGCGGGCAAGTTGTGTTTCGCGGAAGTTGGCTTCGATATACACCTTATCCAGCGGCACCACTGCCAGCAAAGGCATACCGGTGGTGACGAATGCGCCCTGGCGCACGGAACGGCGTGCTATGGTCCCGTCTATGGGAGCGACGATCTTGGTATAGGAAAGGTTGAGCTCGGCGGCAGCCTGTACGGCCTTCGCACGCTCCAGTGAGCTTTCCGCTTTTTTCAGATCGGCTTCAAGTATCGAGGTTTGCTGTCGGGCTGCTTCTACCCCTGCCTTGTCGCGGTCGAGCGCTGCCAGGTGCACCTGTAATTGGGTATCCGCATTCTGAGCTTCCTGGCGAGTTCCTGAACCATCAGTTGACAAATTCCGATAACGCTCGGCATTGGCCTTAGCGAGGGCGATCGAAGCTTCATCCGACCTTACGGCAGCCTGAGCCTGCTGAATGGTTGACGCATTTCGCTTGATGGTTGCCTTCAGGCTTTCAATGGCGGCCTGCGCTGCTCCTGCCTCCGCTTGTGCGCTCTGTACGGCAACCTTAAGATCGTGGTCGTCGATTACAGCCAGCAGCTGACCAGCCTTTACGGTTTCATTATCATCCACAAGAACACGAGCTATCTGCCCGTTTACCCGCGGGGCTACCAAGGTAAAATCCGCCCGCACATATGCATCATCGGTTGATTGCATACCCGCATCGGATTGGTGACGATTGAGAAGGTAAATACCCGCTCCGACTACGGACACTAAAACGAGGCCGGAGATGATCATTGCTGTTTTTGGAAATGCCATTGTCTTATCCTTTCTTTGTGATAGGTGCTGAGGTTTGCCTGGCCGGAGCCGCTATGTAATCCATTCTTAATACGAAAGGTATGAGCAGCACCGCCAGCGCGGCGAGCATCCGATAGCTGTCAGCATTGGCCAAAACAAAAGCCTGCTGACGAGCACTGTCGGTTAATGCGGCAAGGTTGTCTTGGGATAGCGGAATACTCGCGGAAATCAGGCCGATGCGGTCCACCAGCATCTCCGAATGAAAATGCTGACGCAGACGGAAGAAATGACCGATCACAGCACCACCGAAAATTACTCCGAAGGCGCGCAGGGTATTGATGGTGCCGGCCACATATGGACCTTCCATCGGTTGCACAACGCTGGTCGTCAGGAACAACAGGCAAACCACGGCCATGGCCTGCCCGACGGCCTGTAAAACTTGGGCCAGCACCAGTTGTTCAATAATCCAGCTGGAGGTGATATGTGTGCAGATAAGGCAAGCAGCAGCGATTAAAGCTATTCCAGATGCCATCACAATGCGGGCATCTACCCATTTTCGGTACAGCAATAAGGCTACCCCCAGCGATAGAATCGGTTGAGGCACTGCAATGAGCAGCCCGATTGGGCTGTTTTGCAGACTGCGGTAGCCCCATAGGGCTTCAAGATGCATCGCCGGCAGTTTTGAACTGGACAACATGACCATCAGCAGGAAAACGAAAATTGAGAAGCCCATTCCTAGATTTCGTCTTTGTACAAGCAACTGCGGCTTTATGAATGGGATCGGGTAATACCACTGACAGATAAGGAAAACCACTGTCATTGATATACCACCGCCAATCAGCCAGCAGATCAAGTACGAGCGCCACCAATCCATTCGCTCGCCCTGGTCTAGCCCGATAGCGATCATTCCTAACCCAATCACGCCACAGACCATGCCGAACCAATCGGTCTGTTTAAAGCGTTCCGGTCTGGTCGGATCCTGAGGAATTCCCCAATACACCATCACGATCGCCAGCAGTCCCAGAGGCAGGTTTTGCCAATAAATCAGCCGCCAATCAAACAAGATATCGACCCAGGTGCCGGCCAGCCAGAATCCGAGATTGGGCGAGAAAGTAGCCGTCAGGGCATATAGCGACATGCCATACAGGCGAACCGGCAAAGGGAAAAAACGTAGTGCTGCCACCATCAGAATTGGTATCAGCATGCCGCCCGCCAACCCTTGAAGACTGCGCAACATCAACAAGGCTGACCAGTCGTGTATCCAGGGAATAACAAAAGAAAGCAGAACGAATAAGCCGGTTACCAGCATGTGGAAGCGCCGCAGGGACATGATCGTTGACAACCAGATAGAGAAAGGCATGGCGATCAATTCCGCAGCTATGTAAACGGTATTAAGCCAACTCGCCTCGTCTACCCCTAGGCCGAGTACACCGCGAATATCGACCAAGGCCAGTGCACCGACGCGGTTGCTGAGACCCGCCATCATGGCGGAAATCACGATACCTATAAAACCGGTGAGCAGACGGCCATTGAACGGAGCCGCTGGCATGCTGCCGGCAGGTGGGGGAGCGGGCGTAGCCTGATTCGCGCTCATCGCTGCCCTCCCTTTTCATCCGTCTGGGCTGCCCATCCCCCCCCCAGCGCTTTGTACAGGTTGACCATGGCTAACGAAACTCGGCTGGTGTTGTCCGCAAGTTCCATCTGGCTGGCCAATAACGAGCGTTGTGCGGTCAGGACCATCAGGTACTCGGCGGCACCCTGCTCATAGCGACGCAGCGCAACTTGGTAAGCCTGGCGGTATTGGCCGAAGGCCAGGGCCAGTTGTTCGCCGCGCCGCTGTACCTCGGAATAAGAGCTCAACGCATCGTCGACCTCGTGCCAGGCATGCAGCACCGTTTTCTGATAGGCGATCACCGCCTCCTGTTGACGGGCCTCGCTAAGGGCAAGCGTGCCTCTCAGCCTCCCCCCTTCGAAGATGGGCAGGTAGAGAGTCGGTCCCACCGCGAAGGTGCGCGATGCCCAGTTGCCGAAGGTATCCAGGTTGAGGGACTGGAAACCAAGGCTGCCGTTCAGGCTGATGCGCGGATAAAAGTCAGCTTTGGCTGCACCGATGGCAGCTGTTGCAGCATGAAGACGTGCTTCGGCTTGGAGGATGTCGGGGCGACGGCGAGCAAGTTCAGAGGATAAACCGATTGGCACCTCGCTTGGCACGGGCGGGATTTGGTGCGTCGGTGTCAACATGGCATCCAGGGTACGAGGAGGTTCGCCAAGCAGCAAGGCGAGGGCATTCATCAGCGCGTCACGTTGCTCCTCCAGGCGAGGGATCAGCGCCTTGGTCGACGCCAACTGTGCTGATGATGCTGCCGACTCGAAGCGGGTGGCTATGCCGTTTTTTACACGACTGTCCGCCAGCTTCAGGGCATTCTCGGCAATGGCCAGGTTTTGGCGGGTAATGTCCAATTGCGTCTGGACGTGGCGCAACTGGATGTAGGTGCGGGCTACCTCGGCGGCAAGCGACACGCGCACCCCTTCTCGTTGGAACGCGCTTGCCTGCAGCGATGCCGCGGCAGACTCGCTGGTCCTCCGGGCGTGCCCCCACATGTCGATTTCCCAACTCGCGTTGAATCCCGCCTGCATAATGTCGTAGGGGGTGTCGGGAGCGCCAAGTAGCGCCATTTGGCCGTTAGCGCTGTCTGCGGCCCGCGCATAGGAGCCGCCTATGCTGAGATGCGGAAGCCCTGCAGAATTAGCTATGCCGGTCTGCGCACGGCTTTGCGCCAGACGCGCAGCCGCCAACTGCAGATCGAAGTTCCCTCTCTGAGCGCGCTCCTGAAGTTCGCTCAGAATCTCGTCGTTGAACAGCGTCCACCATGCCGTCTCCATCTTCCCCGTCACTACCTGGCTCTGCCTGCCGGTTTCGCCGGTGGTCTCCATGAGGTGCGCGGGAGGCGTGCTCACCGGCCTCTTGAAATCAGGGCCGACGGCACATGCGCCCAGGAAGGCAAGGCTCAGGAACACGGGCAAGTGGCGGATGTATTTTCGTGCATCCGGCCGGTTTGCGAACTCTCCAGTCATGTCAAAGTCGTTTTCATTTCCAAACCGCATGATCTACCCCAGACAAGTGTTAAACGAAGCTTGTAAAGCCGTCGGATCGCTTACCGATTCCCTGTTGTGCCGAATTCGATAGGCGACTTGATATAAAAGACATCGATTCCTTCCTGTTTCAAATGTTCTAAAAATATGCTGGCCGCCTCCTCGCTGACCGCCATGGAGACCTCTATCGGTTGATCGGAGACATCAAAATATCCTACGAAGTGTAGCTTTCGCTCTCGACCAAAACCTTCTGCTGCAGTGAACATCGTTGCGCCTTTGATGCCCATGCAAAGCGCCTCCTCGATGAGCCATTCCCCCAGACACCGATTCTTATGTGTTCGATCCTGCTGGGTAAAAAATGTCAACTGGTACCCATACATTGTCTTTCCCTCCCATATTGCTTTATGAATGGTAGCGAGATCCGGTATTGGGGGCGTAATTGGTAATACCCCTGTCTCGTGAAACTAGAAAACGACCGACATTAAGACTTACGGCGATCAATTTACGATTGCCATAGCGACATCCATGCCAAATAAATTGTATAGTGATAACAGATTGTTGCAGGCGTACGGTTTGGCTATTCACCAAATAAAACAAAACAGCATCGCTTTGTTTTGTCAAATTCAACAATTTACTGAATAAGGCAATGCCATTGCGCTGCACAAGTTGCCAAAGAGAGCGAAAACAGGCCCATCAAATCTAGCCGATGCAATATGTCTGCATTGCGCACAGGTTTTATAAATGGCAAATTCATGGCCCAGGAGGCGTAGGAGGGATCAATTCAAGTGCACTGAGGGGAAAAAGAACAAATTCGATGTGAAATATGGTGTGGTGAAAGAGAACAAGTCGGAGATCGCCTCAGCCGGCTCCGACTGATACCTCTGATGGCATTTTGCCCCACAGGATGGCTCCTGAGGGGCAAAATGCCATGCTAGATTGTACAGAGGCCGTTTAGGCAGACGGTTTGCCGAGGTGTACCAACACTTCTTCGAACAATATCTGGATCAGTTTGGAGCCGCCTTCGTTTGTCCACGAGCCCGCCAGCTCGGCGATGAGCTGATTGGTCGACGTGAGAGTCACCCCCGCACGCTCCATGCGCCTCAAGGCGGTTTCATCTGCGATCTGGGTCGGAGAACCGCCGGCATCGACTACTACCTGCACGCTGAAGCCTTCCTCTACTGCGCTTATCGCCGGGTAAACGATGCAAACATCGTTAGTGAGACCCGCGATGATGAGATTCCGCCGTCCGGTTGCCATGACAGCCGCCTTGTAGTTGGGATCATCCCAAGCGTTCACTACCCCGAACCGCTTCACCCGGCGAGCGTACTCTTCCGGTGCGATCTCTTCCAAATCCTTGAGTAGGGGCCCCTGTGTGTATTCTTCCATGCTGCTTGTGAGAATCAGAGGCATATCCAGCGCCTTCGCTGCGCGAGCCAGCGCACGTGTGTTATTTTTGATCAATTCTTGAGGGATGTTGCAGCACCAACTTAGGGTTCCGACTTGATGATCGATGAGAAGCATGGCTGCGTTTGTCGCTGTGAATTTTTCGGTTTTCATGACTGTCTCCTTCTGTATCGGATTTAGGGAGCTGATTTGACAAGGCCTTTTTCTGGATGGGGACTAACGTTTTCTAGTTTACGGTCAAACTGCCTTGCAGATGCCGGTTGCAGTATCGCAAGCCGCTGAACTAATTTTGGGGGATACAAAATATCCATTTCCCGCTTCACGGCACACGATTGTCTGTTTGAGCACAAGCGAAGCCAGCGTGGATGCCAATTCTCCACCAGTCAGGTCGAAGGTCGTTGCGATTTCGACGGGTGCGACTGAGCCGTATCTTCGTATAAAGGCAAAGATTGCCTCTTCGCTGGCGGGAGTCGGCCGCTCAATAATTGTTTCTTCTGTCATCAGTCCAATCACAGCCTTGAAATCTTCATACCTCCTGTATCCACGTAGAAGAGTCTCCTTTCCAGCAAATCGCACGAGAAAAGTGGGAAAACCTCGGGCATTATATCGTTCCGTTGTCGCGAGATCCTGCTCGAAAGCCTCCTGGGCGGCTCCGCTGGAAAAATCCTCCACAAAGCGGGCGACATCCAGACCTACTTCGGAGGCCAATTCTACCAATACCTCGGTCGTATTTGTCAACTTCGCCTCGGCAGCAGATGCTTCACGAATGCGCCTAAGAAATCTGTTGGCCATGGTTTGATCTTGTATTTGTGCTGCTTTGTAAGCGATATTCAACGGGTACGAAGACACCCGCTCCCGAGAAAACAACCCGAATCCATCGATTTTTACAGGCATTCCGTGACGCTGGGAAGCTTCAAGCCAATGCTTTGCGATTTGCCTATTGGAGCGGACCGGGTCTCCTCCGATGTCGTTGTAGCTGTCGTAAAACGCCGTGATGTCCTTAACCAAACCTGCCATGATAAAACTGACTTTTACCTGTTCGCCATATCTAGTTTCCAGCTTATGCAGAACAGGCTCGCTGCCCCAGCACCAGGTGCAAACCGGATCGGTGAATTCGACGATTTCGATCACGTTGCTCATTGTATACCTCCATTTTTTGGTGAAAATCAGGCAAATGCCTTCGGCGAATCATTTGCGATTTGAAATCAAAGCGATATGCGTGCCAAGCAAAAAATATTGCAAAAACAGGATAATAAGGTGGATGGGTAGGAATTAAAAACCAAATATGACAACTGGCTATTGCCAGACTTTGCGTAATCCGGTAATTTGCTGAATATGACAATTTCAAAACACGTCACTGACAGCATAGCGTTACAGTGGATGAGCAATTCTGTTTAGCGGAGCGTTTAATTATTATGGCTGTCGAAAAAGACGAATTCTTCAGAGAAGTGACGCTCAGGATCTGCAGCAGCCTGCAGATCAACATCGCCTTCGAGAGGGCTTTCGAGTACTTGCGGGATCACTTCCCAATCGATCACATGTTCCTCGATATACCGGACAAGAGCCTGGGGGCCACCCGTCGTATCGCGTTCGCCTCGGTAGGCCACAGGCCGCCGGTGGAGATCGTCCCGCTTCCAGAAGGGGTCTGGGAGTGGCTCGGCGGACTGCGCGCTCCCTTTATACTGAACGCTTCGGATGCGGACGAGAGGATCCGTACCTTCGCCCCCTTAATCAAGCTTGAGGGGTGCTCGGACCTATCCATGCCTCTGCGTATCGAAGACGAACTTATCGGCTTCCTGATCCTGCGGGCAAAAGGCGAAAAGAGGTACACATCAGACCACATGGCACTGCTTTCGGTGGTTGTCGAGCCCTTTGCCATGGCCCTTGCCAACGCATTAGCCCACGAAGCCGTGGTCAGATACCGGGACATACTCTTGGACGACAACCGCTTCCTGCGCAGCGAACTGGCGCCAAAGTTGGGGGACGAGATCATCGGCGGGAACACGGGGCTGAGAAACGTCATGGAAATGGTCCAACAGGTGGCTCCGCTTTCCAATACGGTGCTCTTGATGGGAGAAACCGGGACCGGGAAAGAAGTGATCGCCAATGCCATCCACTTTGCTTCGCCGCGCAAGGACGGCCCCTTCATCAAGGTGAACTGCGGCGCCATCCCAGAGGGCCTTATAGATAGCGAGCTTTTCGGCCACGAAAAGGGGGCCTTTACCGGAGCAGTCACCGAAAAGCGTGGCCGCTTCGAGCGGGCAACTGGGGGGACCATCTTTCTCGATGAAATCGGGGAGCTGCCGCCTCAGGCGCAGGTGAGGCTCTTGCGGGTGCTTCAGCAAAGGGAAATAGAACGGGTGGGAGGGGATAGGCCTATCCCAGTGGATATCAGGGTGATAGCGGCGACCCACCGAAACCTCGAGAGCATGGTCACCGAAAACCGGTTCAGGGAGGATCTGTGGTTCAGATTGAACGTGTTTCCGATAATCGTGCCGCCGCTAAGACAAAGAAGAGAAGATGTTCCTGCTCTCGCCCGACATTTTGTGATGGTTAAATGCCGTGAGCTTGGCATAGCCATCCCACCCGCCATTGTGCCAGGTGCGTTGGAGAGACTGATGAACTACGGGTGGCCGGGGAACGTCAGGGAGCTGGAAAACTTGGTGGAGAGGGAGTTGATCCGGCATCGAGGAGGGCAGTTAAGATTCGATTCTCTGCTGTCGGATGACAAGGGTGGCGAATTTAAACATGTAATTGAAGGTAAAGCTGCTGGCCATATAAGTCTTGATGAAGCCATGACCGCGCATATCAGCAACGTCCTAAAATTGACGAATGGGAAGATACATGGGCCGGGAGGTGCGGCAGAACTACTCGGTATCAACCCAAATACCTTGAGAGGGCGGATGGGCAAACTCGGTTTGAAGTCTGGCAGGAGGACTGGATAGCTTTTGGCTGCTAGAAGTTGATGCTGGTTTTTTGGGGGGCGGGGGCGGCAAGGAGAGGGGGGGGCGACGACCGGTGGAGAAGACGTCTTCTGGGCGCCGCGCTATAGCGGAATCCCCAATCTGCGCATCTTCTCCACGAGGGTGGTCCTGTTTATGTTGAGCATGACGGCGGCGCGGGCTTTCACTCCGCCTGCTAGCTGCAACGCCTCGCCTATCATCCGCTTTTCTATCTCGTTGATGGCGGCTACCATGTCTATGCCGGCGGGGGTGACGCTGGTGGGGGTCCCTTCTACGTAGCTCTTCACTATGTTCGCCGGCAGGTCCCGCAAGGTGATCAGGTCTCCCTCGGTCAGCGCCACAATCCGCTCGATGATGTTCTCAAGCTCGCGCACGTTCCCGTTCCAGGGATACGCCTCCAGCGCTTCCAACGCCTCCTTGTCTATGTGCATGATGGGACGCTGCATGGAACGGCAGTTCTTATCCAGGAAGTGCTTGGTGAGGGGAAGCAGGTCTTCGATTCGCTCCCGTAAGGGGGGAATCAGGATGGGGATGACGTTGAGCCGGTAAAATAGATCCTCGCGGAAATTGCCGCGCGCGACTTCTTCCTCAAGGTTCACGTTGGTGGCGGAGACTACGCGCACGTCGAGCTTGATCTGCTTGTTGGAGCCGACCCGCTCCAGTTCCTGCTCCTGCAGCACGCGCAAGAGCTTGGTCTGCAGATGCATGGGGAGGGTGCCGATCTCGTCGAGAAAGATGGTGCCGTAGTTGGCTGCCTCGAATTTGCCCACCTTTTCCTTCACCGCGCCGGTGAAGGCCCCCTTGACGTGCCCGAAGAGTTCGCTCTCCAGAAGGTTCTCGGGTATGGCGGAGCAGTTGACGGCTATGAACGGCTTGTCCTTGCGGTTGCCGTTGAAGTGGATCGCCTTGGCGACGAGCTCCTTGCCGGTTCCCGATTCGCCCAGGATGAGGACGGTGGAGTCGGTCTTGATGATCCGCTTCATCCTCGAGAAGAGCTGCTGCATCGCCTGGGAGTTGCCGATGATGTTGGCGAACTCGTACTTATCCCTGAGCTGCTTTTTCAGGTAGACGTTTTCACTGACGAGCTGCCCCTTCTCAAGGGCCTTGTCGATGATGATGCGGAGTTCTTCTATGTTGAGGGGCTTGGTGATGTAATCGTAGGCCCCTTTCTTCATCGCCTGCACCGCGGTCTCGGCGGAGCCGTACCCGGTGACCAGGATGACCTCGGTGCGGGGGGAACTCTCCTTTACCCGGGTCAGGATATCGATCCCGTTCAGGTCGGGGAGAAAAAGGTCGGTGATGACGATGTCGAACGGCTCGCCCGACAGGACGCCCAAACCGTCCTGACCGCTGCTGCATCCCTTGACCGTGAAGCCGATCGACTTCAAAAGGATGAGCAGCGCCTCGCGGCTGCTGTCGTCATCTTCAATAACCAGTATCTTGATGTTCTGTTTCATGCGCCAGTTCCCATTGTTAGAGGTTTCTTCAATAACATGGATGAAGAGTTTTGGCAAGCCAGCAATTGACTGAGACTGTTGCTTAGTTATACTTTGGCGGGCCTTTGCGGACCACAACTATTTCTCGGAGGGGATCATGAACGTGTTCGACCTGTTCCCGGTATTGTTCGTTCTTGTCCTGATAGTAGCTTTCCTCGCCAATGCCATTCGCATACTCCCCGAATATGAGAGGGGGGTCCTCTTCAGACTGGGTAGGGTGAAGAAGGTCCGCGGCCCCGGCATCGTGCTCATCATCCCGGGTATCGACCGGCTGGTGCGCGTGTCGCTCAGGATAGTTGCGATGGACGTCCCGTCGCAGGACGTCATTACCCATGACAACGTGACGGTGAAGGTGTCGGCGGTGATCTACTTTCGGGTGGTGGATGCTGTGCGCGCGGTGGTGGAGATGGAGAACTACCTCTACGCTACGAGCCAGCTCTCGCAGACTACCTTGCGCAGCGTGCTGGGGCAGGTGGACCTGGACGAGCTTCTGGCAAACCGGGAAAAGATCAATCGCGAGTTGCAGGAGATCCTCGACCGGCAGACTGAGCCTTGGGGGGTAAAGGTCTCGACTGTCGAGGTGAAGAACATCGATTTGCCGCAGGAGATGCAGCGCGCCATCGCGAAGCAGGCGGAGGCGGAAAGGGAGCGCCGCGCCAAGGTGATCCACGCCGAGGGCGAGCTGCAGGCCTCGGAAAAGCTGGCCCAGGCGGCGCAGGTGATGGTGGCGCAGCCGATGTCGCTGCAACTGCGTTATCTACAGACGCTCACAGAGATAGCGGCCGAGAAGAACTCGACCACCATCTTCCCGGTCCCCATCGATCTGATCAAGATCTTCATGGATCGCATGGACGCGGGGAGGAAGAGCGATTGACGGCTGTGACCCGAACTCTCTCGATGTCGTATACATATTTGAATCGGTGCTCTGAAGAGATATCATTGTTGTCAGTACTGACACTGTTTGAAATGCAATAAAAGGGGGATTGACCATGCTTAGCAAGAAACTGTGCAACGCCTTGAACAAACAACTCAACAACGAACTCTACTCTGCCTATCTCTACCTCTCCATGTCCTCGTATGCTGCCTCCATAGGGCTGAAGGGAAGCGCAAACTGGTTCATGGTGCAGTACCAGGAGGAGATGGTCCACGCCATGAAGTTCTACAACTACATAAATAGCCGCGGGGAGCATACCGAGCTTGCGGCCATAGCGGCGCCACCCACCAAGTTCAAGAACCTCCTGGATATGTTCGAGCAGACCCTGACGCACGAGCAGTTCATCACCTCGTCGATAAACGAGCTGACCGACCTGGCGCAAACCGAGAAGGATCACGCAACCGTGATCTTCCTGCAGTGGTTCGTCACCGAGCAGATCGAAGAGGAGGAAAACGACAGGGATATTATCGGCAAGCTGAAGCTGATAGGGGACAACGGGCAGGGCCTGCTGATGCTGGACACGGAGCTGGCGGCAAGGGTATTCGTACCGCCTCCCACAACGGCTGCTCCCTGAAAGGAAGAGGGGAGGAGACCACAAAAAAGAAAGGGGGACAGGCTACTTTTTGAGATCAAAAAGTTGCCTGTCCCCTTTTGCTTTCTGTTTGGTTACAGCTCGACCTTTTCTATCTTCGCCTTTTTCTTCAACTCATCGATGAAATTGGAGAGCTCCTGCTGCTCCTTCTGTTTTTTCAGGAATTCGACAATTGTCTCTTTCACGTTTTCCAGCTTCTCCGCTGCCGCTTCCTGCTTCCCGGTTACCTTGATGATATGGTAGCCGAACTTGGTCTCGACCACGCCGCTCATCTCGCCCGGCTTAAGCTTGAACGCTGCCTCTTCGAATTCGGGGACCATTTGCCCGCGACCGAATTCGCCCAGGTCGCCTCCCTCGCTCGCGCTCGGGCAGGTCGACTCACCCTTGGCAACCGCTGCGAAATCCTCGCCAGCCTGCAGCCGCTTCAGGAGTGCCTCGGCCTTCTCCTTCGCCTTTTTCTTGTCCTCCGGCGTTGACTTCTCATCGGTCCCGACCAGGATGTGGCTCGCTTTCACCGACTCCGGCTTCTTGAAATACTGGTTCAGGTTGTCGTCGTAGAACTTTTTTACCTCTTCGTCGCTGACACTAGCCTTGTTCTGGAAATGTTCGGCGATGTAGGTACTGAGGACGATCTCCTTGCGGGTGAACTCCTCCAGATCCGGTAGGGTCATTTCCAGCGCGCTCAGCGCCTCGACCAGTTCCGCTTCGGTCTTGAACTTCTGCCGGTTCTGCGACACCTTCTGTTCAATCATCTTGTCCAAATCGGGGATCTTGCTCTTCGAGGCTTCCTGGTAGAGCAGTTCGGCGGAGGTCAACTGCTCCAGCGCGGCGCTCTCCGCCTGCTTTTGCAGCTCCGGTGGAATCGGCTGGTCTACCTTGTTTTGCGCGAGCATCACCTTGACCGCGCGCTCGACGTCCAGCTTGGTGATGGGCGTGCCGTTAACCCGGACCACGGCTGGGCTTTTCTGAGCCGCCGCCGGCTCGTTGGCCGCCTTTTTCGCGGCTGGCTGGCCGGCTGGTTTTTCTTGAGGGGTGGCGGCGGATTCTTCCGCGAAGGAACCGGCCGGGAGCAGCATGGCCGTCAGCAGCGAGGCGATCACTAAAAGGTGCTTTTTCTTCAACGAAAACATGCATATCTCCTTCAGATTTTTTTGATGCCGGCGATAGTATCATTTAACCACGGTGAATGCTAAGCAGAAAATAACGGCAGACGTAAACGTTGGGGGTTTTATTGCGTCGCCGAATGTGGTAAGAATAATTGCAAAATTTCCGGGTGGTTAACTTCCAGAACCAAAGGAGCGATACGTCATGTCCAAAAAAAGCGAACAGGCCGCACTGCTGGCCTTCCTGGCTGGGGCCGCTGTGGCTGCAGGCGCCGCACTCCTCTTTACTCCCAAGACCGGCCGCGAGGTTCGCGAGAAGCTGGGTGAGGCGAAGGAAGAGGCACTCAACAAGCTGAAGGGGTGCGTGAAAAAAGGGAAAGGGGCCAACAACGACCTCAACTACGACGGCGGGGACTGCTGGATCTAACTGCAACTGCAATTGACAATTGACAATTGACAATTGACAATTGACAACGAAAGATCGACCTTCCCTTGTTGGAGATACATGGCCGGGGACCGGGATCTATAATCCGGCCCCCGGCTGCTGTCTCTTGTGCCTTACAGCCCCAGCTCGCGCTGTACCGATTCCAGGTAGCTCTTGATGGAGAGGGCACTTTCCATCCGCAGCACCTGTCCGGCTATCTGTTCCGCCTGCCCCAGGGAAATGGCGCGTATGGCCTCTTTCACGCGCGGTATGTTCGGCGCGGAAAGGCTGAAGCAGCGTATCCCAAGCCCCAGCAAAAGGACCGCGTTGATCGGTTCTCCCGCCATCTCGCCGCACAAAGACGCCGGCTTCCCCGCGCCCGCAGCCGCTTGCGCCACCTTCTTGATCGAGTGCAGGACCGCAGGATGGTACGGGTCGTACCACTTCTTCACCAGCGGATTGTTCCTGTCGCAGGCAAGGGTGTACTGGATCAGGTCGTTGGTCCCGATGCTCAGGTAATCGACCTCGCGGGCCAGCATCTCCGCTACCAGCACCGCCGCCGGCAGCTCTACCATGACCCCGAGCCCAATATCCTGGGCGAATTCCTTCCCATCTTTTCTCAGCTCTTCTTTCACTTGTTCCAGTATCCCCTTGATGCGGCGCACTTCGTCCACGCCGGAGATCATGGGGAACATGATGTTGCACCTGCCGCTGGCGGACGCCAAAAGCACCGCAGCCAACTGCTCGCGGAAGATGTCCTCGCGGTCGAGTGAGATGCGCATGGAGCGCCACCCCAGGAAGGGGTTGTCTTCCTTTGGGTGGGGGAAGTAGGAAAGCTCCTTGTCTCCGCCTATGTCGAGGGTCCTGATGGTGACCGGGAGCCCTGGGAACCCTTCCAGCACCTTGCGGTAGATGGCGGCCTGCTCCACGCGCCCGGGGAACGAGTTGCGGCTCATGAACGGGAACTCGGTCCGGTACAGCCCGACCCCCTCGGCTCCGTGCGCCTGCGCTACCCTCAAATCGCTCAGAAGTCCGATGTTGGCCAGAAGAGAGACGGTGCAGCCGTCGGTGGTCACGGCGGGTAGGTCCCGGATACCTTCCAGCTCGCGCTGCTTCTGGTCGAATTCCCCCTGCAGCCGCTGATATTCCTTCTTGATGCGTTGGTCCGGGTTTACGTAGACGCAGCCGGAGTTGCCGTCAACGACCACCTCGCAGCGAGCCCCGACCTTTTTCAACAGCCCCTCTACCCCGAAGACGGCAGGAATGCCGAGCGCCCGGGCCATGATCGCCGCGTGGGCGTTCTGGTTCCCCTTCTCGGTGGCGATGCCGGTCACCTTGCCGTGGTCCATGATGGCGAGGTCGGAGGGGAGCAGTTCCCGGGCGATGATGATCCGCGGGTCGCGCAGGCGTTCCCTGTGCTTGTGGTTGCTGCCGTTCAGCGCGTCGCAGATCCTGCGCCCGATGTCCTCCATGTCGGCGCTGCGCTCGCGCAGGTAGGGGTCCTGCATCCGGGCGAAGGCCGCCACGTAGCTGTCCACCACCTGGCTTACCGCGGTTTGGGCACCCAGCCCCTCGTCGATCAGCGCGCCGATCTTCCCGATGAAGCCGCGGTCCTCCAGTATCATCAGGTGGCTGTGGAAGATGGCGGCGTCGGCCTCGGATAGGATCTGGCCCACCCGCTTTTCCATATAGATGGTCTGGATGCGCGCCTTCTCCAGCGCGTGCAGGAAGCGGGTCTGTTCCTCGGCGCGCGGCCGCGCCTGTTCCAGGACCGCCTCTTCGCTCGCACCACGGTGCAGTACCGAAATTCTCCCCACTGCGAAACCGGGGGAAATCCCGATCCCGGTCAATACTCCCGATCCCTGGCTCTTGCGGCTCGCGCGGCCGGTATCCTTGAGTACCCCGGTTTTGCGGAGCCGGTCCACCTCGGCTGCGTAAAAAGCCCGCTCCTCTTCCTTCTTCCTGACGGAGTCGAGGAGTTTTGCGTTGGAAACGATGCTGGAGATCTGCCAGGCGATGGTGGAGACGGCGCTGATTTCCTGGGAGGTGAAGGTGCGCGCGTCGCGGTTTTGTATGACCAGGACGCCGATGGGGTTGTTGCGTTCGAAGAAGGGGACGCCTAAGAAGGAAAGGACCTTTTCCTCCTTGGTCTGCCTGAAGTACTTGTAGCGCGGGTGCCGCGGCGCGTTGTCCGTCGCCACTACGCCGCGCTGCTCGATGGCGAGGCCGGTGAGGCCTTCCGAGGTCTTCATGGTGATGCCGACGGAGAGCCTGGAGAGACCGCGGGTCGCGTGCAGCCTCAGGGTCTCGCCGTCCTCCTCCAGAAGGTAGATGGAACAGACGTCGGAGGACATTCTCTTAGCAACGAGGTTGACTATATTATCCAGGGTCTCCTGCAGATCGTGGGAGTGAAGGATCAGCATGCTGATGTCCTCCAGTGTCCTCAGTCCCAGTTGTTCCCCTGTCTCCTCCGGCATTCTCATCCCCTTTGTGGCGTTCTCGGGGCAGTATAAATGAGAAAAATGATATGTGAAGTATTTTAATGCTATTTTAACGGGCGTTTAAGATGGCAAAGCATAATCATCTCTGTTATAGTGTGCGCCAATGAAATCAGTTGCAGACGCGGAGGTGGCAATGGGAACGACTTTTGACGAGAAACTGGCAGACGGGATAGCCCTGATGGAGTCGGGAGAGTATGTCCAGGCCGTCGAAGCCTTCAAAGGGTGCATCTCGCTTGAGCCGGAGAACGCCGAGGGTTATTTCTACTTGGGCGAGGCGTACTCGGAGCAGGGGAAGGCCGACGATGCCATCGCTGCGCTCAAGAAGGGGCTGGAGCTTGCGCCTGAAGACCTCGACGGGATCACGGCCCTGGGCGACGTTTATTTCGAATCGGGCAAGCACAAGGATGCGCTCGGCTGTTACCGCAAGGTGACCGAGCTGCAGCCCAAGGAGTGCGACGGCTACGTCAGCATGGGCCTTGTGTACAACGCGATGGAACGGACCGAAGATGCGCTGAAGTCCTTCCAGAAGGCGCTTGAACTCGATCCCAAAAACGTCTTCGCCCTGAACGCCATGGGGGACCTTTATTACGGTCTCGGGGAGAATGAGAAGGCGATCGAGGCCTACCACAAGGGAATCGAGATCGATCCCGCTGACGCCACCGCCCGCTTCAACTTGGGGGAGCTCTACTACGACATGGACGACCTCGAGTCGGCCGAGCGCGAGACGCTGGAAGCGGTCCGCCTCGACCCCGATTTCACCATGAGCTATCTTACGCTGGGAAACATCTGCATCGACCAGGACCGCACCCAGGAGGCGATCAAGTACTTCGAGAGCTACCTGGCCAGGGAACACTCCCCGCAGGCCCGCGAGATGATCGCCGAGGTGAAGGCTGTGGTGGAAGGGTTGAAGGAAGAGATGCGCGGGCAATAGCCGCAGCAGGGACAATCTAAAGAATGGAAAAGGGGAGCCGGTTGGCTCCCCTTTCTTATTTAGGGTGATCGTTTCCCGCCCCCGGAGGGGGAGGGGCAGGGAGGGGGCGCCCCCTTTCCCCCCTCCCGACCTCCCCCCTCCAGGGGGAGGAGAGCGGCGATAGGCCGAGTGGGCACGGCGGTTATTTCCCAGCTGAACTGCTATTTTTTGAGCTTCGCGGCTATGGCGTCGATGACGTGATGGGCGTCGTTCACAGCGGTGTAGATCAGGTTCGGGTGCCGCTCCTCCTGGATGGCCCCCTTGTTGATCCGCATGTAGGAGGGGGAGATGGCGCCACCGATCACGTAGACCCCTTTGCGGGTCGACTCGAAGTCGGAGGTTAAGAGGAGCAGCCGGTCCCCTTCCTTGGCTACCTGGCAGACCCCCTCGGCGCAGGCTATGGTTTGCACGCCGATCCGGTCGTAGATGGAGGTGGGGCCCTGGCTGCCGATGCAGGCGATCACGTTCTTCATGGGAAAGCTCATGGCGTGGTAGCGCTCGATCCCGCCGGGGATCTTGTCCTCGCTTACCCGGATCACCAGTCGGTCCACACCTTCGTCGTCGACCTCGCCGATCCTCGGGGTGGCGCCGGGCAAAAGCCGGATGTTTCCCCCGAGGAGGATCTCCTCGCCCAGCCTTTGCGCTGTCTCCTTGTTCACGTCGAAGGTCTCCGCAACGTGCGCCCAGTACACCGGTTCGGTGTCGTTGGCGTTGCGCTTTTCCTTGAGGATGGAGATGATGACGTCGGCCGCGCTGTTGCCGCCGCCGATGACAAGCGTGCGCACCCCTATGTATTTCTTCGGGTCGTCCAGCCCCTTGGCGACCATCTTCGCGTCTCCGTACACGGAGAGCTCCTTCGGAATGGAACTGCCGAAGGCGAGCAGGACCCTTTTGGCCTGGAAAGTCCCCCGGGAGGTGAGTACCTTGAGGTACTCCCTGCCGTCTTCGATGTTCTCGAACTGGGTGTCGGTGAGTACGTTCAGCCCTTCGTGCTGCACGAAGTGCTGCACGTACTGGATGTATTTCTCCACCGTCACCGGTTTGTCGGGCGGGCGCAGTTCCTCTACCAGGAAGGGCTCGGGGTTCTCCTTGGGCTTGGAGGGGTAAACGTTCTTTCCTTCCGGGTAGGTATTGGCAATGCCCTGGAAGATAGCCTTGCCCGATTCAATCAGCAGGTGGGAGAGGCCAAGCTTATGGCAGATGTAGGCGGCGGCGACTCCGCCGGGGCCGCCTCCTACTATCAGTACGTCATATTTTTGATCCATGATCTACCTCTGGTGATGCGTATTTGTAGTGAGCGTAACGTGTTAACTATACACGCACAGTCTTCTGCTTCAAAGTAATAATGAGAACAGGGCCTTGGCAAACGGGACGCTTCGGGTACTATATTGGGCAGCTGAAATCTTACCATGGGAAGCAAAGGAGGACCGTTATGGAAGACAAGCAAAACAACCTGATGGTTGGGGCGCTCATGCTCTTGGCTGGAGGCATCATAGGCGCCGGCATCGCGCTCATGTACGCGCCGCAAAGCGGCGAGAAGACCCGCAAGGAGATGGGGCGCTACGCCAAGAAAGCACGCCGCAAGGGGGAAGACGCGCTGGAGGCGGTGGAGGATTTCACCGAGCAGGTGGCCGAGATGGCCGAGTCTGTCGGCGATCGGGCCTCGGAGATCCTCGACCGCGGCAAGGACATGGCCTACGGCGCCAAGAAAAGCGTGCTGAAAGCGCTTGAGGATGGCGAGGCGCGCCTGGTGAAACAGAGGTCGAGGCTGGCCAAGCTGATCGGCTAGCAGCTCACTCAGAGCTGAGGGTGATGTCGCCGTACCAGGCGGTGACCTCCTCCTTGGTGTCGTCCGTATCGGTCATGACAGCGATCCCCCCCATCAGGGGGGGATCCTCCCCGAATATCTTCTTGTAATCCTCGTAGACGTTGCGTTCCTCGAACACCCAGGTTCCCGCCTTCGCGTCCCCGCTTTCCACCGCTATCGATACCGCATTTGCCGTATGCGGGCTGGGGGTGTGGCTCCCTACGGGGAGCTTCCCGGACCAGACGTAGTTGATGGCCCGCATGCGCCAGAAGAAGGTGCGCGGGAAGATCACGTAGACCCTTGCCGCGAAGTCGTCGCCGCTTTTGCGGGTGGCGTCCTCGTGCCGCAACGTGTGGTCGATGCGCCAGCTCCAGGAGAGCTTCGGGTAGTTGCGCGTGTCGATGGAGACCTTCTTGATCTTCCCGCTGGCCCCTTTCACGCTGTGGGCCTTAAGCGCGCCGTCGGCGAAGCTGTAGTCGGTCTTCCCCTTGAAGGTCTTGTCGCTCCAGCCGGAGAGGTCGGACTTACTGAAACGGGCCAGGGGGATCTCGGCGGCAGCGCCCGAGACGGAGGATGATAGGGCCAGAAGAAACAGCAGGGTCAAGGTCTGCTTCAGCATCGTCTTTTTCCTTTGCCGGCACAAAAAAAGCCCCGCCCCCGGTGAGGAGGCGGGGCATCGGTTCGATCCCTAGATCCCTTTGCCGGTCAGCTTCACCAGCGCTTCCATGTACTTCTCGCCGGTCTTCCTGACGATCTCTTCGGGAAGCGGCGGCGCCGGCGCCGTCTTGCCCCAGTCGAGCGTCTCCAGGTAGTCACGCAGGAACTGCTTGTCGAAGGAGGGCTGCGGGCCGCCCGGCTTGTAGCTCTCCTTGGGCCAGAAACGGCTGGAGTCAGGTGTCATGCACTCGTCGATGATGATCAGCTCGCCGTCGTAGATGCCGTACTCGAACTTGGTGTCGGCGATGATGATCCCTTTCTGGTCGGCCAAGTCGCGGGCCTTCTCGTAGATGGCGAGGGTTACGTCGCGCACCTTGGTGGAGATCTCGGTGCCGCAGATCCGGCACATCTCCTCGAAAGAGATGTTCTCGTCGTGGGTTCCCAGCTCCGCCTTAGTGGAAGGGGTGAAGATCGGCTGGGGGAGGCGGTCGGATTCCTTGAGCCCTTCCGGAAGCTTGATGCCGCAGATGGCGCCGGTCTTTTGGTAGTCCTTCCAGCCGGAGCCGGAGATGTAGCCGCGCACGATGCACTCGGCCGCCAAAGGCTTAGCCTTTTTCACCCACATGGAGCGCCCGGCCAGGACGTCGGCGTACGGCTGGCACTCTTTCGGGAAGTCGGTGACATCGGTGGAGATGATGTGGTTCTTGATGATGTCTTCCATTTGACGGAACCAGTAGGCGGAGATCTGGGTCAGCACGTACCCCTTGTGCGGGATGCCCTCGTTCATGATCACGTCGAAAGCAGAGATCCTGTCGGTGGTGACGATGAGCAGCGTCTCTCCCAGGTCGTAGATGTCGCGCACCTTGCCGCGGGCGGCGAGCTTCAGACCGGGGAAATCAGTGTTGAGTACCGGTGTAGTCATTTGTCCATTCTCCTTTTATGGTTCGCGCTTCAAGCGTTAAAAGTGAAAGGTGAAGCGTGCACCTGCACCCTCCACCTCGCACTTGAATAGCTGTCGATTTGCCGCGTTGTTGCTTTAGTTAGTCCTTGATCGACGGGTTGATGTCGATTTTAGCCTTATCCCTGAGCCCTTTCAACCACTTGTCCAGCTCTTCCTGCTGCTTTTTGGGGAGCAGGGTCTGCTTGATGGTTGCGGAGGCCTTGGCGAAGTCTGTGGTGGGCGCTTCCACCCTGTTCTTCAGTTTCACCGCGTACCAGCGTTCGCCCACCTTGACCGGCTGCTTGGCGACCGGGTTGGCAGGGGTAAGCGCGAAAGCGGCTTCCATCAGCTCGGGGGAGGTTCCGACGGTGGGGATGGCGCCGGCCGGGGAGTAGCCGAAGTTGCCGGTCTCCTTGGTGGCCGCGCCCGCTTTGGAGAGCTGCTGCAGCGCTTCTTCAGCCTTCTTCTTGGCTACCTCGGCCCCTTTCACTTCCAAAAGCTTCCGCTCGACCTGCGCCCTTACCTGCGCCAGCGGCGGCACGACGGACGGCTTCTTGTCGAGAACCTTCAGCAGGTAGATCCCCTTGGCGGTCTCCACCGGTCCCCCCAGCTCGTTCTGCTTCAGCGCGAAGGCGCGGGCGACGAGCTCGGTCTCCCCTGCGATGGCAGCGGCAGGCGCCTGCGCGGTAAAGAGCGGGGTCTTCTCGACCTTGCCGCCAAGCGCTTGGGCGGCGGCATCGAGGTTGCCCTGGGCGCGGAACTTCTTGGCCGTCTCGGCCGCCTTCTCGTAGGCTTCCTTGGCGGCCTTGGCTTTCTGCGCGTCGGCGGTCGCCTGATCCTTGACCTCGGCGAACGGGAGGATGCCCCCTTTGCCCTGGTAGCGGTCGATGTTCTTCTGGTAATAGTTCTGAGCTTCTTCGGGGGTGACGCTCACCTTGGCGGCAAGGGCTGCCGGGCTCACCAGCGTGTAGGCGATCGATACCTGCTCCGGCGTCTTGAACTGCGCCTGGTGGTCCTGGAGGTAGACGTTCAGCTCGGCGTCGGTCAGCTTGATGCTTCCCTTCACGTCGGCGGGGGAGAAGGAGACGTACTGAAGGTTGACCTTGTCGTTTTGCTTCTTGAACTCCTGCATCAGGTCCGCGTCGGTGACAGTCGCCTTCTCCTTTACCTTGTTGCGCGCCTTTTGCACCAGGAGGTCCTGTTCCTGGGTTTCCTCGAACTCCTTCGGGGTGACCCGATTGGCCTTGAGGGTGTTCTGGTACAGGGTGAAGTCGAAAGCGCCGTTGTTCTGGAAGGAGGGGATCTTGGCGATCTCCGCGGCCACCTCGTCCTTATCCACCTTGATGCCCATCTTCTTGGCTTCTTTGAGGGTGAGGACGTTGTCAATCATGCTGCTTATGGTCGCCTTTTTGAGCCCCATCTGCTTTTCCATCTCCGGGGTCAGCGAGCGGCCGTAGATCTGCTCGTACAGGTTCCTGGTGCGGTAGTAGTTCTTCTGGAAATCATCCATCGAGATCTTGGTGCCGTCAACCATTGCGGCATATCCAGCAGGACCGTTAGCGGATTTGTCTCCGCCCCTGCCCCAGACGAGGAAGATGGTCCCTATGAAAGAGAGTACTATCACGACGAATACAATCTTTATGAGTATCGATTGCTTGTACTTCCTCATTATGCCTAGCATTCCAGTTCGGCTCCTTTGCGCTGATAGAGTGGTCTCTCATGTATCACAAGAGTTGGGAATAATAGTATGATTTAATCGTAAAAGCAATACCAGAATGATGCGGTATATGTGCCGCCTTTGTGCCTACGGTGACGGCACTGTGGCTTTTCTTTGTTGCAAGGGTGCGGAGTTTTTGCTACATTTCCAACTTTGGCGCCGGGTCGGTCCCGGTAGCGCGATAATCAAAGGAGTTAATGCATGATCAAGATTTTCGATGCCCTCTTTGGCATGTTTTCTAATGATCTGGCCATAGATCTTGGCACGGCCAACACCCTCGTCTACCTAAAAGGGAAGGGGATAGTGGTGCGTGAGCCGTCGGTGGTCGCGGTACAGAAGATGCAAAACGGCCAGCAGAAGGTGCTCGCGGTCGGTATGGAGGCCAAGAAGATGCTGGGCCGTACCCCCGGGACCATTACCGCCATCCGTCCCATGAAGGATGGGGTCATCGCCGACTTCGACATCACCGAGGAGATGCTGCGCTACTTCATCCACAAGGTGCACAACAGGAAGACCCTGGTCCGCCCGAGGATCGTCATCTGCGTCCCCTCCGGGATCACCCAGGTGGAAAAACGCGCCGTCAAGGAAAGCGCCGAATCCGCTGGGGCCCGCGAGGTTTACCTGATCGAGGAGCCGATGGCGGCCGCAATCGGGGCGGGGCTTCCCATCACCGAGGCATCCGGCAACATGATCGTCGACATCGGGGGCGGCACCACCGAGGTCGCAGTGATCTCCCTGGCCGGCATCGTGTACACGAAGAGCGTGCGCGTCGGCGGCGACAAGATGGACGAGGCGATCGTGCAGTACATCAAGCGCAAGTACAACCTGCTGATCGGCGACCGCATGGCCGAGCTCATCAAGATAGAGATCGGCGAGGCATACCCCGGCACCCAGCTTTTGCACATGGAAGTGAAGGGGCGCGATCTGGTCTCCGGCATTCCCAAGACCACCGAGATCGACTCCAACGAGATCCGCGAGGCGCTCAGCGAGCCGGTGACCGCCATCGTGGACGCGGTGCGCAACTGCCTGGAGCGTACCCCGCCCGAGCTTGCTGCGGACCTCGTGGACAAGGGTATCGTGCTGGCCGGCGGCGGCGCGCTCTTGCGCAACCTCGACGTGCTGCTGCGCGAGGAAACCGGCCTTCCGGTGGTTACCGCCGAAGACCCGCTTTCCTGCGTCGTGCTCGGCTCCGGCAAGGTCCTCGACGAGCTGGCGCTGCTTCGCAACGTCGCAGTCAGCTCCTAGGCGCCCTTTTCTTACACAACATGCTTGTCAGCCTGGGGGATTGTCATGACCGACGCCATCATAGACGTCATCATACCCGTTTGGAACAGGCCCGACGAGACCCGGAACTGCCTGGTCACCCTGATCAACCACACACCCGGCGCCCGATTCATCATGGTGGACTGCGGGTCCGAGCGGGATACCGAAAGGCTCCTGCAGGAACTTGCCGACAGCCTGGACGACCGCGCGTTGTTGATGCGCGATGACAGCAACATAGGTTTCGTGCCTGCTGCAAACCGCGGTTTCGAAAGCTCCGAAGCGCCGTACCTCGCTTTGGTGCGCAACACCAGCCTGGTGAGCGCGCGTTGGCTGGAGCCGCTATTGGCCTACGCCCAGGAGCATCCCGAGGCGGGGATTCTGCTTCCGTGTCTCGATCCGGGCGAGGAGTGCGATGTCCCGACCGAACTGGAACGGGGCTCCTTCGGCGCCATGGTGATCAGCAGGGAACTCTATCGCCAGATCGGAGGTCTCGACGAGGGGATGGACGGCGGCGTGTGGTGCCTCAAGGACTACACCCGGCGCGCCAACGCCAAGGGGTTTGTCACGGTGCAGGTGCCGACCCCGGTGGTGCACCACCAGGAAGAAGCCCGGCTCGGCTCCGAGCAAAGGCGGCGCGAAACGCAGCAGCGGAGCATCGCGCTGTTCAGGGAGCGCTGGGGCGTGGGAGGGAGCTACATCCTCCATGTACCCAAGGGGGTCGAAGTCGAGCTTTTGGGCGAAAAGCTGCAGTGGCTGGTAAAAGGGGCGCGGCGCGACGACAGCTACACCGTGCTCTTGCCGGCCTCCTTGAACCAGGCCGCCCAGCAGGCGGGATTCGGGAAGCTGCACGAGCACGTCACCTTGGTGCCGCTCCCGAGGCTTGCCTGGGACGGCATGAAAAAACGCCTCTTCGACAAGATCGCGTCCCAGAAACCGGGGACCACACCGGTCACCGCAGTGGATGGCATACCCTTCCCCTGGAGCGAGCGGTACCTGTCCTTCTCCGAGCTTTGCGAGAGGATCAAGGCCCGCTACCAGTAGTCGCGGTCTCGCTGAGGCTTGTATATCCAATGCAGGAGGGTAGTGGATGCTTGTAGAGATAAAGGCCCAGCTTAAGGCCCATTGCGAAGTCATGACGGCGCTTCAGGGGGAGTTGTCCCCCGCAATAGAGAGCGCCGTTTCGCTTGTGGTAGACGCCTATAAGGCGGGGAACAAGCTCCTGGTTATGGGAAACGGCGGGTCTGCCGCCGACGCCCAGCATTTCGTGGCAGAGATGGTCGGCCGCTTCAAGCTGGAGCGGCGCGCGCTTCCCGCCATCGCGCTTCACACCGACACCTCCATCCTTACCGCCATCGGCAACGACTACGGCTTTGACCGGATCTTCTCCCGTCAGGTCGAGGCTCACGCCGCGGCGGGCGACGTCGTGGTGGGGATCTCCACCTCCGGCAACTCCCCCAACGTCCAGCTTGCCCTGGAACTCGCCCGCGAGAAAGGGTGCCGCACCATAGCGCTCCTCGGCAAAGACGGGGGGAGCATCAAGTCGGTGGCCGAACTCCCCCTCATCGTTCCCAGCAACGACACCCCCCGCATCCAGGAAGGGCACATAACCATCATCCACATCATCTGCGACCTGGTAGAGCGGGAGCTTTTCGTGAAGGGCAAATAGGGCGCGGGGGAACCATGGCGAAGCACAGGGCGGTTTTTCTCGACCGCGACGGGACCATCAACGTCGAGGTGCAGTATCTGAGCAAGGTGGAGGAGTTTGAGCTCATCCCCGGTGTTCCCTTTGCGCTCAAGCGGCTCAAGGAGGCAGGGTTCCTCCTGGTGGTGGTGACCAACCAGTCCGGGATAGGGCGCGGGCTCTACGACGAGGCGGCGCTCCACGACATCCACGACCACATGCACGAGGAACTCGCGCAGTACGGGATCAGCATCGACGCCTGCTACTTCTGTCCGCACCACCCCGAGCACGGCACCGGCGACTACCGCAGGGAATGCGCCTGCCGCAAGCCCCTTCCCGGGATGCTGGAGCAGGCCGCGGCCGACCTCGACATCGACCTTTCCCGTTCGTACATGATAGGCGACAAGCTAGGGGACGTGCAGGCGGGGTTGAATGCGGGTTGCACCTCCTTGTTGGTCTTGACCGGGTACGGTAGCGGAGACGTGTCGCGCCTGCCGGCGGGGGTAGAGTCGTACGTAGACTTGGGGGCGGCGGTAGATGCCATCCTCGAAAAACATGAGAAGGTCTGAGAGAACCTTAGAAGCCCGAAACCCAAACCATTAACAAGGAGAAAATCTGAGGACTTCTGAGGAAAACCAAAACCTGAGAGAATCTTAGAGTCTTAAATCCTTTTGGTTTTACCCATTCGTTTTTGCCTTTCTCACTCCGGGGCTAATGGTTTAGTTTTTCACATTTTAATGTTTTTTGGGTTTTCTCTTCTTTTTGCCTTTCTCAGATTTTCTCCCAAACTCCTTGTTAATGGTTTTGGGTTTTTTGTTTGAAAGGTTTTCGATGAAGCCTTATCACGAGATATTCCCCAAGGCGGACCCTCAGTTCATCACCTTGGAAATTCCGCGCAAGACCGGACGCATCCCGAAGGGGAACTACCGCTTCCTCGAACAGTACTGCACCGACCCCGGCGACGATTGCCGCCAACTCCTTATCTCGGCCGTTAACGAAAAATCACGCCCCAAGGCGAACATCCGCTTCAGCCTCGATGCCGCCGGCGCCTTCACCGGCCCCTACCTGGATCCCGCCAGCTACCAGTCTCCCTACGCCGCAGATCTCGCCCAGGCCTTCACCGACATGCTCAACGCCCGCCCCGAGTGGCTGCAGCGCATCCAGCGCCGCTACCAGAAGGTGCGCGAACTCGCAGACAAAAAGCCCTACGCAGGGAAGCCTTTCCCCAAGCCGGGAGACATCCCGTACCAGCTGATGCCCCCTCCGGAACTTGAGGCCGTGCTGGAGGAGTCGCTGAAACACGCCCGCCCCGGCGCGACGCCTTCGTCCCCTGCTGCCAAACCGCCTGAAAGCGGCCTCGAACCGGGAAGGGGAGGCGCCCCCGACACGAAACCCGACGCCGGCTCAGCCACCGGGATGCAGCGCTTCGTCGACCTATACGCCAAGGCCCAAGCCGCGCCGGTGGGCGCTCTTTTGGCCGTCCAGGAAGAACTGCGGCGGCACCTTCTGGCTGATCCCTTCGCCGGGGAGGAGCTTGCCGCCCTCCTCCCGCCTTTGTGCAGACGCTCGCCCCAGGACGACGAGAAGATCGACGCCGCGCTCAGGCTGCTCCGCGACATGCTCGATTTTTACCAGGTGGAGATCGAGGGGGGGAGGGGGGGCGCCAGGCGTCAGATGGAACGGTTCCAGGGTGCGCTGGCGCGGCGCGTGATGATGGAGAACCAGGACGTCGACCTCTCGCTGGCGGTGGTCCGCATCCTGTCGCAGAGCAGGGTCGAGCCGATTGCCGAGCTGCGGGACGCGGAAAAGAGGATCCTAGGCACCGGTGCCGGCCGCACCGACCTACAGGGAGCTGAAGCGGAGGATCTTTTGACCGGTATCGCCCGCAGCTTGAAGGCGATGGGGGTGTCTGCACCGTTCGAGGGGGCGGACGAGATACTGAAGCTCTCCGCGGCTAGCGACCCCGAGCTCCGCGCGCCGGTGATCTCCGAGCTGATGACGGCGGACGACCCTTTCCTGCGGGAGATCGCGACGCTGATGCTCTTCCACCCCGACCCGGCGCACGCCCTGGAGGTGTCCCGGCTCCTCGTATCCATCGAGGGGTGTCGGATCAGCCCGGAGACCTTGAGGCGGCTGATCATAGCC
This sequence comes from Citrifermentans bemidjiense Bem, assembly GCF_000020725.1. NCBI lineage: Bacteria > Pseudomonadati > Thermodesulfobacteriota > Desulfuromonadia > Geobacterales > Geobacteraceae > Citrifermentans > Citrifermentans bemidjiense. The sequence continues at coordinate 2,905,018 of NC_011146.1, read as the reverse complement.
CGCAACTGGTTCCCAATCGAGATACGGCGCAACGTGGACCAGGCCATAACCAACGCCCGCAAGGCGCGGGTTGAGTGCGCGCCGCTACCCAAACCTCCGGCTCTTGTCGTGTACGCCTCCGGCATCGACGGCTCCGGCGCACAAAGGTTCCAGGTGCTGCTCAAGGAAGGCGCCGCTTTCTGTTCTTGCTCCATCGTTTTGCAGGAGGGGAATGGCGTCGCCGACAGTTCCGTCAACCGCTTCACATCGCGGGCGGAAAAAGACAGATTTATCGCCGGCCTCACCGGCGGCTTCTCCTACCTGGAACAATCGTCCCCGCAGTATCTCGACCTGCGCGTCTGCCAGGCGCTGGCCGACGGCGTCTCCAACGGCGTCGCGCCCAACCACTGGTTTGTGAGGATTGCCGAGCTGTTCGGGCGCGACCGGTGGAAAGGAACCCCACTCGATGCAGGCAACGAATTGCTCCTCCTGCGCGACGAGATCGACTCCCTCAACCCGGCCCTGCTCGAGGAAAGCGAGTATCTCGCGGCGCTGGAAGAATCGGGAGAGTGGCCGGTCGCCTTCCCCGCCGTTTTAGGCAGTTGGGCCGAGACCGGAGATGCGGTTGGGCGTGAAGTCGAAGCGGCAAAGAAGGGGAGGGGGAGCGGGAGGGATGCCCAGGCTATTGAGCGCGTACTGTCGAACCTGATGGAGCCAAGGCGCGACGCATGGCTGGACCGGCTGGTTGTCGACACGCTTTGGCTGCGCCAGGCCCGGAACGCACCGCTCAACTGGCAGCGGATGTACCATGTCGCGCAGGCTGTTGCCGATCGCACCTTGGCGCTCAAGGAGATCCCGCTGATGTCGGCTGTGGCGCGCTGGACGGTGGAGCAGTACCGCGCGAAGGGCGTGGGGGGGAAGGAAAAGGGGAAAGGCCCGCGGTGACCGCGATTGCACCCATCTATCTTCCCGTGCTCTTCGCAACAGGAGCAGCCGCGGGGCTCATCGATTCCATAGCCGGAGGAGGTGGGCTGATCACGGTCCCGGTGCTGCTGGGACTGGGGCTTCCGCCGCAGGCAGCGCTGGGGACCAACAAGCTGCAGGGTAGTTTTGGCTCCTTCAGCGCCATGGTCCACTTCGTCCAGGCTGGGACGGTAAACCTATCGGACGCCGCTGCCGGGGCGGCCTGGACTGCCGCCGGCGCCATCCTCGGCTCCTATACGGTGCAGCAGTTGGATCCCGGCTTCCTGAAGCAGGGGATACCCTTTCTGCTTATGGCCATCCTCTGTTACACCATCTTTACGCCCAGGTTAGGCGCCGAAGAGGTTCACCCCCGGCTTTCCAGGGGACTCTTCTATGCGGTAGCCGGGCTGGCGCTCGGTTTCTACGACGGCTTTCTCGGCCCGGGCACCGGCTCCTTCTGGGTGATGGCCCTGATGCTCGGGCTCGGCTTCGACATGCGCAAGGGGACCGGCTACACCAAGGTCTTCAACTTCGTCAGCAACATCGTGTCGCTGGCGGTCTTTCTGGCGGGAGGAGAGGTGCTGCTCCTGCCGGGGGTGGTGATGGGGGTGGGGCAGGCCGTTGGGGCGAGGGTAGGGGCGAGGCTCGTGATCAGGAAGGGGACCCGGTTCGTGCGGCCGGTCTTCATCTGCTCGGTGCTGGCGGTAACGACGAAGCTCTTCTGGGACAACTACCTGCGCTGAAACTTAAAGCAAAGGCACTCACCACAGAGGAACACAGAGGAACCACAGAGGAAAAACAAAATACAGGCAACTTCAAAGGCATTTAACGCCCAAACTGCTTCTGGTTTACCCCTAAAGCTTTTTTGCAGTTATCCCCTTTATCCCCTTCATCCCTGTTCCACGTTTTTAAGGTTTTTGTTTTCCTCTGTGTCCCTCTGTGTCCTCTGTGGTGAAAGCCTTTGTTTGTGATTATATGGCGCGGATGCTGCCGGCCTCGTCTTCGCTTCCTACGCTCGATGCTTCGAGCTCCTGTTCCAGGTGCGCGATCATCTCGCTCACCTGCTCCAGGTAGACGGCGGGGGCGCGTTCCATGGCGCGCAGGGCGGAGTCGAGCCTCCTGGCCGCCGAGATGCCTGCCTTGAGCGGCGCCAGCGGGTTCACCTCTTCCCTTAAGGCCGCCACTTCCTTGAACTTCTTCAGCACGGTCGGGTGGCTGCGGTCCTCTTCTACCACGCGCTTTCTCAGGTCGCCGTACTCCTCTTCGGTAAAACCCTTCTCTTCCTTGGCCTGGCGCAAGAGGTCGATGGAGCGGTAGTCGGGAAGCGGCTTCAGCTCCTCGCGCCGGTCTATCAACTGGGGCTCCTCCTTTTCCATGAAGCGGTAGGCCATGGTGAGCTTCTCGGCGGTCCCCCGCTTGATGCGGATCTCCTGCACGCAGTACTCCTCGAAACTACCGTAGCCCCACTCCCTAAAGCGTGCCCTCTTGCTCACGTCCAAAAGCTTTTCGCCCAATTCGACCCAGGACGATTTGAAACGCTTGGCCCGGTCCAGCACCTCGTAGCGCTCCGTTCCCGGCTGCAGATGCTCCATGATGGTTTCGATATGTTTTTCGCTGCTCGATTTCGGCGTATCCGACATCTTTTCCCTCCGTAGCCCGAGGAGCCTTGGCCGGCTCAAAAGGGCAGCTGGAAATTATCAGAATCCGTCCGCTTTTTGAAGTTTTTTATCTTGGCTGCAAAAGGGAATCGCGTTAAACTTTGCCATCCAAAAATAAGCCAGCCCCCGTTACTGGAAGTCCTTGCAGCTTCCGTGCGGGCGGCCGAGGTCATAAAAGGAGACAGACATGGAACAGCGTCTGACTGAGATGGAGATGCTGATCATGCATCAGGGTCGCATCATAGATCAATTGAACGAAGTAGTTACCGGGCAGCAGACCATGATCGACCACCTCACCCGGGAACTGAAACTGATCAAGGAACACCTGCGCGGATTGGCCGCCTCGGACACGAGGCTTCCCTCCGAAGAAGAGCCCCCGCCGCATTACTAAACTAGATTGGGGCTAACCGAACCGGAAGACAGGACGGTTTCGCCTGCAAGCTAGCGCATCACGTGAAGGGACTACAGATTCTATGAACAAAGTTCGCCTTGGCAGCACCGGTTTGGAGATCAACCCCCTCGTTTTCGGCACTCTCCCCTTGGGTCCTTTGCAGGCAGGCCTCTCCCCCGACGAGGGGGGGAGGCTGATCCGCTACGCGCTGGAGCGCGGCGTCAACCTCTTGGACACCGCCGAACTGTACCAGACCTACCCGCACATCCTCTCCGCTTTATCCGGGTTTACCGGCGAGGTTTACATCGCCTCCAAGACCCACGCCAATACGGCTGAGCAGGCACGCGCCCACGTCGAGCGCGCGCTGAAGGAACTGGAGTTGGAGCGGTTGGACATCGTGCACCTGCACGGCGCCAGGGTCGCCGACCCGTTCGTAGAGCGCCCCGAGGTGATCGAGACGCTGCTCAGGATGAAGGAGGAGGGGAAGATCGCCCACGTAGGCCTTTCCTCCCATTTCGTCGGCGCCATCAGGAAGTCGGTGCAGCATCCCGAGATCGAGGTGGTGCATCCCCTCATCAACCGGGCCGGCATGGGGATCATCGACGGCACGCAGAATGAGATGGCCGAAGCCATAGCCGCCTGCGCCGATGCCGGCAAGGGAGTCTATGCCATGAAGGCGTTGGCCGGCGGCAACCTCATCTCCTCGGCGCGGGAGAGCCTGCGCTACGTGCTCGGGGTGCGCGGGGTCCACGGCGTGGCCCTGGGGATGCTTTCCGAACCGGAGATCGACGGGAACCTGGCCCTGTTCCACGATGACCGCGCCGATGAAGCGCTCTGGGAAAAGCTGGAGGGGAGAAGGCGCAAGCTCGCCATCATGGAGGCGTTTTGCAAGGGGTGCGGCGCCTGCGTCCCGGCCTGCACCAACGACGCGCTGAGGCTCGTGGACGGAAAAGCCGTCGTAGACGAGGCCGAATGCATTCTCTGCGGCTACTGCGGCGCTGCCTGCCCGGAGTTCATGATCCGGGTGGTGTAAAAAAAAGGCGGAAACCTAAAGGCGGAACACAGAGGTCGCGGAGGTTCACGGAGGTCACAGAGGTTTTTTTTGTGAAACCCCAAAAAAGGCACTCACCACAGAGGTGCACAGAGGAACCACAGAGGAAAGACAAAAGGCTTAGTTTTTAATTCCCCTTTTCCACTGTGCCCTCTGTGTTAAATCTTTTGGCTTTTGTTCTTTGGTTTTGTTTTTCCCAAGAATAGGGTTTGTGACTTTCCTGTTTCTGCTTTTCCTCTGTGTACCTCTGTGTCCTCTGTGTTGCATGCTTTTGCTTCTGTTTTTCGGAGTTTAGCTGTTTATGATTAACGGAACTGTTTTTAACCTGCAACGCTACTCGCTGCACGACGGCCCCGGCATCAGGACTACGGTGTTCCTGAAAGGGTGCCCCGCGCGCTGCTGGTGGTGCCACAACCCGGAAAGCCAGTCCCCCCTCCCGGAAATCGCCTTCTCTCAAAACCTCTGCATCGCTTGCGGCGCCTGCCGCCCGGTTTGCCCCAATCTCCTCTCCCGTGAATCCTGCAGCGGTTGCGGCGCCTGCGCCGACGCCTGCCCGACCGGCGCGCGCGAACTGGTGGGAAGGGTGATGTCGGTTGAGGAGGCGATGGGAAGCGTCCTGAAAGACCGCTTCTTCTATGAGGATTCCGGCGGCGGGGTCACTTTCTCGGGAGGGGAGCCGCTCTCACAGCCGCAGTTTCTCAAAGCGCTCCTCGCCGCCTGCCGCGAAGAGGAGATCCACACCGCCGTCGACACGGCCGGGATCTGCGCCCCCGAATCGCTCCTCGACATCGCCCCGCTTACGGACCTCTTCCTCTTCGACCTGAAGTGCGCTGCCCCAGAAAGGCACCGTGAGGGGACCGGCGCCGACCATGCGGCGATACTGGAGAACCTGGAGCGCCTCGGCCGGGCGCAGGCACGGATCTGGATCAGGATACCCGTGGTCCCCGGATTCAACGATTCGGTTAAGGAGATGGAGGCCCTGGCGGCGCTTGCCGCGCGGGTACATGGGGTGCGCCAGGTGTGGCTACTCCCATACCACGGGAGCTGGGGCGCCAAGCCCGCGCGCTTCGGGCTGGAAGCGGCCCAACCGGCGCAAGAGGCCATGGCGCCCTCGCAGGAGAGTTTGGAACATTATGCCCGACTGTTCAGGGACAAAGGGCTGGATACGCGTATAGGGGGAGCTTAGATGACCGGAAGAACTGAACGTCTGCGGCAGGAGAGCCTTGACGCCGAGGCGGCGATTTCGGCGGAGCGCGCGCTGCTCCTCACCGAGTTTTACCGCGAGAACGAGGGGCGCTGGTCCATCCCGGTGCTGCGGGCCAAGTCCTTTTACTACCTCTGCGAGAAGAAGACCATCTATCTCGGCGACGGGGAACTGGTGGTGGGGGAGAGGGGGCCTGCTCCCAAGCTGGTTCCGACCTACCCGGAGCTTACCTGCCACTCGCTTAAGGACCTGCGCATCCTGAACTCGCGCGAGAAGACCAGCTACCGCGTCGACGACGCCTGCCTCAAGGCTTACGGGGAGACGGTGATCCCCTACTGGAGCACGAGGTCGCTTCGGGACAAGATCTTCCGGGAACTCCCCGAGGAATGGCACGAGGCCTACCAAAGCGGCATCTTCACCGAGTTCATGGAGCAGCGCGCCCCCGGGCACACGGTGTTGGACGACAAGATCTACAATAAGGGGCTCCTCGATTTCAAGAAGGAGATAGCGGACGCCATCGCCGCGCTCGATTTCGTCAGCGATCCGAACGCCTGGTCCAAGCGGGAGGAGCTGAAGGCGATGGATATCTCCTGCGACGCCGTCATCCTTTTCGCCGAACGCCACGCGAAACTTGCCGAAAGCATGGCCGCGGCGTGCGCCGATGCCGTCCGCAAGCAGGAGCTCTTGAAGATCGCCGCCAACTGCCGTTGGGTTCCGGCGCACGCCCCTACCGATTTCTTCGAGGCGCTGCAGTCCTACTGGTTCTGCCACCTGGCGGTCATTACGGAGCTGAACGGCTGGGACGCCTTCAGCCCCGGGCACCTCGACCAGCACCTCTACCCTTTCTACCGGGACGGGCTCGCCGCCGGCACCCTGAAAAAGGAGGAGGCGCGCGAGCTCCTCGAATGCTTCTTCGTCAAGTTCAACAACCACCCCTCGCCCCCCAAGGTGGGGGTGACCGCGGCCGAGAGCGGCACCTACACCGACTTCGCCAACATCAACCTGGGGGGGCTTCTCCCGGACGGCTCCGACGGCTCCAACGAGGTGTCGCATCTGCTTCTGGACATCATCGACGAGATGCACCTGTTGCAGCCTTCCAGCAACATCCAGCTCTCCCGCAAGTCCCCCGACCGCTTCCTGAAGCACACCTTGAGGGTGGTGCGCAAGGGGTACGGCTTTCCATCCATCTTCAACGCGGACTCCGTGGTCGAGGAGCAGCTGCGCCAGGGAAAGACGCTCGCGGACGCCCGCGCAGGGGGGTGCAGCGGCTGCGTCGAGGTCGGGGCGTTCGGCAAGGAGGCCTACATCCTCACCGGCTACTTCAACCTGGTGAAGATGCTGGAACTGGCGCTGCACGACGGCGTCGACCCGGCAACCGGCGCCCAGCTGGGGCCCGCTACCGGTAAAACGGAGAGTTTCGCCTGCTTCGACGACGTCTTCGCCGCCTTCACCAGGCAGCTCGCCCATTTCATCGATATCAAGATCCGCGGCAACCGCCTCATCGAGATGATCTACGCAGGCCTCATGCCCGCTCCGTTTCTGTCGGTTTTGACCGATGACTGCATCAGCCGCGGGGTGGATTACAACGCGGGAGGTGCCAGGTACAACAACAGCTTCATCCAGGGGGTGGGGATAGGGAGCATCACCGATTCGCTCTCCGCCATCAAGGAGCACGTTTTCCAAGAGAAGGCGGTCTCGCTCCCCGACCTGGTGGCCAAGCTCGATGCGGACTTCGCTTCGGACGAGCCGCTCAGGCAGCGGCTTTGGAACCGGACCCGCAAGTACGGCAATGACGACGACTTCGCCGACGACCTGATGCGGCAGGTCTTCGAGGCCTTCTTCCAGCAGGTGGACGGCAGGCCCAACACGAAGGGGGGCGTGTACCGCATCGAGATGCTCCCGACCACCTGCCACGTCTATTTCGGCTCGGTCACCGGGGCAATGCCCGACGGCAGGCGCCGGGGCGCTCCCCTTTCCGAGGGGATCTCGCCGGTGCAGGGGGCGGACCGCCAGGGACCTACCGCCGTCATCCGTTCGGCCGGGAAGATGGATCACATCCGCAGCGGCGGCACCCTTTTGAACCTGAAGTTCTCCCCGACGCTTTTAGCCGGGGAGGGGGGCGTCGACGGACTGGCGGCGCTGGTGCGCAGCTACTTCAGGATGGACGGCCATCACGTCCAGTTCAACGTGGTGGACGTGGAGACGCTGAAAAGGGCGCAGGCCGATCCCCGGCAGTACCGTGACCTGATTGTCAGGGTGGCCGGCTACAGCGATTACTTCTGCGACCTCTCCGAGGAGCTGCAAAACGAGATCATAGCCAGGACCGAGCACACGTCCCTGTGAGCGCGGCGACAGCCAAGGAGGGAACATCATGGCCGTAGAACCCGGACGCTACCGGCATTACAAGGGGAATTTCTACCAGGTCATCGGCACCGCGCGTCACAGCGAAACGGACGAGATGCTGGTCGTCTACCGGCCGCTTTACGGGGAAGGGGGTCTCTGGGTGCGGCCGGAGCCCATGTTCCTGGAGCAGGTGCAGGTGGACGGCGCCTTCGTGCCGCGCTTTACCCGCTGCGATGGCCAGGATCCCTCCACCCCTTAAATGGCTCCTCAGGGCAATAGTCGTCCTCTCCCTTGGCAGCTTCCCACCCCCTAATCCCTCCTTTATACCCTCACCCCAACCCTCTCCCAGAGGGAGTGGGGGCAATTGGTTTTAAGATCACTGAGAAATTTCCACCTAATCTCTGCGTTATAATGCGTCCCTCCTTTGGCAGCTCCCACAGGTGCTTTCGATCTCTCCGCTGCACCTCCTCATAACTCTAACCTGCTTTGTAAATATTTGGTTACAAAACCAATAGTCAATTCTAATTGACTTATCATAGTGAAAAGTGTAATTGAAAAACATTTCTTAAGTTCTCTCACCAAGCAACCGAGAAGGTCATTGGATCTTTCTGAAGAGGCCGGAACTTTTTGTCAGTGGCTGTTCTTGTTGGATGATTTTAATTGTTGTGGAATGCTGCTCCACCACTGAATGTAGCTGTGCAATGGCAGTGAACCGCTCGCTTGAAAGCAGTGTTCCGGAGGCCGCGTTGAGTGACACAGTTGCCGAGATTCTGCGTTTACTAACGGAGCATTTTGGCGAAGACTTCCAACACTATTCGCTGACCCTTGCGGCAAAGAGAATTGCGGAGCGGGTGGTCCAACTACGTTTGCCCGACGTCGCCGCGTACCACCGGTATTTGAACGACAACCCTTCAGAACTCTCCTGTCTTGCGCGCATGCTGCGCATCCGTTTCAGCAGTTTCTTCCGCGATACGCTCCAGTTCGAGCTTCTGGGCTCGGTCATCATTCCCTCCATGCTGCCGGGAAACACCAACGGTTTTTTCCGCGCCTGGTCGGCAGCCTGCGCCGGGGGGGAGGAGGCGTGCTCGCTTGCCATCATCATCGACGAGGCGCTGCAGCTTCTCGGCCTGAAAACGCGGGTGCAGATCTTCGCCACCGACATCGCCGAAGACGCGCTGGCCGAGGCCGAATACGGCAGGTACAGCACGGCCGCCGTCGCCGGGGTGACGCTGCAGCGGCTCAACAAGTACTTCATCTACGACCGGACCGGTTACCAGATCTCGCCCCGGATCAAGGAGATGATCACCTACTCGCGGCACGACCTGCTCGATCCGAACACCTACGCACCGCCTGAATCGCTTTTCGGGGGGTTCGACCTGGTCTCCTGCCGTAACTTCCTCATGTACCTTGACTCGCCCGGGTATCTGCGGGTCTTCGACAACCTTTTCCGTGCCTTGAACCCCTACGGGGTGCTGCTCTTGGGAAAGGCGGAAACGGTACCTGACCGGTACGAACCGTACCTGGAGCGGATGTTCGATTGCGGCAACCTGTTCCGCAAAAGACAGATGGTGAGGAGAAGCTGATGAAAACGCCCCTGCACCTCATCATGGTACTTTTCGCCGCTTTGGCGCTTTGCGGCTGCTCCAGTCAGGCGCCCGGCTCCGCCGGCCAAGGCGGCTCCTCGGCAAAGAAAGCCCCGTCCCCCAAAGCCGCTTATGGCCGCTATCGCTTCGGCATGACCCAGGGGATCGACATCGGGGCGCAACCTCTGACGCTTCCGGAGTTTTCGGTCGCCGAGCTCATGTCGCGCGACCGCGTGCTGGCGGAGCGCCTGCACCGCGGCGGGATGCGACTGCAGATGCTCCCCTTCTACAACGGCAAGGACATCGGCGATTTCCTCTCCACGGGTGAACTGGAGGGGGGGATATTCGCGGACATGCCGGCCTTGACGGCTGCAGCCGGCGGAGACGTGGTGCTCGTAGCCATGCTGAAACAGGGTGCTGCCTCCATCGTCGCCAGGACTCCTATGCTGGTGAAGGACCTGGATGGGAAGAGGGTCGGGGTCACCCTCGGCAGCGCCGCCCATTTCACCCTGTTGCGAGCGCTTGGTAACGCGGGGCTGGCCGAGAAGGACGTCGAGCTGGTGTCGATGGAGGTGAGCGAGATGCCCCGGGCGCTCGCTATGGGAAGAATCGACGCCTTCTGCGCCTGGGAGCCGACCCCTACCATCGCCTTTGCCTCCTACCCCGAGTTCCACCTGGTCCACAAAGGGCTCAACTACGGTTTCCTCTGTCTGCGACGCGACTTCGTGGCCAGTCATCCCGATGAAGCCAGGGAGATTCTAGCCGCCGTCGCCAGGGCGTGTTTCTGGATGAGGGAGGGGGGACAGCTGCAGCAACTGGCCCAGTGGACGACGCAAGCGACGACGCAGTTTCAAACTGAGCCCTTTGCCCTGAAGCCCGAGCATATGATGTCCATCACCCGCCGCGATCTGCTGGACGTCCAATCGTCCCCGCGCATACCGGAGATGCTCCTGCGCGAGCAGGAAGTGCTTTATCAGAAGTTCCTTTTCCTCAAGAAGATCGGAAAGATACCGGAGACCGCCTCCTGGGCCAAGGTGCGCGGCTCCATAAATCTAGCGATGCTGCGGGAGGTCATGGCTGACTCCGACAGGTACGCCCTGAGAGGGTTCGACTACCGCGGCAATACCGAAACGGATGGAACAAGATGAAGAAATTGATTAAATTGCCGACGCTCAGGGCGCGGCTTGCCTTCTGGTTCACGGCGATCTGCCTCGTGCCTTTGTTCCTGGTCACCACCATCATCTACATGCAGCGGGTCAAGTTGGCGCGGTCGCTGATGTTCGACAAGCTGAACGCGGTGACCTCGCTGCGCCAGCAGCAGATCGGCAGCATCCTCGACAACATGATCGTGGACGCCTCCACCATCGCCTCCGACCACTCGGTGCTGGAAACGGCAGAGCAGCTTCTGAGCGGGGCCGGCGGGGGGCGCGTTACCAGCGAGAGCCTGACCCTGCTTCGGGGGTATCAGAGCAGCAACGCCTCCGTAACCGACGTCTCCATAGTTTCACACGACGGCACCGTCGTGCTTTGCACCAGTGACAGCAGGATCGGGACGCGCGTGGCGCGGCCCGAGATGGTGGGCAACGCGCTGCAGGATCTGGCGCCCACCTTCGGAGACGCCTACCTGGGGAGCGACGGCATCCCCAGCATCGACGTCGCCGTCCCGATCGGGGCGGCGACCAAATCGCGCGTCGGCGCCCTCCTGGTAGCGCGCTACAACCTGCACACCCTGCTTTACGACATCACCGGCAACCGCACCGGCATGGGGGATACCGGCGAGACGGTGCTGGTGAACCGGGAGGTGATGCCTCTCAACGAGCTGCGGGCCTTCTCCCAGGGGATACTGAAGGTGCCGCTCAAGGGGAAACCGGCGCAGATGGCGGCGCGGGGAGAAAGCGGCATCGCGCAGACCACCGACTATCGCGGAGTGGATGTGCTGTCCGCCTTTGTCCACATACCCCGCACCGGCTGGGGGCTCGTCTGCAAGCAGGACAGCCGCGAGATCCTGGCGCCGATCCGTAGCCTCCTCTTCATAACCTATGGTCTCGCTGCGCTCATCTCGGTTTTTGCCTGCTTGCTCGCCTTCAGGCTGGCGCGATCCATAGCCGATCCGCTGGTGAACCTGGCTGCCAGCGCGAAGGAGCTGGAAGATGGTGATTTCGACGCCCGGGCCGTCCCGGAGGGTACCGACGAACAGAAGACCCTGGCGCGAAGTTTCAACAGCATGGCCCGGACGCTGCAGACGAAGATGGCGGCCCAGCAAGGGATGTCGCGGCTCTCCCAGAACCTGGTAGTGGCCGAGGGGATGGACGACTTTTTCAGCAAGCTCCTCCCGGTCTTTTTGGAGATCACCGGCGCCAGGATGGCGGTCGCCTACGTGGAGGAGCGGCAGACAGGGGAGTTTGCGCCCATGCATGCCATAGGTCTCGATTCTTCCCTGCTGCGCCGGTTCCAACGCAGGCATCTGGAGGGAGAGTTGGGGGTGATCCTCGCCAGCGGCACCGTGTCCTGCTATACGCCGCAGGAAGGGAGCCCGCTGCGCTTTGCCACCAGCTTCGGCGAGATCGTTCCCGCCGAGATAGCCACCGTCCCGATCTCGGTCGACGCCGAGATCCGCGCTTTCGTTTCCATCGCCTCGGAGCGCCCCTTCCCGCCGAAGGTGCACGAGATCCTGGAGCTGGTGCAGATGCCGCTGGGGGCGGCCTTCGCCAGGATACTCTCCGGCGAGGATGTCCGGTTGCTGGCGAACGAACTGGCGCTTAAAAACGAGGAGCTGACCCAGCAGTCCGAGGAACTGGTGCAGCAGTCCACCGAGCTGGCCCACCAGTCGGAGGAGCTTTCCCGCCACAACCAGGTGCTGGACCTGCAAAAGCAGCAATTGGAAGAGGCGACCAGGCTCAAGAGCGAATTCCTCTCCAACATGAGCCATGAGCTCAGAACCCCGCTCAACTCGGTGCTGGCGCTCTCCCGGGTGCTGGCGGTGCAGGGAGGCTCGCGTCTCACCGAGGACGAGAAGGGGTACCTTTCCATCATCGAGAGAAACGGCAAGCACCTTTTGTCCCTGATCAACGACATCCTCGACCTGGCCAAGATCGAGTCCGGCCGCCAGGAGGTTTACCTGGAGACGGTCTCCCTGCAAAAGGTCACAGCCGAAGTGGTGGACGGGCTTTCGGTGCTGGCCCGCGAAAAGGGGATTGCTATCTCGCTGGAGGCGCCCGAGGCGCTCCCAACCGCGGTGATCGACGTGAAAAGGCTGCGCCAGATGCTGCAGAACCTGATCGGCAACGCGGTGAAGTTCACCGCCGAGGGGGCGGTCACGGTGAGGCTCGGCGCCGAGGGGGAAGAGTTCCTGGTCGAGGTGGAGGATACCGGCATCGGCATAGCGCCGCAGTACCTGGAAACCATTTTCCACGAATTCCGCCAGGCCGACGGCAGCACCTCCCGCTCCTTCGAGGGGACGGGGCTTGGGCTTGCCATCGTGAAGAAGACGGCGCGCCTTTTGGGAGGGGACGTGTCGGTGCGAAGCGAGCTCGGCAAGGGGTCCGTCTTCACCCTGCGGCTTCCTTGCGACGGCACCGGGAGCGTGCAGGGACCGCAGGCTTCGGGTAACGCCTCCTTCCCTGCGGAGCGGGCGCAGGCTCCGATGCAGGGTAGGTCGGTCCTGGTGGTGGACGACGACCCCGAGGCCGTGTCGCTGATCGCGTCGCATCTCTCTCAGGCGGGTTTCGAAACGCTTACCGCGCTAAACGGCGCCGACGCCCTGAGGCTCGCACGCGCCAAGAAGCCTTTCGCCATCACGCTCGACATCATGATGCCGGACATGGACGGTTGGGAGGTGATGCGCGAGCTGAAGGACCAGCGCGAAACGGCCGATATCCCCGTGGTGATCGTGTCGCTGTCGGACGACCGCGCGACGGGAATCGCCCTCGGCGCGGTCGGGGTGATAGCCAAACCGGTGAGCAGGGAACAGCTCATAGAGACCTTCACCAAGCTCGCCGGCGCGGGATGCCGGCTGGTGCTGGTGGTCGACGACAGCGAATACGACCGGTTCTTCATCGCCTCGCTCTTCAAGGAGATGGGGATGGACGTGCTCTTGGCCGAGGACGGCGCGCAGGCCCTGGAAATCGCCGCAGCCGACCGGCCCGACCTGATCACTCTCGACCTGCTGATGCCCGGGATGGACGGCGCGGCCGTGTTGGACAAGCTCAGGTCCAACCAGTCCACCGCGGCAATTCCTGTGGTGGTGATAACTTCCAAGGATCTGAACTCGGCGGAGTTGGAGCGCCTCTCCTCCGGGGTGAGCGCCATCCTTTCCAAGGGGGGGCTCGAGCGCGAGGTGGTGCTGGACGAATTGGTGCACAGCCTGGAGCGGATCGGCTGGCGCCTTCCCTGCGAGCAAAGCGCAAACGGGGCGAGGATCCTCATCGTCGAGGACAGCGAGGCGGCCACCATCCAGCTCCGCTTCGCGCTGGAAAGCGCCGGGTTCTGCGTCGACGCCGTCTCAGGCGGCAGACATGCTCTTTCCTATCTGAAGACCCACGTGCCCGACGGTATCATCCTCGACCTGATGATGCCGGAGGTGGACGGCTTCGACGTGTTGAAAGCGGTGCGCGCCTCGCGGCTGACCGAACAGGTGCCGGTCATGGTGATGACGGCGAAGACCCTTTCGCCGGGCGAGCACGACCGGTTGCGCCTGCTCGAGGTGAACCACCTGGTCCAAAAAGGGGACGTGGAGCAGCACGAACTGCTGCGGAGAGTCTACGAGATGCTCGGGGCGGTATGCCTGTTCAAGCCGGGCACCGCGTCGACGGCGACCGGCGCCGCGCTTTTCCCCGGGGGCTGGCAGGGGGACGGGTCGGTGCTGGTGGTCGAGGACAACCCGGACAACCTGGTAACGCTTCGGGCCGTTTTGGGGGAGGAGTACCGCCTGGTCGAGGCGACCGACGGCGAGTCCGGGCTTCTCCTGGCGCAGACAGGGTCCCCTTCGCTGATCCTTTTGGACATGCATCTCCCCGGCATGGACGGACTCGCCGTACTAAGGCGCCTGAAGCAGGATAATGCCACGGCTCTCATCCCGGTGGTGGCCCTCACCGCGAGCGCCATGACGGGGGACCGGGAGATGCTGATGGAGGCGGGTTGCGTGGCCTACGTCTCCAAGCCCTACCAGCCGGAAGAGTTGCAGGAACTGGTCACCAAATTCGTCGCAGCGGGGACTGCGCCAAACGGGAAGTAAAACCGGCCCCCCTTTTAGCAGTCGAGGAAACCGTTAAATGAAAATTCTCGCCATAGACGACAACCACGACAATCTCCTCACGCTGAAGGCGCTGCTGAAGATTTTCATGCCCGAAGCAAACCTCATCACCTCCGCCTCGGCCCAGGACGGCATCCGCAGGGCGCTGCTGGAGGCGCCCGACACCATCCTTTTGGACATCCAGATGCCGGTCATGGACGGATACGAGGCGACCCGCAGGCTCAAGGGAAACCCCTCCACCCAACATATCCCCATCATCCTGGTCACCGCGCATCGCACCGATCCCTCCGGCAAGGTGCGGGGGCTCGAGTGCGGCGCCGACGCGTTCCTCTCCAAGCCCATCGACGAGGCTGAACTTGTGGCCCAGATCAGGGCGATGGTGCGGATCAAGCGTTCCGAGGACGCGCTGCGGCAAGAGCGGGACAGCCTGGAGGCTCTGGTGCAGAAACGGACTTCGGAGCTGCTGCTCATGAACCAGGTGCTGACGGAGAACCTGGCACGCCTTGCCGAGAACGAGGCGCGCTACACCCGGGCGGTGCGGGGGACGACGGACGGGCTTTGGGACTGGAACGTGGTGACCGGCGAGTGCTATTTTTCCCCGCGCTGGAAGGAACTCTTGGGCTTTGCCGACGACGAACTGGAGAACCGAGTCGATACCTTCTATTCGCGGCTGCATCCAGACGATATGGCCGTGGCGCAGGAGGCGCTCGAATCGCACCTGTCCGGGAAAACGTCCCTGGACGTGGAGCTCAGGCTTAGGAACCGCGAGGGAGGGTACCTGCGCTTTCGGGTCCGCGGGCAGGCGGAGTGGGACAGCCTGGGGGCGGCCGTTCGCCTCTCCGGAGCCCTTTCCGACGTCACCGAGCGGCAGCTCATGGAGGAGCAGCTCCGGCAGTCGCAGAAGATGGAGGCGGTAGGGCAGCTGGCTGGAGGTGTCGCGCACGACTTCAACAACATCCTCACCGTGATCGCAGGCTACGCCAACATGCTCATGATGGACCTCCCAGCGCTTGGGAACGAAGTGAGGCTGGCCGAACAGATCGCCATCGCCACCGAGAGGGCTGCCGAACTGACCAAGGGGCTTCTGGCTTTCAGCCGGAAGCAGCCGATGGCGCCTCAGAAGCTGGACCTGGGGGAGATCGTGCAGCGCGTGGAGACCTTCCTCACCCGCGTGATAGGGGAGGACATCCAGCTGAAGACGCATCTGCTCCCGGACTCTCTGCCGGTCTGGGTCGACATGGGGCAGATCGAACAGGTGCTCATCAACCTGGCCGCCAATGCGCGCGACGCCATGGAAAACGGAGGGACCTTCACCATCGCGACCGGCCTCTTCGAAGACGACTCGCTTTCCGCCTTCTGCGGCCCGGCAGGGAGCTATGCCGTGATCATCGTGTCCGACAACGGCAAGGGGATGCCCGCCGAGATCAGCAAGCGGATCTTCGAGCCTTTCTTCACCACCAAGGAGGTGGGGAAGGGTACGGGGCTCGGCATGGCGATCGTCTACGGTATCGTGCAGCAGCACAGGGGTTACATCACCGTCGACAGCAAACCCGGGGACGGCACCGTCTTCAGCATCTATCTGCCGCTTGCCGCAGACTGCGCCGAAATGTACCAGGAGCCGGCGGTCGACCAGGAGCCGGAAATGGGGACCGAGACCATCCTGGTCGCCGAAGACGACCCGAGCGTGCGCAACCTGGTGGACATGGTGCTGACCAAGCACGGCTACCAGGTGATCCTGGCTGAGAACGGGCAGGAGGTGGTCGAGCGCTTCACCGCCCACTCAAGCGACATCGGGTTGATCCTGATGGACATCATCATGCCGCGCAAAAACGGCATAGAGGCGTTCGCGGAGATCAAGAAGCTGCAGCCGGAGGCGAAGGTCCTCTTCACCAGCGGCTACACCTCCGATTTCATCCAGAGCCGCGGCATGGAAGACGGGGTCGAGCTGATCATGAAGCCGGTGCAGCCGGCCCAACTGCTGCGCAAGGTGAGGGAAGTGCTGGAGAGGTGATTCCGGATTTCCGGAGACAAGAAAAGGGGAGCGCCTGTTAGCGGCGCTCCCCTTTTTAATTCCTGCCCTTTCCTGCTTCTGTCTCAGGCGAAGTCCCGGGCGTTGATGACTAGGCCGCTGCGGGCGCCGTGTATGCTGGCCCAGTAGGCCTGCGCCACGTCCTGCGCAGGCATTCCCCCCGAGCTGTCCATATCCAGCGCCTCAAGGGTCTCCTTCACCCAGGGGGGGCTCACCACGTTGATCCTGATCCCGCGCGGCAGTTCCAGCGCGGCGGCGCGGACAAACCCTTCGAGCCCCGCGTTGATCATGCTGATGGAGGAACTCCCGGGCATGGGCTGGTGGCTCAAGACCCCGCTGGTCAGCGTGAAGGAGCCGTTATCCCGGATGTAGTGCATCCCCACCCGGACCAGGTTGACCTGGCCCATCAGCTTCCCGGAGAGCCCGGTCTGGAAGTCCTCGTCGGTCAATTCAGCCAGGGAGCCGAACCTGGCGACTCCCGCCGCGCAGACCAGGGCATCGAAGTCTCCGACCTCCTTGAACATCGACTCTATGGAATCCTTGCGCGACATGTCCACCCGCAAGTCGCCGCTACTGAAGGCGACCTTCGCCACTTCATGCTCCGTGGACAACAGCTTGGCCACGGCTTTTCCTATAGTTCCGGTTGCTCCGACGACGATGATTCGCATAAAGAGACCTCCCGTATTGGCGCTTTTTTATGGCCCCCGAGCCGCTGCAGGGGGCGCTGTCGCCCCCCTACAGGCCGAGGTACAGCGTGAAGTATATCTGGTTTTCCCCGCCGCGGTTGAAGCCGTGGGCAAAACCGACGGCGGGGGTGACCTTGGCCCAGTAGCCGATGGTCATGTCCGCTCTTAGTTCCGCTCCGGCACCGACCCTCGTTTCGTTGGCGTGAAAACTCCTGTTGTCGTCCCAGACCTGGCCCGCGTCGGTGAAGAGCGCGCCGTGCACCTTCTCCAGGAAAGCCGGAGCCGTCCCGGGGCCGCTGAAAGGGTAGGCGAGCGGCGCGCGGTACTCCAGGGTGCCGGTGGCGACGTATTTTCCGGTCATGGAGCGGGCGGGGTAGCCGCGCAGCGGGTATTGGTTGTACTCCGCTGGTGCCCCGCCGATCTGGAACGCCTGCTGCCCGTACTGCAGGTCTCCGTCGGCGAGAGCTCCGGAAAGGCGCAGGTAGAGCACCTGGTGCGGGAGCCGTGTTTTCGACAGGCGCAGGTACTGCTCGAAACTGGCGCTGTACTCGGAGAGGTTTTGATCGCTGCCGATGTCGCGGCCGAAGTAACGGTATAGAAATGCCAGGTTGCACCCCTCTTCCGAGCTGATGGAGTAGGGGTACTTGAGGGCGCTCTCGTAGCTGATCCCCGCGAAGAGGTTGTTTCTGCTCCCCTGGAAGACGGGGATCCCGCCGAACGTGCCGTTGCTGTTCAGGCGGCTCAACGCCTGCTGGTCCAAAAGCTCGTATCCCCCCTTGATGCGGTAGGCCGACTCCAGGAAGTTGACAGGTACGGACGCTGCCAGCTCCACCCCGCGGTTCACCTCCCAATAGTCATACCCTTTCTGGTACAGGTCGCTGTAGACAACCGGTTCGTTGTGCGCCCGAAGCGACAGGGTCGGGTAGAAGTAATCGTTCAGGTAGGTAAGGCTGAAATAGCCGCGCTTTCTCCCTTCGCTGTAGGCCCCGCTGACGGCGTAGGAGTTGTACCCCAAGACGTCGGCGCCGGCGGTGAAGGCCCCGATCACGGCCTGGTCCGAGCCGTCCCCGTAGATCTTAGGCAGCCAGAAGCGCGGCAGCAGGGTCTTTGCTGCGCTGTAACGCGAAGAGGGGGGCGCCGTGGCCTGTTCCGTCTCTGTCGGTGCAGCAAGGGGGGCTGTTCGTGCCGAGGGAAGCGACGGCCCGCGCGCGAGGCTCCACCGGGAGCGGTCGAGTTCCATGCGGGCGATCTTGAACCCCTTGGAGCTGTAGCTGGAGAGCAGCATGGAGGAGCCGTCCGGGGCTGGTGCGGGTTGAATCGCTCCGGTAAGAAGGTGGCTCACCTGGTAGCTCGCGCCTCCCTTGAGGTCGTATGCGAAGAGGTTGAACACCCCGGTCTCGTCGGAGATGTAGAAGATGGTCGAGCCGTCGGGCCCGAAGACCGGGAAGGCGAAGGTGTGGCTGGCCCTGAAAAGGGCGCGGTCGGTTTTATCGACCGTGTCGTAGATACGGAGCGCGCTCATGCCGGTGTTGTCGGTGAGGACATAGCAGATGCTGCGGCCGTCGGGCGAGAAGTTGGGAGACGCTACCCGTTCCAGCGAGTAGCTTGTAACCTGGCGCGGCTGCGGCTTTTCTCCCTGGCTCAGGTCCAAAAGCGCCAAGTTCTGGCTGCCGCGCGAACTGATTACGGCGGCGACCGTCTTGCCGTCGGGCGCTATCTGCGCGTCTCCGAGGCGCTCTCCCTTGGTGATCCTCCTCGTTTCGCCGCGCCCCAAGTCGCGGACGTAGAGGTCCTGGTACGTGTTGAAGCCGCGGTCGATCTCGGCCTGGGTGAAGTAGACGCTCTTGCCGTCGGGGGACCAGCTGAGGCTTCCATCGGAGGACTGGCGCCGGAACTGCGCCAGCACCTTTTTTCCGGAGGCGTCGGTCACGACGACGGAGGTGTGCTCGTTGGGGTCGCGCCTGGTGAAGGCGATGCGGCTGCCGTCCGGCGAAAAGCGCGGGTTGGTGAGGTTCTCGCCTTGATCGTTCACGCTGGTGAGCGGCGTGAAGGGGACGCGGGAAAGCTCCTTGATGTGCGCCGTCTGCTCCAGCTTCAGGGCGACGATCATGTCGCGGTAGATATCGCTGTAATCCTTGCCGTGGAAAAGGTCCTCAGGCGGCCTGCCGATCAGGTAAGGAAGGCGCCCGGAGTGGGTGATGGCGAGCTTTCCGGCTGCGTCGGGGCCATAGGCGTCGGCGATGTAGCGCTGCAGGCGGTAGCCGTACATGTAGGCTAAGTGGCCGGAGGGCCAATAGGCGACGTCGCCGTTGATCTGGTCCACCGAGGGGAGGTTGTCGTCCGCGACGGCGGCGCGGAACACCATGTCGTAGTAGCTCCCCTTGCCGCGTCCGACCCCCGTGTACTTCGTCTCTGCCCAGGTCGCCATCCCCTCGTGCCACCAGCGCGGCAGGAAGGTGTTGGGGGGCGCGGTGGCGAAGAAGAAGAGGACCGACAGCGGGTCGAGCGTGGGCAAGGGCTTGCCGAAAATGGCCCGGGTCACCTTGGAGTAGCCGCGGGCGGGGTCGGAGGAGAGTATGTGGGCGTACTCGTGGGTGAAGAGGACCCTGAGCCAGTCGTCGTATTCGCCCAGGGTGGAGGCGACCGTGGGGGGGACCACCTGCAGGTAGACGGCGTTGTAAGGGATGGTGACGGCGAGCCCGTTGATGAAGTCGCTGCTGTCGATGAGCACCACCTGGGTTTTACCGGCGGGTTGCCAGCGGAACTCCCGGGTCAGCAGGGGATGCGTCTCTTCGGCTATGGCCGCGACCTTCCGGGCGGCCGGTTCCAGTCCCTGGTGGTAATGGATGGAGAAGTGCTCGGTCTCGATGGTCGAGTAGGTGAAGGAGGTGTCGAATTTCACTGCCAGTGAAAGGGAAACGGTGCATAGCACAAGCGTTACCGCAATAAATAAAGTTCTCATGGCTTCCTTTCGTTCAGGTTCGTGTCTCTATTCCATTCCCGCCAGTTCGCGCCCCTTGGGGTATTCGATGACGATGTCGTAGGAGACCTTCTTTTTCTCCCCCGGGGCTAGGTTCAGCTTCCATTCCAGCGTCCCGTCTTCCTTGGTGCCGGAGGGACGCGGATCTGCCTCTTCGAGCTTTACCTTGATTTCCGCATTGGAGGGAAGCGGCTGCTGGTCGAGAAGGGTCAGCGCCACCCCCCTCTTCTTGAAGTTCACCAGTTCGATCACTACATGGTAGGTCACGTTGTTGCCGCTGATGAGCCCCGCCTTTTTCGCCACCCTGGCCGCTTCCCGCTTCACCTTCACCTGGTCGTCGGATCCGAAGTAAAGGTCGAATTCTTCGCCGGAGCTTACGGTTTTTATTCGGCTTTTGCCGACGAAGGTGGCGTCGTTGAAGATGTTCACCTCCCCGGCCAGAAGCGGGTAGGGGGTGTTGTTCCGGACCTTCGACTTGAGATAGACGCGCGGGGAAAGTTTCGGGACGGTCAGGTACTCGGCGCTGACCGGCACCTTTTCGCTGGCAATGACGCTCCCTGCGCGGGTGCCGTCGGACGGTACATCCACCGGTTGCAGCACCTGGAAGAGCACCGAGGTCTGCCCCTGCGCCACGTCCGAGGTCAGAGGCTGCGCTTCCTCGCCCCGGTCTTCCCGCGCTTCCAGCGGATAGGCGCCGGCAGCCATCGGCGCGGGAGCGGGGGCTGCCATCTCCTTCATGGCCCGGCCGGCGTAGGCCATGGGCCGAGGGGGCTCGTAGAAGGAGATATGCCAAGGGGAGAGCTCCGGCGCGCCTCCGCCGACCTCGGGGGCAGCCGTGGAAAGGGAAAGCTTCACGCCGGGCCAGTTCTCCCCGGTTTTCTGCGCCACCTGGGCACGGTAGACGAGTTCCGCCTCCTTGCCGTCGGCGCCGAGACGCACGTCGTAGAGGGGCTCCCAGGTGGCCTGGCTCACCAGGTAGGAGAGGTCTAGGTCGAACTTGAGGTCCTGCTGCGCCTCTATGGCCACCTGCGCCGACTTCACTTCCCTGTGCCGGTTGGCGAGGTTTTGCTCCAGCTCTTTCCTGAGCGCAGCTATCTTCTCGTTGAGGGGCTTCTTGGCCGCTTCCGCATCGTAGAGCTGCTGCTCCACTTTGCCCACGTTGTCACCCACGAAGCGCACCGCCTCTCCCAGCTCGGCAGCGGTGGGCTTGCCGGCGGAAAGCTCCTTGGAGATCCGTTCGGACCAGCCGACGCGGATGGAATCGATGAAGGCCCTCTGGGAGGCGAGCGCCTTGCGCTTGGCTTCGATGCTTTCCACCTGGCGGGTGAGGGCGGCGATCTCATCCTCCAGCTCGCGCACCCGCTGGTCCCGCGCCCGGTCCAGGAAAACCCTTTTCACCGTAATACCGGCGATGCGGGCAGGCGCCGTCCCTTTCCCCACGGCACGAAGTGACTCCTCGTCCAGCACCTGGGGGAGGTTGTCGAAGCTGACCAGGTTGGTCCCAGCTTTCAGCGACAGCGTCGCCTTTCGGGTCACCTGGGCCCGGTCCGAGAAGACGGTGACGGACTGAATCGCGGATCTGGCTTCCAGGCTGGTGGTCTGGGCAGAGACGGCCAAAGGCGAGCAAAGTACGAGGATGAGGCAGGAGCAGATTGTTCGAGTTTTCATTGAGGACCTCGGTGTCAACAAGCTGATGTTGGGAGTGTTTTGACTGTAATAGGTTCTCGTATCCAAGCTGGAGCTTTGCCAGCCTTGCGTTCCCAAGCTGGAGCTTGGGAACGAGGCACTCCCCCTCCCGCAGGGGGAGGGGGGACTTTTGCTCGCCTATGCCGGCTTTTTCTTCGCCGCGTAGCTGTAGTACTTGAGCCGGATGTTCTCCCACATAACCAGCCGCTCTTCCATCATGGTCATCACCCGCACTTCCCCGTCCTGGGAAACGACGAAGCCCACGCTCCCCGGGTTCTGGGAGCAGTACCTCATCATGGAGCGGTGCCTGGTGCCAAAGTGGTTGTAGGCTGCCGGGCGCAGCTTCGCCGGGGTCGCCAGACGGTCGGTCGCTATGAAGAGGTTGTCCGGCTCCTGCCAGTTCTTGATCTCCACGCCGTATCCCTTGACCACCAGGTCCGGGTCCATCGCCACCAGGCCGTCCACCCGGGTCAGAAGGGCGATGAACCAGATCACGCCGTCGATCTCGTTCTTGTTCGCCCTCAGGTCCTTCTCCATGCGCCTTAACTGGAAATACTGGCTGGAAAGGATCTCCTTGGGTTTCGATTCGGTGAGCCCTAGCAGATGCTCCTCCAGGTAGTCCGACTTTATCTTGGTGACGGCATTGGATTGCAGCGAGGTAGGGAGCCGGTCGTAGTTGATGCCGTATTTGACGTTGAGATCTGCTGGGTCGATCGCGGGCGTGATGAGGAGGGCGCCGCCGTTTTTTATCTTCTGGATCCGAAGCAGAATGCGGCAAAGCGCAGAGATCCACTGCTGGGTGTGGAATTCGTCCATACCGGCATCGGTCATGTAGATGTCGTCGGGGAGGTGGCTGCGCACTTCTTGCAAGTAGCGTTTGATCCCAGGCGCCAGAAGGTCGCGGATGGGGCCTTCGCGGAAGATGTCGAGCGAGAAGCGGATCAGCTCGTTTACCCTGAGCTCGGCCACCTTCTCGTAACGCATGTAGACCACGATGTTGCCGATCCCCTCTACGCTGGCCTGGAAGATCCCGGGGCGCTCCGGTTCTATCTCGGCGCTGCGGTTGAGGAACTTGTGGAAGGGGTTTTGCTGGTCCACCAGTCCCCAGATGAAAAGATGGTCCTCCTTGTCTGGCCAGATCACGAAGGAAGAGGTGCGCAGGTCGGTGGACTTGGCGATCTTCACCACGTTGGAAACCGAAAAAGGGATAGGCTCGGCGAAAGGGATGTAGCTCCAGCGGTCCCGGACCGGGTTGCGCGGCGGCTTGGGGTCGGGCTGCCCAGGGTCCAGGTAGACCATGTGGAAGATCACCGGCTCCGATTCCTCGGTCCGAAGGCTTGAGTAGTACATCGTCTCCATCAGGTCGACGATGATCTTCTCGTCCGGGACCGCGGTCCGGCGTTTCCTCAGTTCGGAGCAGACGGTTTCCGCCAGGTGGCGCGGGGTCTTGTTCGTGCCGCTCATGGCCGGTACCCTCCGCAATAGGGCCCCAGGATCTGCTCCAGGTGGCGCCTCACGCCGTCGAAGAGCAGCAGGGTGAGGTCGTTGGGGTTTTGGCAGTAGTAGCTTGAGGGGGCGAAGTTGTAATAGATCCGGCAGGCGAAGGGGCGGACGCCGTAGATGCCGCAGTTGCGCTTTTGCAGATTGAAAAAGGGGCAAAAGCCGCTGTCGTCGGAGCGCTTGGGGAGGAGGTCGAGGACTTCCTTTTCGCAGGCGAAGACGTCGGGGCTGCACTTGCAGCACTGGCCGGTCTTGCAGCCGGCGCCTTCGCTCTCGGCGCGGCACAAGGAGCTGCCGAAGACCCGGCGGCTGAAGCTCTCCGCGGCGCGGTAGACGAAGGAAATCCGGCGCGAGCGGTCGGCACCGGCGCGGTCGGCGTTGATAAGGCGCTTCTTCAGCCGCTCCAGTTCACGCGCGACCTGCTCGTTTATGGCGAGGGGGGAGGCTGCAGGCATTGTCATAATGACGTCTCTTCCTAGAATCCGGTGAAAAGGAAATCGAGTGCTGCGATTATTTCTTCTCTTCGTTCCGCGAGGGAGCCCACCTTTTCTCCCAGGACCTGCTGGTCGATGCCGGCTAATTGCGCTGTGACCATGACCACATCTCTGTTCTCGATGCTGAACCTCGGCGTTAGGTGCCTGACCGGCTTCCCCATTGCCGAGACGGTGAATAGAGGAACGACGACCCGTGTGGCGAGGGAAGCCAAGAGCTCCGCCTGCACGTCCAGCAGATAGGGGATCTCATCCCTGGTCCTGGGATTCCCGTTCCGGTAAACTTCGAATTGAGCCATCAGAAATGCCTCAAATCGTCACTGAAGGTCCCATCGCTTTGCACGCGGCTGTTGTACTCTTCGATAGCTTCACGGTTTTCTTCCTGCCAGCTGCGGCTGGTCTCCTTCCGCAGCATTTCCGCAAGCCGCGATTCCAACGCCTGGGAGAGGTTTATGTGCCGCTCTTTCGCAAGGCGCAGCAGATCGCTGTTTATACTCAGATTTGTCGACTTCTTGGGGGCTGTCGCGTCGAAGAAAGCATTCTGCATGTAGGTCTCCTATGCGCACGGGTTATGCGCATATGATAGCTGGCTTTAGGAGGAATGGCAACCCGCGCTAGATGCCTGTTCCCGTTCTGCCACAGCTTCGAGATGCGGCTGAAGGTATATTAAGAACTTCATATTGTAAATGGAAATAACAATAAGCCCACCATCGCGGTAGACAATGTATATTCTTTTCTTGACTGATTTGATTATATTTTGTACTTTGTCTAAAACTCGCACGTATGTGGGGTATTTATCCCCGTCATCATTTAATTGCGGCATCCGGAGGGGGAGGCAATTTGAAGATCGACCAGAAGAAACTACGGGAACTGCTTTCGGCACCGGCTTTCTCCCCGTCTCCCGACCAGCTCAGGCGCGAAGACAACGTCTTCCTGGTGGGCGGCAATCTTCCGGAACGCCAGACTCTGGAAACCCTCTACGACAGCCACTATCAAAGCAACGCAGCCCTGTTTCACCTCACCTTCGGCGCCATCGACCAGTTTCCCAACGGCGAGGCGCTTGCCCGGGTCATCAAGAAAAACTTCAACGTGCATCTCGTGGGGAGGCTCGATTTTCCCGCCTCCTCCCGCCTCATCGAGCGGGCCTATGCCGCAGGCGTCGACATCATCGAAATCCCTTTGCCGGCTCCCGGTACCGGTGCGGGGGAGGGGCAGGACCAGGCCAAAGAGCGGCTCCAGGCCCTCAACGTAGCCCGTTCGGTATTCCCGCGTTGGTCGGTTTTCTCGACAATTGTGGCCGGGGAGGAGTCCCCTGCGGTGACCATTTCCGGCATTGACGCCCTCCTGGCTGCCGAGATCGTCCCGCTGGTGGTCCTGTCGGGGGGGGCGGTGCGCCACCCGGAGGACGAGATCGCCAGGATCTTCACCCACCTGCAGTCTGGCTGGCGCAAGCACAGATGTGTCCTCAAGCCTTTGCTGCCGCTGATTCATCTCTCCACCCCGCTGGTTCCGGCGGCGCCGCGCAATATGCTGCGAGGCTTCATCGACAGCATCGAGGACCGGCGCCTTTTGGCCGCCTCCGACCTGAGGCGGGTACTCAGGGTGAAAGAGGTCGCGGAGTCCTTCGACTCCGCAGGCCTGTAGGCCCAGTTCTCCCCCTCCCGCAAGGGGAGGGGGGACTTCGGCCCTCCCTCACTTATCAAAGGGGGCGAGGCAACACTCATGGTGGAAGCCTGAGGCTACACGGTATAACAAAGTTGCTTTAAGAAGAGTAGAGAGGGCGGCCAACTGAAATGAACAACGACGATTTCCTCCAAAAACCGCTGAAGATCGACAACCGCCCCATGTGGCTGATCCTGCTGGACCGTACCGCCCGCTACCAGGTCATGGCGGCGGTGGTGCTGGTGGTAGGACTCCTGATCCGCCTTTCCCCGCCCGACGGCCTTTCGGTCGAGGGGTACCGCTCGCTGGTGCTCTTCGGCGGCACCATATTCTTCTGGGTTTCGGGGCTCCTCCCCATCGCGGTGACCGCGCTTCTCTCCATGGTGATGCTGCCGCTTTTGGGCATCATGGACGCCAAGAAGACCTACTCCATGTTCGGCAACGAGGCGGTGTTCTTCATCCTGGGCGCCTTCATCCTGGCGGCGGCGATGACCGGGACCGGGATTTCCACCCGCCTTGCCCGCGCCATGCTCGCCAAGTTCGGCAGGACCCCAAAAAGCCTCGCGCTCACCGTGTTCCTCCTCTCGGCCTTTCTCTCCTTCGTCATGAGCGAGCACGCGGTCGCCGCCATGCTGTTCCCGGTGATCACCGAGATAACGGTGGCTCTCAACCTGGAGAAGGGGAAAAGCAGGTTCGGGCAGCTCCTCTTCATGTCCATGGCCTGGGGCTGCATCATCGGCGGCATCGCCACCTTCCTTGGCGGTGCGCGCGCGCCCCTTGCTGCGGGGCTCTTGAAGGAGTCGACCGGTCTTCATTTCACCTTCATAGAGTGGAGCTCCGCCGCGTGCCTCATCGTTTTCCCGCTCTTGTTCATCGGCTACTTCGTGCTGGTGAAGTTCTTCCCCCCGGACATCCTGGACGTGGAAGTGGGCCGGAAGTTCCTGAACGGCAAGCGCCTGGAGACCGGGAAGATGGGGTACGACGAGATGCTTACCGCGCTGGTCATGGTCGTCACCGTCGTCTGCTGGATGACGCTGGGCGAGAAAACCGGCCTGGCCGCCATCGCCATACTGGGAGCCGCGGCGCTCTTCACCTTCAAGGTCGTCACTTGGCAGAAGATCGAGGAGTACGTCAACTGGGGGATCATCCTCATGTACGGCGGGACCATAGCGCTCGCCTCAGCCCTGGAGAAGACCGGCGCGGCGGTCTGGCTGGTGAATAAGGGGCTCGGAAACACGGAGCACTCGCCGCTGGCCATCATCGCCGTAGTTTCCCTGGTCGCCATCATCCTTACCGAGTGCATCAGCCACGCGGCCGTGGTGGCCATCCTGATGCCGGTCGGCATGGGGCTTTGCCACAGCACCGGGATGGACCCGAAGGTGATGACCCTTTCCATCGCGCTCCCGGCCGGTCTTGCCTACTGCCTGCCGATGGGAACGCCGGCAACTGCCATCGCCTATGCCTCGGGTTATCTCAAGAGCCGCGACATCATTGTCTCAGGCTGCGTGATCATGTTTATCTCGTGGTTGTTGTTCATGGCGTCTGTGCTCTTTGTCTGGCCCTTGATAGGTTTGAAAATTTAGCGTGGCACATGCCACCGAAAAACTGTATAAGCAGGAGGTGCGTCAGATTCAATTCTCTTTGAGGACGAGCCATGATTTCAAAGAAGACCAAGTACGGGCTGAAGGCACTTATCTACCTGGCCCGCCGCTATGACAAAGGTCCCATCCTTATCGCAGACCTCGCGCGCGACGAAAACCTTCCCAAGAAGTTCCTCGAGAACATACTGTTGTCCCTGAAGAACAACGGCATCCTGCAAAGCCGGAAAGGTAAGGGGGGAGGCTACTTCTTAGGCAGGCATCCCGGCAAGATCACCTTCGGGCAGGCGATAAGGGTGATGGAAGGGCCGCTGGCGCCTGTCCCCTGCGTCAGCGAGACCGCCTACGCCAAGTGCACCGAGTGCGAGAACGAGCTTACCTGCGGCATCAGGCTGGTGATGAAAGACGTGCGGGATGCGATGGCGGTGATCTTGGACGGGACCACCCTTGCCGACGTTTTGGAGAAGATCGACACCGCCGAGCAGGGGCAGCGCGGCGTACTGGACTTCTGCATCTGATCCCCCGGCGGAGGTTGGCGGCACATGCGATTTGACGTCGTGGGGCTCGGAGTATCTACTGTCGATCTCATCTTCACCGTGGATCAACTCCCCGGCAGCGAGATGGTGCAAAGGGCGGGAGAGTGCGTGATAGCGGGAGGCGGACCGGTAGCGACCGCGATGGTGACACTGGCGAGGCTGGGCGCCGCCACTGCCATGCTGGACAGCATCGGGAGCGACTTCTTCGGGAGCTTCATACGGAGTGAATTCGCCGCCGAGGGGGTAGATACCGGCGGGCTGGTCGTAGCCCCGGGACGGACCAGTTCTAAGGCATCGATACTGGTGCGAAAGGAGGACGGCGCCCGCGCCATAACCTTCTCCCCCGGCGACGCACCCGAGCTTACCCCCGGCGGCGTCCGGGCCGACATCATCCGTGCCTCCAAAATACTGCACCTGAACGGCCGTCATTGGGACGCCTGCCTCCACGCCGCAAGGCTCGCCAAGGAAGCAGGCGTTTTGGTTTCCTTCGACGGCGGTGCCCACCGCTACGACCCTCAACACCGCAGCATCCTTCCACAAGTAGACATCTGCATCGCAGCCCACAACTACGCCGCTGCCTTTGCCGGCACCGAAGACGTTGCCCAGGCGGCTAAAGCCCTTCTCGAAGCAGGCCCGCGCATCGTCGTCGTCACGCAGGGGGCGGCGGGGAGCCGGGTATTCTCGCATGAGGGGGAAGCCTTTCACCAGCAGGCATACCGGGTGGACCGTGTGGTAGACACCACAGGAGCGGGTGACGCCTATCACGGCGCCTTTCTCTACGGCCTTGCCCGCGGGTTTGCGCTGGAAGAGTCGGCAAGGTTTGCCAGCGCCGTTGCCGCCCTCAACACGCGCGCGCTCGGCGGACGGGCCGCGCTTCCCACGCTTGTCGAAGTAGAGACGATGCTGCAGCAGTAACCTTTCTGAATCGGCCGCCCCCACGCTGTCCTCGACCAACGCTCCGCCAGATCTCCCCCTCCCGCCAGGGAGGGGGGACTTTTCGGCGACTGCAACATCCTAGTGCTGCCCATCACCGCAGATCTCCCCCTCCCTTGACGGGAGGGGGCAGGGGGGTGGGTGACCTTGCCCCCTACCCCCACCCCCTAACCCCACACCCGCCAGGGGAGTGGGGACTTTTCGGTGACCGCAACATCCTAGTGCTGCCCATCATCTCTTTTTCCGGCTGGTTCGGGGAGCAGGAAAGCCAGCACCGTGGCGCAGGCGGTGAGCGTCCCGGCTATGAGGTAGGGGGTGGTGAAGGCGCCGGTGGACTTGGCGATCATCCCGGCTCCGGCCGGGCCGATCACCTGCCCCAATCCGAAGAATATGGTGATGGTGCCGAAGGCTGCGGAAGCCCGGTTCAGCCCAAGATAGTCGCCGACCGCGGCGGCCATGATGGCGGGGATGGCAAACACCGCGCAGCCGTACAGCACGAGCGACATGGTGAGGCCCGGGATCCCGGCCTTGAGGCCCGCCAACAGGTAGGCGACGGTCTGAACGGTGAAGACGAGGGCAAGGCCCCGGCGCCTGCCGATGCGGTCGGACAGGGTGCCGAAGCCGATGCCGGAGAAAAAGCTGAAGAAGCCGACCCAGGACCAGTAAAGCCCTGCGCGCGCCTCGCTTAGCCCGTACTCCCGCACCATAGTGGTGACGATGAAGGTGCCGTACACCATGAAGGTGGCGCCGAAGACGAGGTAGAGAATTCCCAGCCGGAACAGGACGGAGCCGTCACCCTTGTGCTCGCGGTGGATAAACTGCTCCGGGGACGCGTCCACGAGCCTTCCCACCGGCTCAAGTCCCAGGTCGGAAGGGTGGTTTCGCAGCAAAGCCGCGGTGACGAGGGCGATGCCGAGGCATATCGCCCCCAGCATCATCCAGCCGGCGCGCCAGCCGTCGGCACCGAAGCTGCGATTGAGTGCGGGGACGAGAACTCCGGCGAGGATGATCCCTATCCCGTTCCCGGCGATGGCAAGGCCCGCTGCCTTGCCGCGGTGCTCGCTGCGGAACCAGAAGGTGACCAGTGCCATGAGGGGGATGTTGGTGAATCCGCTTCCCATCCCCACCAACGCGTACAGGGCGAAGATGGGGAGAAACGAGGTGCAAAGGCCGATGCCCATCATGCCGAGGCCGATGACGAGCAGGGCCGAAGCCGCCATCCACCGGGGAGCCAGCCGCCCCAGCAACTTTGGCGCCGCCAGGACCGAGGCAAGGTAGCCGACGAAATTCGCCGTGCCGATGAACCCCATCCGGTCGTAGCTGAGGTTAAGGCCCGCCTGCATGCCGGGGATGAGCATGGAGTAGGCGTAACGGGCCAGGCCGAAGCAGGAAAAAAGGCCCAGGGCGCTGGTGGCGACGATGATCCAGCCGTAGTGGACTTTGGCCGTGAGAGGTGAGGTGGTTTTAGTCATGAAGATGTCTCGTCCTTTGCCGCAGCAGTTGTCGGGGTCCATCTGATGGTGAGGACGGTCGCTCGGGATAGGCAGTGCCACCGGTGATACAGACCCTCCCCCCAGGCGGCGAAGTCGCCGTGCCGCTTGAGTAGCACGCTCTGCACCTCTTCCGAGGGGAAGTCGGGGGATGGCGAGAATTCGATCCGGAAAGCGGAGTCGGCGCTGACCAAAATGGAAACAGTCCTCCCCTCGCTGACGGGCTTAGAGTTGCCGCTTTCGTCGCCGGAAGGGTGATCGTACCACTTGGCGCAGAGCCCGGTGAGCGCTTCCCCTTTGGGGACGTGCAGCAGGCCCGACGGGTCGTTCAGCGTCCAGTCGCTGAAGCCGAGAAACCAGCCGGTGCCGTGGGTCTCGGCGTCGTAGGCGTTGCCCGTCCGGATCTTCACGGCTCACCCGCCGCGGAATCAGAGCGAGGTTCAGCGCCAGGCGAAAACTGCGCTTGGAGCGCTGTCCCGGCAGGCGGCACGGGGAAGCTGAGCCAAGGGGGAACCGGGCAGCCGATGGCGTCGGCTACGGCCCTGAAGAGCTCGACCTCGTCCACGTTCACCACCTGGTCGTGCACCATGCACTCAAGGCAGGCCCCGAGAAGCTTTCGCTTGATCAGCGGACTGGCGCCGTCGAGGGCCGACAGGGCGGCCGTCAACGCTTTCGAGCTGCACTCAGCTCCAGGTAGGAAAGCGAACTCGGCTTTGGGCTCATTCAGGAGGCAGACCCCCTTGGCGAAGGCCTCTGCCGCGGCGCCCTCGTCCTTGTTGCCGACGCGCGCCATGGTGGAAAGGATGCAGGAACATTCTTTTTGCACGCCGCGGACCCCGTAGATCTGGACCGTGCGCAAAGGGGAGGGGAAAAAGTGCGGTTGCAGGTGGCGCTGCATCAGGTGGCGCAAGGCCAGTTCGAAGACGCTCAGCCGCCGGTCTGCAGCGGCAAGCGCATCGGCGGTCTTTTGGAGCCGTGCGAACTCCTCGGCGTTAAGGCGGCGCAGCGCCGGAAGCGAGAGGTCGAGAAGCGGCAAACGGGCTTGTGGGGGAAGGAACTGCAGGTCCGGGGCGATCCGGGTGACTTCCTGCG
The DNA here is from genome assembly GCF_000020725.1 of Citrifermentans bemidjiense Bem. Classification (NCBI taxonomy): domain Bacteria; kingdom Pseudomonadati; phylum Thermodesulfobacteriota; class Desulfuromonadia; order Geobacterales; family Geobacteraceae; genus Citrifermentans; species Citrifermentans bemidjiense. The sequence goes on along the minus strand of NC_011146.1, from coordinate 2,873,912 downwards.
CCAGGTGATCGCCTTCCAGTGTCGCGACCGCTTCCATCTGCCGCTTTCGCGTTTCCTGGTCGGAGTTCAGCAATAGACAGTAGATGACGGCACGTGCCGCGACGGGATCGTGCGTTGCGGCGAGAAGAGGCGCAGGGAGCTCTGAAAGCAGCCGGCCTGCCAGGTCGAGGTGCTGCTGCATCGGCTCCCCGACGCTGTTCAGCAGTGCGTTGACGGCTGCTCCCGAGTACTCCTGAACCGGTTTGGGCTGAGGAGGCCGCTTAAGCAGATGCTTCGCCTCTTCCACTGGCACGGGGAGAGGGGTGACCTTGGGATAAATCCCGTTGAAGCGGGGTTCCAGGAGCCGGATCCGCTCTTTCAAAGGGGGATGGGTGTCTAGTGCCGCAAGCCAAGCGTCGCTGATGCCGTTACTGAAGAACATGTGGCTCATCTCGCCGCTGCGGGGATGTACCAGTTGCGAGCCGGTAGCAAGCCCCCCTATTTTTTTCAGCGCTCCTGCCAAACCGCCCGGGTTCCTGCTGAACTGCACCGCAGAGGCGTCAGCCAGATACTCACGCTGCCGCGACACGGCGCATTTGATCAGCTGCGCCAGAAAATGCCCCAGATAGCCGATGGTGTAGAGGGCGAAACCGGCGAGGAGGATAGCCCCGCCGCCGCGTCCCCTGTTGTGGCGCATCCCCTCCAGCATCGCCCTCCCGGTTTGTCCCACCGCCTGAATCCCCCCCAGCCAGCACAGCAGGCGGAGGTTCAAAAGGATGTCCCCGTTGAGGATGTGGCTGAACTCGTGGGCCATGACCCCCTGCAGCTCGTCGCGGCTGAGCAGTTCAACCGCGCCGCGCGTCACGCAGATCACCGCGTCGCTGGTGCCGAAACCCGCGGCAAAGGCGTTGATCCCCCGCTCATGCTCCATGAGGTAGAGGTCGGGGACAGGTATCCCCGAGGCGATGGCCATTTCCTCCATCACGTTACGAAGCAAGCGCTCGCGCGGCTCGTTTGTCTGAGGAATGACCAGCCGCGCGCCCAAGGCCTTGGCCAGGGCCGCGCCCCCTTCGCGCAGTTCCATCATCTTCCAGATGGAGATGGCCGCGATAAAGGAGAGCGACACAGCAGAGCTCCAGAAAAACGCCTGCGCGTGCCAGAGGCTCGCACTCCGTCCGTGTTTGAACTCGTGGAACCAAAGGGACAAAGCGACCACCAGGTAGACGCCCAGCACCACCGCGATAACGGCCAGGGCGAAGAGAAAGAGCAGCCGGCCGGTATTGCGGCGGGCGTTCTCCTGTCTGGCGAAGAAATCGTTCATCGCTTCTTAGCCTTTGGCGAAGGAAACGCGCGGCGCCTCGCGCTCGGCCTCTTTTATTTCCAAAAGGCTCGCCTGCTTGAATCCGAAGTAGCCGGCGATGATGGAGGCAGGGAAGACTTCGCAAGAGGTGTTGTAGCCGGTGACGGAGTCGTTGAAGGCCTGGCGGGCGAAGGCGACCCGGTTCTCCGTCGAGGTGATCTCTTCGCTCAGTTGCATCATGGTCTGATTTGCCTTGAGGTCTGGGTAGGCCTCGGCGAGCGCAAAGAGCCTGCCCAGGGCCCCGGTGAGGACATTCTCGGCGCCTGCCAGCTGCGCCATTGCGCGCGCTTCCCCGGGGGCTCCCGCCGCCTGTTTTACCGACGCCGCCGCTTGGTTCCTAGCGGTGATAACAGCCTCCAGTGTTTCCCGCTCGTGGGTCATGTACGCCTTCGCCGTCTCTACCAGGTTCGGGATCAGGTCGTAGCGCCTTTTCAACTGCACGTCGATCTGGGAGAAGGCGTTTTTGAACTGGTTGCGCAGCTTTACCAGCGAGTTGTAGCTGGAGATCGCGTACAGCACGGTGAGGACGATCAGGGCGAGCAGTATCAGAACAAAGAGGGAAAGTGGGTCCATAGTTCGTGTCTCCTTATGGTTACCCCTCGCCCTCAGAGGGGCGGGGGTGAGGGCGTGCGTCGGAAGCTAAACTACAGCTTCAAAGGTACTCCTCGAAATAGTCGAGGTCCTTGTGGAAAGTCTCCTGTAGCAGGGAGAGGCTTATCAGCGCGATGACGAGGCAAAGCGCCCCGACGGCCAAGGCGCCCATTTCCAGTCCGAGGACCTTTCTCGCCGCCTGGAACAGCATGGTGATGGGGATGGTCATGCCGCGCACGAAGTTGGGGACGGTAGTGGCGACGGTGGCCCTCAGGTTGGTTCCGAACTGCTCGGCCGCCACGGTGACGAAGATGGCCCAGTAGCCGATACCGAAGCCAAGGAGTCCGCAGATGATGTAGAAGGAGCCGGCTGTAACCTTGGCGGCGCTGAAGTATCCGGCCACTGCCGCGACCGTGAGCAGCAGGAAAAGGAGCACCACTTTCTTGCGGCTTTTCAGCAGCTGGCTCAAGAGCCCGCTCACGAGATCTCCGGCCACGAGCCCCATGTAGCAGTACATGACGGCGTTGCCTGCGTTAACCGGTCCCTGGACCGCGAGGGCTCTTGCGAATTCGGGGGAGAAGGTGATCAGGACCCCCACCACGAACCAGGAGGGGAGGCCGATCAGGATGGAGTTCATGAAGCGGCCGAATCGGTCGCGCGAGGTGAAGAGGGCGAGGAAGTTTCCCTTGGCGACTTCCTTTGATTCCATCCCCTTGAACATCCCGGATTCCGCGACGGCGACCCGCAGCAGCAGGAGCATGAGCCCCAGGATGCCCCCGATGACGAATGCGGTGCGCCAATCGAACTCCTTGGCGACGATGTTGGCGAGGATGGCTCCCGATACCCCGACCGTAGCCACGATCATGGTGCCGTAACCCCTGATGGAGCGGTGCAGCACCTCGCTCACCAGGGTGATGCCGGCGCCGAGTTCGCCGGCGAGTCCCACCCCAGCCATGAAACGGAGAAAGGCGTAGGCCTCGATGGAGTTGGCCATGCCGTTGGCAAGATTCGCTATAGAGTAGATGAAGATAGAGCCGAACATGATTTTGAGGCGACCCTTTCTGTCGCCGAGGACCCCCCAGAGGATGCCGCCCAGCAGCATGCCCGCCATCTGCATGTTGAGCAGGAACACCCCCTTGTCGATCAGTTCTTGCCCGGAGAGCCCGATCCCCTTCAGGCTCGGGACCCTGACGATGCTGAACAGTACCAGGTCATATATGTCGACGAAGTACCCGAGGGCCGCCACTATCACCGGCAAGCCGAATACCTGCCGAATTGCCACTTTCGTGCTCTCTTCACTGGATGTCATCCGCAACTCCCGTTGTTGTCACAGTAAAAAAAGCCGCCCATCAGCTTTGCTGAAACAGGCGGCTCTGTCTTTGCTCATAGATTGCCCTGTCTTGGCTTAGGACAGGTTTCAGAACCAGTTCTAATACACTCCTTAACGCCGGGAAGTCAATTAGATTTGATGCACCATCTCCTTTGTGGTGACTATCTTGGCATAAGGGATCGCAAGCGCAGCCATAAAGGAGGCGTGCACATCGGCAGCCTTGACCGTCCGTCCCTGGAACTGCAGGTCCCTGGTAGCGCAGGCGTCTGCGACGACGGTGCAGTTAAAGCCCAAATCGAACGCCGCCCTGGTCGTCGCGTCTATGCACATGTGGCTCATCGCCCCGCAGATCACCAGGTCCTTCACCTGCCGGGCCGCGAGCAGCTCAAGAAGCGAAGTACCGCGGAAGCTGTTGGGGAAGTTCTTGACCACGATCGATTCGCCGGCCACAGGCTCCGCCACCGGGTTGATCTCGGCGCCGTCGGTGCCGGGCACGAAGAAGGTCGCACCCGGGCGCGCGGCGATGTGCTGGATATGGATGACCGGGGTCCCGCTCTTTCTCGCCTGCTCCAGTAGGAGCTTCGCGTTGGCGGTGGCTTCCACCATCCCTACGAGTTCCATGCTGCCGCCTGGGAAGTAATCGTTTTGCAGGTCGACCAGGATCAGGCAAGTTGCGTTCTCTGCTTCGCTCTCCATCGTTGCCTGGCTCATGGTTGCACCAGCCGCGCGCCGAGCGCGAACGCCTTCTTGCAGTCTTCGGGAAACTGCTTCTGGTACCGTTCGCGTCTTTGCGCCGGATCGAAGTAGTTGAAGACCACCTTGTCGTAGTCCTCGAACTGCAGCGTCTCGTTGGCGCAGAGCGTTTCGCAGGCGGCGAAGTTACGTGCGAGGACCCCCTCGTTGAGGCCGATGTGGATAGGGTAGGAGTACTGCTTCATGATCTCTTCGGAGACGTTCATGGTGTAGATGAACCCCGTGCGGATGCGGCGGGGAAAGAGCGTCGTCGGCGGGTTGCTGTACACCAGGTACTGGAAGAGGAGCCGCTCCATGAACGAGTGCATCTCTCCGGTCACCGTTCCAAAGTACACCGGGGAGCCGAGTACGAAGGCGTCGGCAGCGGCGATTCTATCCAGCACAGGGGTGAGCTCGTCCCGCATGGCGCACTTGCCGTAGCTCTTGCCACCCTTGAGCTTGCAGGCGAAGCAGCTGATGCATCCCTTGTAGTTCAAGTCGTACAGATGAATCAGTTCCGTCTCGGCACCGGCCGAAGCCGCCCCTTCGAGAGCCTTCTCCAGCAGGGTTGCCGTGTTCCACTTTTTCCTCGGGCTGCCGTTGATCGCGATTATCTTCATCTATCGTCCCGCCTGTCGTTACTGCGACTCTTTGCCTACAGCGTGACCAGCCGTTGGTTCATCTTTTGTCCCAGTTGATCTCTCAACTGCAGGATGTTGGCGGCGTTCCCCGTCACTTTCTCGGAGAGGACGTTCTCGCAGGTCTCCACTTTTATCACGCGGCAGATGACGTTGGCCTCGCTGTCGATGACCTCCACGTTGCCGAGAATGACGAACTTTGCGCCGATCGCCTTCCCTATGTTTTGCGCGGTGGTAGTGTCCAAGATCCCGCTGTTGCTGGACTTGATCTCACTGAGAGCCTTGTCGACCGTGTTCCTGTCGATGATCTTGATGTCCTCGCTTTTCATGAGGTAGCAGGTGAGATCGTCGGAGAAACCTTGGCTCATATGGTCGTACTTGTTTTGGGCGGCGTGGATGGTGAAGGGCAGGACGGCGATGGTGTCGTTTTTGGCCAGGTGCAGCTTCTTGTCGACGCTGAGTGCGGGAGCGTTGGCGTCAACCGCTGCGGCGATCTTGACTTCAGGTTCTTTGGCGCCTGCTGCGGCAGGAGCCGGGGCCTTTGCCACAACGGTCGGAGAAAGTGGGACCATGAGGGTGTCGTCCATCTTCCACATCGCGCCCGTGGCGGGGTCGACGATCAGCAGCCCTATCACCCCCCCGAACACAATGTTGCCCCAGTACCAACCGTTCATGTGCGCGGAAAGCTCGCTGCGCCCTGGATCAAATCCATCCTTATTGCACGAGATAGAGTATTTGGCCTTCGAGAAGAATCCGTTTCCTGACTCTACTGTCACAATCATAGGAGTCTCGCCGGATTGAATCGCTATACCCTTGTTGTTTGTGACCACGCATTTAGCGCCTGCGGGGTTGGATTGAATACTAACCGGCCAGCTCGACTTACTGACGATGCTGGCGCAGCCGGTGAGTGTGACAATCATTGCAGCAGAAAGGGCTTTGACAGCGATATTCTTCATTGATGCTCCTTCGGGAGAGATTTGGGCAGGCGACGAATCGGAGCAATATAGAGTAAGAGTTAATTTTAGTCAACGTTGGCGGAACAAAAAAAGGGGGAAAGGCTACTTTTTGATTTCAAAAAGTAGCCTGTCCCCCTTTGTGAGTATTTTGTCTAAGACTGTATTTTCATTACTTTTTTAGGTCTTCCCTGCCCTTTGAGGGTCGAACTCAGCCCATGCTGCTCACTGGTTTTGTGCACCCATTCCTCCTCGCCGAACGGAGCACGCTTCGCCACGCTTTTACGGAGTTTTTCTAGCTCAATGCTTGTCAGCGGTAAATCTGTGTAGCTAGACCACGCATCGGGCAGCGCTATAGGAAGATCGCTTATTGTTCCGTTTCCGGCACCTTTTAGCCTGTCCCGGTGTGATGACCACCGCCAATCTTTTGCTGATTTGACCAACCCCGCGCGAACGGGGTTTCCCTCAATATAGCGGGCAACTGTCAGTAGGTGCACATCGTTCTGTACGATAAAGCTTTTGAACCTGTCTTGCCATACGTGGCCGCTTGTTCCGTAGTGTTGATGATACCGTCTGACATGGCAGGTGGTGAGCCATTGCATGAACTTGCTCAATGCCTCACCCTTTTCCGGTTCTACCAATATGTGAAAGTGGTTTGGCATGAGGCAGTATGCAAAGATCCTCACATCGAATTGTTCCATTGATTCCGTTAGCAGCTTTACGAAGGAGTAGTAGTCTCCCTGTTTATGAAAGACTTCCTCCCTGCTGTTGCCACGGTTAAGCACATGGTAGATGAAGCCGTCATTCAGACCTCTGGCTATCCTCGGCATAGTACCTCCACAAGTGGACGTCCCCGGTGATGCCATCGAAATGGAAAGGGGGACAGGCTACTTTTTCAAAAGAAAAAGTAGCCTGTCCCCTTTTAAAGTCAACTACCTCCGCAATAGCGCCAGCAGCTCTTCTGCGCTGATTCGGCCGCTCAGGTCGCTTTCGTCGAGGAGGCTGTCGGCAAGGCCGCGCTTTTGCTGGTGCAGGCCGACGATCTTTTCTTCTATGGTCCCCCTGGTCACCAGGCGGTAGATGGTGACGGGGCGCTGCTGACCGATCCGGTGGGCACGGTCGGAGGCCTGGTCCTCGACGGCGGGGTTCCACCAGGGATCCATGTGGATCACGTAGTCGGCGGCGGTCAGGTTGAGGCCGACGCCTCCCGCCTTGAGGCTGATCAGGAACAGGTCGCCGCTGCCGCTTTGGAAGGCGTCGACGCGCTTCTTGCGCTCTTGCGGTGGCGTGCTGCCGTCGAGGTACTGGTACGGGATCCCGTTCTTCTCGACGTACTGCCTGATGAGCTCCAGGTGCCCGACGAACTGGCTGAAGACCAGCGCCTTGTGGCGGTTTTCCCGCAGCTCTTCGACGATTTCTCCGAAGGCGGCGAGTTTGGTGCTCGGGATGGGGGTATCGGGCAGGACCAGGCGCGGGTTGCAGCAGGCGCGGCGCAGCCTCATGATCTCGGCGAGGATCTTCAGGTGCAGCTCTCCTTTCCCCTCGACCTTGCCGACGCCGGCCAAGTTGTCGAGCGCGCTCTTCCTGATCGCCTCGTACAGCGACGCCTCTTCCTCGCTCATCTCCACCTTCATGACGATCTCGGTGCGCGGCGGGAGCTCCTCCAGCACCTGGTTCTTGGTGCGGCGCAGGATGAAGGGCTGGATCAGCTTCTTGAGGCGGGCCCGGGCCTTTTTGTCCTGGCTCTTCTCGATGGGTGCGGCGAACTTGACGTTGAACTGCTTCAGGCTCCCTAGAAGCCCCGGGTTGATGAACCGGAATACGTTCCAGAGTTCCCCTAGGTGGTTCTCGATGGGGGTGCCGGTGGCCACCATCTTGAAGGCGCCCTTAAGCTCCATGGCGGCCTGGCTTCTCTTGGTCGCCATGTTCTTGATCGCCTGCGCCTCATCCAGGATGATCGCCTGCCACGGCACGGCGGCCAAAAGTTCCCCCTCCTGCTGCAAAAGGCCGTAGCTGCAAATGACCAGGTCGAAGGGCTTCAGCTCCTGGAGGAGCTTGGCCCGGTTTTGCCCCCCGAAGACGATTGGGTTCAGGGTGGGCGCGAACTTCAGGGTCTCGCTCTCCCAGTTGAGGCAGACCGAGGTGGGGGCGACCACCAGCGACGGCCCCCCCTCCGCCATGGAGATTATCTGCGCAAGCGCCTGGACCGTCTTCCCCAGTCCCATGTCGTCGGCTAGGCAGGCTCCGACCCCCCAGTGGGCCAGCCGGTTCAGCCAGTTGAACCCTTCTTCCTGGTAGCCGCGCAGCTCGGCCTGCAGCGTGGCGGGGAGCTGGGGGCGGAAGGCCTCTGCCTCGTGCAGCCTTTTCATCTGGCGCTGCCACTGCTGATCCGCCTCGAAGGTCCCGGCCTGCCCGGCGAATTCCTCGAAGACGGGGGAGGCTAAGGGATGGAAGCGGAAGGCGTTGCTGCCATGGGGGTCGGCGCAGGATGCCAGGTCGTCCAGGTGCTTTTTGAGCTGGGCGGAGAGAGCCAGGAAGTCGCCGTCGGCGAGGCGTATGAAGCGGCCGGGGGAATCCTTGGCGAGCTCGACCAGCTGCCGCAGGTCGAGCGAAAGCCCCTCGTTCAGCTTCACTTCCCCCTCCAGCTCGAACCAGTCCTTCGCCTGCTTGATGACCAGCCGGCAGTGCCCGGGGGTGGCGATCTGCTTGATCTTGAAGCGCGCCCCCTCCGGCCAGGAGACGCGCACCGTTTCCCCCAGCGCCTGGAACTGAAGCAGCAGTTCCAGCGACTTCTCCGTCGAGGGGATCAGCCATTCTCCTTCCCATTCCTCGCTTTCGGAAAGGACGGGGAGGGCGGCGACCGCTTCTGCCGCGCGGGTGACTTCCAACTGCAGATCCCGCTTGGCCTGCACCTTTTTCCCTTCGAGGACGGCCATGAGGGTCTCGCCACCGGCGCCGGGGCGGAAAAAAGGGCCGCTTTCGGACAAGGGGCAGACCAGCAGCTCCAGTCTTAATCCGGCCTGGTAGGGGAGGAGATGGAAGCAGGGGGTGCTGTCGCTGGGAACCTGTTCGGTCGTCGCGTCCCCGATGTCCGAGTGCACCGTGACCAGCGAGGAGAGGGAATGGATCGCCGCCAGCGCCTGATTTTTGGCCTGCGCGGGGAGCTTCAGACCGCTGCCGACGATGGTCGCGATGCGTCGGTATTCCTCCTTCACCTGGTACACCTTGAGCCGGGTGGGGGTCTCCTTTTGCAGATGGGTCTTTTGCTCCGGCGCGAACTGGGGGTTGATCTGCAGCGTCAGGGTGTCGCCATCGGTGCTGAGCTGAATTTCGGGCTCGCCGCGCACCAGCTCCAGGTGCACCGTCGCCGCCGGATCGAGGTAGAGCTGTGGGTGCCCGATCATGAGCGGCAGGGCCAGGTCCTGGTTCAGTTCGTAGGAGTCCCGGCCGTAATAGCCGTGGCCGCGCTCCAACTTGATGCAGGCGCAGACGAGCCGGTCCTGCTCGGTGAGGTAGTCAATCCCCGCGGCGTCTTCGGCGAGGCGTTTGAGGGAGATGTTCCGCCCCGAGCTCCATTTGCCGTTCGGCGCCTGCTTTTGCTCGCGCGGCTGGATCTCGAAATAGCCGCGCTTTTCGTCGAAGTGCCAGATGAGGCGGGATTGCGACACCGGCTTTTGCTCTGCCTCTTCCTCTTCGCGGTTCAGCCTGATCAGAGCTTGGAGGGCCGTCTCCCAGAACTCGACTTTGGCTATGGCATGGATCAGGGGAACGAGTCCCTTTTGTTTTTCCCGCTTTGCGTTGGGAGGAGCGGGAGCAGGCGCTACGCCGCATTCGAGCGCGGTCCATTCAAGCTCGTCGGCAAGCCAGAGGTAGCCGGCATCGCGCGCCTTGCCCGCCAGCGGGATCAGCTTTTCACCCTTCTTCCCCGCCTTTTCGGACCCGCACCATTGCAGAGCCATGACGCTGAAAAGAGCGTAGAAGGGGGAGGTGTCGAAGGCTGGGGCGGAGGCGAGCGCTTCCAGGTAGTGCGAGGCCCCCCGCTCTCCGCTTCTCTCCGCGGCGACCTGTTTGAGGATCAGGTAGATGTCCCGGTGGGGCCACTCCTTCTTCGCGAGCACGAAGGCGCAGAACTCTCCCGCCTGGGCCAACGAGCGCTCGTCCCCCGCGGCTATGAGGGCCAGGATGTACAAGGGGCCGGTGATGTTGTCGAAGAAAGTCTTCCTTTTGCCAGTTTCCTTCTTCAGTAGCGCGAGAGCCCCCTCGAACGACGCCACCGACTCCAGGTAGGCGCCGCGCAGCGTCTGGGTCGAAGCGAGGACCGCGGCCTCGGTTGAACTGGCCCCTTCGCTGGAAGCCTTCGCGGCGGCGTCGATCTCCCCGCGCAGCAGCAGTTCCATGCAGAGGACGTCGTAGAGGTCCTGGGTGACCCCCTTTGCCGCGGCGAGTTCGGCGAGGACGGCAAAAGGGGGTTGTGCGGGAAGCAGGTGCTGGCCGGCGTAGGCGAGTATCTCCTTCAACGCTGCCCCCTGCAGCTTTGTGGGGAGCGACCGGAACCATTCGAGGTCGAAGGGGGCGGTGCAGATGGTGACGAAGGGGTGGCAGCGCATCAGGTCGTAGGGGAACTGCCGTTTGAAGCGGGCTTCAGTCTCGAAAGCGAGCTTTTCGTCCTTGGCGTAGAAGGCGATGCGGACGTCGCGCAGGGCGTGCAGTTGGGTGCGGTAGTAGCTGCTCCCCCAGTCCGTTTCCATCGGTATCTCAGCGTGGATGGCGGAGACCATGTGTGGGAAGGCACCCTCGGCGACGGCGCTCAAGGTAGCGACGTGTGCGATATGCATGTCGCAACGGATGCCGTCTTTACCCTGCACCACCAGTTTTTGGTGGGCGAGTTTTTCCAGCATTTCCGACAGCAGCAGTCCGGTGTAAGAGCGACCGCCGGGGGCGGGAGCGCCCAGGCGCCGGACCACGTTGAGGAGGACGTTTTTGGACAGGGGAGCGTAGAGTACGGAAAGGAGTTGCAGCATCGTCCTCTCCTTCGGCGTGCAGGAGAAGAAGGTGTCGAGAAGCTTTTCCGTCAGTTTGGCGGGAGAGGGCAAGGTCGCTCCTGTCATGAAGTCAAAGGCTTTCACCACAGAGGACACAGAGGAAATCAAAACCCACAAACCATTAACATCTTCCGCCAGTCCCCTCTCCCTCTGGGAGAGGGTGCCCGAAGGGCGAGTGAGGGAAGATTTTTGATGCAAATCCCCTCACCCTGACCCTCTCCCAGAGGGAGAGGGGATTGTGGACGCCTGTGGCTGAAGATAATGCCTGATCAGGAATGCCTTTGCAGTTACAGTTTTGTATTTTCCTCTGTGCACCTCTGTGTTCCTCAGTGGTGAGTGCTTTTTGGGGTTAATCCCGGTAGCGCTTGACCAGGTCCTGGTAGGCGTCGATCCTCCTGTCGCGCAGGAAGGGCCAGATGCGGCGCACGTTTTCGCTGCGGCGCAGATCCAGGTCCACGACCAGGAGCTCTTCCTCCTCGCCGCCGCGCGCGAGCAGTTCACCTTGCGGGCCGGCAGCGAAACTGGAGCCCCAGAACTTGATCCCGGCGCCGGCGCCGCTTGGGTCTTCCTCGAAACCGACCCGGTTCACGCTGACTACCGGTATGCCGTTTGCGACGGCATGGGAGCGCTGGATGGTGACCCAGGCGTCGAGCTGCCTTTGCTGCTCGGCCTCCTCGTCCCTCGGGTCCCAGCCGATGGCGGTGGGGTAGATAAGGAGATCCGCACCGGCCAAGGCCATAAGCCTCGCCGCTTCCGGGTACCACTGGTCCCAGCAGACCAAGACGCCGAGCTTGCCCACCGAGGTCTGCACCGGCTCGAAGCCGAGATCGCCGGGGGTGAAGTAGAACTTCTCGTAGAACGCCGGGTCATCGGGGATGTGCATCTTGCGGTACTTCCCGGCGATGCTCCCGTCCTTCTCGATCACGACTGCGGTGTTGTGGTAAAGCCCGGGGGCGCGTTTTTCGAACAGGGAGGTGACGATCACCACGCCAAGCTCGCGGGCCAAGGCCCCGAAATGGTCGGTGGAGGGGCCGGGTATGGACTCGGCCAGGTCGAAGCAGGCGGTATCCTCGGTCTGGCAGAAATAACTGCCGGTGTGGAGTTCCTGCAGCAGCACCAGTTTTGCCCCTTGGGCTGCAGCCTCGCGGATCTGGGCGGAGGTGGCGGCTACCATCTTCTCGCGGTCCGGGCGGAGCGCCTGCTGGACCAGAGCTACTTTCAGTTTCTGCATGTGAATCTCCCTCTATTTCTTCAGGCTTCCCTTGGGGAGCTGCATGGTGACGCAGTGCAGCGAGCCGTGCTGCAGTATGAGCGGCAGGCAGTCTATGCCGACGATCTCGCGCCCGGGGAACGCTTCCCCGACGGCGGCAAGCGCGGCGGCGTCTTTTTCATCCCGGTAGGTCGGTACCAGCACGGCGCCGTTTACCACCAGGAAGTTGGCGTAGGTAGCCGGAAGGCGCTCGCCGTCTTCATCGAACCTGGCGGCGGGCCAGGGGAGGGGGATGGCGCGGTACGGCAGGCCGTCGCGGGTGCGGAAGGAGAGGATCTCCTGCTCCATCGCCGTAAGCGCGGGGTAGTGCTCGTCATCCGGGTCGTCGCAGCGTACGTAGGCGATGGTGTCGTCCGGGCAGAGCCGGGCCAGCGTGTCCACGTGCGAATCGGTGTCGTCGCCGGCCAGGTAGCCGTTGGCGAGCCAGAGGAAACGGTTGCTGCCGAAAAGCCCGTGCAATTCCTCCTCCAGTTCGATGCGGGTCAAGTGCGGGTTCCGGTTGTCGTTCATCAGGCACTCTTCGGTGCTGAGGATGGTGCCCTGGCCGTCGCTCTCGATGCTCCCCCCTTCGAGGATGAGCCCGACCGTGTCGAGCGGCGCCCCCCAAACCCCCAGCCCCTGGAGCCGCTTGTTGATCCTGTTGTCCAGGTCGGAGGGGAACTTGAGGCCCCAGCCGTTGAAACCGAAGTTGAGCAGCCTGAGCGCGCCATGATCCTCGACGGTGATCGGGCCGAAGTCCCGGGCCCAGGTGTCGTTGGTGTCCAGCTGGTGGATCCGGACCCTTTCCAGGTTTGCGCCGCAGGCGGCGAGCTTTTCCCGTACAAGGTCGGGGTCGGCGGCCGCAACGACGGCGGTCTCGAAACGGCTTATCTGCGTCACTATCTCTGCGAAAACCGGCTCCACCGCATCCAGGTACGGCGCCCAGTCGCTGTCTTCGTGCGGCCAGGCGAGGAGCACCCCGTCCTGCGGTTCCCATTCTGCCGGCAATCTTCTGGTGTCTTCCAATCTCTGCTCCTGAAGGGAAAATTGCTGTTAATCAACGCGGTTACCCGTTGAGCTCAAGCCATGAAAAACTAGCATACCGGGTGAAGCCAATGCAAGCCAAAAGGGGGCGCAACCTAATGAAACCCGTTGCTTCCACTGGCCGTTCCTGTATTATGCCTGTCACTGCAAAGAGACCTACTGTTCCAGGAGTTGCCACATGTCCTATCCGGAAACGATCAACCTTCCTTTCAACGCCGAAATCATCAAGTCGAGATTCACGCAGATAAAGCCGAGCGGCGCAGCCGAGGCCGGCCACGGGCACCTGGTGCTGCTGCAGGGGGAGACACTGGTCCTGGAGGGGGAGGGGCTCTTCCGCGGCGAGCTTCCCATTGAGCTCGCCGCCGACGGGGCGCCGCTTCTCTTCGGCACCTGGGATGGGGATCCTGTCCGGGTTTACACCCTGCCCAAGTCTCAGGTGCTCCCAGCCGGGCTCCAGGCGGTGCACTGGACCGCGCTTCCCGACGATCTCGCCACGCTCTACGGCCTCGCCCGCCAGATCCTCTACTGGGAGAAGCTCAGCCGCCACTGCTCTCGCTGCGGCTCTAGCGACATGGAACGCATCTTTCCCACCTGGGGCAAGCGCTGCTCCGGCTGCGGCCACGAGCACTACCCTCATATCCACCCCTGCGTCATCGTCCTCGTTAAACGCGGCGACGAGTTCCTCCTGGTGCGCAAACCCGAGTGGGCCGCCGGGCGCTTCAGCCTGGTTGCCGGTTTCGTCGACTTCGGCGAGTCGCTCGAGGAGTGCGTGGTCAGGGAGGTACAGGAGGAAACGGGCCTTACCGTGGGCGACATCCGCTACATCGGGAGCCAGAACTGGCCTTTCCCCAGCCAGTTGATGGCGGGCTTCGTCGCCAGCTATAAGTCCGGCGACCTGAAGATCGACGGCGACGAGCTAGAGGAGGGGGGGGTGGTTCAGCCGGGATCGCATGCCCGATTCGCTTCCTCCCAGCCGCAGCATCGCGCGCTTCATCATCGACCGTTTTGCGTTAGGAGCGGGTGCTTAAAAAAATCATTAAAGTATTTTCGACCCGATCCGATAGCTTTTTATTAGTACCCCGGAGTAAACAACCCAGGGTCTCCTTTTTCGGGGGGTGGTTGGCGCCATCCCCCATTTTTTATCTCCGCACCGCCTTTCTTCCCTTGGAAAACCTGCCGCTTCCCTCGATCCGCCCGCACATTAACCCCGTTTGCTTTCATCTCTCATGGTGTTGTTGTATTGGAGCGCGCTTTCTGCTAACTTAAACGGTTCGTTAAGCAGCCCCCGGCGGGAGAGCGGATCTGATGGAACTATTGGCTAACCCCCTGCTGCGGCATCTTTCCCAGATGCCGGCCTCAGGCATATACGCACTGGCGGACAAGGTGCACCTCTTCAACGGCTTCGAGCTGTGCAAGAGGAGGCCGGTTACCCGGGTCACCTGGAGCGGGGACGGCTCCGTCCTCACCGTGGAGGTCTCGGATGCCGGCACCTATCAGGTGTCGTTGACCTTGGCCCAGGGGGAGTTTTCCAGTGTCTGCAACTGCGGCACTTGGAGCCCCGGAGGGCGCTGTCCCCACCTGGTCGCCTCCCTCGCCACCGTGAAAAAGGCGCTGGCGCCGGCCTCCTTCCCCATGCTGCAGCTCCCGCAGGACTACCTGGAACAGATCCGCAACCAACTGCTGGGCGTCCCTGCGCTGCGGATGGACGAACTGCACCACCGCCAGTCGGGGGAGGCGCGCTACGCGCTGGTCCTCGACCTGGAACTCGGCTCTCCCCGCCTGCGCCTGACCCATGACCTGATCCCCGCAGCCCTTTTCGATGCAGCGCTTCCTCCCTCGATCCGCGAGTTCCTGAGGTTGATGCAATCCTCCGCCTTGCGCGGCCGTTGCATCGAAGAGTTCATCACCCGCTTCCGCGGCAGATTCCCTATTCTTTACGCCTCCGCTGAAGGGGTCGTCCCCCTCCAGTTCGACCATTCAAGCGATCGTGCCGTTTTGCTGCAACTGGATCTGGAAGGAGACGAGATCGCCGCCAGCTTCTCGCTTGAGGACGGCTCCGCGCCGGATCCGGATTCCTTCGTGCACCAGGGATACTATTTCGACCTCGGCCGCAGGCTGGTGCAGCGGGTGGACGACGCCGGCCTCGTTTTCTACCACTCCCTCTTCGCGCGGGTCGAAGAGGCCATGGGGGTGGCGCCGGCGCGCCACGGGAGCGGATTCCGCTTCCCCGCCCCGCTCTTCAACTCGCTGCAGTTGGATCTGGGCGAGTCGCAGCAGGGGAAGGGGGGCGCCGCCCTGTCGATCTCCGGGGTCCCGGAGCAGCCTCGGCTGGTCCAGCCGCGCTACCGCCTTGATATCGTTGAGCTTGCCGACCCGGTTCCGGTCGTGGCCCAGGGGGTGACCGACGGCGTCATCTTCGGTTTGTCCCCGGTTAGCTTCAAATTCTTCAGCACCCGGGGGCGCGCTACGTTGCCGCAGACCCTCAAGGCGAAAAAACGGGTCATCTCCGTGATCAGGGCCTGTTTCGCCGCTCTTTCGGCAGGGAGCACGGCCGAACGGGAGAGGGTGGTCAGGCAGGCGCTGGACACGCCGGAATTTTTCAAGCGCGGGGTCCGTTCAGAGGCGCGCGCCGCTGTTACCTCCTTCTGCGAGGCGGCCCTCGCCCATGGCGTGGTGCTGCAATTGTCGCAGCAAGGGGAGTGGCTGGCCGTAGAGGTGGACGGGAGACAGCAGGGGCGGCTTTTGCAAATCGCCTGCGACTTTTTCGGCTGCGAGATTTTCTGGCAGGCGGAGCGGCCGGGGGAGATGACGCTTGCGAGAAAGGAGCTGATGAAGAATCTCTCCCGCTTCTGCGACGCCCTCTCCGCGGAGGGGTTCTCGCTCGCCATCGGGGGGGAGGAACTGCAGGCCGTTTCCTGGTCTTTCACGCTGGACGCCACCCGCTCCAGCATCGACTGGTTCGAACTGCGGCCGGAGATCAGCTGCGACGGCGAGACGGTGGACGACGCCGAGCTTGTCCGCGCCCTTCAGGGGGGCGGGATCTTCCGGCGCGGCAACGAGATGGTGATCCTGGACGAGTTGAGCAGCAACACCCTTTCGCTCTTCGGCGCGGCGACGAAGAGGGAGGTGGTCCGAGTGCCGCGCCTGCAGATCCTCGACTGGATCACACTCAGGCGCAGCGGGGTCCGGATCCTTCTTTCCCCCGAGGACGAGCGGATCTTCGAGAGCCTGACCCGTTTCGAGAGCATCCCCAAGCGCCAGGCTCCGGCGAGGCTTTTGGCGACGCTCAGGAACTATCAGCTGGAAGGGTACAGCTGGCTCGCCTTTCTCTACGAGCACCGTTTCGGGGCCTGCCTCGCCGACGACATGGGGCTGGGAAAGACCATCCAGGCCATCGCCCTTCTGGCGGGGATAGCCGAGGGGGATATCCCCTGCGAGCTTCCGACCGGGACGCCGCACCTGGTGGTGGTACCGCCGACCCTCATCTTCAACTGGGAGAACGAGCTGCAGCGCTTTTACCCCGCGCTCAAGGTCGGGGTCTACCGCGGGCAGGGGCGCAGCGCCGAGTTCGCCGGGCTGGACCTGGTGCTTACCAGCTACGGCGTGGTGCAGCGCGATATCGAACAGCTCAGGGAGATCCCGTTCAACGTCATCGTCTTCGACGAGGCTCAGTCGGTGAAGAACATACACGCGGAGACCACCGGCGCCGTGCGCAGGCTCTCCGGAAGGTTCAAGCTCACCCTCACCGGCACTCCGGTCGAGAACCACCTAGGTGAATACTTCTCGGTCATGGACCTGGCGCTTCCCGGGCTTTTAGGCCCCTACGAGCAGTTCCGCAAGGAGATGGGGCGGGAAGGGGGGGACTTCATGGAGAAGCTGATCCGGCGCACCCACCCCTTCATCCTGAGACGGTCGAAGGACATGATCGCCGACGAGCTCCCCCCCAAGGTGGAGACCGACATCTACCTGGAGATGAGCACGAGGCAAAAGGCGCTCTACGCCCGCACCGTCGCCCAGGTGCGGGAAACGGTGGCGCTGGCCTACAGTTCAAAAAGCCCCGGGCAGGCGCGCATCATCGCCCTCACCGCCATCTTGAAGCTGCGCCAGATCTGCCTGAGCTCGAAGCTCATCCTGCCCCAGGCCCCGGACCGTTCCCCAAAGATCGACTTCCTGGTGGACCAGCTGATGGAGCTCTTCGCCGAGGGGCACAGCGTCCTGGTCTTCTCGCAGTTCACCTCGTTTTTGGACATCGTGGAGCAGGGGCTTTCCCAGCACGGCATCGGCTTTTCCAGGTTGGACGGTTCGACCCCGGTCTCGCGCAGGAAGGAGATGGTGCAGAGGTTCCAGGAGTCGGCAGAGCCCGGAGTATTCCTGCTGAGCCTGAAGGCGGGCGGTCGCGGCCTCAACCTGACCCGCGCCTCCTACGTCTTCCACCTGGATCCCTGGTGGAACCCCGCGGTGGAAAGCCAGGCTTCCGACCGCGCGCACCGGATCGGGCAGCAGCGGCAGGTGACCATCACCAGGCTTTTGATGCGGCACAGCATCGAGGAGAAGATGATGGAGCTCAAGAAAAGGAAGCTGAAGCTGTACCGGGCCCTTCTGGAGGAGGCCGAGCACGAGGGGGGCAACGCCATCAGCCGCGAGGATTTCGAATACCTGCTGGGGTAGGGGAATTCAGGGGAGGCGCTAGGCCTGGGGTTGGGTGAAGTATCTGCAGAAGGAGAGGGTGTTCCTGCCGTTATTGGAGCTGTAGCTCACCTCGTCCATGATGGTCTCGATGATGAAGAGCCCCATGCCGTTTTCGGGAATGGACCCGATGACTTCGGGGTCGAATTCCAGGCTCCTCGGGGCGTACTGTTCGATCGCCTTGCCGCAGTCTGAGATGGCGAAGGAGATGCGGTCGTGGTGCAGGGTGATGGCGGTGTCGACCCGGTACCCTTCCTCTTTGCGGTAGGCATGGGTGATGGCGTTGTTGAGTGCCTCGACGACGCAGACCTCCATCTCGCCGTAGGCTTCTTCTTTGAGGGGCGAGCAGGCGCAGACGCCGCGTACT
This sequence comes from Citrifermentans bemidjiense Bem, assembly GCF_000020725.1. Taxonomy (NCBI): domain Bacteria; kingdom Pseudomonadati; phylum Thermodesulfobacteriota; class Desulfuromonadia; order Geobacterales; family Geobacteraceae; genus Citrifermentans; species Citrifermentans bemidjiense. Next base: position 2,855,941 of record NC_011146.1, on the reverse strand, counting down.
GCATGTCCCACCAGAGCCACGTCGGCAAGCCTGCTCTCGATGCTGAGGTATAGGGTTTTGCTCGGTTTGGTTATCACGCTGTCCCGTTTCCCTGCTTGTGCGCCGCCTGCTCCACCCAGGACTGCGCCACCGAAAGCTGTTTCAGAAACTCCGCGGCGAAGAGGAATTCCCCCATGGGCGCAGCGACGTTGATGCCGTCATCGCCGCGCTGGACCGAGAAGGCGAAACCCTTTTTGCCGTTTCTTTGGTAGCACTCGACGCTCAGCTTGGTGACCGTCTCGCCGTCGGCGCTCTCAAAGCGGTGGGTGAAGGTTTCCTTCCCCCCCTCCGCCTGCACCGCGTTCATCCTCCTGGATATCTCGAAGGCCTCCCACGGCTCCGCTACGAACCTGATCTGCGCCGCGCCGGCTGCGAGCCTGAAGAAGCGGAAAGCGACCCTCCCTTCCTCGGGCTTTCCCTGCTGCTTTTTCTCGCAGGGCGATATCTCCACGCCGGTCTCCTTGGCGTATATGGTAAATCTTGGAATTCTCATTGGACCCCCGGGACAGCGCTTATAACTCTAGCGTCCTTCCTAGGGATGTCAACCGTTTAGAGCAGCACAGGCAGCGCGCGTTCCAGGCGCACCTCGGTCCGGGTCACCTCGGCGCGGTAGGCGAGAATTTCAACCCCGTTTTGCGCCGCCTCTCTCAAGAGCCGCCCGTAGACGGGGTCGATGGCGTCGGCAGGGGCAAGGGCCGCGCCGTCTGCACGCTGCACGATGAAGAGGTTAACGGCCCGGTGTCCCTGGCGCACCATCTCCATGAGCTCCCTCAGGTGCTTTTGCCCCCGGGCGCTCACCGCGTCGGGGAAGAGGGCGACGCCGTCCTCGACCAGGGTGACGTTCTTGGTCTCCACGTAGCAAAGCCCCTGCTCCCCGGAGAGCAGAAGGTCGATCCGGCTGCCGCTGCCGTAGGGGACCTCGCCGCGGATCTGCTGGTACCCGGAGAGCTCTGAAATGGTCCCGTCCAGGATCGCCTCCCTGGCGAGGAGGTTGGGGAGTTGGGTGTTGATCCCGACCCAGGTCCCGTCGGCCTGCACCAGCTCCCAGCTGTGCGGGTATTTCCTGGTGAGGCTCGCGCTTTTGGAGAGGAGGACCCGGTTGCCGGGGCAGGCGCACCCCATCATGCTCCCGGTGTTGGGGGTGTGGGCGGTGACCACGGTCCCGTCATCCAGCTCGACGTCCGCCAAAAAGCGCTGGTAGCGTCGGATCAGGGTCCCCTGGAAAAGCGGCTGCGGCAGTTTCATGCTTGCTCCTTCGCCCCAGCGGAGAGCCGGGACGCTTGACAAATGAGGTGAAAAGGGTACCCGCTGGCGGCCCGTGCTGTCCAGAGAAAAATACGCCCCGCTCCCGGACAGCGCTCAAGGCAGAAATGTATTGATCTCATTGGTGATTCTGCTACACTCGGTGGCTGGGTCGCCCCGGTTTTAGCCGGGAGAAGCGGTAGGCGGAGGTGAAATGGCCAAGGGACGGCAGGACCATCAGGACCACCTGGCGGCGGTACAGCTTCTGGGGAAGAGCGTCAGCAAGAGAGCGGGGTTTCGCTGCGAGTGGTGCGACGGCGACCAGGAGCTGCGCCTTTGGGAATACCAGCCGGAAAGGGAGCCGTCCGAGGCGAACCTGGCGCTCATCTGCCAAGGGTGCCGGGAGCTTTTGGCCTCCAAGAAGCCCGACCCCCGCAGGCTCCGCTCGCTGCGCAACGCGCTCTGGAGCGAGGTGCCGGCGGTCGCCGAGGGTGTGGCGGTTCTCCTATCCCGCTGCCATGAGTCATGGGTGCGCGAGGCGATCGAGGAGAGCTTCATCGACGAGGCGCTAAAGGAGAGGCTTCTCCCTTGACGGCAACCTGTGATTGCACCCTTTATTGGTTTGACGCAGGACGCGCCTGTGTGATAGAAAAAGTCTTTTGTTAATGTGATCGGAGATTTGAAAGGTTCATTTATGCCACAAGGTATCAAGAAGGGGATTCTCCTGGCCGGAGGCGCGGGAAGCAGGCTTTACCCTCTGACCATGGTAGCGAGCAAGCAGCTGCAGCCGGTCTACGACAAGCCGATGATCTATTACCCGCTGGCGACGCTGATGATGGCGGGAATCGCCGACGTGCTGATCATTTCCACTCCGCAGGACACCCCCCGCTTCCAGGCGCTATTGGGCGACGGCTCCCGCTGGGGCATCCGTCTTTCCTACGCGGTGCAGCAAGAACCCAAGGGGATCGCGCAGGCGTTTCTCGTCGGGGAGGAGTTCATCGCCGGCGATCCGGTCTGCCTGATTCTGGGCGACAACATCTTCTACGGCAAAATGGAATTGGATCGTCTCATCACCGGTTTTGACGGCGGCGCCAGGATTTTCGGCTACTACGTCCAGGATCCGGAGCGTTACGGCGTGGTCGAGTTCGACCGAGAAGACCGGGCGCTCAGCATCGAAGAGAAGCCGGCCCATCCCAAGTCGAACTACGCGGTCCCAGGGCTGTACCTCTACGACGGCAAGGTTGTGCAGATCGCCAAGGAGTTGGAGCCCTCGCCGCGGGGCGAGCTGGAAATCACGGATGTGAACCTGGAGTACTTAAGGCGCGGCGAACTTTCGGTGCAAAGGCTCGGGCGCGGCATCGCCTGGCTCGACACCGGAACCCACCAAAGCCTTCTCGAGGCGTCCCACTTCATAGGAACCCTGGAGGCGCGGCAGGGACTGAAGATCGCTTGCCTGGAGGAGATAGCGCTCCGGATGGGGTACCTTGACTGCGCGGCGATGGCCAAGGTCATCGATGCCACCCCCAACTCCTCGTATCGGGACTATCTGGTGCGGGTTTACAACGAGACTACGCTTTGCGGGGGAGGGATGGGAGCATGAGCGGGATAACCAGTTTCACCAAGGGGCGTATCCACGACGTGGTGCTTAAGCCGCTGGGGAAGTTCCTGGACGAGCGGGGGTGGCTTTGCGAGCTTTTCCGCAGCGACGAGCTGGAGCAGTCGGTGCTTCCCGCCATGACCTATGTCTCGATGACCCAGCCGGGGGTGACCCGCGGGCCCCACGAGCACGTCGACCAGACCGACTACTTCTGCTTCATGGGTCCTTCAAACTTCAAGGTCTACCTTTGGGACACGCGCCCCGACTCCCCGAGCCGCGGAGTCAGGCAGGTGGTCTACGCCGGCCTCGACGCTCCGCTGGCCATGATAGTTCCGCCCGGAGTGGTTCATGCCTACCGCAACGTAGGGACGGAGAACGGCATCGTCTTCAACGCGCCGAACCGGCTCTATGCCGGAGAGGGAAAGCGCGAGCCGGTGGACGAGATCCGGCACGAAGAAGCGGCCGGCTCGCCTTACCAGATCGACTAGCGGTGTCGCTGCCCGTTGTTTTTTGATCGCACAGATAGGGGGCCGCAGTGCCCCCTAAACCATTTTGAGGCCGATGAAAAACTTTCTAATCCGCTATAAGCGCTTACTGCTGACCGCCGGTGTCCTTCTGGTGGCCTTCCTCACCTATGCGCTTAACCTCAGGAACAAGGAGCATGCGAACCCCGTGGAGCGCGCCGTGATGACGCTCACCGCTCCGATTGCGGGCTCAGCCGCCTTCCTCAGCGGCTCCGTTGGGGATGTCTGGAACAACTACGTCGATCTCATCGAGGTCAGGCGCGAGAACATCGAACTCAGAAGAAGCGTAAAGCGCCTGAACGAGCGGATCGTCGCCAACCACGAGGCGGTCGTGGAAAACCAGAGGCTCAAGGCCCTGCTCGAACTGAAAGGGAGCGTCGCCATCCCCTCCATCGCCGTCTCGGTGATCGGGGAGGACAGCTCCGCCTGGTTCAAGACGCTGGTGGTCGACCGCGGCAGCAACGACGGACTGGTTGAGGGTATGCCGGTGGTTGCGGTCGGCGGCGTGGTAGGGAGGGTGATCAAGGTGGCTCCGCAAAGCTCCCGGGTGCTGCTTTTAACCGACCATGCCAGCGCCATCGCCGCCATCGTGCAGCGCTCCCGGGCCCGCGGGGTGGTGCGCGGCGCCGGTGGCGGGCGCTGCTCGCTGGAGTTCACGGTCAAGGACGAGGACGTGAAGGTCGGCGACAGCGTGATCAGCTCCGGCATCGGCGGCGTCTTTCCCAAGGGGCTTCCCATCGGGGAGGTGACCATGGTGAAAAAAGGGGAGTACGGCGTCTTCCAGACCATTGAGGTCCGTCCCACGGTCAACATCGGCAAGCTAGAGGAGATGCTGGTGCTGGTCCGGCAGCAACAACAATAGTGTCCATCACAAGCGAGTCACAGCTTTGATTGCTTATCTGAAAATAACGGGAATCGTTCTCGCCGCCTGCCTGCTCCAGATGACGCTTCTCCCCAGGTACCTGCTGGATCCCTTCCAGCCCAACCTGCTCATCATCCTCGTGGTCTACCTGGGACTTAAGGCGCCGCACCGCTTGGCCGGGCTGGCCGCTTTCGCTCTGGGACTGCTCCAGGACAGCTTTTCCGGCATGTACCTCGGGCTGCACGCCTTCTCCTATCTCTGCATTTACCTGCTGTTGTCCGAGCTGGCCGACCGGCTCTATACCGACAACCGGTTGTTGTTCGTGCTGGTGGTCCTTCTGGCCACCGTGTTCAGCGCCGCCTTGAACCTGCTCATGCTTGCCGTTTTTTCCGTGTCACAAGGGGTTTACGCCTCGCTGCTGCCGGCCCTGATACCCCAGGCGCTGGTAAACGCGCTGATAGCTTCGCTTTTTTTCGGCGTGAGGCTTCCGGTGGAGGAGGCTAGATGAAGCACAACATACTTCCCGACGACGACGGGGGCGGCCGCCGCATCATCGGCCTCTCCTTAGGCGCCTTCGCCATTTTTTTCCTGCTATTGTCCAGGCTCTGGTACCTGCAGGTGGTCAATGCCGACGACCTGATGAACCAGTCCGAGAACAACCGCCTGCGTTTCGTCCCGGTCGCCGCACCGCGCGGCGCCATACTCGACAGAAACGGCAAGGTGCTGGTCACCAACACCCCCTCCTTCTCGGTTGCCGTCATACCTCAGGACGTCAAGGACAAGGAGCAGTTGATAGACAACCTGGCGCGCTACCTGAACCTGGACCGCAACGAGATCGAGACCAAGTGGAACAAGGGGCAGGGGAGGGCCAAGTACTACCCGCTGGTGGTCGCCTCCGGCATCACCCGGGACCAGATGGAGTTCCTTGAGGAGAACCGGCTCTCCCTGTCCGGGGTGAACATCGAGATGAAGCCGATCCGCGCCTACGCCAACGGCACGCTCGCCTCGCACCTTCTGGGGTACCTGGGCGAGGTCAACGAGGAAGAGCTCAACTCGGAAAAGTACCAGGAATACAACGCCGGGGACTACATAGGCAAAAGCGGCATCGAGAGGGCCTGGGAGTCTTACCTGCACGGTACCGACGGCGGGCGCCAGATCGAGGTCGACGCCCGCGGCCGCTTCCTGCGCACCGTGGCCGAGACCGGCTCCAGCGTCGGCAACACCGTGATGCTCACCGTGGACCTGAACCTGCAGAAGGCCGCCGAGCAGGCCATGGGGGACATGGCCGGGGCCGTCGTGGCCATGGACGTGAATACCGGCGAGATCCTCGCCTTCAGCTCCAACCCGGACTACGACCCGGCGCTCTTCACCGGGCGGATGCCCCCCGACACCTGGAAGCAGTATCTCGAAGACGAGCGGCACCCCTTGGAAAACAAGGCGCTCAAGGGGATGTACCCCCCAGGTTCCACCTTCAAGATCATCACCGCCATCGCCGGACTGGAAGAGGGGCTGATCAACGAGAACACCACGGTCGAGTGCAACGGCTCCTACAAGTTCGGCAACGCCACCTTCAGGTGCTGGGAGCACAAGGGGCACGGCACGGTGAACCTTAGGCGCTCGCTGCGGGAATCCTGCGACGTTTTCTACTACAAGCTTGCCGAGCGTCTGGGGGTGAACCGCATCGCGGCCTACGCCAAGCGCTTCGGCCTGGGAGCGCCGATGGGGATCGGCCTTGAGAACGAGAAGGGGGGGATCATCCCCACCGAACAGTGGAAGCTGAAGCGCTTCGGCAAGAAATGGTTTGCCGGCGAGACCCTTCCGGTCGGGATCGGGCAGGGGTACGTGCTCACCACCCCGGTCCAGCTCGCCTCCATGATCGCCACGGTGGCCAACGAAGGAAAAATCTACCGCCCCCAGTTGGTGAAGCGGGTGGTCGACGCGGACGGCAAGGTGCTCAAGGAGTTCACGCCCCAATTAGCGGGGACGACCGGGTTGAAGCCCGAGACCTATCGCCTGGTGAAGGAAGGGCTCTTCGCCGTGGTCAACGAGCCGCGCGGCACCGGCGGCATGGCGAGGCTCTGGGAGGTGAAGGTCGCAGGGAAAACCGGTTCCTCCCAGGTGGTTCGCGACAGCAAGGCGGGGATGGCCTACAAGTACCGGGACCACGCGCTCTTCGTGGCGTTCGCCCCCTATGAAAAGCCCGAGATCGCCGTCGCCGTCGTGGTGGAACACGGCGAGCACGGCGGCAGCGCGGCGGCGCCGGTGACCGCCAAGGTCCTGCGCGCCTACTTCGAGGGGAAAGGCGTCATCAAGAAGCCGGTCCCGAAAGTCCAGCCGCAGCAAGAGGGGGAAGCTGTGGCCGAACCCGACAGGCAAGCCGCGCCCCAGGCTCCCCCGGCTACTCCGGCAACCGAGAACAGGTCCGGCAACACCGACAGATAGCTCCGATTTCACCATCGGACCAGGGTAAAGGAACGCAGATGTTCGATCGACGGCTATTCACCAACTTCGACTGGACCCTCTTGGGGGTGGTGCTGCTCATCACGGCCTTCGGGGTCGTCAACATATACAGCGCCTCGTCCTCGTACCGGGACATAGGCACCCCCTACTACCTGAAGCAGCTCTACTGGATCTTCGCGGGTCTCATCCTCTGCCTCACGGTCTGCAGCCTCGACTACCATATGCTGGAGGACTTCGCCTACTGGCTCTACGGCGGCGTCCTGGTCCTTCTGGTGCTGGTGCTCGTGGCTGGCAAGACCAGCATGGGGGCGACCCGCTGGATCCACCTCGGCTTCTTCAACATGCAGCCCTCCGAGCCTATGAAGATCGTCATCATCATGACCTTCGCCAGGTTCTTCAGCCGCTACCCGATCTTCAAGGGGCTCACCCTCAAGGACCTGGTCTACCCGCTGCTCATCCTCGGGGCGCCGGCCTTGCTCATCATGAAGCAGCCCGACCTCGGGACCGCGGTGCTGGTGAGCCTGATCGGCGGGACCATGCTCCTTTTCGTAGGGGTGCGCTGGTCCGCGCTCGCCTCCCTCTTCGCCGCCGCACTTCCCATCGTCTACGGCGCCTGGACCTTCGGGCTGCACGACTACCAGAAGAATAGGATCTACAACTTCCTGAACCCCGACCTCGACCCTTTGGGGAGCGGCTACCACATCATCCAGAGCAAGATCGCCGTAGGCTCCGGGGCCACCTTCGGCAAAGGGTTCATGCAGGGGACCCAGTCCCAGCTCCGCTTTCTCCCCGAGCAGCATACCGACTTCGCCTTCTCCGTCTTCGCCGAGGAGTGGGGGTTTGCCGGCTGCCTGTTGATGTTGACCCTCTACCTCTTCCTCATCCTTTGGGGGCTCTCCATCGCCAAACGCTGCAACGACCGTTTCGGTTCCCTTCTGGCCGTCGGCGTCTCCGCGATGCTCTTTTGGCATATCGTCATCAACATGGGGATGGTGATCGGCCTGCTCCCCGTGGTCGGTGTCCCGCTCCCCTTTTTCTCCTACGGCGGCACCTCCATGGTCACCTCCATGGTCGGCGTCGGGATACTTTTGAACATCAGCATGCGGCGCTTCATGTTCTAAGCCCCCTGGAGGCTCGGGGATTTCGTCGTCAATTGTCAATCGTCAATTGTCAATTGGTTTAGAGGAGCTGCAGCATGCGCATCACCCTGGTCGAGCCCTACTTCACCGGTTCCCATGCCGCCTGGGCGAGGGAATACGCGGCGCACAGCAGCCACGAGGTCGAGCTCCTGACGCTCCCCGGCCGCAACTGGAAGTGGCGCATGCACGGCGGCGCAGTGACCCTTGCCTCCCGCTTTTTGGAGCTGCCGCGGCCGGACCTGATCCTTGCCACCGACATGCTCGACCTCACCACCTTCCTGGCGCTCACCCGCAACCAGAGCCACGGCATTCGCACCGCGCTCTACTTCCACGAGAACCAGCTCACCTATCCCTGGTCCCCCTCCGACCAGGACCCGGCCCTGCAAAGGGATCTGCACTACGCCTTCATCAACTACGCGAGCGCTCTGGCGGCCGATGCGGTCCTCTTCAACTCCCGCTACCATCGAGACTCTTTCCTGGGGGCGCTCCCCGCGTTTCTGAAGGGGTTCCCCGACGCGGTAGACGCAGATTCTGCTGCGCGCATCGGGGAAAAGAGCCGGGTGCTCCCGTTGGGGCTCGACCTGCACAAGCTGGACCGGCACCGCCCGCAGGCGGGCGAGGGTGCCCGGGCGCCGTTGTTACTTTGGAACCATCGCTGGGAGTTCGACAAGGCGCCGGAACCGTTTTTCGAGGCGCTTTACCAACTGGCGGACGAGGGGGTCGAGTTCGAGGTGGCGGTGGTGGGGGAGTCCTTCGGACGCGCCCCCGGGGTGTTCCGGCAGGCGCGCGAACGGCTAGGCTGCCGCGTGGCGCAGTGGGGATTCCTGGAACGTTTCTCCGATTACGCCGCCTGGCTTTGGAGGGCCGACATCCTGCCGGTCACCTCGCGGCAGGAGTTCTTCGGTGCCAGCGCGGTGCAGGCGCTTTACTGCGGCTGCCGCCCCCTTTTCCCGGACCGGCTCGCCTACCCGGAGCATGTGCCTGTCGAGGCGCGGGAAAAGGTGCTCTACCGCGAAGAGGAAGCATTCGTGGACAGGCTGAGAACGCTGATACTTGACCGGGAAGACGGTGCGGCGCTGGACGGTTTCGTGGAACGCTACGACTGGGAAAAGCTGGCGCCTGTTTACGACAGCTTTCTGGAAGGGGTTGCCGCGGGAGTTGACGGGGTGGTGCCGGAGGTTACTGCCTGGTAGTGGTAGGGGACGTGCTGCGCGAGGAAACGGAGGGGGGCGCGTCGGCGCCCCCATTCCCGATCAGGCTGCTTGCTGCTCTCTGTTCACCATGATGATCTTGCTCTGTTTTTCCAGCCAGACCGTGCCGCAGGAAGTGCATTCCAGGAGGTCCTTGGCATAGCCGTCGGAATGCATGTCGATCTCGATTCCTTTTTTGCTGCTGCAGTGGGGGCATTGCATGTTTGTTTTTCTCCTATGGGGGTAATTTTGACTTTGACACTATATATAAAGGGGTGTGTTGGTCAAGCGTAAAATTTTCGAAAAAATCACCTAAAACAGTAGTTTAGCTTTCCTTCCCCCTCTTCCTGGCGAGCCTTCATTTTAAAACACCCTAGGCTTCGGATCCGAAAACTTCCTGTCCTAACTTTGCAAGCATCGGATATTCCAGGTTTTTTCCATTATCAAACACGGGTATGCTTAATTTTGCCGATTGCGTTGATCCTTACGTAAAGGTGGAGCGTCTCCGAGAACTTTTTTTGCCTCCCCGATGTTGTAACGACGGTTTGGAGGTGTTGTCGGGAATTTCCGAGCAAACTGCGGGATTCTTTGAAATTTTCCAATTTTCAGCTGGAGTTTTTCCCTTTTGGATGCTATGTTTGCCGCCGCTAATTTTTTCTCCCGAGGCTGAGGCTCAAGGAGGGGTGACCATGAAGGAAGCGATGTTCTATGAAAAGCTCGACGGGGAGCGGGTTCGCTGCGGCTTGTGCCGCTTCCGCTGTCTGATCGGCAGCGGCAAGTTCGGACATTGCAGGGTACGCCAGAACCGCCAAGGGGTGCTCTATTCGCTGGTCTATGGCCGCGCCGTCGCGGAGCACGTGGACCCCATCGAGAAAAAGCCCCTTTTTCACCTGCTTCCGGGGAGCCGCTCCTATTCCGTCGCCACTGTCGGGTGCAATTTCCGGTGCCTGCACTGCCAGAACTACAGCATCTCCCAGCCTGACGAGCTAAGCGTGGAGCGCTCGGGCTTTTCCCTTTCCCCGGGACAGATCGTGGAGCGCGCGCAGGCTTGCGGCTGCCGTTCCATCGCCTACACCTACACCGAGCCTACCATCTTCTTCGAATACGCCTTCGAGACGGCGAAACTCGCCCGCGCGGCAGGGCTCAAAAACATCTTCGTCACCAACGGCTACATCACCAGCGAGGCGCTGCAGACGATAGCGCCGTATCTCGACGCGGCCAACATAGACCTGAAGGCCTTCAGCGAGAGCTTTTACCGCGAGGTGGTGGGCGCCTCGCTGGACGAGGTGCTCGACTGCATCAGGGAGTACAAAAGGCTCGGCATCTGGCTCGAGATCACCACCCTGGTGATACCCAACCGCAACGACTCCGATCGGGAGCTGCGCGACATCGCGCGCTTCATAGCTGAGGAGGTCGGTGTGGATACCCCCTGGCACGTGAGCCAGTTCTATCCCACCTATCGCCTGATGGACGAGCCCCGCACCCCCGTCGCCACCTTGAGAAAAGCACGCGACTTCGGGCTTGAGGCCGGACTGCGCTACGTCTACGAGGGTAACGTCCCCGGGGAGGGGGGGGAGAACAGCTACTGCCCTGGCTGCGGCGCGCTCGTCATCGCCAGGTACGGGTATGTGGTGGAGAAAAACCTCCTGGCGCAGGGGCGCTGTCCCGCCTGCGGCGCCGGGGTGGAGGGAGTTTGGAGCTGAAGTCGCGCGTTTTTAGCTGGGCCAGGCTCTCCGAGCCCGGAGCCAAATCCTTCCTGCTCCAGGCGCTGCTGGGGGGTGGGCTTACCTTCCTCTTCTGGCTGCTCCAGGCGGCCATCGACTATTTCCTTTTCGGCGGCAACTCCTTTTACAAATACCTATTGCATCCGGACCGGCACCAGGCGGCGGAGTTTTCCCTGGTGGTCTTTCTGGTCTGCTGCCTGCTCCTTTACAGCAGGCACTCCCACCAGTTGCAGGCTCAACTGCAAGCGGCGCTTAAGACAGCGCTCGACAAGTCCGAGGACGACAAGGTAAAACTGCGCGGCATCGTCGAGGCGATGGGAGACGCCATCTCCATCCAGGCGCCGGATATGACCATCGTCTACCAAAACCGCGCCCACGTCGAGATGATGGGGCAGCATGTCGGAGAGCCTTGCTACCAGGCGTACCGCCAGGAAAAGGAAATCTGCCCCGGCTGCCACCTGGCGGCGGCCTTCGCGGACGGCAAGGTGCACCGCGCCAAGGTGAGTCCGGAGCCTGGCAACGGCAACCGCTACGTAGAGATAACGGGCTCGGTGCTGAACGGGGCCGACGGCAGGCCCGCCCTCGGCATAGAGGTGGTGCGGGACGTCACGGCGCAGCGGCTGGTAGAGCGCGAGGCGGCCCAGTTGAACCTGGCCCTCACCCGGCAGGCCACCGAACTGAAGCAGGTGAACCGTGAGTTGGAGGCCTTCTGCCTGGCGGTTGCCCACGATCTGCGCGCGCCGCTTACCCGGATCTACAGTTCCGCCCAGGAACTGCAGGGGTATTGCGATTTGCTGGACGAAAACGGCCGTTTCTTTGTGTCGCTCGTGAATGACGGCTGCGTCCATATGGAGTCGATGATCGAGGCGCTGATGATCCTTTGCCATGTGACGGAGATGGAGATGGCGCCCGCTCCGGTGGACCTGGCCGAACTGGTGCAGGAACTGGCGGCGCAACTGCAGCTGGACCATCCCGGGCGCAAGGTGACCCTGCGCCTGCCCGAGCGGCTCGTGGTCCAGGGGGACCGGGAGCTCTTGCGCATCGCCATGGAGAACCTCTTGTCCAACGCCTGGAAGTACACCTCCCACGTGGCTATGCCCCTGATAGAACTCGGTTCTTTCGGTAGCGAGCAAGGGGAGCTCGTGATATTTCTGAGAGACAACGGCGCAGGGTTCGACAACGCCCGTGCCGAGGAGCTCTTCAAACCGTTCAGGCGCCTACACTCCGCCCTGGAGTTTCCCGGTACCGGCCTTGGGCTCGCCACGGTACGCCGCATCATTCGCCGGCACAACGGCCAGATCTGGGGAGACGGCACACCCGGGGCCGGCGCGACTTTCTACTTTACCGTCAACGGGTGACTCACGGCTGGAAACGGTTGCCCCCGGTCGGCCATTCATGCTATAAATCATCGTTCCGCAATAAAATCCACTGCATGAAGGGGTTTCTTCCTTGAAGGTTTCACTTTTGCGTCGCCTCTGGGTCACCTTTTCCATCTGGGTGATCGGCTGCTACGCCTCCGCGCTCAACCGCTTCACAGTTTGCGGCGCCGAGCGTATTCCCGGCTCGGGAGGGGTGCTGGTCGCCTCGAACCATATCTCCGCTTACGATACGATCTTCCTTCCCTGGGCCGTCATCCGGCGCAACCCGCTGCAGATGCTCTGGGCCCCCGCCAAGGAGGAGCTGTTCCAAAACCGCATCATGGGGCTCGTCTATCGCTCCTGGGGCGCCTTTCCGGTGCGCCGCGGCCGGGACATACGCGCCGGCAAACAGATCAACGTGCTTTTGGCCGACCAGAAGGTCATGCTCTTTCCCGAGGGTACCAGGCACAAGGACGGCGTCCTCGGCAAGGGTAACCGCGGCGTGGGGAAGATCATCTACGACACGAGGCCCCAGGTGATCCCGACGGCGCTGACCGGCGTGAACCGCTGGAAGTTTCCCGCGCTCGGCGCCAAAGGGGGAGTCAGCTTCGGGCATCCGCTCGACTTCTCCGACCTCTACCAACTTGAGGACTGCAAGGAGACACACCAGCTGATCGTGGACCGGGTGATGGAGGCGATCGCCACGCTTTTGCGCCAGGAAGGAGGCAACGTCGATGCAGGTTGAGATCTTTTGCGACGGGGCCTGCAGCGGCAACCCCGGGGTTGGCGGGTACGGCAGCATTCTGCGCTGCGGCGAGACGGTGAAGGAGATCTCCGGCGCCGAGGGGGACACCACCAACAACCGGATGGAGATGAGCGCCGCCATCGCCGCGCTCGACGCGCTGAAGCGCCCCTGCCAGGTGGTGGTGACGACCGATTCCCAGTACCTGGCCAAGGGGATGACCGAATGGCTTTCCGGCTGGGTCAAGCGTGGGTGGGTGAACTCGAAAAAGGAGCCGGTCCTGAACCGCGACCTCTGGGAGCGGCTCCTGGAGCTCTCCCGGGTGCACCAGATCCGCTGGGTGTGGGTGCGCGGCCACAACGGCCACGTGGAAAACGAACGCTGCGACGAACTGGCGCGCGCCGCCATCGACAGCTACCGCGCAGGCAGCGCCAGGTAGCGCGGGAATCACCGAACAAAGGAAGCTGATTGGACTACTTCATCATCGAGGTCTCCGAGGAGGAGATCCGCAGGGAACGTGAGAAGGCGCGCGAACTGCGCCGCAGCCAGTGGTGGAAAAACCGGGTGGGCCGCGGCGCCTGCCACTGGTGCGGGGGGAAGTTCCCTCCGGCCGAGCTTTCCATGGATCACGTGGTGCCGGTGATTCGCGGCGGGAAGTCGACCCGCGGCAACGTGGTCCCCGCTTGCAAGGAATGCAACAACAAGAAGAAGCACCTGCTCCCCATCGAGTGGGAGGAATACCTGGAGACGCTTGCCGGGAATAAGCAGCAGTGAAACGGGCCATGCCCGCGGAGAATATCTTGAGAAAAGAAACCAAGGCGGTCATTTACGACTGCGACGGGGTGCTGTTCGACTCCTTCGAGGCGAACTACGCCTTCTACGGGCAGGTGGTAGAGCACTTCGGCAAGGCCCCCCTGGACCGCGGCGACGCCGAGCTGATGCGGATTCTGCACACCTACTGCAACAAGGACGTGCTGTCCCACATCTTCGCCGGAGAAGAGCGGATGGGCGAGGTGCGGGCTTTCTCGGCCAGTATCGACTACAGGAAGCTTTTCCCCCTGATGGTGATGGAGGAGGGGCTGCGCGAGACACTGGAGGCGCTGAAGGGGAGGGTGGAGCTTGCCGTCTGCACCAACAGGGCAAGCTCCATGGACATGCTGCTGGAAAGCTTCGGGCTTGCTCCCTATTTCAGCTGTGTCATGACCGCCGCGCAGGTGCAAAACCCGAAACCACACCCGGAGCCGCTTTGGAAGGTGCTGGCTCAGTTCGGGATCGCCCCTGAAGAGGCGCTCTTTGTCGGGGATTCCGAGGTGGACCGCCAGGCAGCCGACGCTGCCGGCGTCCCGTTTATCGCCTACCGCGGCGGGATGCGCGCGCTGGCCAGGATAGAGAAGCACCAGGAACTGCTGTTACTGCTGTAGTTGCCGGAGGTGGGACCGATGGAGCTTATGCCGCAGGATGATCAGGGGAGACTTTGCCAGCGTGCGCTGGAGGCGCTGTCGTCGGGGGACCCCCAGGCAGCCCTTCCCCTTTTGGAGCGGGCCTTCAAGGTGCAGGACAACCCAGCGCTGCACTCGTACCTGGGGTACTGCATCGCCAAAGAACGGGGGCAGGTGAGGAAGGGGCGCGACCTCTGCCTCGCCTCGCTGGAGATCGAGCCGCAAAACCCGGCCCACCACCTGAACCTCGCCAGAGTGCTCCAGATCGCCGGGCAGAAGCCCGAGGCGATCGCGGCCTTGAGAAAGGGGATGGAGTCAGGGGGAAGCCCCGAGATCGTGGCGCTTTTGAACGTGCTCGGCACCAGGAAGCCCCCGCCGCTTAGGTTTTTGTCGCGCGACAACCCGCTCAACAAGTGGATCGGCATCCTCTTGGGGCGGGTCGGGTTGCGCTGAGAGGCTCCTCCCATATACTTTGATGCGGCTTGACAGACCTTTTTAAGGGGGTGATCAAATGGCCGATCAATTCAAGGAGCAGGGGGCGTTCAGCTGGTTGGAGCTGAGCACGCCGGACCTAGCCGGGTCGCGGGCCTTCTACAGCCGGCTCTTCGGCTGGAAGACCGAGCCTTGGAGCGGAGCGGAGGATTACGCCCTGATCAAGGTGGGGAGCCGCGAGGTGGGTGGGATGACCCCGTTGCGCCCCGGTCAGCGCAAGCCTGCCGGCTGGGGGGCCTACGTGACGGTAACCGACGTGGACGCGACCGCCGCCAAGGCGGAGGAGCTGGGGGGGAAGGTGCTGGTCCCTCCCACGGAGATCACCCGGGTGGGGCGCTTTTGCGTGATACAGGATCCGCAGGGGGCGGTGATCACCGCCATCACCTACCGCCGCCCCTAGCTAGCCTAGGGGAATCTGAACAAAAAAGGGGAGCGCCGCTTGCAGCCGGCGCTCCCCTTTCGTTTGTGTCTCTCCCGAACCGCAGCTAGATGCCGAGGATCAGCGACATCTCGTGCAGCTCGTCTTGCTGCCTCTTCTCGCTTACCACCACCGTCTCCAAAAGGGTCGGCACGATCGCGTTGCAGCAAAGCCCCACCATCTTTCCCATCTGCCCGGCCAAGAGGTTCTCCACCGCAGCGTGCCCGAACCTGCTTCCCAAGAGCCGGTCGAAGACCGAAGGGGCGCCCCCCCTCTGGTAGTGGCCGAGCACGGTGACCCGGGTCTCGAAGCCGATGGCGTCCTTGATGTTGTCGGCTATGTTCTGGGCGCGCCCGGCCCCTTCGGCCAGGATGATGATGGCGTTGCTGCGCCCTTCCTCCCAGCGGTGCCTGAGCTGGTTGCAAAGATCGGCTACGTCGCACTCGACCTCGGGGACTATGGCGTACTCGGCGCCGGTGGCGATGGCTGCCATGCTGGCGAGATACCCGGAATTCCGCCCCATCACCTCGATGACGAAGGCCCGGTCGTGCGAGCTCGCCGTGTCCTTGATGCAGTCGACCGCATAGATGATGTTGTTGAGTGCAGTGTCCACGCCGAGCGCCATGTCGGTGAAGGGGATGTCGTTGTCGATGCTGGCCGGTATGCCGATTACCGGCACCCCCATGCGGTGCAGCGCCAGCGCGCCGTTCAAGGAGCCGTCCCCCCCGATGACGATCAGCCCCTCGACCCCGAACTCCTCCAGGTGGCGCACCGCCTTCTCCCTCCCCAGGACGGTGCGGAATTCCTCGCTTCTGGCCGATTGCAGGAAGGTACCCCCGCGGTGCAGGATCCCCGCCACGTCTTTGGTCTGCATTTCGAGGAAGTCCCCCTTCAATAGCCCCGCGTACCCCTTGCGGAAGCCGAGCACCTGTACCCCGTGCCCCAGGGCGGTCCTGGTCGCGGCCCTGATGGCCGCGTTCATGCCTGAACAGTCCCCGCCGCTGGTGAGTATCCCTATCTTTTTCATCCGTGACTCCGCCCGGAATTAATGGGCTCTCCCCAGCATCTTCATGATCCGCAGGAAAGCCTGGTTGAATATATCATGGGGGAAAACGATTACAACAGCGGGCGGGACTTTAATGAGTAACTCAAGACCGCCAGAAGAGGGGTCACCCCTTCTCCCGCTCGCCGCGGATCCACTCCATCCGCTCCTTGATGCTCTTCTCGTAGCCGCTCTCTTTGGGGGTGTAGAAGCGCCGCCCGGCGAGCGCCTCGGGGAGGTAGTTCTGCCGGACCACCCCTTGGTGGTCGTGGGGGTAGAGGTACCCCTTGCCGTAGCCCAAGCCCTTCATGAGCTTGGTCGGGGCGTTCCTGATCTCCATCGGGACCGGCTGCGCCCCGCTCTTTCTCACCTCGGCGAGCGCCTCGTTGATGCCGTTGTAGCTGGCGTTGGACTTGGGTGCGGTGGCGAGGTAGGTGACCGCCTGCCCGAGGATGATCCTTCCCTCCGGCATACCCACCAGTTGGAATGCCTGCAGCGCGGAGACTGCCAGCTGCAGCCCGCGGGGATCGGCGTTCCCCACGTCTTCCGAGGCGAAGATCACCATGCGCCGCAGTATGAAGATGGGGTCCTCTCCCGCCTCCAGCATGCGTGCGAGCCAATAGAGCGCCGCGTCCGGGTCGGAGCCGCGCATCGACTTGATGAAGGCGGAGATGACGTTGTAGTGCTCCTCCCCCCCCTTGTCGTAAAGGAGAGGCTTCTTCTGCACCGCCTCGCGCGCGCTCTCCAGGGTAATCTCCCCTTGGTGCGCCAGGCGCGACGCTGTCTCAAGCGTGTTCAAGGCCACCCGGGCGTCGCCTGCGGCCTGCTCCGCCATGAAGGCGAGCGCCTCGGCGGTGGCGCTAAGCTCCAGCTCCCCCAGCCCCCGCTCTCGGTCGGCGAGTGCGTTTTCCAGGATCTTCAGCAGGTCTTCGTCGGATAGCGGCTGCAGCACCAGGACCTTGCAGCGGGAGAGTAACGGTGCGATTACCTCGAAGGAGGGATTTTCCGTGGTGGCGCCGATGATGGTGAAGGTGCCGCGCTCGACGTGGGGGAGAAAGGCGTCCTGCTGGCTTTTGTTGAAGCGGTGGATCTCGTCCACGAAGAGGATGGTCCGCTTACCCTGGTACTTCAGGGTATCCTCGGCCTCCTTGACCACCTCGCGGATCTCTTTGATGCCGCTCATGATGGCGGAGAAGAAGATGAAGTGGGAGCGGGTGGCGTTGGCTATGATGCGGGCCAGCGTCGTCTTGCCGCTGCCGGGCGGGCCCCAGAAGATGAGCGAGGTGAGGCGGTCGCTCTCGATCAGCCGGCGCAGCATCTTCCCTTCGCCGACGAGATGCCCCTGCCCCAGGTACTCCGCCATGCTGCGCGGCCGCATCCGCTCGGCCAAAGGCGCGAACTCTTCCCTGTTGCCGTTGAAGAGATCCTCCATCAATGCCTCTGCAGCTCTACGGCACCGGGAAGGATGTCCACCGGCTTGATCCCCCAGATCTCGCGGGCGTACTGGTCTATGGTCCGGTCGCTGGAGAACTTGCCCATGCCGGCGCAGTTGAGGATGGCCTGCCGGGCCCACTCGTCCTTGCGGCGGAACAGCTCTCCCACCTCCTGCTGGCAGGCAACGTAGGCTGCGTAGTCGGCTAACAGCATGTAGTGGTCCCCCAGGTTCAAAAGCGATTCGGTGAGCGGGGTGAAGAGTTCGGGAGCCCAGGGGGAGAAGTACCCCGAGGCGATCATGTCCAAGACACGGCGCAGTTCGCGGTTGTTGTTGTAGTACTCGCGCGGGTTGTAGCCGCGGGCGCGCAGCTCCGCCACTTCCGCTGCGGTCATGCCGAAGATGAAGATGTTCTCCCTCCCCACCTCCTCCATGATCTCGATGTTGGCGCCGTCCAGGGTCCCGATGGTGAGCGCGCCGTTCAGTGCGAACTTCATGTTGCCGGTCCCCGACGCTTCGGTGCCCGCGGTGGAGATCTGCTCGGAGAGGTCTGAAGCTGGGAAGATCTTCTCGGCCAGGGTGACGCCGTAGTTGGCAAGGAAGACCACCTTGATCCTTCCCGCCACGTCCGGGTCGCGGTTCACCACGGCGGCGACCGCGTTGATGAGCCGGATGATCAGCTTGGCGGTGGCGTAGGCCGGTGCGGCCTTGCCGGCGAAGATGAAGGTGCGCGGCACCACGTCGGCCTTCGGGTTGTCCTTGATCCGGTTGAACAGGGTGATGATGTGCAAAACGTTCAAAAGCTGGCGCTTGTACTCGTGGATCCGCTTCACCTGCACGTCGAAGAGCGACTCAGGATCCACCTCGATCTGGTTATGCTGCAGGATGTAGCGGCAAAGGCTCTCCTTGTTGCGCCGCTTCGTCTGCTGCCAGCGCTCCAGGAACTCCGGGTCGGAGGCAATGGCGCGCAGCTTTTCCAGCTCGTATAGGTTTCTGGTCCACCCTGAGCCGATGTAGTCGTCGATCAGCGATGAGAGCAGCGGGTTGCTCATCTTGAGCCAACGCCTTTGCGTGATCCCGTTGGTCTTGTTGTTGAACCGCTCCGGGTACATCTCGTAGAAGTCGCGGAAAAGTTCGTTTTTCAGGATCTCGGTGTGCAGCGCCGCGACGCCGTTCACCGAGTGGCTCCCGACTATGGCGAGATGCGCCATGCGGATCTTCCTTTCCCAGTGCTCTTCCACGATGGACATGCGGGAGAGCCTTTCCGCGTCGCCGGGGAAGCGCTCTCGGATCTCCTTCAGGAAATACTCGTTGATCTCGTAGACGATCTGCAGGTGCCGGGGGAGTATCTGCTCGAAAAACCAGACCGGCCACTGCTCCAGCGCCTCGGGGAGTATGGTGTGGTTGGTATAGGCGAAGGTTTTCCTGGTGATGTCCCAGGCGTCCTCCCATTCCATGTTGTGCAGGTCGATCAGGACCCGCATCAGTTCCGGGATGGCGAGGGTGGGGTGGGTGTCGTTCAACTGGATGGCCACCTTTTCCGGGAGCTTCTTCATGTCCGAGTGCTTCTTCTTGAAGCGGTAGATCACGTCGTGCACCGTGGCCGAGGCGAGGAAGTATTCCTGCTTGAAGCGGAGCTCCTTTCCCTCGATGACGTTGTCTGCAGGGTAGAGGACCTTGGAGATGGTCTCCGACTGCATCTTCTTTTCCACGGCGCGGATATAGTTCCCCTCGTTGAAGAACTTCAGGTCGAATTCGCGGCTGGATTTGGCGGTCCAAAGCCTCAGCGTATTGACGCTGTGGGTCTGGTAGCCGGGGATGGGGGTGTCGAAGGCCATGGCCATGACGTCTTCGGTGTCGACCCACTCGCGCAGGAGCCTGCCGTTTTTATCGAAGGTGGTGATGACGCGCCCGTAGAATTTAACTGTGTGCAGGTGCTCCTGGCGGTCCAATTCCCAGGGGTTTCTGTAGCGCAGCCAGTTGTCGGGGATCTCCATCTGGGCGCCGTCCGCTATGTGCTGGCGGAAAATGCCGTACTCGTAGCGGATGCCGTATCCGTAGGCGGGTATGGACATGGTGGCCATGGAGTCGAGGAAACAGGCGGCGAGCCTTCCCAGGCCGCCGTTGCCGAGCCCCGCGTCCTGTTCCTCGTCGAGGGTCTCCTCAAAGTAGTTCTCGCCCAGCGAGTCGAGCGCTTCCTGGAAATCGTCCCACATCCCCAGGTTGATGAGACTGTTTCCCAGGGTTCTCCCCATCAGGAATTCCATCGAGATATAGTAGACTCGCTTGTTGTCGGAGTTGTAATATGCCTGCTGGGTGTCAAGCCATCGCTCAACCAGTTTGTCGCGCACGGCATAGGCTAAAGCATTGAATCTGTCGTACTTCGTAGCGGAGTACTTGTCCTTACCCAAGGTGTATTCCAAATGCTCAAGAAAGGATTTGATAATGAGCATCTTCTGGTCAAGGGTTTCGTTCAAGCCCATTTGATCTTCAGTCATGAGTCACCCTGCTTTTGCCTGTAGTTTGCTGTAGGAATGGTGTTTGTAGCTGTGTCTTTCCGTGCCAGTTTCCGTTGGACATGATACTACATCTGTGCTAGTAAATCCTAAATTACATTACAAGTAAAGGCCTCCTGATGAAAAAAATCGCCATTTTTGCCAAAGTCCACGACCCGCGTGCGCTGGCTGTAGCGGAGGAGCTGATCGAGTGGCTGGCGGCACGCGGCGTGACCGCGCACGTCGAGGAGCATCTTTCGAAAAGGCTCAGGCGCACCACCCTGGCCGAGAGTTCTGAGAGTACGGAAATCGCGGCCGACGCCGATCTGGTGGTGGTTTTGGGCGGCGACGGCACCCTCATCGCCGCGGCGAGGCTCGTCGGCGAGCGGGACGTCCCCATCCTGGCGGTGAACCTCGGGAGCCTCGGTTTTCTCACCGAGATCACCCTGAACGAACTCTACCCCTCGGTGGAGCGCTGCCTGGCAGGCGACTTCGAGGTGAGCGAGCGGATGATGCTGATGGCGAGCGTGGAGCGCTCCGGGGAAGTCGTGGAACTGCACCGGGTGCTGAACGATGTGGTGATCAACAAGGGGGCCTTGGCGAGGATCATCGACATGGAGACCTCGGTTAACGGCCGCTACCTGACCACCTTCAAGGCCGACGGTCTGATCGTCTCCACACCGACCGGCTCCACCGGCTATTCGCTCTCGGCGAACGGCCCCATCCTGCACCCGGAACTCGAGTGCATCTCGCTCACCCCCATTTGCCCGCATACCCTCACCAACCGCCCGCTGGTTATGGCCGCGGACGCGCACATCGCCATCAAGCTTAAGTACGCACCGGACGAATCGGTCTTTCTCACCCTCGACGGGCAGGTGGGGATGAAGCTCCTCTCAGGCGACGTGGTGCAGATCACCAAGGCGGCGCATGTGACCCGCCTGATCCAGTCCCGCAGCAAGGACTACTTCGAGGTCCTGAGGACCAAGCTCAAATGGGGCGAGAGGTGAGGCGTTGCTGAGAGAACTGCAGATAACGAACCTGGCCATTATCGAGAAGCTGCACGTCGAGTTCGCCCCGGGGCTAAACATCCTCACCGGCGAGACCGGCGCGGGCAAATCGATCATCATCGACGCGGTTAACCTGATCCTCGGCGGGCGCGCCAGCTCCGATCTGATACGCTCCGGCGCCAGGGAGGCCTCGGTCGAGGCCGTCTTCGACCTCGCCGGACGCGAGGCTCTGCTGGCCACGCTTTCCGACGCCGGGATCGATTGCGACGGCGAGCTCCTGGTGCGGCGCGTGGTGCAGCAGGGGGGGAAGAACCGCGTCTTCATCGGCGGCGGCCTCGCCACCACCTCGGTCCTCTCGGACCTCTGCCGCAACCTGATCAACATCTACGGCCAGCATGACGCGCAGACACTCCTTAAGACGGAGAACCACCTGCGCCTTCTGGACGGCTTCGCCGGGTCGCTTTCCCTGCGCGAGGAGTTCGCCTCCCGTTTCGAGGCCTACCAGGCGGCGAAGAACGAACTGGCGGCGCTGGAAGAAGGGGAGCGCGAGGCCGAGCGGCGGCTGGACCTCCTGACCTTTCAAAGCGCCGAGATCGGCGACGCGAAGCTCCACCCCGGAGAGGAGGAAGAGCTTGCCGAGGAGCGGCTGAGGCTCTCGCACAGCGGGAAGCTCCTCTCGGTAAGCCAGCAGGCGTTCGAGACGCTTTACGGCGACGACGCGGCCCTGCTGGGGGGGCTGCGCCGCATCATCGGGACCGTCGCCGAGGCGGGATCCCTGGACCACGCCCTGGCGCCGGTTGCCGAGACGCTGGAGGGGGCCTACGCGCAGCTGGAAGACGCGGCGCTCACCCTGCGCGACTACGCCGCGTCGGTCGAGGCGGAGCCGGGGAGGCTGGAGCAGTTGGAAGACAGGCTTGACGCCATCAACCGTTTGCAGCGAAAATACGGGGCTTCCATCGACGAGATCCTCGCCTACCAGCGCGACGTGGATGCCGAGCTTGAGACCCTTGGGAACCGTGAGCAGGCAAAAGGCGAGCTGCAGGAGAGGATCGCCGTCCTTGAACGAGAGCTCGAACTTTTGGGGGGCAAGCTCTCCAAGGCGCGCGAGAAGGGGGCTGCCGGGCTGAAGACGGGGATGGAGCGGGAACTCTCCGAGCTCGCCATGAAGAATGCCCTCTTCGAGACCTCCTTCGAGCGCAGCAGCGAGGCGAGGAACTACGGCTTCGAGCGCTGCGAGTTCCTCTTCTCCCCCAACCCCGGCGAGCCCCCGAAGTCGCTGGCGAAGATCGCCTCGGGAGGGGAACTTTCCCGGCTCATGCTCGCCTTGAAGCAGCTTCATCCCGACTCCGAGGTTCCGACCCTTATCTTCGACGAGGTTGATACCGGGATCGGGGGGGCCACCTCGGCGCTCATAGGCGAGAAGCTGAAGCGGGTGGCCAAGTCACAGCAGGTGCTGGCCATAACCCACCTGCCGCAAGTAGCAGCCTTCGCCGATATGCACCTTAAGGTGGAGAAGGGGGTGAGCGCTGGGCGGACCGCCACCAGCGTCGAGTACCTCGACCCCGAGGCGCGGGTGGCGGAAATAGCGCGCATGCTGGCGGGCGCGCGGGTCACCGAGAAGACCCTGGAGCACGCCAGGGAGATGATTCAGGAGGCAGTTAGATGATCAGAAAGGCAAAGATAAGCGACGTAAAAGAAATCCAGAAGCTCCTCACCAGCTTCGCCAGCCGCGGCGAAATGCTCTCGCGCTCCCTCTCCGAGTTGTACGAGGCGTTGCGCGATTTTTACGTCTTCGAGGAGGAGGGGATGCTTTTGGGAACCTCCGCCCTGCACATAGTCTGGGAAGACTTGGCCGAGGTCCGTTCCGTCGCCGTCGCCGAGAGCGCAGGAAGGCGCGGCATCGGCAGCCAGGTGGTCGGCGCCTGCATCGACGAGGCGCGTACGCTCGGCCTCAAAAGGCTCTTCTGCCTCACCTACAAGCCCGATTTCTTCGCCAAGTTCGGCTTCAAGATCGCCGACAAATCCGAGCTGCCGCACAAGGTGTGGGGAGACTGCATCAAGTGCGTGAAGTTCCCCGACTGCGACGAAATAGCCATGGTGCTGGATCTTTAAAGCAGAAGCGGGGCTAGGGGCTAAAAGGCCCCCAACCCCCAGCCCCTAGCCCCTGCCTTTGCCCCGCCTTCAGAGGTTAAACATGGAACTAGCCAAGCACGCAGAC
Organism: Citrifermentans bemidjiense Bem; assembly: GCF_000020725.1. Lineage (NCBI taxonomy): Bacteria > Pseudomonadati > Thermodesulfobacteriota > Desulfuromonadia > Geobacterales > Geobacteraceae > Citrifermentans > Citrifermentans bemidjiense. The sequence continues at coordinate 2,832,521 of NC_011146.1, read as the reverse complement.
GCAGTCGAACTGCTCCTCAAGGGGCGCAACCTGGATGGGTACGAGATATTCGTGTCGCAGTCGCGGGACCTTTCCATCGAGGCCAAACAGGGGCAGGTGGACGCCTTCCGCGCCGCTGAGCCTTTCGGGGTGGCGGTCCGGTTGAAGGTCGGCGACGGACTCGGTTTCTCCTATTCCACCAGCATGGATCCTGCAGCGCTCGCCATGATGGTCGACGGCGCCCTGGTGGCGGCCCGCATGCAGACGCAGGATCCCGGCTACACCCTTGCCGCGCCGGCGATCAGCTACCCTGAACTACCCTGGCTTTACGATCCGGAACTTCCCGCCGTGGACGAGGAGCTCAAGGTGGCGCGCGTGTTGGAATTGGAGCGGCTGGTGCTGGCCACGGACCCGCGGGTAAAAAGGGTGAGAAAGTGCAGCTACGGCGAATCGGTCTACTCCAGCTTCATCAGGAATTCGCTGGGTCTTGAGAAGGGGTACCGCGGCAGCTACGTGACCTGCTCCGCCTCGGCCGTGGCAGAGGAGGGGGGCGACGCGCAAAGCGGCTGGGATTTCGCCTTCTCCCCCTCTTTCTCCGGCATCGACATCGAGGCGGTGGCCAAAGGGGCGGGCAGCAAGGCGACGGCCTTACTGGGGGCGCGCAGCATCCCCGGCATGCGCTGTCCGGTCGTCCTCGACAACCACGTCGCCGCAGGCATCGTCGAGCTCTTGGCCCCCTCCTTCCTCGGGGAGGCGGTCCACAAGGGGAAATCGCTCTTCATGGGCAAAGAAGGTGAGCAGGTATTCTCCGAACTGGTCACGCTGCACGACGACGGCCTTCTGCTCGACGGGACGGGAACCGCCCCCTGTGACGGCGAGGGTGTGCCGCAGCGGGATACGCCGCTTGTGACCGCCGGGGTGCTGCAGGGGTTTTTGTACGACAGCTACTGGGGGAAAAAGGCTGGGAAATCCTCTACCGGCAACGCCCAGCGCGGAGGCATTAAAGGGGCGCCCCGCGGCGGCGCCAACAACCTGATGATAGATCCTGGCCAGGCGAGCCTGGAAACGCTTCTGGCCGGTGTCGAGCGCGGGGTGCTGATCACCGAGGTGATGGGGATGCACACGGCCAACACCATCTCGGGGGACTTTTCCGTGGGGGCCTCGGGTTTCTATCTGGAGCGCGGGGAGATTCTCTATCCGGTGAAGGGTATGGCACTGGCGGGGAACCTGATGCAGCTGTTCAAGGGAGTGGACCAGGTGGGAAGCGACCTCCGCTTCTTCGGCGGTGCGGGGGCGCCGTCGCTTAGGATCGCGGAGCTGGAGATCAGCGGCAGCTAAGACGCATGAAAAGGCCGCACCTGTAAAGGGTGCGGCCTTTTTTCATTTCTTCAACCGCCGGGAAGCTTAGGGCTCTTGGTGCAGTATCTCGATCAACCTGCGCACGAACGGGCTCACCACGGCGTAACGGACCTCGACGCCGTCGCGGGTACCCTCTATGATCCCCTTGTTCTTCAAAAGCGCCAGGTGTTGGGAGACCGTCGCCTGCGGCAGCCCCAGGCACTCCCAGATGTGTTTGACGTTGCACTCCTGCGTGCAGAGTCCAGCCACTATTTTGAGGCGGATCGGGTGCCCGAGCACCTTCAGCATTTCCGCTTCCTTGCCATAATCCTTCGTCTTGTCGAATGCCACGTGTATCCTCCGGTAGATTCTTCTTGGGCTAATCTATATATACTGATGGGGCTTGTCAAGGAAAGCTTCTAGGAGCGGTAGATCCTTTTGCTGAAGTGGCAGGCGGCCCGGTGGCCGGGCTCCTTCTCCAAAAGCTCGGGGCGCTCCTCGCTGCAGATCGCCTCCGCATAGGGGCAGCGGGTATGGAAGGGGCACCCTGAGGGGGGGGAGAGCGGGGAGGGGAGTTCCCCGCGCGCTACGACGTGCCTGCTCTTTTTCTGCGGGTCGATGCTCGGTATGGCGCTTAACAGCGCCTCCGTGTAGGGGTGCAGCTGCTTCGACAGTACGTCGTCCCGGCTCCCGGACTCCACGATCCGTCCCAGGTACATGATGACTATCCGGTCGCTTAAGTGCCTCAACACCGAGAGATCGTGGGTGATGAAGAGAAACGACAGCCCCAGGTCCTTTTTCACTTCCTGGAGCAGGTTGATGATCTGAGCCTGGATCGAGAGGTCGAGCGCAGAAACGGGCTCGTCGGCGATGATGAGCCGGGGCGAAACAGCGAGAGCTCGCGCTATCCCGATGCGCTGGCGCTGGCCGCCGGAGAACTGGTGCGGGAAGCGCGAGAGCGCCTCCGGGGGAAGCCCCACCCGTTCCATCAGGCGGGCCACCCGCTCGCGCCGTTCGGAAGGGGTGCCGATGCCGTGGATGTCGAGCGGCTCCCCGATGATCTGTGCCACGCGCATCCTGGGGTTCAGCGAGGAGAAGGGGTCCTGGAAGATCATCTGCACTTCGCGGCGGTACTGGGCGAGCTCCTCCCTGTTCATGGCAAAGAGTTCGCGGCCGCCGTAGCGGATCGACCCCTCGCTAGGGGGGATGAGCCCGGTCAGAAGCCTAGCCACGGTGGACTTGCCGCAACCCGATTCCCCGGCAACCCCGAGCGTCTCGCCCGGGAAGATCTCGAGGTCGACGCCGGCTACGGCGGTCAACTCCCTTTTCTCAGCCAGGAAGCCGCCGCGCACCGGAAAGCGCTTGACCAGTTTTTCGGCCTGCAACAGGGGCGCGGTCATGGCGCTTTCAGGCAGCGGACCAAGTGGCCCGGGCCTGCCTCCTTCATCTCGATCATGTGTTTCGTGCAGCGCTCCTCGCCGATGGGGCAGCGCTCCCTGAAGGGGCAGCCGGTGAACTCGCCCTTTAAGTCCGGGACGTTTCCGGCGAAGGTGGCGAGCTTTTCGCCGGGCTTCCCGGACTCGGGGAGGGAGGCCAAGAGCCCACGGGTGTAGGGGTGCAGCGGGTTGGCGAAGAGATCCGCGGTGGGGGCGCTCTCGACGATCTCGCCGGCGTACATGATGGCGGTCCGGTCGGCGCGTTCGGCGACGATACCGAGGTTGTGCGTGATGAGGATCATCCCCATCCGGTGCTCCGCCATGAGCCGGTCCAAAAGCTCGAGGATCTGGGCCTGGATGGTGACGTCGAGCGCGGTGGTCGGTTCGTCGGCGATCACCAGTTCCGGCCTCAAGGCGAGCGCCATGGCGATCATGACCCGTTGCCGCATGCCGCCGCTTAGCTGGTGCGGGTAGTCCTTCATCCGCTCCATCGGGGCGGGTATGCCTACCTCGGAGAGGATCGCCGCCGCCTCGCGCTCGGCCTGCTTCTTGTCCAGCCCGCGGTGTACCCGGAGCCCCTCAGCCACCTGGTAGCCGATGGTGAAGACCGGGTTCAGCGAGGTCATGGGATCCTGGAACACCATGGCGATCCGGTTTCCCCTGATCTCCCGCATCCGGTCCTCGGAAAGATGCAGAAGCTCGATCCCCTTGAAGCGGATCGAGCCTGCCGTGATCCTACCCGGAGGGGGGACCAGGCGCAGCACCGAGGCCGCCGTGATGCTCTTGCCGCAGCCGGATTCCCCGACCAGGGCGAGGGTCTCCCCCGGCTCCATGGAGAGGTCGACCCCCCGCACGGCCCTGAGGACCCCGGACTTCTGCGCAAACTCGGTGCAGAGCCCTTCTATTTCAAGTAAAGGCGACAAAGGCACTCCCGTAGCCGGGCTTTCCCGTCAGGCGTCGCGGGAACCGGTATCGGCAAAAGTAAACTTTCTACAACTTGCCGTCAAGGGCCAACGGAGGTCAGGGGTCCGCCGGCAGGCTTGCCAGGGAAAGGAACCACGTTCAACCCCGGGGTTTCCTCGCGCTGCGGCAGGAAGTTGGGTGTCTTCAGGAGCTTGATGAAGATAGGGACCAGGGCGGGGTCGAACTGGGACCCGCTGTTTTCAGCCAGTTCCGCGATGGCGACCTCCAGCTTCAGCGCCTTGCGGTAGGGGCGGTCGGAGGTCATGGCGTCGAAGGCGTCGGCGATGGCGAGAATGCGCGACTCCAAAAGAAGCTCCTCGGCGCGCAGTCGGTTCGGGTAGCCGGTGCCGTCGTAGCGCTCGTGGTGCTGGCCGATGCAGAGCCTCACGTCGTAGAGAAACTCGATAGGTTCCAGGATCTTCATCCCGATGGTGGGGTGCTGCTGCAGCTCGGCCACATCCTCGCTGGTCAAGAGCGCCTCCTTGTGCAAAAGGGAGAGGTCGATCCCGATCTTGCCGATGTCGTGCAGGATGGCCGCACGCTCGATCACCTTGAGCCGGTTCTGCGGCAGTTCGAGCTTGCGCGCCAGGGCGAGCGAGAAGCGGGTGACCCGCTCGGAGTGGCCGCGGGTGTAGCTGTCGCTTGCCTCGATGGCGGAAACCAGCGCTTGGATGGTGTTCAAGTAGGTCTTTTGCTGCTCGTCGTAGAGCATCGCGTTTTTGATGGCGATGGAGGCTTGCGCTGCGATGGTTGACAAAAGCTCCAGTTCCTCGTGGTTGTAGACCGTGTTGTCCAGCTTGTTGACCACGGCGAGGGTGCCGATCATCTCGTCCTTCACCATGAGCGGCGCGCAGATCAGGGTCTTGCGCTCGAAGCCCAAGGGGCTGACCGGATCGAACTCCGGCATCTGCGCGATGTCGGTGATGAGCAAAGGCTTGCAGTTCTGGATCACCCAGCTGGAGACGCTGGAGGGCTTCATCGGCACGCGCATCGCCTGGACGTTGGGGTTTCTGTGCCCGACCAGGTTGATCACCTTCAGGTCGCCGTGGAGCGCGTCGTAAAGGATGATGTATCCCACCTGGGCCTGCAGGGTGTCCATAGTGGTCTTCACCACCAGCTGGTACAGGTCCTCGACCTCGATGGTCGAGTTGATGGCGAGCCCGAGCCGGTACAGGGTGGAGAGTTTCGCCACCGCCTTCTCCAGGTTGGTGTTCTTGTCCTCCAACTCCCCCGCAAGGTCCGCGATCTTGTAGTTCGCCTCCTCGATCTCCTCGATCCGCTCCTCCAGGTTCACGTTCAGGTTCTCGATCTCGCGGATCTGCTCCTCGAGCCTGCCGTTCAACTGGTGGGTCTCGCGGTGGAAGGCGAGCTTCTCCTGCGCCCGTGCCAGCTCCCGCTCATGCGCCACGGTGGATTCCATCAAGGAGGCGAGGGTCCTTACCATGTGGTTGAAGCTCTTGGCGAGAGTCTGCATCTCAAGGCTTGAGGTGAGGTTGATCTCCTGGCGGAAATCGCCACCCTCCACCTGCTGCATGCAGCGGATCAGCCTGCGGATCGGCTTCTCGACGTAGATGACCAGGAAGATGAAGATGGTGGCCACGGTCAAAAGGACCAGGAGCAGACTGGAGAAGACGGCCAGGTCCCTTTCGCGGGAGATGAAGCCGTTCATGTAGTCGAGGGAGAGCTTGATTTCCAGAAGCCCCAGGCTTTCCTTGCCGGCCGGGTGGCATCTGAAGCACTGGGGGGCGTTGAAGATACGGGCGTAGGAGACGAAGACCCCTTGGGAAGGGAAAAGGGTCATGTTGCGCGACTGCGATTGCTTCTCGCCCAGCTCGGGGATCTTGCTCCCGACCTCGGCGCGGTCAGCCGAGATGAGGATCTTTCCCTCTGCGTCGACGATCCTGATGGATTTGACGAACTCCCTGGACTTGATCCGCTCGAAGATGCTCCCCACTTCGTCGGAGCGGCCGGAGAGCATCGCGTTCGCCACGCTGCTTTTGATGGTTTCGATCAGTACCGAGGTGTTCCGGTTGGCGATCTCGTGCAGCATTTCCTTTTGCTGCTGGAAATTGAGGTAGGCGACAGACGAGATGATGAGCACCAGTATCAGGGCCACCAAGGTTAGGATCTTCATCTTTAGGGAGTTGAACATATATATCCGGACTTCTTGGTTGAACGCTAAATGACCAGTCTCATCAGCGATATAGCCTGTTTTTGCGTTTCTGGCAACAGTTATTTCCCTCTCCGGGTCCCGCTGGGAGGGCGAAAAGAGTGGCCAGTTCGCAGCTTTAGCCGCCCCTGGCACGACGGTGGAGCTGCCGGGGCGGGTCGCCGCGGCGCTCTAATGAGAAAGCAAGCAATTCACTTGCCAATCCGCGCTCCAGGCCGTTTCGTTAGAACGATAAAATTATTGACTTTGCCGGTGATTCCATGGTTTATATCTAGGGCTTTTCACGGTGGGGTAAACAGCTGTTGTATACGGAAAATATGAGTCTCTTTAGGGCGTTGATCATACTGGTAATTTGCCTCGCGGCCGGCGGCAGCGTGGCGGCGATGCGTCCGGAGACGGTCAGGGTCGCCCTCTCCAAGGGTGTCGATAGCGTCAGGATCGACGGCTCCGGCGTCCTTCTGACGGACGGCCGCGGCGAACCTCTCGACCTGGAAATGCCCCTTGAGGTGAAAAGATCTTTTAGCGGCGTGTCGGTCAACGGCAAGAGCGTCGACCGCCTGATCGCCGTGGCTCCCGGCAGGCTCAGCGTCAACGGCAAGGGTTACCGCGCTGTAGTGGAAGTGAGCCCCGCGCAGAAGGGGCTTTTGGTGGTGAACGACCTGCCGCTGGAGGAGTACCTGGTTGGCCTCATCAACTGCGAGATCTCCTCGGCCTGGCCCATGGAGGCCGTGAAGGCGCAGGCGGTGATCGCCCGTTCCTACGCCGTTTACCAGATGCAGGCCAGGCGCGGGGCTCCCTACCAGCTGGAGTCGAGCGTCATGGACCAGGTCTACGAGGGGGCGGATGTCGAGGACAGCCGTGCTGCCAGAGGCGTCGAGGAGACCGCCGGCCAGGTGCTCACCTACGAAGGCAAGACCATCCAGGCCTTCTACCATTCCAACTGCGCCGGGCACACCGAGAATTCCAAAAACGTCTGGGGGATGTCGATCCCGTATTTGCAGGGAGTCGCCTGCCTTTACTGCGGCGAGTCCAACCCCATCAAGTGGGAACTGAAGCTCCCCCTGAAGAAGGTTGAGTCTGCGCTCCGTGCGGCGGGGTACCAGGTGGCGGGGATAAGGGAGTGCCGGGTGCGCGGCAGAAACGATAGCGGGCGCGTGCAGGACGTCTTGGTCGACTCCTCCCGCAGCAAGGTAGCAGTCCCAGGCGTCGCCTTCAGGAAGGCGCTCGGCTACGGCGCCGTGAAGAGCACCAACTTCGAGCTGCGCCAATCGGGTGACGAGCTTTTGGTCGTCGGTTCGGGTTCGGGCCACGGCGTGGGGCTCTGCCAGTGGGGCGCCAAGGGGCGCGCCATCGAGGGGTTCGATTACCGCGAGATACTCAGTTACTACTATCCGGGCGTGAAGCTTGCGGGCGGGTACGGTCGATAGCATGTTTCTTTCCGATTTCGATTACGAACTTCCACCGGAGCTGATAGCGCAGCACCCGGCGAGCCGCAGGGACGCCTCCAGGCTTTTGACCCTTGACCGCTTAAGCGGCGCCATCGGCGAGGCAACCGTGGCCTCTATCGCCGCGCAGTTCCTCCCGGGCGATCTCCTGGTCTTGAACGACACCCGGGTCATCCCGGCGAGGCTGCACGGTCATAAGGAATCGGGGGGGGCTGTAGAGATCTTCCTGGTGCGCCGGGTCGCAGGGGAACCGGAGTGCTGGAGTTGCCTGATCAAGGCCTCCAAGAGTCCCAAAAACGGTTGCCGAGTGGTGTTTCCCGGCGGGGTGACCGCCACGGTGCTAGAGCGCGACGGCGGCGACTGGCGGGTCCTCTTCGAGGGGAGCGACGACTTCATGGCATGGCTGGAGCAAACCGGCAGCATGCCGCTTCCACCCTACATCAAGCGGGCCCCCGAAGGTGAGGACCTGGAGCGTTACCAGACAGTGTTCGCGCGCGAGAAGGGTGCCGTAGCCGCCCCGACAGCCGGGCTGCACTTCACCCCGGCGATCCTGGACGAGATCAGGGGGCGCGGCGTCGAGATCGTCTCCGTCACCCTGCATGTGGGGCTTGGGACCTTCATGCCGATCCGGGTGGAGGACCTCTCCGAGCACACCATGCACCGGGAGCTTTACCGGATCCCGCAGGAAACCGCCGCCGCGATCCGCCGCACCAAGGAGCGGGGGGGTAGGGTGGTGGCCCTGGGAACCACCTCGCTCAGGGCGCTGGAGCATGCGGCGGCCTCAGGGGAAGTAGCAGCCGGCGAGCGCGAAGCGGATATTTTTATCCTTCCCGGTTACCGGTTTAGGGTTGTCGACGCGTTGATAACAAATTTTCATCTCCCCAAATCGACTCTCTTTATGCTAGTGTGCGCATTCGCCGGGAAGGAGGCGATGCTGGAAGCCTACCGCGAGGCGGTTTCCCGGCGCTTCAGGTTCTTCAGCTACGGCGACGCCATGTTCATCGGTTAACGGAACTCTTCCCCACAGAGGGAAGCACTCCAACCCTTGCCCCCTCGCGCCGGGGGAGGGGGGAGTAAAACGAATACAAGCAGCAAACGGGATATTTTTGGCAGCTATCAGCTTCGAACTCATAAAGAAGGACCCGGGCTCTCTGGCCCGCCTAGGCTCTCTGACAACAACGCACGGCAGCATCCAGACCCCGATCTTCATGCCGGTCGGCACGCAGGCGACGGTAAAGGCGATGACGCCCGAGGAACTGGTCGAGGTAGGCTCCCAGATCATCCTCGCCAACACCTACCATCTGTACCTGCGCCCCGGCCATGAACTGATCGCGCGCCTGGGCGGCCTGCACCGCTTCATGCACTGGGACCGTCCTATGCTCACCGACTCCGGCGGCTTCCAGGTCTTTTCCCTGGGGGAATTGAGGAAGATCTCCGAGGAGGGGGTCAACTTCCGCTCCCACATCGACGGCTCCCGGCACTTCATCTCGCCCGAGGTCTCCATCGCCATCCAGGAGGCGCTGGGCGCCGACATAGCCATGTGCTTCGACGAATGCCCCCCGTATCCGGCCGAGTATTCCTACGTGCAGAAGTCTTTGGAACTCACCACCCGCTGGGCGCAGCGCTGCAAAAACGCGCACCAAAGGCCGGACCAGGCCCTTTTCGGCATCGTCCAGGGGGGGATGCACCCCGAGCTTAGGCGGGAGAGCGCCAAGCAGATCACCGACATCGGTTTCGACGGCTATGCCCTGGGGGGGCTCTCCGTCGGCGAGGAGAAGGAGGTCATGCACCGTATGATGCATGAATGCTCCGACATCCTCCCCGAGAACTCCCCGCGCTACATCATGGGGATCGGCGCACCCGAGGACCTGGTGGAGGCGGTGAACGCCGGCTTCGACATGTTCGACTGCGTCATGCCGACCAGAAACGCGAGAAACGGCGCGCTCTTCACCAGTTTCGGCAGGATCAACATCAAGGCGGCCGTCTTCGCGGAGGACCAGTCCCCGATAGACCCCGCCTGCAGCTGCTACGTCTGCAGGAACTACAGCAGGGCGTATCTGCGCCATCTGTACCGCAGCCAGGAGATACTGGCCTCCCGGCTGAACAGCTGGCACAACCTGCACTACTTCCTCGATCTGATGGCGCAGATGCGCGCCGCCATCGGGCGCGGCGAGTTCTCAAGCTTCAGGAAGGATTTCTACGCGGCGAGGAGTCAGCAATTGTAGTTCAACAAGAAACGAGAAAGGCCCTCCCCCTCCCTTGACGGGCCTGCGCGCCGAAGCGCTACGGCTCGCGAAGGCGGGAGGGGGCCAGAGCTTTATCGCCATTTGCTATGAAAAGAAGGATGTAATTCAAATCCAGGAGGTAACACATGTTTGGTGTGGCGGTTGCAAATGCGGCTCAGGACGCGGGCGCGCAGGCAGGAGGGATGATGGCGCAATTCCAGGGGTTGATCCCGCTGGTATTCATGTTCGCCATTTTCTACTTTCTGCTGATCAGACCCCAGCAGAAGAAGGCCAAGGAACACAGAGCGCTTTTGGACGCCCTGAAAAAAGGGGACCAGGTAGTGACCGCCGGCGGCATGCACGGCAAGGTGACGGCCCTCGACGACCAGGTGGTGACCCTGGAGATTGCCCCCGGCGTCAACGTCAGGATCAACAAGGGTTACATTGCATCTATCAAGCAGGACTAGTGCACTGATCCAATTTTTCCGAAAGGAGCTTTTCCCATGAAGGGTTATACCTGGCGCATCTCTTTAATTCTCGTCTTTATCATCGCCTCGTTCGTCTACCTGACGCCGACGCTTGTCGACACGCTCCCCTCCTGGTGGAGCGGGCTGCTCCCCAAGGACAAGATCCACCTGGGTCTCGACCTGCAGGGGGGTACCCATCTGGTAATGGGGGTCGAAACCGAGAAGGCCGTCGAAGGGTCGCTTGACCTGATCGCGACCGACCTGGAAGACTCGCTTACCCAGCAGAACCTCCGCTACAAGAGCATCGCCCGCGTCGGCAACGACAAGGTGCAGCTCACCCTGTACGATCGCAGCAGCGCCGACACAGCACAGGCGCTGATCAAGAAGAAGTACCCCGACATGCAGACCCTCCCCGCTACCGATGAAGGGGGCTTCATCGGGATGCAGGTCCGCATCAACGAGAAAGAGGCACAGGTGCGCAAAGACCGCGCCGTGGCCCAGGCCCTTGAGACCATCAGGAACAGGATCGACCAGTTCGGCGTCTCCGAGCCGGTGATCCAGCGCGAGGGGCTGACCAACATCGTGGTGCAGCTCCCGGGCATCAAGGATCCCAAGCGCGCCATCGACCTGATCGGCAAGACCGCCCGCCTGGAGTTCAAGCTGGTGGACGAGACCATCAACGCCGCCACCGCCACCGCTTCCGGCCTTCCGGCGGACGACGAGCTCCTCTACGAGAAGAAGACGGACGCGACGACCGGCGCGGTCTCCGAGACCCCGATTGTGGTCAAGAGGAAGGCGATCATCACCGGCGACCTCCTGACCGATGCCCAGATCCGCATCGACTCCCAGTACAACCAGCCCTACGTCGCCATCGACTTCAACTCGACCGGCGCCCGGCTCTTCGACCAGGTGACCGCGGCCAACGTCGGCAAGCGTTTCGCCATCGTGCTCGACAACAACGTCTACTCCGCCCCCGTGATCCGCGAGAGGATCTCCGGCGGCAGCGCCCAGATCTCCGGTTCCTTCACCGAGAAGGAAGCGGCCGACCTCGCCATCGTTTTGCGCGCAGGTTCGCTCCCCGCGCCGGTCAAGATCCTGCAGAACGTAACGGTAGGACCTTCCCTGGGTAAGGACTCGATCCACAAGGGGCTCATGGCCGGTCTCATCGGCGTTTTGCTGGTGGTCGGCTTCATGGCGATCTACTACAAGATTTGCGGCATGGTCGCCAACTTCGGGATGGTGCTCAACATCCTCTTCCTGATGGGTGCTCTCTCCGCGCTGGGCGCTACGCTCACCCTCCCGGGCATCGCCGCTATCGTCCTTCTGGTAGGCATGTCGGTCGACTCCAACGTCCTCATCTTCGAGAGGATCAGGGAGGAGCTGCGGCTCGGCAAGACGCCGCACGCGGCGCTCGACTCCGGCTACGACAAGGCGTTTCTCACCATCATGGACTCGCACGTGACCGCCCTGATCACCGCGGCAGTGCTCTTCCAGTTCGGCACCGGCCCGGTCAAGGGGTTCGCGGTCTCCCTGAGCCTCGGTATCATCATCAACCTTTTCACGTCGCTCGTCTCCACCAAGGTCATCTTTGACGCCTACCTGGAGCGTGCCCACGTGAAGAGACTCAGCATATAAGGGGGAGACCAATGGAACTTCTGAGAAATACCAACATAGATTTCATGGGGTTGAGGAAGATCTCCTTCATCATCTCCGGCATCGTCGCCATCGTCGGCATCCTCGGCGTCATCGCCATCGGGCGCGGCACGGCCAACATGGGGATCGACTTCTCCGGCGGCATCGCCATGCAGGTGAAATTCAACCAGCCGGTGACCACGCAGGGCGTGCGCGACGCGCTTAGCAAGGGTGGCATCCACGAAGTCGAGCTCCAGGAGATTACCGGCGGCAACCAGATCCTGGTCAAGATGCACAAATCCGAGAAGTCGGCGCAAAACGTCGAGGACGCGCTCAAACAGAATCTGGCCGGCAATGCCTTCACCGTGGAAAGCTCCACCGAGATCGGCCCCTCCATCGGTGAGAAACTGAAAAAGGACACCCTGATCGCCGTGGCGCTCTCGATGCTCGGGATCATCCTCTACATCGCCTGGCGCTTCGACTTCAAGTTCGGTGTGGGCGCCGTCGTCGCCACCATGCACGACGTTCTCGCCATGATCGCGGTCTTCTACGTGCTGCACAAGGAGGTCAACATCCTCCTGATCACAGCGGTCCTCACCATTGCCGGCTACTCGCTGACCGACACCGTCGTCGTCTTCGACCGTATCCGCGAGAACATGCACAAAAGCCTCAAGGATCCGATGTTCGTCATCTTCAACCGGAGCATCAACGAGACGCTTTCGCGTACCATCATCACCTCGGTCACCACTTTCCTGTCTGCTGTTTCCCTCTACCTCTTCGGCGGCGAGGTAATTAACGACTTCGCCTTTGCGCTCGTAATCGGCGTGCTGGTGGCAACCTATTCATCCATTTTCGTCGCCAGCCCGATCGTCGCGCTCTGGGAGAAATCTTCGGAAACGCCGGAAGCGAAGGCGGCCTAAGGAGGCATCGTGAGCAAGGAAAATTTACTCACCGTAGCAGTGGCTCTGATCGTCGGCATGCTCGGCGGCTACATCATCTTCAACGTGGCCGGCAACAAGAACCTTCCTTCCAACGCGGCTGTGCCGCAGGGAACAGGTTCCCCGACCGATTACCAGCGGCGCATCGTCGAGGCCGAGAAGATCGTGGCTCAGGACCCGAAAAACCTGCAGGCATGGTCCCAGCTCGGCAACGACTACTTCGACACCGACCAGCCCCAAAAGGCGGTCAACGCCTACGGGAAGGTGCTGGAGCTCGATCCCAACAACGTGAACGTCATGACCGACCAGGGGATCATGTACCGCAAGATCGGCTGGTACGACAAGGCGATCGCCAACTTCGAGAAGGCTCAAGCCATCGACCCCAAGCATCTGCAAAGCCTATACAACCTGGGCGTGGTCTACTACATGGACCTGAAGCAGTACGACAAGGCCAAGGCGGTCTGGACCAAGTATCTGCAGTTCGACTCCACGAGCCCCACCGCCCAGCAGATCAAGAACGACATGGCGAACCTGACCCAGATGCCTGGGAGCTTCAAGAAGTAGGCGATAAGGACCAAGAAGAAAACCCGCTCCGGCGGGTTTTTTTTTGCTCGTCTCAGTCACCTCGCGCCTGGAGGCACAGGCGACGCATAAGAGGACAGGCACCTTCGGCTGAAGGGGGACAGGCACCTGCGGAGCCTGTCCCCCTCGGCGAATATTTACACATTAAGTTCGCGCCCCCCAGGTCCTTATGCTATTATTCCCCCTGGCTTAAGGCCTGCTCACTCGCGGGTCCGCGGCACCACGGAGTTCCGATGCAACCAATCACCCACAAAATCTGGAGGCCGCGCGAGGCTGATCCCGGCGTCGTGGACGCGCTCACCCGTTGCGGTTTCCCGGCTCTTTTGGCGCGGCTTCTGGCCAACCGCGGCATCGACGGGGAGACAGGGGCGAAGGCCTACCTGTCGCCGGTACTTTCCGGTCTGGAAAACCCCTTGCTGATGAAGGGGATGGCAGAGGCGGTTGAGCGGCTCGCGCTGGCGCGCACACGCAGCGAGCGTGTTTGCGTGCACGGGGACTACGACGTGGACGGGGTAACCGCCTCCGCCCTTTTGATCAGCTTTTTCCGGGCCGTCGGCATCGACTGCTTTCCCTACATCCCGAAGCGCTTGACCGAGGGGTACGGCCTCTCCCCGCAGGGTGTCGCCGCTGCGGCCAAGGGTGGGGCGACGGTGCTGGTCACCGTGGACTGCGGCATCACCTCGATCGACGAGGGGCTCCTTTGCCGCCAAAGCGGCATCGATCTCATCGTTACCGACCACCACGCACCTGGCGAGCGGCTCCCCGAGGCCCTCGCCGTGATCAACCCGCTGCAGCCCGGCTGCCGTTTCCCGTTCAAGTCGCTTGCCGGCGTCGGGGTTGCCTTTCACCTTCTGATCGCGCTCCGCGCGAGACTGCGCGCCGACAACTGTTTCACTGCCGGAGAACCCGACCTCAAGGAGTATCTCGACCTGGTGGCGCTTGGCACCGTGGCGGACGTGGTGCCGCTATTGGGCGCGAACCGCATCCTGGTGAGCTACGGCCTGAAGCAGCTGTCGGCCGGGTCCCGGGTCGGTATCGCGGCGCTCAAGGAAGTGGCCGGCGTTACCGGGGAGGTCGGCTGCGGCGCCGTCGGTTTCCGGCTCGCGCCGCGCATAAACGCGGCCGGGCGCCTGGAGGACGCGGCGCTCGGGCTGGAGCTCCTTTTAACCGGCGACCGCGACCGTGCCCGCGAGATCGCGGCTCTCCTCGACGACAGCAACGGCGAGCGCCAGGCGCTGGAGCGAGCCACACTCGAAGAGGCGCGCGCCATGCTGGAGCAGGGGGCCTGCCGGGGGAGAAAGAGCATCGTCCTTGGCTCCGACCTCTGGCACCCGGGGGTGATCGGCATCGTCGCTTCCCGCATCGTCGAACTCTTCCACCGCCCGGTGATCCTCTTCGCTTTCGAGGGTGGGACCGGAAGGGGATCGGGGCGCAGCATCTCGCGGTTCCACCTGTTGGAAGCCATCCGCAGCTGCGGCCAGCACCTGCTCCGCTTCGGGGGGGCACAGCCACGCTGCGGGGCTTTCCATAGCCGAGGAGGCACTGGACTCTTTCAGCTTGAGCTTCGAGGAGGCGGCCCAGGCGCTCGACGATGAGGCCCTTACCCCCACCTTGGCCTACGACCTGGAACTCCTCCCGGGTGCGGTGGACGAGGCGCTCGTTTCCGAGCTGGAGCGGATGAAGCCGTTCGGCATGGGGAACCCCGAGCCGCTCTTCCTGATGAAAGGGGTGCGCGTGGAGGATTGCCGGGTTCTGAAGGGGGGGCATTTGAAGCTCAAGGTGGTGCACGGCGGGCGCGCCTTCGATGCGATCGCTTTCGGTCTTGCCGACAAGGGGGGGGCGCAGCGCGTCGACCTGGTCTGCTCCCCCGGGATCAACGTCTGGAACGGCAAAAAGAGCCTGCAATTGACCGTAAAGGATCTGCGCGAGGTGCATGAGTGCTGAGAGGGGAGCGCTTCAACAAGGCCGACCGCGCCATCAGGATCGGCTTCTGGCTCAACGCCGTGCTCATGGTCATGAAGCTGGCCGCCGGCCATTACGGCGACTCCGAGGCGGTCTTCGCCGACGGCGTCGAAAGCGCCTGTGACTTCATAGCGATCGGGATGACCCTGGTCGCGCTCAAGCTCGGGCGCAAGCCCTACGACGAAGACCACCCCTACGGCCACGGCAAGGCGGAAAGCCTCTCGGCCATCTTCGTCTCCGTCATCATCGGCGCTACCGGCGCCTGGATCCTCTACGGCTCCATCTCCACCATGGTGCACGGGACCTATCCCAAGCCCGCTTTGATCGCAGTCCTGGCTGCCGCGGTGACCATCGTTATCAAGGAACTCCTCTACCGCTACTCGGTGCGGGTGGGTCGCTCCCTGGGGAGCCCGGCGCTCTTGGCCATCGCCAAGGACCACAGAAAAGACGCCGTCACCTCGGTCGCCACCCTGATCGGCGTCAGTTTCGCCTACTTCGGCGCCTCCGTCATGGATCCCATCGCCGCCGGAATCACCTCCTTCTTCATCTTCAGCATCGGCTACCAGACCTTCCGCTCCTCGGCCCACGAACTGATGGACGGCCAACCCGAGCAGGAACTTTTGCGCGCCATAACGCTTTTGGCCGAGAGGGTGGAGGGGGTCGACCAGGTGCACGAAATAAGGGCCAGGCACTCGGGGCAGTTCCTCATCGTCGATCTGAAGCTGGACATGGACCCCGAGATGACGGTGAAGCGCTCGCATGCCATAGCCACCCAGGTGAAGGAGGAGATTTTCGACCAGTTCAACAACGTAGGCGACGTGATGATACACATAAACCCTTCCGACGAGCCGCACGAGGATCTTAACCGCCTCTAGAGCCTTTCTATCAGTCATCCCCACCGGTTTCTCAATCAATTAAGATTTACCCAAACAACTTTCTTGACACAGAGTCCGCTTAGGTAGTATTACGATCAGTCGGATTGTGAATACATTGTTATCTTTTGGAGGGGAGATGAAGAAAAAAGTATGTAGCGCGCTGGCGCTGTTGCTCCTGGGAGTGATATTCGCCGCTTCCACCGCCTTCGCAGCCAAGGTTGCGACCGTAGATATCCCGGTAAAGGCTGAGCTTTATGCCACCGCGCCGGCTCCGCTGACCCCCGACCAGTGCGCCCAGTGCCACACCTCGGTCTTCGGCGCATTGAAAAACGCAGGTGGGAGGCACCGCTTCGACTGCCAGCAGTGCCACAAGACCTTCCACGCGTACAACCCGAAGAAGGGGAACTACGACGAGATCATGCCCAAGTGCGCTTCGTGCCACACCGAAATTCACGGGCCTGCCAACAAGGACTGCTCCGCCTGCCACAACCCGCACAGCCCCGGCAAGGTAGCCATGACCCCGAGGCTCACCAACACCTGCGCCACCTGCCACCCGGCGCAGAAGGAAGAGCTGGTCAAGTTCCCCAGCAAGCACAGCAAGGTTTCCTGCGACAGGTGCCACACCTCGCACGGCTACATCCCCAGCTGCTTCAACTGCCACAAGCCGCACTACAAGGATCAGCCCATCGAGACCTGCGGCAAGTGCCACCCGGTTCACCAGCCGAAGAGCATCCATTACCCGACCAGCGAGCCGGCACAGACCTGCGGCTCCTGCCACGGCAAGATCTTCGAAAAGTGGAAGAAGACCCCGAGCAAGCATGCCAAGGTCAACTGCGCGACTTGCCACAGGGACAAGCACGGCTACGTGCCGCAGTGCACCGAGTGCCACAAGGCGCCGCATCCGAAGTCGATCCTGGATCGCTTCCCGAAATGCCTCGGCTGCCACCTCGACGTGCATGACCTCCCCAGCATGAAGTAAGGGGGCTGGCCACAGCCAAAGCAGCAAAAAGAGGCCCCGGGGCATGTTCCCGGGGCCTCTTTTATCTTCTCCCTCCTCAAGTACCCCTGTACCATGCCGATAAGTGACTCACGTCACATTATTTTCACGTCCGCTCCTGTATCGTAGCCGCAAGTCGATCACCTCACTCGGTGTTCTTCTTGCAGGGCATGACTGAAAGATCTTCTCGAAGGGTTACGCCGCTGCCGGCGACACAGACACAGAACATACAAGGAAGCACGTGCGCGCTATCATCCTGATACTCATGCTGTTCCCGTTGCTGGTTCCCCAGGATCTCCTCGCCGCAGTGGAGCCCATTCCCCCGGGGCTGGTCTCCAACATAGACCTGTTGCTGGAAAGGGCCATGTCCGAGAAACTCATCGTCGGCGGAGTCGTGGTGGTCGGCAATCATGAAGGGATATTGGCTACGGCCTCCCGCGGTCAGCTCAATTCCGACCCTGGCGCCGAGCCGATCACGGATCGCACCGTGTTCGACCTCGCCTCCCTCACCAAGGTGGTGGCCACAACCCCTGCCGTCATCAAGCTCCTCGACGAGGGTAAGATCAGCCTGACCGACCCGGTTTCCCGCTGGTTCCCCGAATTTGCCGGCTCTCAGCTCACCGTGCTGCACCTCTTGACCCACACCTCCGGCCTTGCCGACTTCCAGATCGGCTCCATCCAGGGGGCGATCCGCAAGGCCGCGGCGCAACTGGCCCGCAAGAGCCCGGGTACCTCTTTCGACTACGCCGACATCAATTTCATACTCCTGGGCGAACTGGTGCACAGGGTTTCCGGCGAGACGCTGGACCTCTTTTGCAAGGAGCAGATCTACGAGCCTTTGGGGGCCAAGGCGACCCAGTTCCTCCCGCCGGCAGGGCTCGTTCCCGAGATCGCCCCCACCTCCGGCAACCGCGGCGGAGTGGTGCAGGATGAGAACGCGAGGCGCCTCGGGGGGGTGGCAGGGCACGCCGGCGTGTTCAGCTCGGCGCACGATCTCTCCCGCTATGCGCGGCTATTGCTTGGCAAGGGGACCCTGGACGGAAAGCGCATCCTGTCCGAGCAGGTGGTCGCCCAGATGATCACTCCCTACCTCTGCAACAACGGGCGCGTAAAGCGCGGCCTGGGATGGGACATCTCCTCTCCCTTCTCGGCCCCGAAAGGGAACTTTTTCTCCGACGCCTCCTTCGGACACACAGGTTACAGCGGCTCCTCCATCTGGATCGATCCCGAGCAGGACCTCTTCGTGATCATGCTGACCAGAAGGTCGGATTACCACAACGTAAAAAATTTCAACCAGTTGCGCAGGGATGTCTCCACCTACGCCTCCGCAGATTTCAGGTCGCCAGGAAGCGGCGAGGCGCAGCCCGTGCCCGTGGCGGAACTGCCGCAGATCAAGAACCGCGTGCTGGTGGCGTCCGCGGCCGAGGCGATCGAAATCCCGGTCCGGCGCAGCAAGGTATCCGCACGCTCCAAGTGGGGCGTCGACCGGCGAGCCGCCAAGTGCGAAACCAAGAAGAAGGACCGGCACCTAGCCAAGGCGCGCTCCGGCCACAGGAACAGCCGCATCGCCAAGCTGGCCAAGAACGAGTCAGGGAAGAAGCGGCGCCTCGCCAAGAGCTAGCGGCCGCTCTCCCGGTAAATTTATGCCGACATAGGCGTTGCCTGCTGGTCCTATCTGTGTTACTTTTACCCTCCGTTAAAAAACACCTATTGAACCTGGGGCTTCGTCGTCAGTAGTATTTTCCACATCGACGCCCCTGCTTCAGTCACCCCTCGAAGGCTTCCTGACAACAATGACCTTCTCCTCCTTAAGAGCATCCGTACCTCTTTTAAAACGCCTCTTCCTTGCACTGTTGCTGGTCCTGCCCGCCTACCAAACCTGCCAGGGCCAGACGCTCTACGAGCATTCCAGCGAACTTCTGGCGGCAAGGGCACGGCAGGTCCTTCCTGACGACTACAGCTTCGTGGTCATGGGCGACAGCCGCGACGGTGAACGCACTTTTTTGCAGGTGCTGGCATTGGCGCGCTCCTACAGCCCTCTATTCATCCTGCATGCCGGCGACTACTCCAACAAGGGAAGCGAGGCTGAAACCGCCAACTTCCTGTCGCTGTTGCGGCGGAGCGTACCCGAGCTCCCGGTGTTCGTCGTGGTCGGGAATCACGAGGAGCGCGAAGTCTTTGCGAAAGAGGTAGGGCCGTTAAACTTCACGCTCGATATCGCCAGGCTCGGTCTCAGGCTGGTGGCGCTCGACAACGCTGACAGCGCGCTGCGCCCAGCCGAGCAGGAGCGCCTGCGCCGCGAAATCGCCTCCGGCCCGGCCACCGTTTTCGTTTCCATGCACGTCCCCCCTCAGACCGAGCGCTGGCGCGGGCACACTTTCACCCAAGGAGTTGAGCAACTCGAAAAGACCCTGGCGGGAAGCAGGGTGCAGGGACTCTTCTTCGCCCATTCCCACCTGTACGACCGCTCCGAGTTCGCCGGCATCCCCGCCTTCATCACCGGCGGCGCCGGCGCTCCCCTGGTCTGGTTCACCCGCCACGGGGTACCGGTCAACCACATCCTGTTGGTGCGGGTGAAAAAGGGTAGGGCGAGTTACCGGATGGTGCCGCTTAAGGGGTGACTTTTACTGCCGCTGGAGAAGAGGGAAAGGCGATGGACCATGAACTGCTGGCGGAGTGCTACCGCGAGGCGCTGGCGCTTTTGCGGGAAAATTCCACGCCGGCCGGCATCCTTGCCTCGGGGAGGAACCAGAGGTCCGAGGGGCGCAACTATACCAGCATCTTCGGCCGCGACGCTTCCATCTGCGCTTTGGGGATGGCGGTGTCGGGAGACGAGGAGTTGCGGCGCATAGCGGCAGAGGGGCTTCTGACCCTGGCCCGGTACCAGGCCGGCAACGGCCAGATACCGAAGTACGTGAAGCCGGAGCTGGGGGAGGCTGACTTCTGGTACTCCGGCTGCATCGACGCCACCTTGTGGTGGCTCATCGCCATTCGCTTCGTGGACCGCGTTCTTCCCGAAGGTGGGCTTGGAGCGCGGCTCGCCCCTCAGACCGACCTCGCCCTTTCCTGGCTCCAGTGCCAGGAACACCAGGTCTGGCGCCTGCTGCAGCAGCTGGACGCAAGCGACTGGGCCGACATCATGCCGCGGGCGGGTTACGTCCTCTACACCAACGTCCTTTGGTACTGGACCAAGACCCTCTACGGCCTCCCCTGCGCGGCAGAGACGAAAGAGTACCTGAACACGCTCCTTTCCCCCTTTGGCCGAGTGGTCCCTACACACAAGCGCGCCCGCCTGCTGGTCCACTACATCCGCAACCGCTGCAAGCCTTCCCCCTTTTATCTCAGCTTCGTCAACTTCTCCGACTGGGGCGAGGAGATCGACATCTTCGGAAACATCATGGCGCACCTGCTCGGGGTGAGCCCCCCCTCCACCGGCGACAAGGCGGTCGAAGCGATCTTGGCCCTGAAGGCGAACCAGCCGCACCCCGTCAGGGTGGTGGGAGACCCGATCCGGCCCGGCTCCAGGCTTTGGCGCCCCTACATGCAGCGCCACCGGCAGAACCTCGCCTGGCAGTACCATAACGGCGGCGCCTGGCCCTTCGTCGGGGGATTCTGGGTGCTGCTCCTGGCGCGCCTGGGGCGGACCAGGCAGGCGTGGTCCGAGCTGGAGAAGCTGGCCCGCTCCAACCGGGTGAACGGTTGGGAATTCAACGAATGGTTCCAGGGGGAGACGGGCGAGCCTATGGGCATGCCCCGGCAGTCCTGGAACGCCTCTCTCTACGTCCTCGCCTACCGCACCCTCGCCGACGGCACGCGCTACCTCCCCTGAACCCTCGCCGCGATCCTTAATAATTTTCTAGGAGAGGGTGGCTTTTCCTCCAGGTCATGATTATTATTGTGCTCATGATAATCAAGGAGGATGAAAACATGAAAAGACCGATCCTAATGATACTGGCCCTGCTGACGCTCCTGGGGCTTTCCGGTTGCGGCTACAACACGATGCAGGCCAAGGAGGAGGCGGTTTTCGCAGCCTGGGGGGATGTGGAGGCCTCATACCAAAGGCGCGCCGACCTGGTGCCTAACCTGGTCGAGGTGGTGAAGGGATATGCGAAGCACGAAGCCGAGACCCTTACCGCTGTCACGGAGGCCCGGGCCAAGGTGGGGTCGGTTCAGGTGACCCGCGACGCCGTCAACAGCCAGCAGGCGATGCAAAATTTCCAGCAGGCGCAGTCGCAGCTTTCCGGCGCCCTGTCCCGGCTGATGGTGGTCGTGGAGCGCTACCCCGACCTCAAGGCCAACCAGAATTTCATGGACCTGCAGAACCAGCTGGAGGGGACCGAAAACCGCATTAACGTGGCGCGGGTGCGCTACAACCAGTCGGTGCAGGATTTCAACACCACCATACGCAGCTTCCCCAATTCGCTCACCAACTCAGTCCTGTTGCACCTCGCACGCAAAGAGCCGTTCAAGGCCGAAGAGGGGGCCAAGACGGCCCCGAAGATCAAGTTCTAGACTCTCATCGATCGAGGCGGCATGAAAAAGTTCCTTTTCCTCATCTGCGTTCTTTTGTTCGCGACCCTTTGCCAGGGGGTGGAGGTTCCGCCGCTCAAGGGTTACGTGAACGATTACGCCGCCATGCTTTCGCCGGCGGCGGCGCAGCAGCTGGAAAGCGAGCTGGCCGCCTTCGAAAGAAGCGACTCCACCCAGATAGTGGTGCTCACCATCCCGAGCCTGGAAGGAGAGGTGCTGGAAGAGTACTCCATCAAGGTGGTGGAGAACTGGCGCATCGGTCAAAAGGGGAAGGACAACGGCGCCCTGCTCCTGGTGGCGAAAAATGACCGCAAGGTGCGGATCGAGTCGGGGCGCGGGCTGGAAGGGACGCTGACCGACCTCATTTCCGGCCGCATTATCCGCAACGAAATCACCCCTGCCTTCAAGAGGGGCGAGTATGACCTGGGCGTCACCCGCGGCGCGGAGGCCATCATGGCGACCGTGCGCGGCGAGTACCAAGCGGAACCAAACGACCTGCGGCACGGGAAGAGGGGGGCCAACCCCATTTTCACGCTGCTCATCTTCGTGCTGGTCGCCTCGGTGTTCCTGGGGGGGATCTCCAGGATCCTTGGCGGGATGGCGGGCGCAGTCGGCGTCCCGGTGGCGGCTTTGCTCTCCTTCGGGGTGACCTCCCTGCTCCTTCTGGGCGGACTTGCCGTTGTAGGCTTTCTCTTGGGGCTATTCGTCTCCTTTTTGTTCGGCTCAGGGGGTAGGGGAGGGTTCTCGGGTGGCGGGCCTTTCTTCGGCGGTTTCGGAGGCGGAGGGTTCGGCGGCGGTTTCGGCGGGGGGGGATTCTCAGGAGGCGGCGGCAGCTTCGGCGGCGGCGGCGCTTCGGGAGACTGGTAATGGACCTATCGCAGGCGCAACATGCAGAGGAGTTCTTCTCCCCCGAGGAGAAGGAGCGGATCCGCGAGGCGGTAGCGCAGGCGGAGAAACGCACCAGCGGCGAGATCGCCACCATGATCGTGTGGGCCAGCGACCGCTACCGGGAGGCCGAGGCGCTAGGTGCTCTGCTTTTGGCGGGGCTCGTCGCGGTGGTGGCGGCGGTAGCCATAAGGCACGTGACTATCTGGAGCTACATTCCCTTGGTTTTCCTGCTCTTTTACCCGGCACTGAAGCTCTTTCATCGTTTCCCAAGGCTGAAGCTTTCCTTCGCAGCCGCGGGGCGCGTGGCCGACGCGGTCAGCGAAAGGGCGCTGGTCGCTTTCTACCAGCAGGGGCTGTACCGGACCAAGGAAGGGACCGGCGTCCTCATCTTCATCTCCCTTTTGGAGCGCAAGGTCTGGATCCTGGGGGACCGCGGCATCGACCAAAAGATCCCCCAAGGGGAGTGGAACAACTTGGTGGACGAACTCGCCCAGGGGCTGCGCCAGGGGAAAGCCGCTGACAGCCTCTGCCAAGTGATCGCCAGCTGCGGCATTGAGCTGGCCAAGCATTTCCCCCGCCATAGCGACGACCAGAACGAACTCCCCGACGAGATCATCGCCTCGTGACCTTTCCCCTTTCCCACCAGCTGCAAAAATTGCATTGACTTTCCCTCGCTATCCCTCTCATTATGATGACTCGGGCCGCGCTGCCATGAGCGTAGCCGGCCGTGAAAATCACCGCGCGGTTGCCTGAGAGGCAGCTGCAGGAGCAGAAAGCATGTCCGCCGACATCGAGTCTTTGAACACCACGCCGCAAATCCGCAAGCCGCTGGGAGAAATCTTCGTGGAGCGGGGGCTTTTAACCAAGGTATCGGTTGATCGCCTGATCGATCATGCCAAGAGCAAAGGGATCCGTCTCGGTGAGCTCTTGGAGGTGATCGGGCTGGTTTCGCCCGAAGAACTGGCCGAGGCGCTGGCTATCCAGTACCGCTGCCGCAAGATCTCCGATTTTTCCAAGTACGCCTACTCCCCGGCAATGCTGCGTATGATACCGATGGAGATGGCGGTGAAGCACACCATTTTCCCGTTGAAGATGGACGACGGGCGCCTCGGGCTCGCAGTTGCCGATCCGACCACGGACGAGCTTTTCCAGCAGATCGCTGCCATGCACAAGGTCAAGCTGATCCTTTACGTCGCGACCCGCATGGAGATAAACCGCGCCATCGCCAAGCACTACCTGGGCCAGCCGGTAACGGGCCCAGAGGGAAAAACCATCCTGCTCGTCGAGGATGACCAGCTCTCCCGCGAGATGGTGGCCAAGATCCTGATCAAGCACGGATGCACCGTTGAGACGGCCATCGACGGCATGGATGCCTTCGCCAAGATCTTCGCCTTGAAGCCGAAGCTGGTGATCACGGACAAGGTGATGCCCAAACTCGGGGGTTACGAGTTCCTTTACGCCATCCGCAACATCCCGGAGTTCCGCTACATGCCGGTGATCCTGATGACTGCCGCCGCCACGCCGGACGAGGAAAAGGAGGCCCTGGAGAGGGGGTTCTTCGACTTCGTACTGAAACCGGTCAAGGAGATCGGGCTTATGACCCGGGTGAAAAGGGCCTTCCAGAGCAGGGAAGCCTTGTACGGCAAGACCGCCTAGCCTCCCGCCCCCCATTTTCCCGCCCAGCCTAGAGGGGCCGCGTCTTTTACGCGGCCCCTCTTTTTTCGCTCCTTTCCTCTTGTTTCCTTCCTTTTTTATCGGCTAGTACATCCCTCAGTCATGCATGCGATTTCTCCTAATGAGACAGCTTCCTGCGCCGATGAGTAGGTAAACGCGCAATTCCGTCAATTCTCGATCGACCGGCCGAAGCCGCGGCTCTTTGTAGCCGCGGCTCCATCGGAGTACTCCATGAACGCTGCACCATCGCAGAGAAACAACAGGCAATCCGGCAGGAACCTGGTGGTCTGGACCGCCTCGGTGGTCCTGCTGATAAACCTGTTCCTGGCGCTAACGGGTTTCTTCTCCCTCTGGCAGAGTAGGGAAACTTACCTCGGCAACGCACAGGTACAAAGCGACAACCTCTTGCAGGCGCTTTCCTACAGCATCGCAGGGGTACTGGAGTCTGCTGATATCGCGCTTTTGTCCATGGTGGATGAAGTGCAGCAGGAGCTGCAGCAGGGACGAGTCGAGGAAGGGGAGCTGAACAGTTTGCTGGCGGGGCAGCGTTCCCGGCTGCCGATGCTGGACAGCATGCGGATCGCCGATGCCCAGGGAAATATCCGCTACGGCACCGGGGTGCAGGCGGGCACCTTGAAAAACGTCTCGCAGAGAAGCTACTTCAAGAAACTGGCCACCGATCCGAGGGCGGGGCTGGTGATTTCGGAACCGATCCTAGGGCTAATCAGCGGCAAAAGGGTCCTTATCCTCGCCCGAAGGGTGGAGCGATCTGGCGGCGCTTTTGCCGGCGTGGTGTACTGTGCCATCGATTTGGAGCGTATCCGCGGCATGCTCCTGCCGATGAAGGTGGGCTCCCACGGCACAATTACTCTCACCGACGCGTCGCTGTCCGCCATCGTGCGGCATCCGCAGGGTACGGATGCCGGCGCCGTAACGGGGCGAAAGGGGGTGCCGGGCGAGATCTGGGACCAAATCGCCCGGGGGCGCGAGAGCGGGAGCTACTTTGGCGAAAGCGATGCTTGGGGCTCCCCCAGGCTCGCATCCTTCCGCAAGGTCGGCCGGTTTCCCCTGTACCTCTCCCTGGAGCTGGCGCCTGAAGACTTCCTGGCCCGCTGGCGCGGCGAGCTGCTCCAGATCAGCACCATGGTCTGCGTATTCCTCCTGGTCACCCTGATCCTTTCCAGGATCATCTACTTGAGGTGCCTTCGGCAGGCAGCGGCGGAAGACGAGCTGACTCAGGCCAAGGAGGAACTGGAGCTGCGGGTGGCTGAGCGGACGGCCGAGCTGCATCTTGCCAACCTGAAGCTTACGACCGAGCTAGCCGAGCGAGAGCGGGCTGAGAAGAGGGAGCGCGAAGGGCGCAACATGCTGGCACAGATCATCGACACCATCCCGCAGTCCGTGTTCTGGAAGGACCGGGAGAGCATCTACCAGGGATGCAACGCCGTCTTTGCCAAGGGGGCCGGGGTGGCACACACCGACGAGATCAGGGGCAAGAGCGACTTCGACCTTCCCTGGCTGCGCGAGGAGAGCGAGGCGTACCGCAGCGACGACCGCGCGGTCATGGGGCAAAACCGCGCCAAGTTCCACATCATCGAGCAGCAGCTGCAGGCGGGTGGGAGGCGTATATGGGTGGATACCACCAAGGTGCCGCTTCTGAACGAGCAGGGAGAGGTGGCCGGGATACTGGGAGTGTACGAGGACATTTCCGAGCGAAAGGCGGTCGAGGAGTCGCGCGACAAAGCGCTGGCACTGGTGGAGTCCCTCTTAGCCGCATCGCCCACCGGCATCCTGGTCTACGAGGGGGCAAGCGGCTGCTGCGTCATGGCGAACCAGGCGATGGCCGCGATGGTGGGGGGGACCCGGCAGCAGATACTGACCTTGAACTTCAGGGAGATTGAGCTCTGGCGGGAGGCGGGGATTCTCCAGCTTGCCGAGCAGGTCCTCTCCGACGGGCGGACACGGAGCATCGAAGTCTGCGCGCAAACGAGCTTCGAAAAGAGCATCCAGGCCGAGTTCCTCCTCTCGCGCTTCGAGGTGGAGGGGCGTTCGCACCTCATGTTCATCGCGGTCGACATAGCGGCGCGAAAGGGGCTGGAGGAGGAGAAGCGGCAGATCCAGGCCCAGATGCTACACGTGCAGAAGCTGGAGAGCCTGGGGGTTTTGGCCGGCGGCATAGCCCATGACTTCAACAACATCCTGATGGTGGTGTTGGGCAACGCCGACCTTGCCTTGATGCGACTTCCCGAAGGGACCCCGGTGCGGGAAAACCTGCAGCAGATCGAACAGGCCGCGAGCAGGGCCGCGGACTTGGCTCAGCAGATGCTGGCCTACTCCGGGAGAGGGAATTTCGTGATCCAGAAGCTGGATCTGGCCCAGACGGTCAAGGAGATGGCTCAGATGCTCGAGATCTCCATCTCCAAGAAGACGCAGTTGCATTACGATTTCGCCCCCGACCTCCCGGCCATCAGCGGCGACGCCACGCAACTGCGCCAGGTGATCCTGAACCTGGTGTTGAATGCCTCCGAGGCGATAGGCGACAACATCGGCGTGATAGCGATCAGGACCGGCTACCTGGAGTGCGACCGCGCCTACCTCTCCGAAACGTGGATCGATGACCGCCTCCCCGAGGGCCCCTACCTGATGCTGGAGATCTCCGACAACGGCTGCGGCATCAAGAAAGAGATCATCCCCAAGATCTTCGATCCGTTCTTCACCACCAAGTTCACCGGCCGCGGGCTCGGCATGGCCGCGGTGCTAGGCATCGTGCGCTCGCACAACGGCGCCATCAAGATCTACAGCGAGGAAGGGAAGGGGAGCACCTTCAGGCTGCTGCTCCCGTGCATGTCTGCGCAGGGAGAGGCCCTGCAACCGGCGGCGGAGGAGGGTCTTTGGCGCGGCAGCGGCACGGTGCTTTTGGCCGACGACGAGGAATCGATCAGGGCCCTGGGGCAGGAGATGCTGGAGACGCTAGGATTCCGGGTGCTGACGGCCTGCGACGGGCGCGCGGCGGTCGAACTCTTCAAGGAAAAACGGGAGGAGATCGTCTGCGTGGTCCTGGACCTTACCATGCCGGAGTTGGACGGCGAGCAGGCCTTTACCGTACTGCGCGAAATGGAGCCGGGGGTGAGGGTGATCCTTTCCAGCGGTTACAATGAGCTGGAGGTGAGTCGGAAGTTCGAAGGCTGCGGGGTTTCCGGGGTAATGCAGAAGCCGTACAAACTGGCGGAGATGAGCAGGAAGCTGCGACAGATACTGGAGCCGGAGGAGGGCTCACAGGAGGCGGCAGAGCTGGGCGGCTAGGATGCCGAGCCAGGTGCCGACGATGTTACCCAGGATGGCCAGAAGCAGCCCCACCGAGGCGAGGCCGGGATGGTACACCTCGGCCACCACCGGCGCGGAGGCGACGCCGCCGACGTTGGCCTGGCTTGCTGCGGCTACCAGGAACATAGGCGCCTTCAAAAGGCGCGCCCCGACCAGCAGAAAGACGGCGTGGACCGCGACGATGACGAGGCCCGCGCCGATAAGCACCAGCGCCGAGCCGATGTCCGCGACCGACGCCTTGGCCCCGATGGCGGTGAGGACGAAGTAGAGGAGATCGTAGCCGGTCCGCGAAGCGCCGGAGCGCTCCAGGCGGCGCAAAGGGGAGAAGGAGAGGAGTATCCCCAAGAGGGTCACGATCATGATGGTCCAGGTGTAGCCGGTCAAGATGTCCTTTACCCGGGGCATCTGTTCGCCGATAAGGTGCGCGCCCACCCCGCCTGCCAGGGCTACGGCGAGGGATATCGCTATCCCGCTCCAGGTGCGGCCGCCGGCGGTGGCGAGGTACTGCACCGCCTCTTCCCCCAGGTGATCCAGCGTGGCTCGGTTCGAGCGGTTCCAGCGGTCGAAGGCAGGCTGCAGGCCGACGATGGCGATCATGAACCCCATCCAGAGGTAGGGGACCACCGTGTCCACTATCACCATGGGCGCGAAGACCTCGTCGGGGACCGAAAGCGCCTCCTTCACCGCGATCATGTTGGCGCTGCCGCCGGTCCAGGAGGCGGATATCGCCCCGAAGCCGGACCAGAACCGGGCTCCGATCACCGGCTCGAAGAGGGAGAAGGAGAGGGCCGCGCCGGCGATGATCCCGGCCGCGCCGATGAAGAACATGGCGATGGCCGTGGGGCCAAGCCTCAGGATCGCCTTGATGTCCACCGGCAAAAGGAGCAGCACGAGACTTGCGGGGAGGAGCCAGCTGGTGATGAAGCCGTAGACCGGGCTCTTGGTTGCGATGAGCCCGAAGGTCGCCGCCAGCATGGGGAGAAAATAGATCCAGAAGACCGAGGGGAGCAGGTCGAAATAGCGCCTGGTCCGCTCGTGACGCGACAGCCACAGGACCAGGGCCTCGATGGAGATCAAGACGGCTACGATGAGAACCGGGTTGCTGATCATGAAAAACGGGGCTCGACTCCGATGCCGGGGCCGGCGTCGTGCAGGTCGAAGCGCCCGTGCTCGTCGAGGTAGGGGGAATGGGCCAGCTCACCCTTCAGGAAGAAGGTGGTGTCCATATCCAGATAATCGAAGCAGGCGAGCCCCGCTGCGAAGTGAGCCGACGCGGTAACCGCCAGTGCGCTCTCCATCATCGCTCCCAGCATGAGCCGGATCCCGCGGGAGGCGGCTAACCTCGCGATCTCGGCTCCTTCCAGAATCCCGCTTTTCATGAACTTCACGTTGATGGCGCTGACCGCGTTGCTGTCGATGGCGCGCCGGGCGTCGGCCAGGGAGCCTACGCTCTCGTCGGCGCAGACGAGTGTTTCGCTTCCGGTAAGCGCCGCGGTGATCTCGCTGAGACCGTCCCAATCCATTTTGGGCACCGGCTGTTCCAAAAGGACCGGCCGCACCCCTTTCGCGGCCAGCCGGTCCAGAAAGGCCAGCATGGAGCCGGCGCTGAACCCCATGTTGGCGTCCAGGATGATCTGGCTATCCGGCGCTATCTCGTGCACGGCAAGCACGCGTGCCAGGTCGAGCTGCTCGTCGCGGCCGATCTTGATCTTGAAGGCCTTGAACCCGCGCGAGGCGAACTCCCGGGCGGTGGCCCTGGCCTCGTCCAGCGAGCCGATGACGACCGTTATGTCGGTGGAGAAGGCGAGCCGCGGCTCCAGGGCCGCCACCGGGGCGAAGAGGCGGTAAAAGGGGATGCCGCGCACGCGCGAGGAGAGGTCCAATAGCGCCATCTCCAGCGCCGCGAGCCCTGCGTGGTTGCCGGCGAAGGCAGCCGCGAACTGCCGGCAGGCGCTCTCCGCGTCATCGACGGTTTGACCGCGCAAGGCGGCCGCTGCGTTTTGAAGGTTCGCCAGCGTTCCCGGCACGGTCTCGCCGGTGATGTGCGAGGCGACCGCGGCCTCGCCGTAACCCGACACGCCGTCCCGCGTGGTGAGCTTGAGGAACACGTTCTCCAGTTCGTCGTGCTGCCCTGTGGCGATCCTGAAAGGGGAGGCAAGCGGCGCCCGTATCACCGAGGCGACGGCATCTTGTATCTGAAAGGAAATATCCATCTCTGTGCCTCCTTGGATGTGGCTCCGGAAAACTCCTACCTGATAACCCTGCGCAGCGCGTCCATGTCGAAAGGTTTTTGCAGCACTCCCTTCACCCCTTTTCCTTCGAAGCGGCGCGCCACCTCGTTTTCGCTGTAGCCGCTGGTGATGACTACCCTCACCGACGGGTCGATTCCGCGCAGCTGCTCGTAGGTCTCCTCGCCGTCCATGACCGGCATGGTGAGGTCCAGCATGACGAAGGCCCAGTCGTCGCGCTGCAGGTAAAGCCCGAGAGCCTGATGGCCGTCGCTTGCAGGGATCACCTCGTACCCGAGCCGCTCCAGCATGGCGCCCACCAACAGGCACACCTCCTCTTCGTCGTCGACCAAAAGCACGGGGCCCATCCCCATCGGTTCGGAGGCACGCTCGGCGGGCTTGGCGGCCGTCAGCACATCCGCGTCCACAGGGATCAGCAGCGTGAAGGCGGAGCCTTTCCCCACGTCGCTTTGCAGCCGCATCCCTCCTCTGAGCCCCCTGACCACGCCGAGGATGGCCGCCATACCCAGCCCTCGTCCGGTAGCGGGGAACAGGCGGTCGAAGAACCGCGCCCTCGTTTCCTTGTCCATGCCGTAACCCGTGTCACTCACCGACAGGCTCAGGTAGCTGCCTGGGGCGAGTTCCTCGCTGCAGCGGAACTCGGCAAGCTCTTCCTCACGGTAGTGCCTTTGCGAGGTGGAGACTTTGATCTTGCCTACCTCGTTTCCGAGCGCTTCCGAAGCGTTCAGGACCAGGTTCATCACCACTTGGCGCACCTGGACCGGGTCGGCGCTGAAAAGGCCCAGCGGCCGGGAGAGCTCCAGGCGCAGCGTTGCCTTCTTGGAGATCGCAGCCTGCAGCATATCCGCCATCTCCTCCACCAACCGGTTCAGATCTATCGGTTCGGAGGAAAAGGTGCCTCTACCCAGGTAGAAAAGCATCTGCTTCAGGAGGGCCGCAGCGCGGTGGGAGGCCCGTTCCACCCGGCGCAAGTTTTCGCAGGCAGGGGCCCCGGGGGTGAGCTGCATCAGCGCAAGCTCGGTGTTTCCCATGATGGAGGTGAGTATGTTGTTGAAATCGTGTGCGATGCCGCCGGCGAGGACTCCGAGGCTTTCCAGCTTCTTGGCGTGGTGCACCTGCAACTGCTTTTGTTCCTGTTCCCGCTCGGCGGCCGTCGCGGCGACAGCCTGCTCCAGGCGCCTGAGCTTCGAGATGTCCCTCAGCGTGACCAGGACGGCGAGGGGGGCGCCCCCTTCTTCATCCCGCAGCGGTATCGCGTTCAGGTTGATCCAGAGCGGAAAAGGTTCTCCCTCCTGATGCACCGAGGCGACGAAATCCCGGACCTCCTGTGCGCTCTCGAGGGCGAGCGCAGCGGGGTGCTGGTCGGGCAAAAGCTCCTCGCCGCTCTCACCGGCCAGGTGCCAGCAAGGCGAGGGACCGCAGCCGGCAAGGAACTCCTCACGGGTCAATCCGAGCATGGATAAGGCTGCAGGATTGACGTCGACCATGGAGCCATCCGCGCTTTGCAGATAGGCACCCAATTCCATGTTCTGGAACAGCGTCTTAAACCCCTTCTCGATATCGCTCATTTCACCACCCTTTCGCTATCTGGCGTGATGGTACGGCTTGTCGCTGCCTGGACCGTATGAAAGCCAGAGGAATATATGGCAAATCTCATGGGTTGTAAATTAAAAACAATGGAAAGACAGGGGGATGAGGGCGTCCGATTTTTCATTATGTTCAATTTCCCGACACTTTAATGGGAGGGATGTGTCGGAATCTTTAACATATCGGCCGCGAGCTGCGGGAGGCTTCCTGCTTGGGTAGGGGAAAGCCCACATTTTCAGCCCCTTGAGAGGGAGCGAGGATCTTGGGGATAATATGATTTCTGGCACTGTCTATGCTGACTATAAATTCATTCTTGCCCGGGACCCTCGAAGTTGCCGGAGGGAATCAGCGACCAGAGTGATCTCTGGAGTGAAAAGGAGGTGGCCAGTATGAATCATCTAAGTTACGGCCACGAGTGCATCATCTACTTACTAGCAACAATGACCGCGTCTTACCTGTTCCTAGACGTGTTTCCTGCGCTGTTCCAGCGGCTGCGCAAAGCGTTTGTGACGGCGCCGATACCTGCCAGTGCAGCCTTCTTCCTGATGGTCTCGGCCTATTTTCTCCTGTAAGCCTGGCTGTCCGTCTCTATAGCCAAGGGGCTAGGCCCCTGAATATGGCAAAGCCGGAGGGACCTTGTGTCCCCCCGGCTTATTTTTATCTTCCCTTATTTCCCGCCGACGACCATCAACTCGCTCACCAGCTTGGTGAAGCGGAGCGGGTCCTTGATCGGGGACCCCTCGGTGAGGAGGGCCTGATCGAAAAGGAGCTCGCTGTAGTCCTTGAGCTTCGGGTCGGCCTTGTCCTTTTCGTACATCGCCGTCATGACCTGCAGGATCTGGTGGTCCGGGTTTAGTTCCAGGATCCTCTTCGCTTCCGGGACCTCCTGGTTCATCGCCTTGAGGATCTTCTCCATGTTGGCGTTCAGCCCCATCTCGTCGGCCACCAGGCAGCAGGCGCTGTCGGTCAAGCGGGAGGAGAGGCGGACTTCCTTCACCTTCTCCTTGAGGGTCTCCTGGATAAACTCCATGAGGCTCCCGTATTCCTTCTTCGCCTCCTCCTTCTTCGCTTCCTTCTCCTTCTTCTCCTCCTCGGTGTCTATCTCCAGGTCGCCGCGGTCGATCGCTTTCAGGTGCTTCTCCTGGTACTCGGTGATTGCCTGCACCACCCACTCGTCGACCGGGTCGATCATGTAGAGGACTTCGTAATCCTTCTTACGCAGCGCCTCCATATAGGGTGAATTCTCCACCGCCTCGCGGGACATGCCGGTGATGAAGTAGATCTCCTTCTGCCCCTCGGGCATGCGCTCCGCGTACTCCTTGAAGGAGACGTACTTCCCTTTCTCGGTCTTGGAGCTCTCGTAGAGGAGGAGGTCCTGGATCTTCTCCTTGTTGGCGTGGTCGAAGTGGATCCCTTCCTTGAGCACCGGGCCGAATTCCGCATAGAACTTCAGGTACTCCTCGAAGTTCTTCTCCTTCATTTCGGCCAGGGTGGAGAGGATCTTGCCGACCAGGGACTTCTGGATCCGCTTGATCTGCACGTCCTCCTGCAGGATCTCGCGGGAGACGTTGAGCGGCAGGTCCGAGGAATCGACCACACCCTTGATGAAGCGCAGGTAGTCGGGGAGCAGCGCCTCGCAGTTGTCGGTGATATAGACCCGCTTCACGTAGAGGTGCACCCCTTTCTTGTGGTCCCGCAGGAAGAGGTCGTAGGGTTTGTGCGAAGGGATGTAGACGATTGCCTTGAACTCGCTCACCCCTTCGGCGGAGTAATGGATGGTGGAAAGCGGCTTGTCGTAGTCGTGGGAGATGTGCTTGTAGAACTCGTCGTACTCCTCCTCGGTGATCTCGCTCTTGGACCTGGTCCAGATCGCCTTCATGGAGTTGAGGGTCTCCTCCGTGGTCTTCTCGATGGTCCCGCCACCCTCGATCACCTTACCTTCGGCGTCCTTCACCGGCTCGGTGCGGGTGATGTCCATGACTACCGGGTACTGCACGTAGTCGGAGTACTTCTTCACGATGGAGCGGATCTTCCACTCGTCGAGGAACTCCTTCATTTCGTCTTTGAGGTGCAGGACGATCTCGGTGCCGCGGGTCTCCTTTTCGCACTCCTCGATGGTGTAGCTGCCGTCGCCGGTCGACTCCCAGCGGCAGCCGAACTCCTTGCCGCCCGCTTTCCTGGTGGTAAGGACGACCTTGTCGGCCACCATGAAAGAGGCGTAGAAGCCGACGCCAAACTGCCCGATCAGCTCCGGGTTGTCGGCGAGGTTCTGCTCCTTCAGTGCCGCCACGAAGCTCTTGGTGCCGGATTTAGCGATGGTGCCGATATTTTCAGCCACCTCGTCCATGCTCATGCCGATGCCGTTGTCGGTGACGGTGAGGGTTCCCGCTTCCTTGTCCGCGTGGAGCTTGATCTTCCAGTCGGAGTTCCCCTCCAGGAGTTCCATGTTGGAATGGGATTCGAACTTTATCTTGTCAATGGCGTCAGAAGCGTTAGAGATCAGCTCCCGGAGGAAGATTTCCTTGTTGGAATAGAGGGAGTGGATCACCAGGTCCAGGAGTTGCTGAACCTCGGTCTCGAACTTTTTGACGGTCTTGGTCATGGTGGTAGTGATCTCCTTTGGGAAAGTAATTGGACCCGCAGAACCTAATCACTGCAGTTCCGTATTTCAAGGGGGGAGGAAAGAAAAACCGAAATACATAAGCAAACCATTGGCAAGGAGAAAATCTGAGGACATCTGAGAAACCTGACTGAAGGAGAAAACCTGACAAACCAAAACGTTTGAAAGTGAAAAACCTGAAGCTTCTGCGAACACAAGGGTTAAGGTTCCGGTTTTAACCCGCTGTTGAATTTGGGCATGTGGTTCTCTCAGATGTTGACG
This sequence comes from Citrifermentans bemidjiense Bem, assembly GCF_000020725.1. Classification (NCBI taxonomy): domain Bacteria; kingdom Pseudomonadati; phylum Thermodesulfobacteriota; class Desulfuromonadia; order Geobacterales; family Geobacteraceae; genus Citrifermentans; species Citrifermentans bemidjiense. Next base: position 2,798,379 of record NC_011146.1, on the reverse strand, counting down.
GTCCTCAGATTTCCTCAGATGTTCTCCTTGTTAACGGTTTTAAGGTTTGGTTCTCTCAGATTTTTCTCAGTGGCTAGAGGTTTGAGGGTTTTGGTTTTGACACTCCCCTGGCGAATATGTTAATAAAGTCGGGCTTAAATTCTTTCCCGGCAGGGAGATACGTCCCGTTCCTTCCTCCTTGCCCACCCCCAAGGAGCCCCATGTACTATCCCGATTTTGCCTCGTTCCAAACCCTTTCCACCAAAGGCAACCTCATCCCGGTCTACAGGGAAATCCTGGCCGACCTGGATACGCCGGTCAGCGCCTTCAAGAAGATCGACGACGGCCGCTACGGCTTTCTCCTGGAGAGTATCGAGGGGGGCGAGAAATGGGGACGCTACACCTTCCTCGGTTCTTCGCCGGCGGTCGTGATCCGCGGCAAGGACAATTGGGTGGAGATCGTGGAAGGGGGGGAGGTGCGGCGCGTCGAGGTGTCGGATCCCCTCAACTACATCCGCGACTACATGGCCCGCTATCAGCCGGTGGAGGTCCCTGGCATCCCGCGCTTCTTCGGCGGCGCGGTCGGTTATCTGGGGTACGATGCGGTCAGGCACTTTGAGACGCTTCCTGACAGCAATCCGAGCGACATCAACACCTACGACGCCAACTTCATCATCACCGACACCATCCTCATCTTCGATAGCCTGAGCCAAAAGATCAAGGTGGTATCCAACGCCCATGTCGACGGCGGTACCTCGCTTCAGGCCGCCTACGACGACGCCATAGCGAAGATCGAGGGGCTCATCGCCCGCCTGAAGGCGCCGCTTCCCCCGAATGAGAAGAAGCCTTTTAACGGGAAGGTGGAGTTCAGCTCCAACGTGAAACCGGAGGAGTTCGAGGCTGCGGTCACCCGCGCCAAGGAATACGTCAGAAACGGCGACATCATCCAGGTGGTACTCTCCCAGCGATTTTCCGGCGACCTCACCGTCGAACCGTTCGACATCTACCGCGCGCTCCGCACCCTGAACCCGTCCCCGTATATGTTCTTCCTCCGCCTGGACGAGACCCTGGTCGTGGGCGCTTCCCCCGAGGTGATGGTGCGTAAGGAAGGGGAGATGGTGGAACTAAGGCCCATCGCCGGCACCCGTCCCCGCGGCGCGACCACCGCGGCCGACGAGGAACTGGCGCGGGACCTCCTCGACGACCCCAAGGAGCGCGCCGAACACGTCATGCTGGTCGACCTGGGAAGAAATGACCTGGGGCGCGTCTGCAAGATCGGTAGCGTCAAGGTCACCGAGCTCATGATAATCGAACGCTATTCCCACGTGATGCACATCGTCTCCAACGTGCAGGGGGAACTCTCCCCGGGGCAGGATGCCTTCGATGTCGTGCGTGCGACCTTCCCCGCGGGGACCCTCTCCGGAGCCCCTAAGGTGCGGGCGATGGAGATCATCGACGAGCTGGAAGGAGTGCGGCGCGAGGTGTATGGCGGCGCCGTCGGCTACTTCTCCTTTTCCGGCAACATGGACATGGCTATCGCCATCAGGACCTTGGTCATAAAGGACGGCAAGGTGCATCTGCAGGCCGGCGCCGGCATCGTCGCCGATTCCGACCCCGCAGCCGAGTACGTCGAGACCGTCAACAAGGCGAAAGCCGTGGTCAAGGCCATCGAGATGGCGGAAAAGGGACTGGATTAGAAAAAAGGGGGACAGGCTACTTTTTCGAAAGATAAAGTAGCCTGTCCCCCTTTGGCTTTTAGGACTCGTCTATAACTCGTATAGCCCTGTTTTTCTTGTTATCCTCCGCCTCGCGACACTAGGGCGGTCTTTAAAAAGGCTATTTGCCTGCAAATTCAACAGTTTAGCCGGAAAAGGCTGAAAAGGGGACAGGCTACTTTTTGAAAAAATAAAGTAGCCTGTCCCCTTTTCCTTTTTTGTTGTTATTCGTTATTGCATATCTAATGCATTCATGCATAATGCCTGTCGGCGATACTCTCAGCCCCAGTTTAGGAGAGACGATGACTGACCCGGTTATGGAAAATCTTTCTACGCTCGATCTCGAGGAGATGGCGCGCCAGATGCGGGCGTTCCAGGATCTGACCCGCGAGCTGGATGCGATCATCGATTCGTCCTCGGACGGCCTCTGGATCTGCGACGCCGAGGCCCGAGTCATCCGCATCAACCCTGCCTCGGAGCGGATCAACAACATAAAGGCGTCGGAAGTTGTCGGCAAGAACATGCGGAAACTTCTGGATGAAGGTTTCATAGACCGCTCGGCGGCGCTCGAGGCGATCACCACCAAGAAGGTGGTCAGCCAACTGCAGAACAGGGAAGGGCGCAAGCTCATCTCGACGGGGACTCCGGTTCTGGACGCAAACGGCGAGGTGATCCGGGTCGTGGTAAGCGAGCGGGACATCACGGAGATCGATAACTTGCAGCGCGAACTGGAAGAGCAGGAGGCGCTGCGGGATCAGTTCCGTAACCACATGCTGGAACTTCAGCAGGCAGACGTGGCCTCCAAGAGCGTCGTCGCCCGCAGTCCGCTGATGGTGAACGCCCTGAAGCAGGCGCTTAAAGTGAGCGCGGTCAACTCGACGGTGCTGATTCTCGGGGAGTCGGGCGTTGGCAAGGGGCTCATTGCCGAGTTGATACACAAGAATTCCACCAGGGCCGACAAGCCTCTCATCGAGATAAACTGCGGTGCCATACCGGAGTCGCTGATAGAGTCGGAGCTCTTCGGTTACGAGAAGGGAGCCTTTACCGGTGCGCAGACGACTGGCAAACCCGGCTATTTGGAACTTGCCGACGGCGGCATCCTGTTCCTGGACGAGATCGCGGAGTTGCCGCAGTCGGCGCAGGTGAAGCTGCTGCGCTTCCTCGAAAACGGGAAGGTGATCCGCTTGGGAGGGACCAAGGCCAGGCATCTGGACGTCCGCATCCTGGCGGCGACGCACCGCAATCTGGACGAGATGGTGCGGCAGGGAAGCTTCAGGCTGGACCTTTATTACCGGCTCAACGTGATCCCCATCAGCGTTCCGGCTTTGCGCGAGCGGCGGGACTGCATTTTGCCGCTGGTAAGACACTACCTGGAACTTTTCGGCGCTCGCGACTCCATTCGCAAGCGTATCACCCGTGCCGCCTCCGATGCGCTTCTTGCCTACGACTACCCGGGAAACGTGCGTCAGTTGATGAACGTCTGCGAGCGGCTCGTGGTCATGGCGGAAACGGACCTGATCGACGTGAAGGATCTCCCTGCTGAGATCTCTGCCGGCGCCGGTAAGCCGACCGCGGTGGCCGGGGTCTGGCAGGAGGATGTGCCGCTGCAGGAGACGCTGGATCAGGTCGAGAAGGCCGTCCTGGAAAAGGCGCTGGCCAAACACCGCAACCAAATGCGCATGGCTGAGGTTCTTGGGGTGAACCAATCGACCATTGCAAGGAAACTTAGGAAATACAAGCTGATTAACCCCAATTGACCTGAACCCCAATTGACAATTGACGATTGACAATTGACAATTGACAAAGCAAGGCGAACACCACGAACTTCAATTGACAAAGTAAGACAACCACCATAGCTTTCTCAGCGGTTCACCTTTATTTGCTGGTTATGCATGCCTGCATAATGTTGTTTCCTCTTCCCCCCTTGATCCGCTCCCAGCGCTCTTCTCTCAGCCTCTCGCCTCCAATTTTTTCACAGTGGTTCTTCCTCAACAAGATCACATCACGTGACCTTTGCCGCGGCAACAACGCTGTTGCAGCAACGGGTTAGCCGAGAGGCGTCGGCTCGCCTTGGATTGTAACTACCCCGCGCTCGTCCTCTTTGACTTTCATCCCTCATTGGCCGTAAACGGCTGGCATGGCTTGTGCTCTTAATAAGAGAGTTTATGATTACCTTCAGAAATACCTGTCATAAAGGAGCCTTAGGATGAATAACAGCGAACTGAACAATCGAGTTGTGGCAAGGGGCAAGGAGTTTTTCTCGACCATCTCCGGCGAGAAGCCGTCTCTCTTTAATAAGGGCGCCTGGATGGGCAAGGTCATGGATTGGAGCATGCAGAACGAGACCTTTAAGATCCAGATGTTCCGCTTCGTCGACGTCTTCCCGTCTCTCACCACCGGGAAACTGCTGACGGACCACATCCGCGAATACTTCGGCGAGGAGAAGGATATGCCTCCGGTTCTCTCCACCGGCGCCAAGGTGGCGGGCATGCTCGGCTCCTTCGGCGGTGCGGTCCTCAACAAGTTCCTCACCACCAACATTCAGGAGATGGCCCGTCAGTTCATAGTCGGGGAGAACACGAAGGAAGCGATCAAGAACATGGAGCGCCTGAGAAAGGACGGCTTCGCCTTCGTCGTGGACGTGCTGGGCGAGGCGACGCTTTCGGAGAAGGAAGCGGATATCTACATGAACACCTACCTGGAGCTTCTGGACTCGCTCAAGAAGGAATATAAGGACTGGAAACCGCTGCCGGGCAGGGGAGGGGAGGCCGGCCTCGATTGGGGTCACGCTCCAAAGGTGAACGTTGCGGTCAAACCGACGGCGCTTTTCTGCCTCGCCAACCCGCAGGACTTCGAGGGCTCGGTGGTCGCCATTCTGGAGCGCGTGCGCAAGATCGCGGTGAAGGTCATGGAGCTGAACGGCTTCCTCTGCATTGACATGGAGTCTTACCGCCACAAGGACATCATCATCGAAGTCTACAAAAGGCTGAAGCTCGAGTACCCGGCATACCCCCATTTCGGCCTCGTGCTCCAGGCATACCTGGTGGACACCGACAAGGACCTTCCCGAACTCCTCGCCTGGGCGCGCCAGAACAAGGTGCAGATCTCGATTCGCCTGGTGAAGGGGGCGTACTGGGACTATGAAACCGTGAAGGCCAAGCAGAACGACTGGAAGGTTCCGGTCTGGACCATCAAGGCGGAGTCGGATGCGGCTTACGAGCGACAGGCCAGGATGATCCTGGAAAGCTCCGACATCTGCCACTTCGCCTGCGCCTCGCACAACATCAGGACCATCTCGGCGGTTATGGAGATGGCCAAAGAGCTGAACGTGCCGGACGAGCGCTACGAGTTCCAGGTGCTTTACGGGATGGCGGAGCCGGTCCGCAAGGGGATACTGAAGGTTGCCGGCCGCATCCGCCTCTACTGCCCGTATGGCGACATGGTCCCCGGCATGGGGTACCTGGTCCGGCGTCTGCTGGAGAACACGGCAAACGAGTCCTTCCTGCGTCAGAGCTTCGCCGAGGACGCGCAGATCGAGAAACTCCTGGAGGACCCGGAGGTGACCGCCGAGCGTGAGCGTAAAGCGCGCGCCGCGAAGCACAAGGCTATAGCGAAAGGCCCCGGCAACCTGGCGCCATTCAACAACGAGGCGATGGTGGACTTCACCAGGGCCGACCATCGCGCTGCGTTCCCGAAACAGATAGCGGAGGTGAGGAAGCAGTTGGGCAAAACCTACCCGCTCTTCGTCAACGGGAAGGAAGTGAAGACCGGCGACACCATCGCCTCGGTCAACCCGAACAACCCTTCGGAAACGGTCGGCATCGTCTGCCAGGCGGGGACCAAGGAAGTGGGCGATGCAATCGCCGCCGCCAAGGGTGCTTTCCCGGCATGGCGCGACACCGACATCAAGCTCCGCGCCGAGTACCTCGTCAAGGCTGCCGCCGCGGCGCGCCGCAGGATCTTCGAACTCTCCGCATGGCAGGTGCTGGAGATAGGCAAGCAGTGGGACCAGGCCTACGCCGACGTCTGCGAGGCGATCGACTTCCTCGAGTACTACGCCCGCGAGATGATTGCCTTGGGCGCCCCCAAGCGCATCGGCCACGCGCCGGGCGAATTGAACCACTACTTCTACGAGCCCAAAGGGGTGGCCGCGGTAATCTCTCCGTGGAACTTCCCGCTGGCGATCAGCATGGGCATGGTTTCGGCGGCGATCGTTGCCGGCAACTGCGTGGTCTTCAAACCCTCCGGCCTTACCTCGGTCATCGGCTACCACATCGTGGAACTCTTCCGCGAGGTAGGCCTTCCCGACGGCGTCTTCAACTACACCCCCGGCCGCGGCTCGGTGATGGGGGATTACCTGGTCGACAGCCCTGACATCAGCCTGATCGCCTTCACCGGATCGATGGAAGTCGGTCTGCGCATAATCGAGCGCGCCGCCAAGGTGTATCCTGGGCAGGAGAACGTGAAGAAGATCGTCTGCGAGATGGGAGGCAAGAACGCCATCATCATCGACGATGACGCCGACCTGGACGAGGCGGTGCCGCACGTGCTCTACTCCGCCTTCGGCTTCCAAGGGCAGAAGTGCTCCGCATGCTCCCGCGTCATTGTCCTCGACGCGGTCTATGACAAGTTCGTGGAGCGCCTGGTCTCCATGGCCCAGGCGACGCTTGTCGGCCCCTCTGAGGACCCGGCCCACTATATGGGTGCCGTAGCCGACGACAAGGCGATGAAGACCATCAAGGAATACGCGGAGATCGGCAAGAAGGAGGGTCAGCTCCTTTACGAGAGCAAGGTCCCGGCCGACGGCGGCTATTACGTCCCGATGACCATCATCGGCGGCATCAAGCCCGAGCACAGGATCGCGCAGGAAGAGATCTTCGGACCGGTCCTGGCCGTCATGCGCGCCAAGGACTTCGACCAGGCCATCGCCTGGGCCAACTCCACCAAGTTCGCACTGACCGGCGGCGTCTTCTCCAGAAGCCCCGAACATCTGGCGCAGGCTCGCAAGGAATTCCGGGTCGGCAACCTGTACTTAAACCGCAACAACACCGGCGCCCTCGTCGGCCGCCAGCCCTTCGGCGGCTCCAAGATGTCCGGCGTCGGCACCAAGGCTGGCGGACATGACTACCTGCTGCACTTCATGGACCCCAGGGTCGTCACCGAGAACACCATGCGCCGCGGCTTCGCACCGGTCGAGGAGGACGACGACTGGGTCGCATAACAGCTTCCGTCTAATCGGGGATAACGAAGCGCCTGCACCTTGTGGAAAGGGGCAGGCGCTTTTTCTTTGCCATTGCCTTTTCTGGCTCTCCCCCTCCCTTAACGGGAGGGGGCAGGGGGGGGGTGAACTTGCCGGCAGCGCAAAATGTGGCACCTACCCCCACCCCCTAACCCCCTCCCTCGAGGGGAGGGGGACTTGTTGATCTCGTTCCCAAGGTCCACCTTGGGAACGCAACGCCCGCCGAAGCTCAAGCTTCCCAAGATGCACTGCATTGAGAACACTCTTTGGTGCACCTACTCTCGAGGGAGAGGGATGAATGACACACAATGGAACTGCTTTCTCTCACAGTTTCATGCTTTGACTCAATCAGAGAAAAATGTAGACGGCATCGCAACAGATTCCTTTGTTTAATGCTGACTTAAGTGCTTGCTCTGCCTCGCGGTCCGGCCATTTTTTCCTTGATTTATACAGGCATTTGACATACTCTACGTGGCCGTAAAATAATTTTAATTTAATCTGGAGGGAGCCATGTCTAATGCACCGGGTACGTCCAAATTCCAAATAGATCTGCGCCGCCATCTGCGTGCCCAGAACATTTGCGATAACCTCGTTCACCTCATGTGCGAAATTGCCGAGGCCAGCAAGTACGTCATCAACGCCGTACGCACCGGTGACCTCGGCGTCGCCGGTACCTCCAACTTGTACGGCGAGGAGCAACTCGCGCTCGACGTACTCTCCGACCGCATCATGCGCAAGCGCCTGATCCACTCCGGCGTGGTCTGCAACATCGCCTCGGAGGAGATGGACGAGATCTACCAGTGTCAGGCCAGCGCCGACGGCCTCTATTCCGTCGCCTACGATCCGCTTGACGGCTCGTCGCTCGTGGACGTGAACCTTGCGGTAGGTACCATCGTCTCCATCTACGCCGGCTGCGATCTGCTCCAGCCCGGCCGCAATCAGGTCGCCGCCATGTACATCCTCTACGGACCGAGGGTTTCCCTGGTCTACACCGTGGGCGACGGGGTGCACGAGTTCACCATGAACAACCTGATGGAGTTCACCCTGACCCGCGAGAACGTCAAGATGGCTCCGGAAGGGAACATCTACGCCCCCGGCGGCCTGCGGAACAAGTACAACGCCGGCGACGAGAAGTTCATCCGCCATCTGGAGGAGAAAGGGTGCAAGCTTCGCTACTCCGGCGGCTTCGTTCCCGATATCAACCAGGTCCTGATGAAGGGGAAAGGGCTCTTCATGTACCCGGCGCTGAACGGTTCCCCCAACGGAAAGCTGCGCGTCCTTTTCGAACTGAACCCCATGGCTTTCATCATCGAGCATGCCGGCGGCGCCGCCAGCAACGGCAGCATCCCGATCCTCGACATCGTTCCCGAATCGCTCGACCAGAGGGCGCCGATCTACATCGGCTGCAGGGAAGACGTAAAGACCGCGACCTCGTTCGTCAACGGCGGCAAGCAAGAGGTCAAGATGGCAGGCTCATTTGTAAACGGGTAGAGCTTTGTTGTAAGATGGACCGTCCCGAGGCAACTTTTCCCTAAAGTTGTCTCGGGAAAGGTCGATAGTAATTAATTAGTAATTCTCAGAGGTAACATGATGGAAACACAACCCGCAACAAAGAGGCTCTGCAGCGAAATTCAACTCTTCGACCTTTGCGACCTTGACACCTGTACCTGCAAGGACGGCCGCTACTGCACCAACCCGGCGATCCTCGAACGCTTCGAGGCTATAAAGGAAGAAGACGAACGCACTCACTACGTAGCCGAAGAGTATGAAGAAGAAGACGAGGACGCTGAAGACCTTGACGGACATGATGACGACTACGAAGAGGATGAGTAGCAACAGCCTCGTTCATTGATCATGTAAACAAGAGAACCGCTTACCTCAGGCGGTTCTTTTGGTTACTGCCTGACACTTCCAATCCTAATGCGATCGTATAACAGCCCATCGGGGGACGGCCATGACTGCAAAATTGCTCATATTGGATGACGATCACGACATCCTGCTCATGCTGAAGAGCGTCTTCGCGGGCGAAGATTACGAGCTGCTGTTGGAAAGCGACAGCGAAGGGGCACTAAAGCGCGTCATCTCGGATCGTCCCAATGTGGCTATCATGGACATCAGCCTGCCGCAGAAGTCGGGCATCGAGGTGCTCAAGGAAGCGAAGAAGATCGACCCCGGCCTCGCCGTCATCATGGCCACCGGCTACAAGACCACGCAAAACGCCATCGAAGCGATGAAACACGGCGCCTTCGACTACGTCACCAAGCCCTTCGACATGACCAAGTTAAAAGGGGCGGTGAAGAAGGCCCTGGAGTGCAACCTTCTGAGCCGCAAGGTCCGTTACACCCGTGAACGCCCGCAGGTCGAGGAGGATCTCACCGAGGACCTGATGATAGGTTCCTCGCCGGAGATGATCGAGATCTGGAAGATGGTGGGGACCGTGGCCGATTCCGACGCGACCGTGCTGATCCAGGGCGAGTCCGGAACCGGGAAGGAACTGCTGGCGCGCGCGGTCTACAACAACTCCAAGAGAAAGAACCGCCCCTTCCTGGCGGTAAACTGCGCCGCACTCCCCGAGGCGCTGCTGGAGTCCGAGCTTTTCGGCCACGAGAAGGGAGCCTTCACCGACGCCCATTCCCGGAGGATCGGGAAGTTCGAGCAGTGCAACGGCGGCACCATCTTCCTCGACGAGATAGGCGAGATGAGCCAGGCGAACCAGGGGAAGTTCCTGCGGGTCCTGGAGAACCAGGAGTTCGAGAGGGTAGGTGGGAACGAGACCATCAAGGTGGACGTCCGTGTGATCGCGGCGACCAACAAGAGCCTCATCACCAACGTCAAGGAAAAGACCTTCCGGATGGACCTGTACTACCGCCTGCGCGTGGTGAACTTCTTTCTGCCGCCGCTGCGGGACCGTGCCGAGGACATACCGCTCCTGGTCGAGCTCTTCGTGAAGAAGTTCTCCAAGAAGTACGGCAAGAACATCAAGGCGGTGGCGCCCGAGACCCTGGCGATGTTGACCTCGCACCCGTGGGAAGGGAACATCAGGGAGCTGAAGAACGTCATCAACTCGGCCACCGTCTTCTGCCGCGGCGACATCCTGGTTCCCGGAGATTTCGAGTCGTTCCTGACCGCCAAGGCCGGCTTCAAGGAGGTCGACCTAGAGGCGGCCGGCGACGACTACTACGAGGTCTTCTGGAGCATGCTGGAACCGGTCTTTGACGGGATCTGCCAGAAGAACAAGGGGGCGATCTACGAGAGCGTCAACATGGGGCTGGAGAAGGCCCTGATCCACATGGCCATGGAGAAGAGCAACAACAACCAGGTCTTTGCCGCGAAGCTCCTGGGCATCAGCCGCAATACCCTGAGGGACAGGCTGGAGCGCTATCGCATAGGCGCCGCTGACTAGAAGCTGGCCGTAGCACTGCCGCAAGGCGGGTACCTGATAAAGAAAAGCCGGAATGAACCCCACACTGGGTTCGTTCCGGCTTTTTTCGTACTGCGCTCGGTAAGAAGGGAGAGTCGTTACAGTTTCTTCCCCGCCGCGCTTTCCCACTCGTCCTTCGGAATGCTGAGGAACAGATCGACCAGCTCGGGATCGAACTGCTTGCTGCGGCAACGCGTTACTTCGTCCAGAACCGCCTCGAAGGTCAATGCCTTGCGGTAGGGCCGGTCGGAAGTCATGGCATCGAGCGTGTCCACCAGGGCGAAGATGCGCGCGCTGATCGGGATGTTTTCCCCTTCCAGGTTGCCCGGATAGCCGTTTCCGTCCCAGCGCTCGTGATGATGCAGCACCAGTTCCGCCGCCCCGGCGAAGTACCGGATGCCGGACAGTATGTCGAAGCCGATGCTGGGGTGCTGGCGCATGATCTCCCACTCCGAGTCGTCTAGCTTCGCGGGCTTCAACAGGATGTTGTCGGAGACGCCGATCTTTCCGATGTCGTGCAAAAGCGCGCCTTTGCCTATGATGATCAGCTCGTCCTCGCTGATCCCCGCGGCTTTCGCCAAAAGCCTGGCGTAGGACATGACCCGCTCGGAGTGGGATCCCACTTCCTTTTCCCTCGCGTCCAGCGCCCTGATCAGCGCCACCAGCGTGTGTTCGTAGGCGAGGTTGATCTCCCCCATCACGGTGCGGATCACCTCGGTCTGCTCGCGCACCTTCTGTTCCAGGTTCGCCTGGTATTCCTTGTTCTCCAGCACCAGCCTGCGTTTTTCCAGGGTGTTCTTCACGGTGAGGAGCACCCGGTCCAGGTTGAACGGCTTGGTGATGTAGTCCTCGGCGCCGTAATGGATGCAGGAAAGGGCGGTGTCCATGTCGTTCATCGCCGTTATCATCAGCACCGTCGTGTCGGGGGTGGCCTCCTTGATGTCCTTCAAGAGGTCGATTCCCGAGCGGCCTGGCATCATGATGTCTAAAAGCGCCAGGTCCAGCTTGTGCTTGTTGATTATCTCCAACCCCTCCTCGGCGCTTGCGGCCTGGAAGCAGGTGAAGCCTTCCTTTGACAGGGTGATGTTGATCAGTTCCCTGATCATGTCCTCGTCATCGGCTATTAAGATGTTTCCTTTCAATCGCTACCTCCTGAAATCGCTCCTGCCGTCTTTGCAGTGCCTCCGTTCAGGGTGTCCCTCACCTTTCGGATCAGGGCGTCGCTGGCAAACGGTTTGGGCAGGAACTGCATCCCTTTTTCCAATATTTTCTCGAAACCTGCCCTGTCGTCGGTGTGCCCGGACGTGAACAGCACCTTCAATCCCGGTTTTTTGGAGAGCAACAGCTCAGCCAGGGCAGGGCCGCTCATGAACGGCATTACCACGTCGGTGAGGAGCATGTCAATCTCAGTGGCGTGCTTCTCGAAAAGGGTGATCCCCTGGTCCGGGTCCGTGGCTTCATAGACGGTGAAACCACGCATGCGCAAGGTGTGCACCACCAGGTTGAGCACCCCCGGTTCGTCCTCCACGACGAGTATGACGTGGGAGGAATCTATCTCTTCGTCGACCGGCGGCGCAGGCGGCGCGGGGGCGGGCTCCGAGGCGCGGGGGAGATAGATGTTGAAGCAGGCTCCCTGTCCCGGTTCGCTGACCACCTCGATGTAACCTCCGCTTTGCTTCACGATGCCGTACACGGTGGCGAGACCCAAGCCCGTGCCGCGACCCATCTCCTTCGTGGTGAAGAAGGGTTCGAAGAGGCGCTGCTTTACCTCCTCGGTCATCCCTTGCCCCTGGTCCGCCACGCTCAGCCTGACGTAGCTTCCGGGAACCGACCCGGGGTGCAGGTGTGAGAAATTCTGGTCCAGGTCGACCTTCTCCGTGGCCATGGTGATCACCCCGCCGGTCTCCGAGGCGTCGCGGGCGTTGACGATCAGGTTCATGACGATCTGTTCCATCTGCCCCGGGTCCATCCTGATGAAGCCGGCGTCCTCGGAGAGGGTGGTGACGAGCCCGATATGCTCCCCGATCAGCCGTTCCAGCATCTTCTGTACCGCTCTCACCTGCTTGTTGATGTCCAGCACCCTCGGCTCCATGATCTGCCTTCTGCTGAAGCTCAACAGCTGCCTGGTAAGATCTGCGGCACGCTCGCCGGCACGCAGGATCTGCTCCGCTTCCTTGTGCGTGGGCGAACCCTTGTCGAGGGATCTCACCAGGAGCGTCGAATAACCGTTGATGACGGTGAGGAGGTTGTTGAAGTCGTGGGCGATGCCGCCTGCCAGCTGGCCTATGGCCTCCATCTTTTGTACCTGCCTCAGCTGGTCGATGGCAAGCTTTCTCTCGGTTACGTCCTCCTTGACCCCGACGAAATGGGTGATCTGCCCCTCGGCGTTCTTGATGGCGGAGATATGCCCGTTTTCCCAGAATAGCTCCCCGTTCTTTTTCTTGTTGTGCAGCTCGCCGTGCCACTCCCGGCCAGAGGTTACTGTAGACCAGAGCTCCTCGTACACCTTGGCGTCGGTCATCCCGGATTTCAGGATGCTCGGGTTTTTCCCGATCAGTTCCTCCTCGGCGTAGCCGGTCACCTCGATGAACTTCGGGTTCACGTACTCGATCCTGCCGAAGAGATCTGTTATCACCACCGATACCGGGCTTTGCTCGACGGCGCGCCACAGCTTGCTCAGTTCCGCTTCGGCGCGTTTGCGCTCGGTTATGTCGAGCAGGGTCCCTATGATGGCAGCGCTGCCGTTTACCCTGGTCCGGGTGCCGTTCACCTCGAGATCGATCAGGGACCCGTCGCGGCGCTTGCCTCGGAAGAAGAAGTGCAGACTGTCGCTTTCCTCCATGAGGGGGCGCAGAAACCGGGTCATCACCCTGATCTGATCTTCCGGCGCCACCAGTTCCAGCAGAGATCTCGATTCGATCAGCTGTTGCGGCTCGTAGGCGAAGATCTCGCCGAACTTGGGGTTCACGTAGATGAAGACGTCGTCCTGCAGCATGAATATGCCGACCAGGGACTGCTCCACCAGGCTGTGGAAGCGCGCCTCCGTCGCCGAGAGGGCCTCCTCGGCCATTCTCCTCTCGCGGCGCACCACGGCGTCGTTCAATTCCCGCTTGATCGCGGGGATCAGCCTGGAGAGCCTGTCCTTCAGCAAGTAGTCATGTGCGCCGGCTCGCATCGCCTCTACGGCGGCGTCCTCTCCCATCTGCCCGGAGACCATGATGAAAGGGAGGTCCATTCCCCGGTCGTGAAGAAGCTTGAGCGCCGCGAGCCCGCTGAACTTGGGCATGACGTAGTCCGAGATGACGATGTGCCATCCCCCCTTGTCCAGTGCCGCCTCCATTTCGTCAGGGGTCTCGACGCGCTCGTAGCTAATAGAGAACTCTCCCTGCAGTTGACGCACGATGAGTGCGGCATCTTCGGGGGAATCGTCCACGATCAGGATACGCAGTGCGTGTTTCATCAATGGGCCTGCCTCTGAAGTACAGGTTGAAAATTGCGCTTTTCTTTCTTATCGGCGGCGGTTCCGGATATGTTTAGCGGCTTCACTGAAAAAAATAGCGATGCTGTACGGCGCAGCAGGGGATTTCTGTACTACTAATTGCCCGCAGAGTGTGCTATGAATCGAGCAGCCGCCATCTTCATGAACTTTTAAGCCCTCCCTGAATGGCTGGCTCCTTTTACCGTACAGCCGAAATAGCGCTTTCCTGCACCACAGGATTCGGACATGTTCATCAACGACGAAAGCCAGAAGCAGGTTCTTCCCATCCTCGCCAAGACCGCGGTCACCCCCGTTGTGGAGGTACAGCAGCGCGCGAGTCAACTGCTGCAGCTGAACCCCGGGCAGCAGGTGAAGGCCGAGATCATCTCCAACCTTCCTAACAGCCTCTACCTTGCGCGCGTGGCGGGCGAACTGTACCACCTTGAGATACCCCTGAACGTGGCGCCCGGCGAGACCTTGGAGCTTACCTTTCTCACCGCCGATCCGCGCATCACCTTCCAGGTGATGCGGCCGGAGGTAGGGGAGTCGGTGAAGCTTAGCTCGATGGGGAAGTGGCTGGCAGACGTGGTGAAGAACGCACCTTCGCTGCAAGCTCCCCAGGAGCCTCTACTGGAATCCCCGGAGCAGGCCTCTGCCCAACTGGCGGGCAAGCTGAAGAGCGCGCTCACCCAGTCCGGCCTTTTCTACGAGTCCCACCTGGCCCAATGGGCCGGCGGTGCGCTGCAGTTGAAAGAGCTTTTGAAAGAGCCGCAGGGGAAGCTTTCCCGTGCCGCTGCCGAGGTGGAGGGAGATGAGGGGGGAGGGAAGGAGAGCTCTGCTGCCGGTTTCGCCGACAGCCGCACGCTGCCGCTGATAAAAGAGCAACTGCTGCTTTTGAACTCCGGGGTGCTGGCCTGGCGCGGAGAGGCCTGGCCCGGCCAGGAGATGGAACTCGCCATCCGCGAGGGGGACGACGAGAAGTGGGAGCAGGGGGTCGAGGCTACGGTGTCACTCGAACTGCCGCGGCTGGGGGGGGTGGAGGCGACGCTGCGCTTCTCGGCCGAAGGGATCTCCATCGACTGCGTCTGCAGCAACCCCGGCGCCTCCGACCTGATGCGAAACCAGAGCGCGGAACTGCGGACGAGGCTTTCCTCGTGCGGGCTGCACCTGACCAGATTGGCGGCTAAAGATGGCTAAGCGTCCCAGCGAAATGAAGCGCGCGGTGGCCATGGCCTACAGCGGCGAAGACGGCGCCCCAAGGGTGGTGGCAAAGGGAAGCGGCGTCACCGCCGAAGCGATCGTCTCGCTGGCGCAGGAGCACGGCGTCTACGTGCACCAGTCGCCCGAGCTGGTGAGCCTCTTGATGCAGGTCGATCTGGACAGCGAGATTCCCCCCGAGTTGTACCAGGCGGTGGCCGAGCTCCTCGCCTGGCTCTACTCGCTGGACCAGGAACTCGCTGAGCGCTACAGTGGCGGCTCCGCCAGCAGGTAATCGGCGTCGGCCCCGGTGACGGCTTAGGGAAAACAATCAACAGGTTTAAGGCATAAAAAAATCCCCCTCGGCTACCGAAGGGGATTTTGTTTTAGGCGAAGTTGTCGGGGAATCAGGCGCCGACGCTGACTACGCGACCGCTGACCTCTAGGAGCCCCTCGGTGAAGAGCCGGATCGCCTCAGGATAGAGGCGGTGCTCTTCCTTCTGAATCCGTGCCGAGAGGGTCTGCTCGGTGTCGCTTGGAAGGACCGGCACCGCGGCCTGCATTATGATCGGGCCCGTGTCGGTGCCCGGGTCGACGAAATGGACGGTGCAGCCGGCGACCTTGGCGCCGTAATCGAGCGCCTGGCGCTGGGCGTGCAGCCCGGGAAAGGCAGGGAGCAGGGCCGGATGGATGTTCATCACCGCCATCGGGAAGGCCTCGAGTAGCACCGGCGTGATGATGCGCATGAAGCCTGCCAGCGCCACCAGCTCGACGTCGAATTCGCGCAGCGTCGCCACCAGGGCCTCGTCGTAGGACTCCCTGCCGGAGTAGGCGCGGTGATCCAGGTGCAGCGCGGGGATGCCGGCCTTGCGCGCCCGCTCCAGGCCGAAGGCGTCCGCCTTGTTGCTGATCACGCAGGCGACCCTGCCCTTGATCCTGCCGGCGGCGCAGGCGTCCATGATCGACTGCAGGTTGCTGCCGCTGCCGGAGATCAGTACCCCTATGTTGAGAGTTCTTTCCATATCTGACGCTTTACCCTAGACGAGGTCCACGCACTCCTTGCCGGCGTCGCACTTAGCCACTTCGCCGATGACGAACGCGGTCTCGTTTAGCCCGGAGAGCCTGATCATGATTTCTTCGGACTCTTTCTCGGGAACGACCAGCACCATGCCGATGCCGCAGTTGAAGGTCCTGAACATCTCGTTTTCCTCGATGTTGCCGGCCTTCTGCATGATCCGGAATATCTCGGGGACGTCCCAGCTGTCCTTCTTGATGACGGCCTTGCAGCCGTTGGGGAGCACGCGGGGGATGTTCTCCAGGAGACCGCCGCCGGTGATGTGTGCCAGGCCCGAGACGTTGAAGTCGCGCAGAAGGTTCATCACGCTGCGCACGTAGATGCGGGTCGGAGTGAGAAGTTCCTCGGCGACGGTTTTCCCAAGGCCGGGGAGTTGATCGTCGATGCCGAGCCCCATGTGCTCCAGGATGACCTTCCTGGCCAGGGAGTAGCCGTTGCTGTGCAGCCCGGAGGAGGCCAGCCCGATCAGGCGGTTGCCGACGGTGATGGAGGAGCCGTCGATGATTTTTTCGCGCTCCACCACGCCCACGGCAAAGCCGGCCATGTCGTACTCGTCGCCGGTGTAGAAGCCGGGCATCTCGGCGGTTTCGCCGCCGATCAGGGCGCACCCCGCCTGCACGCAACCCTCGGACACACCTTTGATGATGGAGGCGGCCTTGGCCGGGTCGAGCTTCGCGGTAGCAAGATAATCGAGGAAGAAGAGCGGCTCGGCTCCCTGCACGATGATGTCGTTCACGCACATGGCGACGAGGTCGATGCCGATGGTGTCATGGCGGTCGGCGAGGAAGGCGAGCTTCAGTTTGGTCCCGACCCCGTCCGTGCCGGAGACAAGCACCGGGTGCTTGTACTTGCCCATGTTGAGGGAAAACAACCCCCCGAAGCCGCCGATGTCTGCCAGCACTTCCGGACGAGAAGTCGCCTTGACCAGCGGCTTGATCATCTGCACGAAAGTGTTGCCTGCATCTATGTCTACACCTGCGTCTTTATAGGTAATCTTAGTCTCTTTCAAGGGAGAACCTCCGATAAAGTAAAGACGAAATCTAAACCATATACCTCGAAAAGTCAAAGCGAAAAAATTGTTTACTTCGCCTTGGCGTTTGCTTATGATGCCTTGCTGTGCCTGATCTCAGGGAGAAAATAACGCTCAGTCCAATGCGTTGCGATGAGCTCAAAGCGGTGCTCGAAATAGAGTCCGCATCGTTTTCGAGACCGTGGACCGAGCAGCACTTCCAGTACGAAATCGACTCGCCTTTCGGCCATCCAATGGTGGCCCTCGCCGATAACGGAACCCTCACTGGCTACCTCTGTCTCAAGCTTGTCCTGGACGAGGCCGAGATACTCGACGTCGCCGTCGGGAACTCTCATAGGGGGAAGGGGATCGGGAGACTCCTGGTGCAATGGGCGCTCGATTTCAGCCGCGAGCACGGGGCATCTGTATTGTTTCTGGAGGTGCGCGCCGGAAACGCGGAAGCCATCGCGCTCTACCGATCCTTCGGGTTCAGGGAATCGGGGCGCCGCAAGAACTATTACGACAATGGCGAAGACGCCATCTTGATGGAGATGCCGGTCTGCCGGCAGTCAGAGGAGAATCATGCAGTTTAAATCGATGGTAGTGTCGAACGTAGAGCTGTCGCCGAACTACTTCCGGATGAGGATGACCGCTCCGCAGGAATTGCTCGCTTCGGCGCCGGGGCAGTTTCTCATGCTCAAGGTGACCGATGCCATAGACCCGCTGCTCAGGCGCCCCTTCGGGCTTTTCGACGTCGGGACCTTCACCGCCGAGTACGCCGGGTGCGGCACGCAGGCGTACTGCGAGATCCTGTACAAGGTGGTGGGGAAGGGGACCAAGCTCCTCTCCGCGTTGCACCACGGCGACGTGGTGGACCTTTTGGCGCCCTTGGGCCGAGGGTTCGACCTGGGTCCCGCTGGCGAGGAAAAGGTGCTGGTAGGCGGCGGCGTAGGCCTTGCCCCCCTTTACTACCTCGCCAAGGCGCTGGTGGCGCGAGGCGAGAAGGTGCGCCTTTTCGCCGGCGGCAGGAACCGCGACGACATCCTCTGCATCACCGAGTTCGAGAGGCTCGGAGTCGAGACCTACGTGGCGACCGACGACGGCACTCTGGGCGAGAGCGGCTTCGTGACCCAGGTGCTGGAGAGGCACCTGAATAAAGGGATGCGCATCTTCGCCTGCGGCCCGACCCCGATGCTCGGCGCCGTCGCCAAGATGGCGGCTTTGCACGAGGTCCCCTGCCAGGTCTCGATGGAGGCGTACATGGCCTGCGGCGTGGGCGCCTGCCTTGGCTGCGTAATGAAGGGGGCCAACCACACCGAGGATACCCCCGACTACCGCTGTGTCTGCAAGGACGGCCCCGTCTTCGACAGCTTCGAACTGCAATGGAGTTAAACATGCAAAGACCTGACATGTCCGTGGCTGTCGCCGGGATCAAGATGCGCAACCCCGTGATGACCGCATCCGGCACCTTCGGATACGGCGCCGAGTTCGCCGACTACCTCGACCTTGAGTGCATCGGGGCGATGATCAGCAAGGGGCTGTCGCTGAAGCCCAAGGCCGGCAACCCCACCCCCCGCATCGTGGAAACCCCGGGCGGGATGCTGAACGCCATCGGCCTGCAAAACGTCGGCATCGACGCCTTCATCGAGCAGAAACTCCCGTATCTCAAGAACGTGAACACCCCGGTGATCGTGAACCTCTACGGCAACACGCTGGAAGAGTACGGCGAGGTCGCGGCCAGGCTGGATGGGCTTTCCGGCGTCGCCGGCATCGAGGTGAACATCTCCTGCCCCAACGTGAAGCAGGGGGGAATCGTTTTCGGCACCGACCCCGGCGCCGCGCAGGAGGTGGTGCGCCTGGTGAAGAAAAACACCACCAAGCCGATGATCGTAAAGCTCTCCCCCAACGTCACCGACGTGGTGCTGATGGCCAAGGCGTGTGCCGACGCCGGAGCGGACGCCCTCTCGCTGATCAACACCCTCACCGGGATGGCGATCGACCTGGAGCGCCGCCGCCCGGTGCTGGCCAACGTCACCGGCGGGCTCTCCGGCCCGGCGATCAAGCCGGTAGCGCTCCGGATGGTCTGGCAGGTGGCCAAGGCGGTTAAGCTGCCGCTGATCGGCATCGGCGGCATCATGAACGGCCGCGACGCCCTGGAGTTCATGCTGGCGGGGGCGACTGCGGTGCAGGTCGGCACCGCAAGCTTCCTCGACCCCTCCGCGGCTCAGCGGATCGCCCGGGAGATGGAGCAGTACCTGGTTGACCACAAGATAGAATCTGTCTCCTCGCTGATCGGTGCCCTAGAGCTCTGATGGAAGCGTGGGAGAAAAGCCTGAAAAACTGCATCACCAGCCCGGAGGAGCTTTCCGGGCTTTTTCGTCTGCAGGGGGGCGCGTTTTCGCCGGTGGTCGAGCGCTACCCCATGCGGATCACGCCCTACTACCTCGGACTGATCGAGGAGCCGGGCGATCCCATCTGGCGCCAGTGCGTCCCCGACCCTGCAGAGCTTGACGACCTGACCCAGTCCCCCGATCCCCTGGACGAGGAGCGGCTTTCCCCGGTCCCCGGGTTGATCCACCGCTACCCGGACCGGGTCGTCTGGATCGTCTCCTCTGCCTGCGCCGTCTACTGCCGCTTCTGCATGAGGAAAAGAGGGGTGGGGTGCGCCAGCATGGCGCCGGCCAAGGTTGACGACGCCATCGCTTACATTGCCGGCGACCCGCGGATCCGCGACGTCGTCCTCTCCGGCGGCGATCCGCTGCTCTTGCCGGATGACCGTCTCGCCGCGATACTCTCAGCGCTTTCCCGCATACCGCACGTCGAGATCGTGAGGATCGGGACGCGGGCCCCGGTGACCCTTCCGGAAAGGATCACCCCCGGGCTCACGCGCCTTTTGAAGCGCAGCCATCCTGTCTACGTCAACACCCACTTCAACCATCCCCGGGAGATAACCCCGCAATCGGCCAAGGCCTGTGCCAGGCTCGCCGATGCCGGGGTGCAGCTGGGGAACCAGACCGTGCTCCTCAAGGGGGTGAACGACGACCCCCAGACGATGCTGAGCCTGATGCGGCGTCTGCTCGCCATCCGGGTGCGTCCTTACTACATACATCAAATGGACCTGGTACAGGGGACCGCCCACTTCAGGACCCGCGTGGGGCAGGGGATCTCCGTGATGCAGGCGCTGCGCGGCCACACCTCCGGGCTTGCCGTTCCGCATTACGTCATCGACCTCCCTGGCGGCAAAGGAAAGGTCGATGTCCTTTCCGGTCGCCCTGGCAGTGGCGGCCGGACTCTGCTTTTCACCAACTACCTGGGAGAAGAGATCGAGTACCCAGAACCGGATTAACTGTTACTGCCGCGTCCGTTTTCCTTTCCATATTTGCAAACACGCAGGATCTTACTCCGAATATTAGCAAATCTCCCCCCAACGCTGAAGTAGTCGCTGCCTTAGTCGCGAACCTTTTCTATCTCCCTTGTTCAGTACTGATGACCGCTCTATGAGAGCCTTCTTGTGCCCACCCTCCGACTGTCTATGCCGTTAAGGGTGCAGGTTCATCGATGCGTCTGCACTTTTCGCAGCGGCTTATGCGGCAACGGAGACAGTTTTTTTGCAGCGGGGGCTTGCATCCGTTTTTAGGGTATACTATGGGCTGTTTTGACGCCGGAGCTGCAAAAGGAGGAGCCATGAGAAGAGTGAGCCTGGAAGAACAAATCCTCAAGGATCAGCCTGTGATCAAAGACAAAAAAGAAATCTGTGCCCTGTGCGGATCGCCGCTGGAACAGGACAAGGAAAGCGGAGAATTGCGCTGCCCTGTCTGCGACACCGAAGATGCGCCCTGACCGATCGAGGAGGTACGAGATGCCGGATAAACTGCAAGGGGACGAACTGGAATTCAGGAACCTTTTGGCCGAACAAAAGCGCAGGCTGTGGGCGGAGCTGAGGGACGAGATCTTTTCCCAGACCGGCAGCGATCTCGCCACGCAATACGACATCCCGCAGGACCTGGGGGAGAAGAGCATCCTCGACATGCTTTCCGATGCAGGGCTGGCCATAGCGGACATACGGCGCAACCAGCTGACCGCGCTGGAAGAGGCGCAAAGAAGGGTGGAGCAGGGGACCTACGGCAAGTGCGAGAACTGCGGGGAAATAATCGACATCCAGAGGCTGCGGTTGATGCCTTTCGCCGCCTACTGCGTCTCCTGCCAGAAAGAAAAGGAAGGCCCGGGCAAGCCGCCGGGAACTACGCTTTGAAGCAGGGGCTAGGGGGCGAGAATCAGGGGCTAGGGGCTAGGGGACAGGTTTTAACGTTGAACGTCGAACGTTGAACCGCCTTACATGCCTTACAGCAGCGCGTCTATTGCTTCGAAATCCATGCCCTTTTCGGCGTTGGCCATAATCCAGTTCAGCTTCTCCTGGTCCTCGAAGGTGATCTTGGCAACGTCGTCGGAAAGAGCGGTGAACACCTCGGCGGTGGTTTCTTCCACCCTGATGTAGGGGATGCCGGAATCGTTGAGGATCTGCTGGCTGATGTCGGAAACGGCGCAGTGCCCGGATACTACGAGGCCGGCGATCTTCTCTCTGTAGGAGGGGATGTGGTACAGGGAGGATAGGGTAACGATCAGCTCGTCTCTGGAGCTCGTGACTATCATCAAGGTCGAGTCAAGCAGTCCGTCGATCACACGTTGCGAAGAAGCCGCTCCCAACTGGATGTTGTGGATGATGCGGCTTTTTTCTTTGATGTCGCCGTGCAGCGGCAGGTCGAACAACTTCGAGATGTGGCTTAGCGTCGGGTTGGCCAGGATGGGGGAGTAGTTGAAACCGTCGGTCACCTTGACGTTGATAGGTTCAAAGGCTTGTTTGAGGTACTTGTTGGTGAGTTCCTTCTTCCCGGGAAGCATCTTGTTGACGATGATCCCCCGCACATCGGCCCCTTCGCGCTGGTACAGCGCCAGGTTCAAATGCACCGCATCGATCACCTTGCCGATGCCGCTTTCGGTGACGATCATGACCGGAGCGTCGATCAGCTTGGCCACTTTAGCGTTGCTCAGCCCGATCACCGAGCCGACCCCGCCGTGCCCCGCTCCCTCGATGATGAGGAAGTCGTATTTCTCCTCCAACTCCCGCACCGCCTCCACCACGCAATCGGCCAGCGACAGGTCGTCGAGTTTGCCGCTCAGGTAATCCTTGGTGAAATCCCGGTGCAGCGCCACAGGAGACATGAGGGCGATGTCGTCTTCCATGCCGAATGCTTTCGCCATCAGCAGAGCGTCCATGTCCACCATGAAGTCGTCATAAAGGAGCACTTTGGGCCCGAAAGGCTTTACAAAGCCGACTCGACGGTACTTTTTCCTGGCCTGGTGCATGAGCGAGATGCTGATGGTCGTCTTGCCACAGTTTTGCCCGGTCGCCGCAACGAAGATCTTTTTCGCCATGCCATACCCCTCGTTTAAATGCCGATCCACAACTCATAATCCCTCCTGCGCGCGAGCGCAGTGGGAGGAACGGGAAATGCCGCGCTGGGCGGCCATGTCCTGTGCAGGTGGCGTATGTTTACACAACGCACCGGGGGACGTCAAGTAAAGTCATCCTAAGAATGGGGGGTTACGGTGCCGAACTTGAGAAGAAGCATCGAGATGTCGTCGTTGAAGGTATCGCAGCCGGTGAAGGCCCTGACTGATTCCATGACTGCGGCGATCACTCCCGCTGCCGGTTTACTGTGCTCGCGCGCCACTACCTGCCGCAATCTATCCATGCCGAAGAACTCGCCTTCCGGGCTTTCGGCCTCGGTGATACCGTCGGTGAACAGCAGCAACAGGTCTCCGTCCTGGACCTGGAGCGAGGGCTCCTGGAAGGCGACCTGCCTGTGTACCCCCAGGATGAGCCCTTCGGCGTCCAGCTCGAAGAACCGGTCGGTTTGATGCCGGTAGAGCAGGGGAGGAGGATGGCCGGCGTTGGTGTAGCGGAGTGTCCCGGTGGGTATGTGGTAACTCAGATACGACATGGTGATGAAGAGTTCGGCCCGGCTCAGGTCCTCGTGCAGCAGTTCGTTCAGGGCCGACACGATCTGGGCCGGCCCCTTCAAGGTCGCAAGCTGCGCGCGCAGAACGCTGCGGGTTTCGACCATGATCAGCGCGGCTCCGACGCTGTGGCCGGAGACGTCGGCGATGACGAGGTCGAGTTCTTCTCCGTGCGGGAGGATGTCGTAGTAGTCGCCGCCGATGTCGTTGGCGGGGAAGCAGCTCCCGGCGCAGTCGATGCCCGGGAGGCAGGGGGGGGCGACCGGAAGCAAAGAACTCTGGATCTGCTTCGCAATCTCCATTTCCTTCAGCATGCTGGCGTTTTGCATCAGCGCCTGCTCGGCCTGCTTGCGCTCGGTGATGTCCTGCTTGATGCAGATGAAGTGGATGATGTGCCCGTCTTCGTCCAGGACCGGCGTGATGGTCTGCTCCTCGGGGTAGAGGGTGCCGTCCTTGCGCCGGTTGATCATCTCTCCGTGCCAGACCTCGCCGGCGCTGATGGTTTCCCTGAGGCCTCTGTAAAACTCCGAATTGTGCCGCTCCGATTTCAGAAAACTCAGATCGCGACCGAGGGCCTCCTCGCGGCTGTACCCGGTCATCCTGGTGAAGGCCTGGTTTACCGAGATGATGACCCCGCTGCTGTCGGTGATGACTATGGCGTTGGCCGCCGCCTCCAGCGCCGCGCTTTGCAGCTGCAGCGACTCTTCGGCGCGTTTTCGCTCCGAGATGTCCGAGATGAGGCCGTCGTAGGCGATCAGTTCGCCCTGTTCGCTGTAGCGTGGGACTATGGTGTTGATGACCCAGCGCAGGGAGCCGTCCTTGTGCCGTATCCGGTGCTCCAGCGAGGGGATGTCTATTCCGGCCCGCAGGTCCTCGGTGAGGCTCGTCACCGCGCCCCGGTCCTCCTCGTAGATCATCTGGTACCACAAAAACGGGTTGTCGACGTACTCCTCGTGGCTGTAGCCGGTCACCGAGAGGCATCCGGGGCCATGCGAGGTCTTCACCACGCCCCCTTTCTGAATAGTTACGGTGTAGATATAGTCGGTGACCGCCGACACCAGCCGCTTGTAGCGCCGCTCGCTTCTCACCAGCGCCGACTCGGCCTCGCGCCGCTTGCGCCTAACCTCGGCCTCCTGCATCTCCCGCTCGATGGCAGGGATAAGGCGCGAGGTGTTTCCCTTGATCAGATAATCGTTCGCCCCCTCCTTCATGGCCTTTACGGCATCTTCCTCGCCGATTTTTCCGGAAACGATGATGAAGGGAAGGTCCAGCCCCGAGGCCCGCACCAGCTTCAGCGCGTCTAGCCCCGAGAATCCGGGAAGGACGTAGTCGGAGATGACTAGGTCCCAGGTGTCCTCCTTGAGCGCATGGCGCAACGAGTCGGAGTTCTCCACGCGCTTGGTCACCGGAGCATAGTTGCCGCGACGCAGCTCGAAGACAAGCAACAGTGCGTCGTCCTCCGAGTCTTCCACTATCAGCACGCGAAGCGGTTTTCCCATGAATGCACCTAGTACTGGATCAGGTATTTGGCAGGTACTGCAGCTAGCGTCCCGGCACGGGACCCTGCCTCAGATTGGAAACATTTTACATCGTTTCTAATGAGTAAGGCGGCATCGAGTATATCATAAATCAGCAGCCGCGGCCCCGCGGGGGGCGGGCTAGGCTGATTCGCGGACTCCGAAATCGTTGAGCCAGTTCTCGAAGATCTGCACCTTTTCCGCGCCGAACCTGAGCAGGTCGCAGCGCACCTGCTGGGTGCTCTTCTCAAGGTCCAACTCCCCTCCCTTTTTGGAGAAGAAGAGATCGGCCAAGGCTACGATGCGCTCGCTGGTTGTGACCGGCGACATCTCCCGTACCGGCAGGCGCAGGTTTTGCGCCACGATGTCCGCCGCGGTGAGCCCGACCCCTATGTGCCGCTCGCAGACCATGGCGTGTCGCGGAAGCCCCTCGGCATCGAGGATCTCTCGGCCGATGACGCCGTGCCAGACGTAGGGCGCCTTGCCGAAGCAGTTGAGCTTTGGCGCATAGATGCGGGAGACGCCGATGTCGTGGAGCAGCGCGGCCTCCTCGATGAAGTCCAGCTCGGCCTGCGGCAGTCCCGCCGTGACGGCTATGGCAAGCGCCTTGTCCGCGACATTGCGACTGTGTCTGTACACGATCTCCAAGGCGGCGTCGTTGTCCTCATAGTATTTCTCAAGTAACGCTCTAGGGTTCAAATCTTCCTCCACTGCTATTTTACCTTTCCAGGTTCTAGATTATGCCGATTCGGCCTTTCATTGCAACCGTTGTCGCTGTCACACCCCGGGACGTCTGTCAGTTTTACCTATGCGCCGAGGCAATAAAGAGTTGAATAACAGGTTACGACCATATATGATGTGAATCCTTTAAGTAGACGGTACTTTTCAACGGAGCCATTACAGTGAGTTCGCCGACACAACAACATATGCTTTTAGTGGATGACGAGCCGGGCATTCTTACGGAGGTGTCGCTACTTCTCGCTTCAAGCGACGTGCAGCAGGTGGCAACCCTGTCGGACAGCCGGAACGTGCTTCAGTACGTGAAGGAACACAAGGTGACTTCGGTGATCCTGGACTGGGTGATGCCTCACGTAACCGGAGCCGAAATCCTGCACGCCCTGACCGCCGAGCACCCGGAGATTCCGGTAATCGTCATGACCGCCATGGGGGACGTGGAGACCGCGGTTGCCTGCATGCAGCAAGGGGCGTTCGACTTCCTTACCAAGCCGGTCGACCCGAGCAGGCTTGTGGCAAGCGTGAAAAAGGCGCTCCAGGTAAGCGAGCTGGGCCGGCAGAACCTGATGCTCAAGGACTACCTGCTGGCGGATACGCTGCGAAATCCCGACGCCTTCGCCGGTATCGTCACCACCTCGAAAAAGATGCGCGGCATCTTCCAGTACATCGAGGCGATCGCGTCCTCGCGCCTTCCGGTGCTGATCACGGGTGAGACGGGGGCGGGGAAGGAGCTGCTGGCGCGCGCGGTGCATGAAGTCTCCGGCGTCCCCGGCCCTTTCATCTCCCTGAACGCAGCCGGGCTCGACGACTTCATGTTCTCGGACACCCTTTTCGGCCACAAGAAAGGGGCCTTCACCGGCGCCGACAGCAAGCGCGACGGATTGATCGCCGCGGCAGCCGGCGGAACCCTTTTCCTTGACGAGATCGGGGACCTGAACCTCGCCTCGCAGATCAAGCTGTTGCGGCTTTTGCAGGAGCGGGAGTACTACCGGATCGGCTCCGATCTGCTCCTGAAAAGCGACGCGCGCATCGTCGCGGCCTCCAACATGGACTTCACAGCGCTCAGGGCCGCAGGGAGCTTCCGCAACGACCTCTACTTCCGCCTCTGCGCCCACGAATTCCGGGTGCCCCCCTTGAGGGAGCGTCTGGAGGATGTCGGCCCGCTGGTCGACTACTTCGCGCACAACATAGCGCTAGAGCAGGGGAAGGCGATCCCCGCCGCTCCGCACAGCGTCATCGCGGCCCTGGCGCAGTACCGTTTCCCGGGCAACGTCCGGGAGCTCTACAACATGGTGCACCACGCGGTTACCTGCAACGACGGGCAACCGCTCGCGCTCTCGGACTTTCCGGGGATAGCGGCGGCGCCGGCGCGTCCCCCCCAGAGTGTGGATGCAGCCAATCCGCTTTTTGCTTTGTTCGGGAAGTTTCCAACTGTGCTGCAGGTCGAGGAGTATCTGATCGCCGAGGCGATGAAGCTTACCGGCGGCAACCAGACACAGGCGGCGGAACTCCTCGGACTGACGCGCCCCACACTGAACAAGAGGTTGAAGCAGGAGCGTCAGTAGGGGGCGGACGCAGTGATGGAGTGGGAGGCCGGGGTGGTGGGCTTCTTCTTCGCGGAGTTGTGCGGGTAGGCCATGTTCTGCAGCAGCAACTGTTCCAACGCGGCGTCGAGGAACTTCCGCCTGCAGTCCACTTCGTCGAGGCTCTTTCCGTGCAGTTTGGTAAGGAAGCGGCAACCTCCGAAGCAAAGGGGAAGATAGCAGCAGTCCAGGCAGGCGTCGGCCTGCCAGTTCCCGATGCCGTGCGACTGGCGGTAGTCCTTAATCCCCTCGGCGAGGCTCCCCACGCTGTATCCTTCCCATCCCATGAGAGCCGGGCACTTGTAGTATCGACCCTCGCAGTTGACCACGATGTTGTCCTGGAATTCGACGATGCAGGCGGAGACCGAAGGTTTCCCGGTCCTGTACCCCCTGAAAAGTATCTCCTCCCTCAGGTAAAGGAGGGCCTCCACAAGCCACGGCTCGCTCGACGAGGCGCATCCCGAGCCATACTCGGAGCAACCGGCCTTCGGCGTCACCGGTGTGAACTGGACCAGTTGTAGCTTTTCTCCCGTGATGCCGCGAGAGGCGAGCTGGTCCAGAAGGCGCGGGAAGTCGCGGTAGTTCTCGCGCCGGAAGTTTCCGCCGATCTGGATCGGCAGGAGCTCGCAGATCTCAGAGAGGTTGTCCACGATGGCGTCGAAACTCCCAGCGCCGGAAGCGTAGGGACGCTCGCCGTCGTGGATTTCGCGCGGACCGTCCAGGGTGAACTTCGCTCCCAGCAACCCGAGCGGCATGAGCTCTAACGCAGTGTCACGGTTCAGGAGTGTGCCGTTGGTAACCAGGTTGAAGCCATACCGCACCCCGTGGTTGCGGGCCCCCTGCAATAGCGGCGCTGAGATTCGCCGGATCAGGTCCTGGGAGAGCAACGGCTCCCCGCCATAAAAAGATAGGGTAACGTCCCACTCCTTGGAGATCCTTTCCCGGAGCAGCGTCTCGACCAGAAGGTCCGCCGTGGCGTCGGACATGTAATGCCCGCCGCGGAATTCCCTTTCATAGCAGTAGCCGCAGTCGAGGTTGCAGTCGAGGTTCAAGACCACCATCGCCTTGAAATGGCGAGCACGCTCATTGGCGCGATCTAAAAAAAGCCGTATCCTCTCCCTCTCCGCTGCAGGGTCCGGGGTCAGCATCCCCAGTCGCACCAGCGCGTCGCGCTCGGCAGAAGGGGGGCCTTGCAGCGCTTCATCGAGGGTGGCGCGGGGAACGCGTGCAACAGAGAGCTGGAAGGTGGAGAACAAAAGCAGGTGATCTGGGCGCGTCTGGTCGGGATATATCTTTAAATACCTGGATAGTTCCATGTCGAGTTCCGGGTCGTATCTGGGGTGCTGGCGATGTCATAACTGGGTGTGCCGGGGCTGTAAAGGAGGCACGCCATCCACAGAGGGAGGCGTGCCATAGGCATTAAAAGTAATCGTAGGTATCGTAGAGAAAAGCGGTCCAGCAGCAGCTAAACAAATCGGTGCTTTCTTTGTCGGCAATTCCCTCGTCAATAATCTCGAATGAGACATTTTTTTTGGCCATCTCCGAACCCTCCATTTTTTAATGTCAAAAATCTTGTCCTTGCTCGATAGGTTATGGTAAGTTAACACGCCTTTAATCAGTTTGCAATAATATATTTTATTTTTTTAAGGTTGGAGGGGAATTGCAAAAAGCCATTGCCATTGTTCAGTCCGCTTTTGCCAGAGCTAAGGTCCCTCTGATAGTGCAGATGCTGTTTTTGATCATTGCCGTCTCTCAGGCGAGGGGGGACGAAGAGCTTCGTTCTTTGGAACTCTACAATGGCGACGAGGCCGAGATAGTGTCGGGGAGCAGGTCCCCAAGGCCGGCCTCCCAGACCGCCGAGAACATAACCGTGGTGACTTCCGAGGACATATTGGCGCTTAACGCCCACACCCTGGCGGACATACTCTATGCCGTAGCCGGGGTACAGGTGGAGATGATCCGCACGCCGGGGGCCTCCACCAACTTCAAGCTGCAGGGGGCCAACTTCAACCACGTGCTGGTATTGATAGACAACGTCCCCCTCAATACGCTCTCGGAGAATTACCCAGACATCGCCGCAGTCCCGGTGCAGATGATCGAGAGGGTGGAAATAGTGAAGGGAGCCGCGTCGTCTGCATGGGGCAACGCCTTGGGCGGGGTGATCAACGTCATGACCAAGTCCCCGGATCAAGAGCGTGCCATCGGCGGCATGGCGTCCGGGTCGTACGGCAAACGGGACACCGCGGACCTGCGGGGGGAGTTGAGCGGCACGGTGGACAGTTTCGGCTACTACCTGTCCGGCGGGAAGCTGCGGTCGGACGGCCTTCTTGCCAACAACGGGGTCGACAAGGACAACTTCTACGGCAAGTTGCTGTACGACCTCCCAAACGGCGGCTCTCTCGCCTTGACCACCTGGCTTAGCCAGGGCTTCAACGGCATGTACCAGGACGGTCCCGTCTCCACCAGCCAGAACACGCGGTATCTGATCAGCACCTTGGCCGCCAGCTATCAGCTGACCGACCACCTGCGTCTCGAAGCTGCGGCGGTAGCTTCGGAAACTGAGGGAACCCTTTTTCGCCGGACGGACCTGCAGGGCGTTTCCAAGACATTAACCGTTGCCCTGGACGAGTCCAGGGTAGGAGGGGGCTTCAAGCTCTCGTGGCTGGACGAGTTGCAGAGGGTGGTGGCCGGGGTCGATTACGAGCACGTGGCGGCGCAGGTGAGCAGCTCACAGATCAGGGCCGACATCCTGAACCGAGACGCCGATCGGTTCGGCGTCTACCTGAGCGACACGCTGACGCTCGGCCGCTTTGCCGTCACCCCCAGTGCGCGCTTTGACAGGACGGGCTCAGGAGGCGACCACTTCAGCCCAAGCTTCGGCGTTACCTACGCGCTCACCGACAACAGCATTCTTCGCGGCTACACCGCCACGGGATACAGCCTCACCTCGCTTAACCGCTCGGACTCCACGGAAAAGGTCTGGACCTCGCAGTTCGGCTTCGAGTCCGGCGACCTTCCCTACCTCTGGGTCAAGGGAACCCTGTTCAGAAACGACACCTGGGATGTCATCGCGCCGACTGCGACCGGCATTACTAAGGAGCGGCAGCTGAAGCAGGGTGTAGAACTTGAGGCGAAGACCCTTCCTCTGTACAACACCTCCCTTTCGGTTGGGTACACCTTCATCGGCGCCACCCTGGGCGTCAATGGCCCGGTCATCAAGGGGGTGCCCAAGCACACCGTCAACATCGGGCTCAGATACCAGGACCCCAGCCACTTTCGCGGAGAACTCACCGGGCACTACGTGGACTGGAACGAGGCTAGGCAAGGAGGTAGATACAGCGACGTCATATGGGACCTGCACCTAAGAAAGGAAATGCATTACGGGGAGAAGGTTTCCCTTGAGCCGTTTGTTTCGGTTCGCAACCTGTTGAACGGACACCAGTATGTGTACCGCGTATACCAGAATCCCGGGCGCTGGATAGAGCTGGGGGTAAGATGCAATTTCTGAGATTCCTCTTGCTCGCCTTGCTGTTGTTGATCCCGCTTCCCGCATTTGGCTACGACGTACTGGTGTTGCAGTCCCTGCACGAGAAGGGGTACGAAGAGGCCGTGAACGGCTTCAAGCGCGAGTGCCGTGCCAGCATGAGAAGGGTGGTCCTCTCTGAATATGCCGAGGCCGACGTGACCCGCATCACGCGCGAGGAACACCCCAAGCTGATCGTAGCGGTAGGCGACCGCGCCCTCGCTCTCGCCCAGAAGCAGAACAGCACGCCGGTTTTGTACATGATGGCCTTGAATCCCAAGCCGCGCAGATGGTCCACCGGCGTCAGCATGCTGCTCGACCCGTCCCGGTACCTCTCCGTCTTCGAGGCGTTGGGTACCCAGAAGGTGGGTGTGGTTTACGACCCTTCCCGCAGCGGTGCGTACCTGAAGCGCGCCCAGGCGTTGGCAGCCCGCACCCGGGTCGATCTCGTGCTGCGCGAGGTGCGCGCGGCCAAGGAGACCCCGAGGATGCTGCAGTCGTTGCGGGGGAAGGTGGACGCGCTCTGGATGCTCCCGGACGCTACGGCTGTCTCACCGGGCGCTACTGAAGCCTACTTCCTCTTCTCGCAGGGGGAGCGGGTGCCGGTGGTGACCTTCGCCGACGTCTACCTCACCATGGGGGGAGCGGTGGCGCTCACCATCGACCGTTTCGACATCGGCAGACAGCTGGGGGAAATGGCTCAGAGCGTTCTGGAGGGGAAGCCGGTCGAGGAGATCCCGCCCGAGCACCCGCGCCGGGCGATCACTAAGTCCAACGACGGTGTGGTGCGCCAACTGAAGCTCTCCAGCGTGACCGGCCGATGAAGAAAAGAGTGAAAAGGAAATTCCGGCTCTCCCCCTTCACCAAGAGTTTCCGGGTCCGCCTCTACTTGATCTTCACCGGGACCATTGCGCTTTTGACGGCGGCCTTCGTCACCTTTTACGTTCTGACCGAGATCAATGCCTACCGCAGCACGCTTGAGCGCGAGGGGAGGCTCCTTGCCACCATCCTCTCGCAAAACGCCCGCCTGCCGCTCTTCGCCGAAAACCGTGAGGCTCTTTCCGCGCTGGCCGAGGGCACCTCGCGCCAATCCTCCGTGGTTTCGGTCCTCATCATCGACCAGCAGGGAAGGGTGGCGGCCGAGGCGCGCAAGGTGGAGATTCCTCAGGGGGAGACTGTCAAGATGGAGGTGGAAATCACCTCTCCCAGCTCGGTGCTGTCGCCTGAATCGGTGCTCCTTGGCCACCAGGAGACCGACAAGCAGCGGGTGATCGGCAGGGTGCACCTGCTGCTCGACATGTCGGCGGTGCGGGAGCGGCTGGTGAACCTCGTCGCCGCCTCGCTTGCCATCGGGACGCTTTTCTGGGTGGCCGTTTCGCTTCTCAGCTACCAGGTGCTCAAGCGGGTCACCTCATCCTTCAACATGCTGATGGGGGGATCGAGGAGATAGGTTCGGGCAAACTTTCGGCGCGGGTCGACCTGGAAGGGGACGACGAACTGGCGCGCGCCGCCAACGCCATCAACGCCATGGCCGCCTCCTTAGAGCTGCGCGAGCTTGAGAACCTCGCCTTGCAGGAAGAGCTCCTGAAGGCGATGAAGCTCGAGGTGCAGGAAGAGAAAAAACTGGTCATGGCACGGCTGATCCAGACCAACAAGATGACCTCGCTGGGGTTGCTTCTCTCCAGCATGGCCCATGAGATCAACAACCCCAACGCCTCGATCCGCTTCTCCGGTTACATGATCGGGAAGGTGTGGAGCGATGCGGTGCCGCTTTTAGACCGCGTCCGTGAGGAGGAGGGGGATTTTTACCTGGGAGGAGTCCCCTTCGAGAAGGCGCGCCACGCGATGACTGACAACGCCGGAAAGATCGTGGAGAATTCGGAGAGGATCGCGCGGGTGGTGCAGGGGCTCAGGGACTACGGGGTGGGGGGCGACGCACATCTGCACCAGAAACTGGAGCTGAACGCCGCGGTGTCTGCGGCCTTGTCGGTGCTCGCCTGCCAGATCAAGAAGGACGTGCAGTTGAAGACCTCCCTTGGCACCGGGATCCCGGTGATTCCCGGAAGCCAGTCGCAGATCGAGCAGGTGCTCATCAACCTGATCCTGAACGCCATGCAGGCGCTTGACGACGGGGAGGGGGAGGTGCATCTGACCACCCGCCATGATGCCGATAACGGCGAGGTGGTGGTGGAAGTCAGTGACAACGGTGTCGGCATCAAGCCGGAAACCATGGAGCGCCTATTCGAACCTTTCTACTCGACCAAGCTGGACCGGGGGGGGAGCGGCCTGGGGCTCTACATCTCGCAATACATCGTCGTCGAACACGGCGGCCGGTTGCAGCTTACCTCTGCTCCGGGGAAGGGGACCATGGCCCGCGTGGTGCTCCCGACCGCGCATGCTGCCTCAGTGCGCGGCATGGTTTCCGCCCAGGACGGTCAGCATGCCGCCGATGCGCTCCATCAGGTCGGTTAACGCTTCTCCCTCGTACCTCCCGCAGCATATCCTGCGCATCTGGTTCAAGAGCCCCTCGAAAACGTCGTCCCCGCAACTGTTGTGCGTCAGGTCGCTGGTGAGGCTGTCGTTCAGAAGCAGCCGCTTCATCTGAATGAGCTGTATCTCCACGCGCAGCTTCTTTATGGTCGGCATGTCGCTTTGCTTCAGCAACTGCAGGCATTGATTGATGATGCTGTACTGGTGATCCATGGTGTCCCCCGGTGCTCGATATTGGCTCAGCTTAAACATTGCTTTCCAATATGCATGCCAAAAAGGCCAGGGGAAAAGTGACGCGTTTTCAACCGATTGGGAGCTGGCGCTGCAGCTCGTTTTGCGGGGCTTGGTGTGAAAAATTTTACAGTTCCAGGAGGGGGTGGGCAAAAGTGCGCTAAACCACGGCGGTTTTCCGCTAACTGTAAAAAAATTCACTGTTCGTTTTTTTACAATCGTGGTGCAGCGGCACCCGGCACGATCACCCTTCCAGGGACTTCTTCACCTTCGCGGTAAGCTCTTCTGCGCTGAAAGGCTTGAGGATGTAGCCGTTCGCCCCAGCCTCGGCCGCCAACTCGCGCATCTCGTTTTCGCTTTTGGAAGAAAGAAGCAGGATCGGGATGTCCTTGCTTACCTCGTTCTCCTTGAGCAGCTTCGCCTTTTTGTTGCCGTCCAGCATCGGCATCATGATGTCCATGATGATCAGGTCCGGCCTCTTTTTCGAGAAGATGAAGCGGTTCGCTTCGATGCCGTTGGTGGCGGTGAGCACCTCGTATCCTGCCTGAACCAGCGCGTCCATGGCCATGGTCAGGACCACCTCGCTGTCGTCAATGATCAGTATCGTTTTTGCCACAAGTTGCCTCCTTTATCTGCACTGAGGTTGTTGGTCGTGGTGCTTCGTTGCCGGCCGCAACGCCGAAAAGCTTCGCGATCGCCCCCGGCATGAGATCCAGGGGGAGCACCTGGTCCACTGCGTGAAGGGAGATGGCAGCTTTCGGCATACCGAAAACGGCGCAGCTCGGCTCGTCCTGCACGATGGTGGTGCCTCCGGCTTCCTTGATCCGGAGCATCCCGAGGGCGCCGTCGCGCCCCATCCCGGTCAAGAGGATGCTTACCACACGGTCGCAGCGCGCCCGGGCCAGGGAATTGAAGAAGACGTCGATGGAAGGCCGGCAGCAGTTGACCGCGGGGTCGCTGTCGAGCCTGATCTTCCCGTCGCAAAGCGTCATGTGCCTGCCGTCCGGCGCGATGACCGCCTCGCCCGGGAGATATCTCCCGCCGTCCACGGCGATCTTGACCGGCAGGGCGCATTCGCGGTTGAGCCATGAGGCGAAGCCCGGGGCGAAGCCCGCTGCTATATGCTGCACCACGAAGACGGTTGCCGGAAAACCGGCGGGGAGGCTCTTCAAAAGGGTCATCACGGCCTTCGGTCCGCCGGTCGAGGCCCCGATCGCCAGGATGTCGTGACCCGGCCCTAAAGAGGGGACTTCCAGGGAGACGGGGAGCCTCAGCTTGCGGCGCGGGTGCCTGATGACCCTGATGCGCGCCAAAAGCCGCACTTTCTGCAGCAGGTGGCAGCTGAACTCCTCCAGCGCTTCTGCGCTCCCCAGTTCCGGCTTTTCCATCACGTCGAGCGCGCCGCGCTTGATGGCGGTGAAGGCACGGTCCACCTCGCTTGCCTCCACCGCGCCGGAAAGGACCAGTACCGGGGTCGGGGCCTGCGCCATGATCTCCTCGATCGCCTCAAGGCCGTCCATGACCGGCATGCGGATGTCCATGAGCACCAGGTCGGGCTTGAGCCGGAAGGTCAGCTCGCACGCCTCCTTGCCGTCGCAGGCCTCGCCGGCCAGCTGGATATCCTCCTCCCCCTGCAGTATGTCCTTCAGGATCTGGCGCACCAAAGCCGAGTCGTCCGCCAGCACAATCCTTATGGTCATCGAAACCGTCCCCGCCGAATCGTTGCCGTCAGCCGATCAGCATCTGCACCGTCTCCAGGAGCATCCCCTGGTCGAAGGCACCTTTTACGATGTACGCCTGCGCGCCTGACTGCAGCGCCTGCCTCTTGTCCTCGTCGCGCGACAGCGACGAGACGATGATTATCGGGATCTCCCGGTAGCGCTCCGACTCCCTGAGGGCCCGTGTCAGCTCGAAGCCGTTGATACCCGGCATCTCCACGTCGGAGATGATCAGGTCGAAATCCTCATCCGCGCACTTTTGCAAGGCGTCCTCACCGGAGACGGCCGTCACCACGTCATACCCCTGGGTGAGGAGGATGCTCTGCTCCATGGTCCGGGTTGTGATGGAGTCGTCCACCACGAGCACCT
Organism: Citrifermentans bemidjiense Bem; assembly: GCF_000020725.1. Lineage (NCBI taxonomy): Bacteria > Pseudomonadati > Thermodesulfobacteriota > Desulfuromonadia > Geobacterales > Geobacteraceae > Citrifermentans > Citrifermentans bemidjiense. Next base: position 2,763,082 of record NC_011146.1, on the reverse strand, counting down.
TGAAACGCCGCTCCTCGTCCAGTTCCGCGCCGCTGCGGGTCGCTCTCCGCCCGTCGTTTGCCGCTGCCGAGAAGAGGTCGGGGACGTTCAGGATCAGGGCGGGGTTGCCGTCCCCCATGATGGTGGCGCCGAACAGGAACCTGACGTTGCGAAACTGCTTCCCCAGCCCCTTGACCACGACCTCCGAGCTTCCCAGGTGCGCGTCCACGAGGCAGGCCATGCGCTGGTCGGCCAGCTTCAGCACGATGACCGCCAGCGTCGCGCAGGATTTTGTCTGCCGCGGCAATTCCAGCATCGCGGCGAGGCTGTAAAGGGGAGTGGTAACCCCCCGCACCTTGATCACCTCGCCCGCTCCCAACACCGAGATCTCCTCAGGGCGCACCTTGAGGATCTCCTGTACGTAGTTGAGGGGAACCGCGAAGTCCTCTCCGCCGCACTGGATCAGGAGCGCCTCGATCACCGAGAGGGTGAGCGGCAGCTGCAGGGTGACGCGCGAGAAGCTCCCTTTCTCGCTGGTCAGGGTGATGTTCCCCTTGACCCGTTCGATGTTCCGCTTCACCACGTCCATGCCGACGCCGCGCCCCGAGATGTCGGTGACGATCTCGGCGGTGGAGAAGCCGGGCCAGAAGGTGAGGTAGAGGGCCTCCTCGTCGCCCATCGCCTCCGCTTCCCGGGGGTCGATGACCCCCTTCGCCAGGGCCGCCGCCTTGATCCTGGCCGGGTCCATCCCCTTGCCGTCGTCGGCGACCTCGACGATGACCGAGCGCCCCTCGTGGCGCGCCGAAAGCGATACCACCCCCTCGCGCGGCTTGCCGGCCGCGGTACGCTCGTGCGGGGACTCGATGCCATGGCAGACGGCGTTGGTAAGGAGGTGGATCAGCATCGGCTTGAGCCCCTCCAAAAGCACCCGGTCCATCTCGATGCCGTGCCCGGTGATCTGGAGCCGGACCTCCTTACCCAACTGCTGGGCCAGATCGCGCACCAGCCGCTCGAAGCCGTCGGAGATGCTTCTCAAGGGGAGCATCCTGAGCGCCATCGCCTTTTCGTGCAGCTCCTGGATCAGGTAGTCCTGGTAGAGGACGTCCTCCTCAAGGTCGCGGCGAAACAGGGTGAGGGACTGAGCCTGGTCGGCGGGAAGCGAGGCGGCGATCTCCTTGAGCGTTAAGAGCTTCGCCTCCAGCCGCTTTTTGTTGATGATCATCTCGCCGATCAGGTTCACCAGGTGGTCGAGGGTCTTGACGTTGGCGCGCACCGTCTCGCTTTGCTGTTCGGCCGCGGCCTCGCGGGTTTCGGAGGGCGCCGGGCGGGTAAGCTCGCCGCGGTCATACTCGGCCACGAAGCGCTCCACGTCGAGGTCCGGGACCTCCCCGCGCAAAAGCGCCGAGGTGATCAGCGCCACGGCATCGGCGCCTTTCAAAAGCAGGTCGATGGCGTCTGCGTCAACCTGCCGCTCCCCCCGCTCCATCCCCTTCAGCTGCTCCTCCATGGTGTGGGTGATGGCGCTTATGTCGGATAGCCCCACCATGCGCGCCGATCCCTTCAGGGTGTGCGCGTTCCTCAAGAGCTCGTGCAAAAGCGAGCTCCGCTCCGGGTTCCTTTCCAGGACCAGGAGCCCGCTTTGCAGCGAGGCAAGATGCTCTTCGGCCTCGCGGCAGAAGATCTCGAGGTAGCGGCTTCCCATCTACGCCTCTTCCTCCGTGATCTCCTTGAGCCTTTCGGCAAGTTCCAGGATTTCGGCGATGGCCCGTTCGGTTTCTGTCGCAGACATGGCGACCTGCTGCGCCACGTCGCGCACCTCGCTCATGGTCTCGGCCATCTGTTCGCAGGCCGAGGTCTGCTGCTGCGTCGAGAGCGAAATCTCCTTGGCGGTACGCGCCGTTTCCTGTGCCGTTCCCACAATGGAGGCGAAGGAGAGCTGCACCTTGTCCACGAGGCTGGAGGCGTAGTCGACCGCCTTGGTCCCTTCCTCGGTCACCATGATGGTGTTGTTGGTGGCGCTCTGGATCTCGCTGATCAGCCCCTTGATCTGCCGGGTCGCCTCGACGGTGCGGTCGGCGAGCCTTTTCACCTCGTGCGCCACGATGGCGAAGCGCTTGCCCGCCTCCCCGGCCCCTGCGGCCTCGATGGCTGCGTTCAAGGCCAAAAGGTTCGTCTGGTCGCTGATCTCGTCGATGATCTCCACGATGCCGCCGATCTTCTGGCTGTTGTCTCCCAATTCCAGCATGCTGCGGGCGATACTCTCTACCTGGCTGCGGACCCGCCCCATCCCCTCGATGGCGTTGGTCACGTCCCCGCGGCCGTTGTTGCAGTTGCTGGTGGTGTCCTCGGCCACGGTCTCGACGCTCCGCGCGTTGGCCGTGATCATCTTGGCGGTGATGGCGATCTCCTCCGAGGTGGTGGTCACCTCCTGGACCGCGCTTGCCTGCTGGGTCGACCCCGAGGCCTGCTGCGCCGAGATCGCCATCATCTCGTTGGCCGCGCTGGAAAGCTGGATCACCGCCTCTTTCACCGACGCGATCAGGCGCCCGCTGCGGCCGATCTCTTCCTTCAGGTCGCGCACGATCACCGTGGTCATGGTGTTGAAGGCCTCGGCCAGCGTCCCGATCTCGTCGTTGCTCTCCACGGGGATGGTCTCGTCCAACTCCCCGCCGGTGATGCGGTGGGCGGCCGCGGTCAGTTTGGCCAAAGGCCTCACCGCGCGGCTCACCACGAGGAGGATGGTGACCGAGCAGGCGATCAGCATGACCAGCATGCTGAGCACGATCTCGTTTCTGAGCTCCGCCCCTTTTTGCTCTGTCTTCTGCATCGAGAAGCCGATCCTGAAGGCCCCCCAGTGTTTCCCCTGGACGTTTACCGGTACCGACAGATCCCACATCTTCTCGCCGGTGTCGCGCTGGTATACCTGCTTCAGGAAGGGGGCGAGGCTCCTTGCCGCGGCAAGCCCCACTTCGTCCTGGAACAGGCGCTTGGTCCGGTTGGCGTTCTTGTCCCGCTCCCGGTCGCCGGTGAGCGGCGCGGAAAACTTGCTGTTGTGGGTCGGAAGGTAGCCGTTTCGGTCCACGACGGCGGCGAAGACGATCTGGTCGTCCTTGAGGAATTCATCCTCCAGGGCCTGGACCGCCTCGTCCAGAAACCTGTCGTACTTGGTGTGGTACTTCTGCGGCTCGGTGTTGGGGATCGGGACGTAGCGCTCGTCGAAGAGCTGTTCCATGGTGAGCTTCCGGTTGGCTATCGCCTCGGCCAGGATGCGCTCCATGGACTTGCCCCCCGTCTGTGCCAGGATCCGCCCCTTGGAGAGGAGCTCCTCCTCCATGTTCTGCCTGCGCGAGCGGACGAAGTACACCGAGAAGGCGGTCATGATGACGATCATGACCATGATCAGGACGCTGACGATCTTTACCGATAGCTTGTTGGACATATTCATCCCCGTTTAAATTGAAATCAAATGGAAAACCTTTTGCTTTATCCCTCGCCCACCACGATCTCCGGCGCGGCGAGGAGCGCCTCCATGTCTAAAAGGATGATGGAGCCGTCCTGCTCGTTGAAGTGCCCCCTGACGAAACGCTTCGCCCCTCCCGCCATGGCAGGCTCGAAACCGTCGCAGCAAAGCCCCTGCACCCCGTGTGCGGCCTCGATGAGGATGCCGGTGGCGAACCGGTCGCTTTTGACCACCACTATCCTTCCGGCGGCGCCGATCTCGGGCTGGGCGAGCCCCAGCATCGGGCGGATGTCCATGGCGGCGGTGATCTCGCCGCGCAGGTTGAAGATTCCGGCGATAAGCGTCTGCACCGCGGGCACCCGGATCAGCTTCGGTACCCGGATCACCTCGCAGGCATGCTGCGTCTCGAAGGCGAAGCGCTCGCCCCCCAAAGTAAAGACCAGGCACTCCAGCACTTCCCTGGCCTGCACCTCCTCTTCGGAAAGCGCCTGCCAGTACTCATCCCGCATCTGTCCCAGGATGCTGCGGATGTCGTAGGCTTCCTCTTTTCCCGTCATCTGGTACCCCTTGTGCCGCTAAAAGGTGAACGCCTCAGGCGACCTGCGCCAGGGCGTTTTGCAGTTGCATCATGCAGACGGCCCGGGTAAGGCCGCCCGAGAAGGGGACGGTATCGTTGCCGTCGTGCCGGGCGAGGATCCTGATGCTGTTTCTGATCTCGCGCGCCGCCTCCGCCTGGCGCCCCAGTCTCAGATGCAGCCTCCCCATGTGGTAGCGCGGCATGACGAACTCGTGCTCCAAAAGGAGCGCCTTTCTGTACTCGTCGGCCGCCTCGGCCAGGCGGTCCTCGGCATCGAGGATTACCCCTTTGAGAAAGTATGCTTCAGGCAGTAGGTCGTTCAGTTCCAGGGCTCTGCTGCAGGTCTTGAGCGCTTCTTGCAGTTCTCCCTTTCCCGCCAGGATGAAGGCAACCAGCACCAGCGCAGCGGCGTTAGACGGATCTTCCGCCAGTATCCGGTCCAAAAGCTCCTGTGCCCGGTCGAATTCCTCCTGGTCGAAGAGTTCGCGGGCCGCTGCGACGCCAAGCGCAGCAGGGGAGGGCGGGGCTAAGGGCGCCGGCAGGGGAGGTGAAACCGCCTTGGGCGCCGCCTGTGCCGGTACAGCCGGCAGTTCCGGCAGTTCCGGTATGGCTTGCGGCGCCGTTTTCGCGCAGGGCGGGGGCTGGGGCGTCTGAGAGGTGCGGGGCGCGGTTTTAAGGTAGAAGAAGGTTTTCCCCTGGCGCCGTATCTCAAGACCGCTGTCTTGCTGCAAGAGCGTCTCGGCGTGCCCAAGGAAGAGCTGGCCGGAAACCTTCAGCGCGCCGGCGAGGCACCGCAGCACCTGGTCGGCTGCCTGCGGCGTGAAGTAGATGAGCACGTTGCGGCAGAAAATGGCGTCAAGCGCAGAAAGATCCTGCCACATCTCGTCGCGGCCCGGACCAGATAGGTTCAGGTGACAGAAATGGACCAGCCGTTTCACCTCGTCCTTGATCAGGAAGCTCTGCCCGACCCGGTCGAAGTAGCGACCGATCTGCTCCCCCTGAGTAATGCGCAGCGACCAGGAGGAGTAAACCCCCTCGCGGGCCAGCTTGAGCGAACGGTTGTTGATGTCGGTGGCGATGATCCTGATGTCGCGGTCCCTCCAGTCCGGGAGCGCCTCCATCAGGGTGATCGCTATCGAATACGGCTCCTCGCCGGTAGAGCATCCGGCCGACCAGATCCTTATCGGCCGGTCTACGGGGGGGGGCGGGATGAAACGCTCTCTGAGGGCGGCGAAATGGGCTGGATAGCGGAAAAAGTAGGTTTCTCCCACCGTGAGGAACTGCAGCAGTTTCTGCAGTTCGTGGCGGTCTTCGCCGTGCAGCTTGAGGTAGGCCAGGTACTGGCGATAGCTGCCGATGCGCAGGGCGTGCATCCGCTTGGCGAGCCCGCGCAAAAGCGCGGCGCGGTTGCGTTGTTCGAAATGGAGTCCCGTGCAACTAAGGATGTGTTTGGAGAATTCGCAGCAAAGATCATCATCGATCTCGTGAGGCGTGCACGACGGCGCGCTTCTCTGCGCAAGGGAGGTGAGGTCGTCGAAAAGACGTTTTATCTGGAGTGGCTTGGGAATGAAATCGAATACGTGCAAGAGCTCTGCTTCCAGCCTCAGGCATTCCGAGATCACTATCACCGGGATGACTCTTGGTTTCGGCGTATGGACGCGGTGCTCGACCGCCAAAGGCGCAATCTTAGCCGGCTCAACGGCGAGGATGATCAGCTCCGGTTTTTGCCGCCGGACCTCGCGAAATCCCTGGCTTGGGTCGTCGAGCGTCGTCACCGCATGTCCCGCCTCGCCCAGGAGATGGTTCAAGTAGTCCGCAAAAGAAGCGTTGTCGCTTATGAGGAGAATCTGCAAAGGCAAATGGCTGTTCCTCTTGCGGAATAAAAGTGCCAGGGCTTCCTTGGGCTTCCTGATAAGCGGCAAAGCGGCGAGCCGTAAAACGCCGACTGCGGGACCAAGTGATCGACATCACGGATAGTATTTATTTGTCTCCCCTTGGTCAATAAAAAAATCTCCTTTTGTAAAATGTTGTTTGTGTCCTAATTAGATTCAAATAAGGGGGGGTGGCGGGTACCGCCCAGAGGGAGAGGGTGGGGGGGCTGTGCCATCTCAGGTCCTTCGTGAGAGCGCTTTTCACCCTCTGCTCATGATAGGAGAGTCGCTTGTTTTTTTATTATATCAATGAAAACCGCAACCGCTGCACCTTACTTTTACTAGAGGACCTGCACCTGCAGCCTAACCGACCGCCGGAGTCCGGGTTGCATTTACCTTCTTGAATGTTAAAACTCAGTAATGTTTTTCAGGGGTCAGGCTGCTGCGACCACGACGCCCGTCCCCTTGCACACCGTTTCGCCCTACCTAACTCTAACCCGGCTCTTGCCGCCGGATCTCGGAGGAAACCTAATGAACGTCCTTCTCATCGCAGGTGCCAGGCCCAATTTCATGAAGATCGCTCCTATTTACCGCGCTTCCCTTGACTACCCTTCGGTGGCATGCAGCATCGTTCACACCGGACAGCATTACGACAAGGAGATGTCCGGCACCTTCTTCGCTGAACTGGAAATACCCGAGCCGCGCTATTCGCTGAACGTCGGCTCGGGAAGCCACGCGGAGCAAACGGCTGCCATCATGGTCGCCTTCGAAGAGGTCTGCCTGCAGGAATCGCCAGACCTCGTGCTGGTGGTGGGTGACGTAAACTCGACCCTTGCCTGCAGTATCGTGGCGAAAAAGTGCGGGGTTGCGGTGGCGCACGTCGAGGCGGGGTTACGGAGTTTCGACCTGGCCATGCCGGAGGAGATCAACCGCATGGTGACCGACGCCATCTCCGACAGCTTCTTCGTTACCGAGGAAAGCGGCGTAGAGAACCTGCTTAGGGAAGGAAAACAACCGGAACGGATTCATGCGGTGGGGCACGTGATGATCGACAACCTGTTGCGGCAGGTGAAGCTTCTGGAGGGGATAGACTTATCCAGCTTCGATAGCCACCGTCTCAAGAAGGAGGCGGGGACCTATCTCTTTCTCACCCTGCACCGCCCCTCCAATGTGGACTCCAGGGAGACGTTCGCGGGGATCGCCGAGGCCATCAACGAGTTGGCCCGCCAAAGGACAATCTTCTTCCCGGTCCATCCTCGCACCAGGAATATGATGAGCGCACACGGCATCGAGTTGAGCGACAAGGTGGTCCTCCTGCCGCCGCTTGGCTATCGGGAGGCGCTCTTTCTCTGGAAAGACGCCGAAGCTGTCCTTACCGACAGCGGAGGGCTCCAGGAGGAAACCACCGCGCTTGGGGTTCCCTGCGTAACTATCCGGGAGAATACCGAGCGTCCTGTCACGGTAGAGATTGGGACCAATGTCCTTGCCGGTACGGCACCTGAAAAGATCCTCGCGGGATACCGGCTAAGCCTGGAGAAGCGGGGGCGGGCCAGGGTACCGCAGTTGTGGGACGGCAGGGCCGCCGAGCGCATCTGGCAGGTATTGGCTGGAGAAGGTCGATGAAACTCGCATCAGGGCTTTATGAAGATCAAGCCGTAGTGATAGGGGGGAAGGTCGTGGCTGCCACCTTGGTTGAAGCAAAATCCCGCCTCCTTTGCCCATGCGACGCACTGCTCCGGTTTCGGTCGAATCTCCAGGGAGGGGCCGCGCGGCGTGGTGGGATCGTAGTTCCAGTGGATGACGGCGAGCCTTCCGCCGGGACGCAGCACGCGGTAAGCCTCCCGCATCAGGGCCACCGGTTCATCGTGGTGCAGGATGTTGAAGAGCAGGGCGCCATCCATCGAACCCGCATTCAGCCCGCTTCCCTCTCCGATAAAATCGCGCAGCGTGGGGCTGACGTTGGTGATACCGGCCTCCGCGCATTTCTTTCTGAGCAGCTCCACCAGTTCCGGTTCTATATCTAGCGCGTGTACGATTCCCGTGACCATGCCCGCCGCGGCGAGGGTAAAGGTGCCGTAGCCGCAGCCGAATTCCACCAGGTCGTGCAGCCCCTGGTCCATCTGCAGCGTACCGAAGATGGCGGCGGGATCGAAAAAAGTGGTCCACATCTCCTCGTCAGGCATGCCGCTGTCACGAACCTTCATGTTTCTCTCCTATAGCCACTGCAGTTAATACCGAGACAGCTGAATATCAATGCCCAGCTTTTAAGTCAACATGAAAATCTAAAGGTTCCCCGGGGCCTAACTGTGGGAACCGTTTGAAAGCGGCCCGCTCTCTTGTGGAATATTCGTCAAGCGGGGAGCGAATATTCTTCAGCAGGCGTGCTTCCAGAGCCACAGCGGGCGCTGCTGCAGGTCGGTCTTCTACAGCAAAACAGCAGCTTGTCATTGCTGCTCCCTTCTGGGCACGGTACTTGATTAAGAGCTGTAACCGGTTTCGTTAGCGGAGCCGAAATTACGCCTCAGGAGCCGGTTGCATGAGGGTTTTGCCGATAGCCGCATTCGTTCTTTGCACTTTCCCCGCCGTCGCCCTGGCCGACCTCGCCCTGCCCGTGGACGGGGTCGTGACCTCAGGAGTTGGTTGGCGGGTCGATCCCTTTGGCAGCGGCAAGCTCGCTTTTCATCGCGGCATCGACATCGCAGTCCCCGTTGGCACCCCGGTCCGGGCTACCCGCAAGGGAAGGGTCGTCTTCGCAGGAGAGCGTCGCGGTTACGGCGCCACCGTCGTCGTCGAGCACGGCAACGGTGACAGAACCCTCTATGGCCACAATGTCTCAGTCAAGGTGAGCGCCGGCGAGTTGGTGAAAGCAGGCGACGTATTGTCTTATTCTGGAAACACAGGTAGGTCCACGGGTCCTCATGTGCACTACGAATTGCTCGCGAGCGGGCGTCCCTCAGTAGAAGAAGTCGCAGCTTTCGAAGTTGCGGAAGAAACGCCGGCCCCGACCGGCAGCCAGCGTCGAGCGCTGGAACAAAAGATGGAAGAGTCCCTTGAGTTGCTCCTCACGACTATTAGGGGGAATCTAACAGGCGGTTGACATGTTATCCGGCACATCCTGACCCTCCTCCAGGATGTGCCGACTTTTTCCCCGCTGACCCCCGTTGCCCCCCCGGCCGTCGTAAAAACCCTTTCTTTCCAGCCGCCCTCTTCTGTACCTGTCCATCCCCTGTCGCTATAGGTGTCGCCCTCACCCCCGCCCCTCTCCCAAAGGGCGAGGGGAGACAGGCCAATTCACCATCGCGCCTTGATTTTTTCTCTGGTTCCCAAGCTCCAGCTTGGGAACCCAAGGCAACCCAAAGCTCCAGCTTTGCACCCAGTGGTACTTGGAGCAGGTTAGAGAATATGCCACGTGACGTTGTAGAATATTCTCTATTCTTTGCCAGGCTTCCGGTTTGATCCTGGTCTTTTCAACTGGTTACGGTCTGGCATAGGCGATGCAAAGTTGTGGTTGTCGTGAAACTAGAACAGACAATCCAAAGGAGGATGTAACGATGAAAAAGAAACTGGCAATGCTTTTGGCGGTATCCATGTTTGCGGTGGCAGCTCCGGCTATGGCAGCTGAGGGACACAACGCGAAAATCCACGACGACCAATGCGCCAAGGAATGCGAAATGCTCTTGAAGGACTGCGGGCAGGAGGTGGACAGCATCCAGGACAAGATCAAGAAGCTGCAGGTGATGATCAACGAACAAGGGGCGACGACCTACACGAAGGACGATTTGAAGCTCCTGAACCGGAAGCTCCAGGAGGCGAACGAGACACTGCGCGTCCTCAACAGGCACTGACAACGGGGAAACAGCAGTGGAGTAAAAGAAGAAAGGCCCGCTGACGAGCGGGCCTTTTCTTGTAATCAAAGGCGGGCGGACGCCGTCTTCATCCTCATTCCGACGGCGGGCCGAAAGGGCGGTGCGGTTGAGCCCAGAATGCCATGGCCTCGGGGCTCTGGGTCTCCGGGTCGTCGTGCCAGTGGTTCTCAAGTTTCTTTAGGAATACGGATTCGGCGTACTGGTACATGGCGGTTGCGATCCCCCTGCGCCTGAACTCCGGCTCAACCTTCACATGGTGGCAGTAGGCCGAGTCGCCGTCATCGGTAAAGCATGCCTCCGCTACTATTGCCCCTTTGAACCTGACGCAGACGTCGAGATTCTTCAAAAACCTGTCCCGGTGGATGCTGTGAGAGACGACGTACCCCATCTCCCTGAGTTTTTCCCGCACCTTTATCTCCCTTTATGCAAACGACGCGTCGAAGTGCTCCTGCTGTAGAACTTGCTGATGGTGAAAGAAATTTAAGCTGCGCGACTGTAGTACCTTTCATAGGTGTTGTCAACGATCGTGCCGGCATCGCAATGCTATGTCACCAGTGATTCTTTCTGATCTTCTCCCTCTGCAGCTTGTCTGTCGCCAGTGGAATCTTCCGCTCGGCGGGGTGGCCGATTCCCAATATGCACTCAACCTTCACCTGCTCCGGTAGCCCCAGCAGTTGCTGCAGGTACTCTTCAGCGCTCCTGTTCGCATCGTGGTCGCGGTTTCTGATCTGTGCCCAGCAACTCCCAAGTCCCAGGGAGAGTGCCGTGAACTGGAGCAGTATGGCCGCGATGGAGCAGTCCTCCACCCAAACATCGGATTTGGAGCTGTCCGCGCAGACCACTATGGCGAGGGGCGCTCCCCCCACGAACTGCGAGCCGTGCTGCTTGGCTCCGGCCAGTTGCTTCAATAGCGCGGGGTCGTCCACGAAGATGAACTCCCATGGGTTGATCCCCCTGGATGACGGCGCGCGGAGCGCAGTTTCCCTGAGCGCCTCCATAGCCTCTGGCGACACCGGTTCCTGCGTGTATTTGCGAATGCTCCGCCGCTTGCGTAGCAGATCGATCATGCTATCCTCCCCATGCTTCGAAGTCGTTGTGGCGCGTGAATCTACCTGAAATTTTCCCTCACGTCAAACAGCAGAGTCAGTCAGTGGAAATAGCGAAACTCATGGGATACCTGTTGCGCTTGTCACATCGAAAGGTTTTGTTTCGGATGCTGTCAGTGGGTGAAAAGAGCATCCTCGCTCGTGCCGCCGTCACTTGAAAATTTGTCTGCATGGGGAGAAAATAGAAAGCGTAACAACTGTCATAGGAGGCGCCATGTTCTGGAAAATTCTTTTGGCCACCGATCTGACTCCAGCATCCGACGAGCTCATTGAGTGCGCCCGGGCATTCAAAGAGATAGGGACGGAGGAAGTCGTCCTCGTCCACGTTACCGAAGTAGTAGATGCCACCGGCGCGGTCGAGGTGCTGCCTGTGCAACCGGTCGATGTTGACGCGGTGCTGGGGAGGCAGAGGGATGCCTTGGAGATGCTTGGGATGAAGGTTGCGGTAGAGAGCCTATTGGGCCCGCCTGCCGCCATGCTGGAGCGGGCCGCGAAAGATCACGGCGTCAACGCCATCCTCGCCGGATCCCACGGCAAGGGGCTCTTCCTCTCGGCTGCGCTCGGCAGCGTCTCAAGGGAGCTTTTGAGGACAACCAGGCACCCCCTGCTTCTGGACCGTCTGGATCTCGGCAAAACCGGGGAGGAGGGTGCTTCCTGCCGCAAGATCTTCTCCCGCATACTTTTCCCCACCGATTACTCGGAGACAGCTGAGAAGGCGCTGGATTTCCTGGGCAAGGTCGCACTGGAGACCGGTTGTTCCGTGACGCTTATGCACGTCATGGAAGCAAGGGACGAAGAGCCGGAAACGGAGCGCCGCCGCGAGGAGGAGTGCTGGTACCTGCTGGAGGCGAAAAAGCGTCGACTCGAAAGGCTGGGGGCGGCAGAGGTAAGCATCGACCTCGTACACGGCAGGGCTTCGGAGGAGATTCTCTCCAGCATGAACAAGGGGACCTTCACCGCCATAGTTATGGGCGGAAAGGGGAAGGGGATGCTGACAGAACTGATTCTGGGGAGTACCGCCAATGAAGTAGCCCGACGTGCGACGATTCCAATTCTCTTTGTGCCTGCGGCTGTGACAGAGGCTCCCAGCTCATAGCTGCACGTTTGCTTTTCTTGGTACTTCCCTCTCTACTCCTGCACTGGCCCGTGAGCTTTCCTGCCACTTGCCGAAATCCCTCCAGCCACAATCGCTGCAGCGATGCCGATGCTGCGACAGTCACTAGCCCGCGCCTCATCATTCCTTATTATTTTTTAATTCTCGGCAAAGAGTAAACAGTCTTGACAAAGAATCGGCAACGGATTTATAAGGAATGAAGGTTCATTCCGCATTAAGGGAGTCAGGATGGAAAAGTGTGACAAGCGAGACCTGATAGTCCGGGCAGCGCTGGAACTGGTCGCGGAGCAGGGGTTCCATGGCGCGCCTATGGCGATGATCGCCGACAAGGCGGGGGTCGGGGCAGGGACCATCTACCGCTACTTCGAGAACAAGGATGCGCTGATCAGGGGCATCTACTGCATGGTGGAAGCGCGGGTGGTGGCAGCGATCCTGAAAGACTACCCCGACAACGGTCCGGTGCGCGAGCGTTTCATGCACTTCGGCACCGTGCTGGTCAACTACCTGGCCTCCGCTCCGCTGGAGCTGCGTTTCGTCGAGCAGTTTCACAACTCCCCGTTCGGCGTGGATCATCGCCGGGAGAAGATCTTCGGCAAGGGGGAGAAGGACATCATCAGCGAGCTGTTCCAGGAGGCGATCGAGCAGCAGATCTTTAAACCCCTTCCGCTGTCGATCCTTTTCGCCCTGTTCTTCTCGCCACTCATCGACGTTTGCCGCGATCAGATCCTTGGTTTCATCAACCTTGACCAGGAGCTGATTGAGCAGACCGTCGGCGCCTGCTGGGACGCCGTTCGCAGGTAGTGAATGAACATTCATTTTGGGGGGCTGAGCCGAAACATGCTGATGAAAATCTTCCTATTCCTGATTGCCCTGACCTGGGGCGGCATCATCGTTGTCGCCTCGTTCAGGCGCAAATGACGATGCGACGGCTGCCCTGCGCAAGCCGGCAAAATATTGAAACGGTTCCTGAATATAACGACGGAAGTATCATAAACTACGAGGTGTTTCATGCAGAGTAAGTACAGGGCGCATTTATTTACCGTTGTTCTTTTGAGCGGCATTTTGGGGCTGACCGGCTGCGGCAAAAAGGAGCAGTCCAAGGGGCCCCAGATGGGCCCGGCCGAGGTTGGCGTGATCGAGGTGAAGCCTGAGCGCATCGCCTTGACCACCGAGCTGCCCGGTCGTACCTCCCCGTACCTCATTGCTGAGGTGCGGCCGCAGGTAAGCGGCATCATCCAGAAACGCGTGTTCACCGAGGGTAGCGACGTGAAGGCGGGGCAGGTACTCTACCAGATCGATCCCGCAACCTACCAGGCTGCCTACGCCAGCGCCAAGGCCAGCGAGGCGCGGGCCGAGGCCAACCTCGTTCCGGCCAAACTCAAGGAAGAGCGTTTCCGCGACCTGGTCAAGATCAACGCGGTCGCCAAGCAGGACTACGACAACGCCTACGCCGCCTTGAAGCAGGCGGAGGCGGACGTGGCTTCAGCCAAGGCAGCCGTCGAGACCGCGAAGATCAACCTTGCCTATACCCGCGTGACCGCCCCCATCTCTGGACGCGTCGGCCGCTCCGCAGTGACCGACGGCGCGCTGGTCACCGCGAATCAGCCCGCGGCACTGGCGACCATACAGCAGTTGGGCAGCGTGTACGTCGACGTGACCCAGTCCAGTTCCGACATGCTGAAGCTGAACCGCAGCCTCGCCAGCGGACTCTTGAAAAGGGACGCGGCCGGTCAGGCACGGGTCAAGCTCCTCCTTGAGGACGGCACCCCGTACCCGGTGACGGGGTCGCTTAAGTTCTCCGACGTCACCGTGGACCAGAGCACCGGTTCCATCACGCTGCGCGCCGTCTTCCCGAACCCGAAACAGACGCTCCTCCCTGGTATGTTCGTGCGCGCCGTACTGGAAGAGGGGATCAACGAGGCGGCCATCCTGGTGCCGCAGCGCGGCGTCACCCGCAACGCGGCCGGACTGCCGATAGTGATGGTGGTAGGCGCAGACGGCACGGCGCAACCGCGCCCCATCCAGGTCGCCCGTACCGTGGGCGAAAGCTGGCTGGTGAGCGGTGGCTTGAACCCGGGGGACAAGGTGATCCTGGAAGGGCTCCAGAAAGCCCGCCCCGGCACCCCTGTGAAGGCGGTCCCGTTCCAGGCCCAGCCGCAGGGCGCACCCCAGGGTGCTCCGGGCGCCGCCCAAGGCGCTCCCGGTGCGGCCAAGAGCGCACCTCAGGCAGCTGCCCCTGGGGCCGCGGCTCCCGGTGCCAAGCCGGCGGCGCAGGGCTCGCCGGCAGCGGCACAACCACAGAAGAAGTAGCAGCGGCGCGGAGCGCCAAGGGGGACAGGCACCTGCGGAGCCAGTCCCCTTAGGCGACCCCGCACGGCGCTTGAAGTTGCACGCAAACGAACAACGTTAACCTACGGTTGCCAGTCAAGGAGCTTATTCCATGTCCAGGTTTTTCATAAACAGGCCCATCTTCGCCTGGGTCATAGCCATTGTCGTCATGCTGGTCGGTCTGCTCGCCATCAAGGCGCTGCCGGTCTCCCAGTACCCGCCGATCGCGCCGCCGCAGATCTCGATCAACGCCATGTATCCGGGCGCCTCAGCGCAGACGGTCCAGGACACCGTAACGCAGGTCATCGAGCAGAAGATGAACGGTATCGACAATCTGCTCTATATGGCCTCCACCAGCGACTCCGCAGGTGCGGTCAGCATCAACCTGACCTTCAGGGCGGGGACCGACCCCAATGTGGCCCAGGTACAGGTGCAGAACAAACTGCAGCTTGCCACGCCGCTATTGCCTCAGGTAGTGCAGAGGCAGGGGGTGCAGGTGGTGAAATCCACCCGTAACTTCCTCCTGATCGTGGGGCTCGTCTCCGAGGACGAATCGCTCAACCGGCACCAGTTGACCGACTACATGGTCTCCAACATCCAGGACATCGTAAGCCGGGTCCAGGGGGTAGGGGAGGTCACCGTCTTCGGTTCCCAGAACGCCATGCGCGTCTGGATGGACGCCGAGAAGATGAACAACTACAAGCTGACCCCAAACGACGTGGTCAACGCTTTGCAGGCGCAGAACGCCCAGGTCTCAGCAGGTCAGTTCGGCGGGCAGCCTGCCGTCCATGGTCAGCAGCTGAACGCCACCATTACCGCCCGGACCCTGTTGCAGAGCCCGGAAGAGTTCGACCAGATCGTGCTGCGCACCAACCCGGACGGGTCGACGGTGAAGCTCAGGGATATCGCCAAGACCGACGTCGGCACCGAAAACTACGACATCCTCGCCCGCTACAAGGGGAAACCGGTTGCGGCCATGGCGCTTAGGCTTGCCGCCGGCGCCAACGCGCTGGACACCGCGGACCGGGTGAAGGCCAAGATGGCCGAACTGGAGAAATTCGTTCCAGCAGGGGCGAAGGTGGTTTACCCCTACGACACCACTCCGTTCGTCAAGATCTCCATCGAGGAGGTGTTGAAGACCCTGATGGAGGCCGTGTTCCTGGTCTTCATCATCATGTTCCTGTTCCTGCAGAACATCCGCGCTACCTTGATCCCGACCATCGCGGTTCCGGTCGTTCTCCTGGGTACCCTGGGGGTTCTGTTCGCCGCAGGTTTCTCCATCAACACCCTGACCATGTTCGCCCTGGTCATCGTCATCGGCCTCCTGGTCGACGACGCCATCGTCGTGGTCGAGAACGTGGAAAGGATCATGACCGACGAGGGGCTATCCCCGCACGACGCGACGGTCAAGTCCATGGGGCAGATCACCTCCGCTCTTTGGGGCATCGCGACCGTCCTTTGCGCCGTCTTCATCCCGATGGCGTTTTTCAGCGGCTCCACCGGCGTCATTTACCGCCAGTTCTCCGTCACCATCGTCTCGGCGATGATCCTGTCGGTTCTGACCGCCCAGATCCTCACCCCGGCGCTTTGCGCTACGCTCCTCAAGCCGGTGCAGAAGGGGCACACCCCTGGGGAGGGGAGCTGGTTCAGTCGTTTCTTTAGCTGGTTCAACAAGGTTTTCGAGGCCGCACGCCACAGGTACGAGTCCATAGTCGGCAACTCCTTCGGGAAGCCTTTGCGCTACCTCTTCATCTACGGCTGCCTGGTCGGCATCATGGCCTTCTTCTTCCTGCGCCTCCCCACCGCGTTCCTGCCGGACGAGGACCAGGGTTTTATCGTCTGCCAGGTCCAGCTTCCGGCCGGTGCCACGCAGGAGAGGACGCTCAAGGTGCTGGAGCAGGTGGAGCACTACTTCCTGGAGAAGGAGAACAAGACGGTCGACTCGCTCATCACCGTCGCCGGCTTCAGCTTCGCAGGGCGCGGCCAGAACATGGGCCTCGCTTTCGTGAAGCTCAAGGACTGGAAGCTTAGGCCCACCCCTGACCTCAAGGCTCCGGCCCTGGCGGGACGCGCCATGGGCGCCTTCTCCAAGATCAAGGACGGCATGGCATTCGCCTTCTCGCCGCCGGCGGTAGTCGAGCTGGGGCAAGCCAACGGCTTCGACTTCCAGCTGCAGGATCGCGGGGGGCTGGGCCACCAGGCGTTGATGGACGCCCGCAACCAGGTCCTCGGCATGGCCATGAAGAACCCGAAGCTGATGGCGGTCCGCCCCAACGGCCAGGACGATACGCCCGAGTTCAAGCTGAACATCGACGACGTTCGCGCCGGGGCGCTCGGGGTATCTCTTGCCGACGTCAACAACGTCCTCGCCACCGCCTGGGGCTCCTCCTACGTCAACGACTTCCTGCAAAACGGCAGGGTCAAGAAGGTCTACGTGCAGTCGGACCCCAAGTACCGCATGGTCCCTGAAGACATCAACAGGTGGTACGTGAAAAACAACACCGGCGAGATGGTCCCCTTCTCCGCCTTCGCCACCGCGCATTGGGACTATGCCTCGCCGCGCCTGGAGCGCTACAACGGCATACCCTCCATGGAGATCATGGGGAGCGCCGCTCGCGGGATAAGCACCGGCGAGGCAATGGCCGAGATGGAGACCATCGCTGCCACGCTCCCGCCGGGGATCAGCTACGAGTGGACCGGCCTCTCCTACGAGGAGAAGGCGGCTGGCGCCCAGGCCCCGGCGCTTTACGCCATCTCGCTACTGGTCGTCTTCCTGGCGGTCGCCGCCCTCTACGAGAGCTGGACCATCCCGTTCGTAAACCTCTTGATGCTTCCGCTCGGCCTGGTCGGCGCCATCACTGCGGTCACCCTCAGGGTGCTCCCGAACGACATCTATTTGCAGATCGGCCTCTTGACCACGGTCGGTCTCTCCACCAAGAACGCCATCCTCATCATCCAGTTCATCAAGGACCAGATGCACCAAGGGCACGAACTGGTGGAGGCGACGCTCACGGCCGTGAAGATCAGGCTCCGACCGGTCATCATGACCTCGCTGGCGTTCTTCTTCGGTACGCTTCCCCTGGCGCTCACCAAGGGGGCAGGCGCCGGCGCCCAGAACGCGATCGGCACCGCGGTCACCGGCGGCCTTTTGTCGGCGACCTTCATCGACCTGATCTTCATCCCGTTCTTCTTCGTCATGGTGACCAAGTTCTTCATGAAGAAGAAGCCGGCAACCGAACCTGCTGCACCCCCCGTCTCGGAGGTACATTAGAGATGACACGTTTGACCGCTAGATCATTGACCCTGGGCGCGCTCCTCTTCCTTGCCGGGTGCGCCTCCATGGCTCCCAAATACGAAAAACCCGCTCCTCCCGTCCCCAACGCCTGGCCTACAGGCCCGTCCTATAAGGAAGGGCAGGCTGCCAAGGCTGAGCAAAAGCCTCTGGCGGAGGTCCCGTGGCAGGAGTTCTTCCTCGATCCGCAATTGCGCAAGGTGATCGGGATTGCCCTGAACAACAACCGCGACCTGCGCGTAGCCGTGCTCAACATGGAGCGCTTCCGCGCCCTTTACCAGATCCAGCGGGCCGACCTTCTGCCGCAGGTTAACGGCAACGCCGGCCTCAGCGTCCAGCGGACCCCGGACGACCTCTCCAACAACGGGAATGGTCGGACGGTGCACCAGTACGACGTTGGGGTGGGTATCAGCTCCTACGAACTCGACCTCTTCGGGCGGGTGAGGAGCCTGAAGGACCAGGCGCTGGAGGAATATCTCTCCACCGAACAGGCGCGCCGCAGCGTGCAGATCACCCTGGTCTCCCAGGTGGCGACCGCTTACCTGGCGCTGGCTTCCGACCTCGACCGGTTGAAGCTCGCCAAGGACACCCTGGCCAACCAGCAGGAGTCGTACAAGTTGAGTAACAGCCGCTTCCAGGCCGGGGTCGCCTCCGCGCTCGACCTGCAGCAGGCGCAGACCAGCGTCGACGCGGCCCGCGTGGACATCGCCCGCTTCACCACCTTCGTGGCGCAGGATATGAACGCGCTGAACCTGGTGGTCGGTTCCAGCGTCGGGAGCGATCTGCTCCCCGCCTCGCTCTCGGAAAACCTGACGCCGATCAAGGACCTCGCCCCGGGGCTTCCCTCCGACGTGCTCCTTGCGCGGCCGGACATCCTCCAGGCCGAGTACCTTCTGCGCGGGGCCAACGCCAACATAGGCGCGGCCCGGGCCGCGTTCTTCCCGCGCATAACTCTTACCTCCAGCGTCGGTTTCGGC
This sequence comes from Citrifermentans bemidjiense Bem, assembly GCF_000020725.1. NCBI lineage: Bacteria > Pseudomonadati > Thermodesulfobacteriota > Desulfuromonadia > Geobacterales > Geobacteraceae > Citrifermentans > Citrifermentans bemidjiense. The sequence continues at coordinate 2,744,512 of NC_011146.1, read as the reverse complement.
AGCGACCAGTTGACCGGCCTCTTCAAGCCGGGGAACTTCGCCTGGAGCTTCGCCCCCAGGATCACCGTCCCCATCTTCGAGGGGGGGCGCAACAAGGCCAACCTCCAGGTGGCCCAGGTGGACCGCGACATAGCGGTGGCCCAGTATGAAAAGGCGATCCAGACCGCGTTCCGCGAGGTGGCCGACGCCCTGGCGCAGCAGGGGACCATCGACGAGCAGGTCTCGGCGCAGCACTCCTTGACCGGCGCCACGGCCGAGACCTTCCGCCTGTCCCAGGCCCGCTACCAGACCGGGATCGACAGCTACCTGAACGTGCTCGACGCCCAGCGCTCGCTTTACGCGGCGCAGCAGAACCTGATCACGGCGCGCCTGGTGCGGCTAAGCAACCAGGTTACCCTCTACAGGGTCCTCGGGGGGGGGAGCAAGTAGCTTTCCTCTTTGTCGAAGTCAGCCGTTACCGATGTTACTGAATATGCCGGGGAACCTCCAGTCAGAGGCTCCCCGGCATTTTGACTTGTGTCTTGAATTGTCCCGGTCCCAGCTAGTGGGCCGCTGCAGGAGGGAGCCAGTGTCCAGAAGCAGAATCACGCTTTACGTTTTCATCGCCTTCATCGCCTTGGTCATCGCTTACTACAATCTGGTGGATGAGCCGCAACCGGAGTGGCCGGTAAATCTGATTCACTTTATCTGCAGGCACTGACTTGAAGGAAAAAGATGCTATAACAGTTAGGTGTATTTAATCTGACATTGAACGGCAGGAGGGTGTTGCCTATGACCCGGCACCGGCGTTACCCGCGCTTAATGGCGCTCCTTGTGACAGTCACCGTCCTGTCCGTCCCCTGTTCTCTCACCGCCTTTCAGTATCCCTCCCTCACCATCTCCTCCGGGACCACCACCGGTTCCTACTATGCCGCCGCCAGCGCCATAGCTAAGGTGTTCAACCCCAGCAGCGGCCGAAACGGCGTGAGGCTCGCCACGGTCGCCTCGCCGGGGTCCGTGGCCAACATCGATCAGGTCGCCGACGGCAAGGCCGCTTTCGGCATCGCCGAGACCGAGCTTTTGAGGCGGGCCACGCAGGGGATCCGTCCCTGGGAAGGGAAGGCGCGCTCCGGCCTGCGCGCGGTGTTAGGCCTCTACGTCGAGAGCGTCACCGTCGTCGCCGCCGTCGACAGCGGCATCAAGCGGGTGAGCGACCTGAAGGGAAAACGGTTGAATATAGGCGCCCCGGGGTCGATAGACAACACCTATGCTAGAGCCTTCCTGCAGATGTCCGGGTTGAATCCCGGCGAGGTGGTCACCTCGCAGCACTCCACCGCCATCGCGCCTGAACTCTTGCAAAAAGGTGATATCGACGCCTACCTCTGCATCATCGGCCACCCGAACCTGACGGTGCTGGAGGCGAGCGCCGGCAAGCGCAAGGTGACCTTGATATCCCTGGATGACGCCCTGATCCAGCAGGTGGTCAGCCACAACCCGCTGCTCATGGCCGTCGCCATACCCACCAACTTCTATCCCAACGTCGAAGTGAGCGGCAAGGTCCCCACCATCGGCCTGCGCGCTGTTCTCTTCACCTCGGCCGATCAGCCCGAGGCAAACGTGTACGCGGTGGTGCGGGAGGTCATCTCCAACTTCGACCTGTTCCGCCGCCAGCATCCCATCCTGCAGGACCTTTCCCCGCGGGACGCCGCGAGGGTCGCGGTCATTCCGCTTCACCCCGGCGCCCTCCGATATTTCAAAGAGGCAGGCCTCGTCCCCTGACGCACAATTCGGGAGGTAGATCATGATGCGCTACATGGCGATAACGCTACTGCTCTGGTTCCTCTGCCTGACGCCGTTAGCTGCGGCTGCGCCGCCACCTTACTTCTACCCGTTCGTTAACCCTTACGAGGCGACGGTGATGGAACTCCCCAAGGAGTTCGAGGTCTCGCTCCCCAAGAAGGTGCCGCTGCGCGAGTTCGTGGTGCGCCCTTTCCCTAAAAGGGACATCCCCGAGGTCTTCTGGTACGAGAAGGGTCTTGACTGCAGCCTCGCCTACCAGGATCACAAGGCGCCGCTCGTATTCCTGGTCGCCGGTTCCGGCTCCCGCTACGACGTGCCGCGCATGCAGAAGCTGCAAAAGGCGCTGTACCAGGCGGGATTCCACGTCCTTTCCATCACCTCGCCGACCCACATGGATTTCGTGGTCAACGCCTCGTCGGGGCTTCCCGGAATAGCCGAGGACGACGCCAAGGACCTGTACCGGGTGATGGATCTGGCCTGGCAGGAGGTCCGCGGCGACATCGCGGTCTCCGACTTCCTCCTGGCAGGCTACAGTCTGGGCGCTTTCGACGCCGCCTTTGTAGCGAAGCTCGACGAGGAGCAAAGGCACTTCAACTTCAAGCGGGTGCTCCTGCTCAACCCGCCGGTAAGCCTCTACGATTCGGTCCAGGCACTGGACCGGCTGCTGGTCGACAACATCCCCGGGGGGATGGACAACTTCGACGCCTGGTTCCACGACATCTTCACCGAGACCATGCACATCACCGAGTCCTGGGAGCCGGGGGGGCTGAGCGGCGAATCGATGTACCGTACCTATAAGCGGCTGCAGCCAAGCGAAGCAAACCTCGCCGCCCTGATCGGCCTGACTTCCAGGATGAACGCCGCCGACATGATCTTCACCGCCGACGTCATGAACGGGGGAGGGTACATCGTGCCGAAGAACGTCCGGCTCATCTCCACCACCTCGCTCACCCGCTACGCCATCGTCGCCTACAAGACGCGGTTCATAGACTACTTTGACCAGTGGCTTTACCCCCATTACCAGAAGCACTCGCCCGGATTGACGCGCCAGGCCCTGTTGGCGCGGCAGGACCTGCACTACCTCGACCAGTACCTGAAAGGCTCCAAGAAATTCGGGCTGATTCATAACGAGGACGACGTCATCCTTGTCCCGGGAAACATAGGTTATCTAAAGGAGATTTTCGGGGACCGGGCGCGGATCTATCCCAGCGGCGGCCACATGGGGAACATGTTCCACCCGAGCGTGGTCTCTTCCATGGTCGAGCTTCTTTCCGGCAAGGAGGTGGCGCAATGAAAACGCGATGCGGAGCCACTATGCTGATCGCGGGAGCCGTATTGGCGCTCGTGCTGGAATCCGGCTGCAGCACGCTTCCCCAGGCTGGCCCCGGGCCGGTCGAGCCGCCGCTGCGCAGGTACGAGGACCTGGTCAAGCCGGGGACGCACAACATGCTCGACGTGAAGGACTCGGTCGAGGGGTTCAACCGGGGGAGCTACCGCTTCAACTACTACTTCGACGAGTATCTCTACCGCCCCGTGGTGCGCGGCTACGAGATCATCGTGCCCAACTACCTGGAGGACCGGGTATCGAGCGCCATCGACAACCTGAACGAGATTACGAACTTGACAAACAACCTGTTCCAGTTCAAGTTCAAGGCCGCCGGGGTTACCCTCGGCCGCTTCCTGATCAACTCCACGGTCGGTGTCGCCGGCTTGTGGGACCCTGCCACGACCTGGGGGCTGGAACGGAAAACGCAGGATTTCGGCCTCACCCTGGGGCATTACGGAACCGGCGACGGCTCGTACCTGATGCTGCCGGTCCTCGGGGCTTCCAACGTCCGGGACACCGGAGGGTTTGCGGCGGATACCGCAACCTTCGTCTACGCCGGACCGATTGCCTGGGCCAACAGCAGCACCTTCACCACGGCCTATACCGGCGTCAACGCGGTGGACCGGCGGCACCGGATTCCTTTCCGTTACCGCCAGACCGGGTCTCCCTTCGAGTACGAGTTGTTGCGGACGCTTTACACCATGAAAAGGGATTACGACGTGCAGCAAGGCAAGGGTAAGGGCAAAGATTGAACCTGCGCTTTAGCGGCGCCAGGTTGGAGGTAGCAGTTGTTGAGGTTCTTAAAATCGATTTTCGGCAGCAAGCGGAAGCTGGGAGGGGTTCCCGAATCCCTGGTGAAGGCCGCCATCGAGCGCGCCGTCGACGGCACCGACCCCTGGATACGCGCCGTTTCCAGCTATAAGAAGAAGCTGCGCCCGGCTGTCCTGCACGCCATCGATCACGTCATATCCCTGGTGGACCAGGCCGGCCCGCCGGTGACCCTCAACCGGAAAAGCTACGACAGCGAACCATTGCTGCGTAGCTTTTTCATTTCCGCCGCCGAGTTGGAGCGGTTCCTGGAAAAGAACCCGGCCCTGGTACAACTGAGGCAAAGAAACGGTGCGGGAACCGCCGCCTACGGGCTGCTGCTCATGGAAAAGCGGGAGAGGGCGACACTCGGGGCTGAGGTGTCGGGGGAAGTGGTGCTCCGCGACGTACCCCAGGTCAGCGTCAGCTTCGAATCGCACCGGCTGCTGGACGTATCCCTCGCCGAGGATGAGACCCGCTACCAGCTCAAGCGGCGCGCCTATGACCACCTGCTGGAGATAGCGCTGGGGATGATCACCGAGACCAAGACCAGGCGCGGCAGGCTGGAAAAGCACCGTGCCCTGCTTCAGTCCAAGCTTTCGCTCTTGCACCGCGGCGGCTGGGGGTTTGACGAGAACGATGGTGAAAAGATGGACGTCGGGGAGCTTGAAGGGAAGTTGGCGCAGATCGAGGCACAGCTCCTGGAGATAGGGAAGGAGGACAAGGTGCTGGACGTCTACCTCGCCCTGGTTGCCGACGTACTGGGGCGGGCCGAACGACATATCTGGACGGTCCGCGAAGCGGTGGTTGTGGATCGGATGGGAATAAAGCGCAAGGAAGCCGCCGGGGGCGCCGTCGAACTCCCGCTCCAGGTGATGGGGGACTCGCAGGGAAGGAGGCGGGTGGTCGCGCTGGTCGCCGTAGCACTTTAGCGGACCCCCGTCTGACCATTTCCTCTAGGCGGGGATCATGGCGGAGAACTGCCGCTCGACCTCTTTGGGCGCCTGCAGAAGCGCTGCGGAAACCTCTTTCGACATCGCGTCGGGATAAATCTCCTCCTGCTCTTTTTCGATCCCTTCCAGTATCGCTTGCACCACTTCCTCGGTAGTCGCCTTGGGCATCTCCTGGCCTGAGGTCATCCTGGTGTCGACCGGGCCGGGATAGATCCCCAGCACCTTCACGCCGTGCGGCGCCAATTCGGCCCGGATCCCCTGCAACAGAGAGTGTCCCGCAGCCTTCGAGGCGCTGTAGGTGCCGTTAACCGGGAGGTTGACCAGCCCGATGACGGAACAAACGTTGACGATGCATCCTTTGCGCTCGATGAGGGCCGGGGCGAAGGCGCGGCACATGGCCAGCGTCCCCAGGTAGTTGACCTTGATTTCCTGGCGCGCGTTCTCCATGGCGTTTTCAGCCATAAAACCCGCGCAGCGGTTGATCCCTGCGTTGTTGATGACGAGGTCGACCTCCGGGCAGTGCTCCGCTGCTGCAGCCACGCTGGTGGCATGGGTGACCTCAAGCCTTACCGCCGCCACTCGCTTGTCGATTTTGGAAAGTTCCGCCACGGCTTCGATGGTCCTTGCCGCTGCGTAAACCTTGGCGGCCCCTTTTTTGAGCAGTCCCTCGACCAGAGCACGACCGATCCCGCCGTTCGCGCCGGTCACCAAAACTGTTTTTCCTGCGATTTCCATTTCTTGCTCCTTTTTCGTTGTCTACCTTCACGCGGCTCGCTGTCCGCCCCCAGGTTCGAAGTTCATCTTTGTTATGTCAGGAAGCCGGCACCATCACGGCGCCCATGGCAGCCCCTTCGTCTGTTGCCCCAACTCTATCCTCTGTGGGGGGCAAGGGTTTCAGGACAGCCGAAAGGTCATCTGCCCACCCCTGAAGCAGGCGGCTTTCGAGGGCCGGGGTCTGTGCCATGCAGGCGATCCGGTCGAGCGTCTCCCGCAGCTGCCGCGCGGACTCCGGGGATAGCTCTTCGTACTCCAGTTTCTCGCGCAACCGCTCGATGGTGGCGGTAAGCGCAAGGACGCCGATTGCTCCCGATACCGCAGCTGCCGGGGTGATGTCGAAGTTTCTGGCCAATGCCACCAGCCGTATCACCCGATGCTGCAATTTGCCACGGATGCGTACCCGAGAACCGCGGTTTGCCTGCGCCGACATCTGTGCGATGTCTTTTGCCATGGCAGCCAAGAGTGAGCGCATGCGCAGGGCGGGATTGACGGGAACGAGGAAGGTGTAGCCCATCCAGGCGGAGGCTACCCCAAGGACCATGGCGACGGCTCCGATGGCGAGGTCGTTCGCGGCGACTGTGACGGAGACCCCCGGCTGGATCACGAAGATGAAGAAGAGGGTGGCGTCCGTCGCGGGTATCACGGTGCGGCGATGCTGCATGGCGTAGGCGCCCAGAAGTATGAAAGGGGCGATGACGGCGGCGGTGACGGCGAAGTCGCCGACCCCGTGGAGCAGCACCAGCCGGCAGAATACGGCCAGCGTAGACCCGGTCGCCGCCCCTATGAAGATAAGGCCGACGAACCTGGCGGGGTGCTCCTTGCTGGAAAAAATGCTGATCATGATGGAGAGCGCCATGAGCATGAGCGGACCTTTGCTCCATCCGGTCAGCGACCAGACGAGACCGACGACGGCGATGACGATTCCGCCGCGAAAGGCGGCGCGCCCTGCCTGTTGCCAGTCACGGTGGCGGATCAGGTGCAAAGTTGCCTCGTTGGCGCCGTCGTCCGCATGGCTGGCCAGCGCGACCTCCAGGGTACCGGTTAGATGGTACAGTGCCCGCCCCAGCAGTGGGAGGTGGAGCGTCGTCTCGGCTGCCAGGGCTTTCGCCTTGCCGCACCATTCAGGCCCCGGGTCGCGTTCCAGCCCGGCTGCCAGTTCCTGAAGCCGCCGGGTCAAAGCTTCGCTCCACCCTGAAGCTGCTCGCTGCAGCAGTTGCAGTCTCTCCGGCGATTCCGTGTCGAGCTTCCCCGCGGCCAGCATGGAAAGGAGGGCGCCCAGCACGTTTCTGGCGTTCCGCCTGTGGCTCCTGAAAGAGGAGCTTATCCCGCCGGCATCCAGGAGCGCCTCTATTTCAGCTGCCTCGCAAAGGATCTCCTGTTCCAAGTCGGTGCCAGCCTGCTTGCCGGCGCCTTCTGCGAGCTGTGCCAGCCAGCGCACCGCATCTGCGGCGACCTTATTGAGCCGGTCGCCCAGCTCGTCCATGCTGTGGCTCGGAGTGAAAAGGGCGGTGACGCAGGTGGTAACGAGGATGCCGACGATGATGCAGGCGACCCGGCCGAAGGCCATGCCGCCCAAGTGGCCGGGGTTTTGATAGCCGCTCATGGCGATGACGGCGCAGGTGCAGGCTGCCATCAATGCGGCATACGAGCGCAGGCCGTGCAGCAGGTTGCCGATGCCGACACAGGCGGCGATCCAGATGGAGAGGGCGGCGGTAAGGGCGAGCGGGGAGGTGGTCTGGAGCAGCAATAGCCAGGCGGCTGCGGAACCTATGGCGGTGCCGACCAGGCGGTAATAGCTCTTCTCGAACAAAAGCGTCCTCGTGGGCTGGACGACTATCAGCGCGGTCATGGCGGCCCAGTAGGGGTTTTCCAGGCGGAGCAGATGGGCGACTACCAGCGCGGCGAGTGCGGCGGCGGTTGCTCTGAGAGCGGGGAGCAGTCTAGGCCACTGCATCATCTTCCTTTCCGTCTGGCATCTGTCACCGCCGACTCGAGCCTTTCCATGAAACCGGCCAGTTGCTCCACCTCATCTTCGGTAAAGATGTTCAGCAGTTGCTCCTCGCGAAGCAGCACGGTCTCCCTGATGCGCGCGACCATGGAATGCCCCTTGTCGGTCAGCGAGAGCAGTTTCGCCCGGCGGTCGGTGCTGTCCTCGGCCCTGTCCACCAGACCTTTCGCAATCAAGGTCTCAACGAGTCGGACCATGGATGGCCCCTCGATGCCGACCGAGGCCGCGAGATCCTTCTGGCGAATGCCGTCGCCCAGGTGACTTAGGTGCAAAAGCGGCCGCCAGGTGGCCTCCGTCAAGCCGCAGTTCTGGAATTCCACATCCAGGACTTTGCGCCAGTGCCGGGTGAGTAAGCCAATGTGGAAAAGGAGATTGTTCTTAGCGATCTTATTTCGTGAATAGCTCATATCATAATAGGTAGCATACTATCTATTTTAATTCTACCTATTTTTGGATGGTGCTTGAGGGGCGGGGACTCAGGAGATATGGGCTTGATTTGCCGGAGTCAGCTGAAGAGCTTCGCTGTGAGTACCAAAACGAAGAGAGGCTGTCTTAAAATGAATCAATAATCTCATTGACAATCGCTGCCAGTTATCGTAACAGTATTTACGCACTCTGTTTACACACACGAAAAGGCAAACCCAGGGTAACCTGGGGACGCAAAGCCACCTGTCCAGCATTCTGGAAAGAGGGGTTGTCGAAGTGGCTAGTCAGAAGCCTGCCATTTCATTTATGGCAGGCTTTTGCTGTTTCAGTGCCGCTGCGGACCATATTCAGGATGTTGGCGACAATAATCCAGGAGGTCGGGCCTATGAGAACGTGCTGTTACACTGCAATGAATGGCGAAGCGAAAGTGCTGAAACTCGACTCTGCGATCGACATAGCTGTCGGGCACAGCTCCCGCCGAAGCGGGTGGTCTGCAACTCTCCTTTTCAATCCGGCGACTCTTTCCTTCATCGAGTACCGCTGCTCCCCCCCGGACCAGTTCGGGCAACGGAGGGAGGAGGCGGAGGAAGTGACCAGCCACTACATCTACAAGAACTTCAAGCTCGATCCCATCCTGCTCCTGGCGATACAGCAAAACCCGCAAGAGTGGAAAGCGGCGAACCACGCAGAGTGACGCTGGTCAAAAAAGGTTCACCCGGTAATTTCGTGAGAAGAGTTCCCCCTCCCGCAAGGGGAGGGGGAACCAAGAGCGGCTTTCCCCGGTATTTTCCGATGAACCAAAAAAGCCCCGACTGGTAACCGCCGGGGCTTTTCTAACTTCGCAGACAACTTTTATTTGATCCGGAATCCGCCGTCACTGGCGACGGTGATATCTGCATCCAGGAACCGAGCCTTGTACCCCTTCTCCTTCAGTATGTTGTACGCCATCTCGGCGCGGGCGCCGGTTGTGCAATGCAACACCAATTCCTTGTCCTTGGGGATCTCGGCCAGGCGCGAAGCGACTTCGTCGGCAGGGATGTTTTTTGCCCCCTTGATCATCCCTTTCTCGACCTCGTCATCACCCCGGACGTCGACTATCACCACGTTGGCAGGGATTGCCTTGGCCAGAGCCTTGAATTCTGCTGCCGATATGGCGCCCGCCTTGGGCTTGGGGACATAAGCAACTTTGGTAGCCGGCGCGCCTCCCTCCACGGAAAGCTTCGCCCCCTGCCAGGCTGCAAACCCGCCGGAGAGCACCCGCGGTCCGGGGAAGCCAGCTTTCACCAGTGTCATCGCGACCTTCTCGGCACTGCCGTCCCCGTTTGCGTCGTACAGCACGATAGGGGGCTTTTGTTCCTTGAACGGCTTGAGAGCCTCATTGATGCCGGCAGCCGTAAGGTTGACGGCCCCCTTGATGTGGCCAGCCTTCGCTTCTTTTTCGGAACGCAGGTCCACAAGCACGAAGGAGAGTTCTTTGTCCAGCCATCCCTCCTTGAGGGACTGCGCGCTCAGCACGGTGAAGTTTCTCTTGTTCCACTCGGGCATCCCGTCGTGGAAGATCTTTACGTTGGTGTAACCAGCTTTTTCCGCCTCACGGGCGGAAGAGGGACTGAGCGCTCACGTGACTCCGGCGCAGAAGTAGACCAGCAGTTCCCCCTTGTCCTTCGGAAGCTTGTCGAGGTTCTTCTGGAATGCCGGCAGCGGGATGTTGATGGCAGTCGGGATGGACCCCTCCAGGAACTTCACGGGCGGACGGGCGTCTACCAGGGTGTATTTCGTCTTTCCCGAGAGCAATTTTTCCAACTCTTCGACCTTAACCTGCTTTTCCGCCGGCACCTTCATGGCGGGTTTGATGGAGATCTCCGAGATGTTCTTCATCCCGTCGCTTCCCACAGTGTAGGCCACCCTGACTTCGTGCCCCTTCTTGATCTCTTTTAGTGATTTTTTTACGTTGCCGGGATCGGAACCGTTGATGACCTTGAGGGCGTCTACGTCGAATTTCACCACCTCGAAGGAATTGTCGAGCTTGAGCTGAATGCTGTCGGACTTAAGCGCGACCTGGTCGAAGAAGGCGCGCATCTGCCCGTCCACGGGCTTGTGGCAGACCGAACAGGATTTCACGTCCTTCTGCTTTGCGGGCGGCGCCGGTTCTGCTCCCCACAGCGCCGGTGTCATAGTCAGCGCCGCCAGTGACACAGCGGTCAGCGTTTTCCTCATAATCCCACTGTCCATACTTGTCATTTCCTCCTTTTATGTGTGAGTCTGTTGTTTAACTTTCTTTAGCATATTGTGGGAGATTATCTGAATTGTGTCGGGATGGCAATGCAAAATCTTTATCTATGGAAATCGGCATGCTCATAGGGAACAGCCTTAGTGCTCGACAGTGCTTTACCTCATGAGGTACATTGGCCTCTATGAGACAGAACCATATCCCGCGCCTGCTGAAACTGGCAGGCCCCATGATCCTTTCCACTTCCACCATAACCTTGATGCAGATTATCGACGCCCTGATCCTGGCACGGCACTCCAGCGAGGCTGTGGCGGCGATCGGTCCTTCCGGTCTCGCCGTCATCCTGTTCCAGGGCTTTCTCTTCGGGACCGCCGGCTACGCTGGAACCTTCGTCGCGCACAACCATGGGCGAGGCGACGCCCGCGGGGTCCGCAGGTCCGCTTGGCTCGGCATCCATACCTCGCTCGCCTCCGGAATCCTGGCCCTTGCCATTGCCTGGCCGCTGGCGCAACTTTTCCTGCTGGCGGGGCACGAGGCGCAGGTCGCACGCGACGAGCAGGTTTACTTCCTGCTTTGCATGGCCGGCTCCTTGTTCCCGGTTCTTAGCTCGGCATTGGGGGGGTGGCTCTCGGGCATAGGGCGCCCCGCTTTGGTAACGGCGGTGACCTTCATCTCCCTGATTGTGAATGCGCTTCTTGCCTGGGGGCTCGTCCTCGGTGCGTGGGGCTTCCCCCGGATGGGGATTGCCGGCGCCGCGGTTGCCACCGTCAGCGCCCAAGGGGTTGCCGCCGCGCTTTACCTGGGCATCTTCGCCATAGGCGGTGGGTTCACCGACCGGATCGCCCGGCGGCTGGACTGGGCGGAGTGGCACCGTTTCCTCGCGCTGGCGACCCCGATGGGGCTCAGGATCAGCGGCGAACTCACCGCATGGACCCTTTTCCTCGTGGCGATCGGCCGCCTGGGCACGGTGGAGCTTGCCGCCTCCAGCATCGCTTTCCGGATCAACGGGCTGGCGTTTTTCCCGGCGCTGGGGCTAGGACAGGCCGCGGGAATTCTGGTGGGCCATGCTCGTGGGGGAGGGGAAGACGATCAGGTACCGGCCATCGCGTGGCAATCCCTTTTGATCTGTGAGGTATGGATGCTCGCTATGGCTATCCTCTTTGCCACGGCGTCGGCGCCTCTCATGTCCGTCTTTGCAGGGTATGGGGGCGACGCCGCGCGCATCGTGGCCGCAGGCTCCCTGATCATGAAGTTCGTCGCCTTCTACTGCCTCTTCGATGCCGCCAACGTCATGATAGGCTGCGTGCTGGCCTCGGCGGGGGACACCTGCTGGATCGCCCGTACCTTCCTCTACTCATCTGCCGGATTCCTGGTTTTCTTGTGGCTCATCGACCGCACCATGCCGGGGCTGGTTGCCGAGTGGACCCTGGCCACCTTCTTCGTATTCGTCACCGCAATCATCTGGTCGCTGCGTTTTCGTTTCGGCGCCTGGAGGCGGACCCGAATTCTGCACGAACCCGAGCTGCCGGCTTAGCCGCAGCTGGGGTTCCCTGTACAACCATTGTTTACCTCGATACAGGGGTACTCTCTTGCCTCTGCTGCACGTCTATCGCCGCAATTCACCCCGCTTCAAGTGTGAAATATCTGCCCGACTTGACCCTCCGGAAGCTCTTTCGCTCAGGAAGAGCTTCGTCCTTTCTCTGTAGTAAATCATTTGGAAATAACATGTTATCCCGTCTAGTCAGAACACACCCACATCCCAGAAAACATTTTGTATGAAAAACACTACCGCGGTGTGAGACAATACAATAAATTTTTCTTGACTGCTTTGGTTATATATTGTACAAGGTGGACAACGAAATTAATGGGTGTGGCGATCGCCGCTCCTGTAACGACCTTGCAAAGGAAGCCGCTATGAAATCTGTTCCTGAAGTCCCCTCGAACGCATCCCCGCAGGATATTCTTCGGCTCGGCTTGGAAGCCGCGGAAGGCCCGGTTAAACTGGCGTGCTCCTTTTCGTTGGAAGACGTCGCCATCATCGACCTGGCCAAAGCTGCCGGCCTGGAGATCGGCGTCTTCGCGCTGGATACCGGAAGGCTCAACGAGGAGACTTACGAGGTTGCCGACGCCATCTCGCAGCGCTTCGGCATCTCCATCGACTGGTACTTCCCGCGGCATGAAGCGGTCGAAAAACTGGAAAGGGAAAAAGGGCTTTTCTCGTTCAGGGAATCGCTCGATAACCGCCACGAGTGCTGCCACATCAGAAAGGTGGAACCGCTGGGCCGGGCCCTTCAGGGACTCTCCGGGTGGATCACCGGGATGCGCAGGGAGCACAACGTGACCCGCATCGACCTGAAATCGATCGAGCTCGACCAGTTGAACGGCGGCATCCTCAAGTTGAATCCGCTGCTGGACTGGAACGAGGAACAGCTTCTCGCGTACGTGCAGCAGCAGCGCCTGCCGCAGAACCGCCTTCTGAAAGAGGGTTACCGCTCCATCGGCTGCGCCCCCTGCACGCGCGCCGTGCAGCCGGGGGAGGACGCTCGGGCCGGCCGCTGGTGGTGGGAGAACCCGGAGCACAAAGAGTGCGGGTTGCACAGAAGATAGGACGCTAACGACAGGGGGGATTGCCCGGTGGCAGCATCGGGCAGCCGTTACACAGCTTTGAAATGGGAACTCATATGACCACACAATTGACCCATCTGCAGCAACTCGAAGCGGAAAGCATCCACATCATCCGTGAAGTGGTAGCCGAATTCGACAACCCGGTGATGCTGTACTCCATCGGCAAGGACTCGGCCGTCATGCTCCATCTAGCCCGCAAGGCCTTTTATCCTGCTCCGCCGCCGTTTCCCTTGCTGCACGTGGACACCACCTGGAAGTTCCGTGAAATGATCCAGTTCCGCGGCCGGATGGCCAAAGAGTCCGGCATGGAGCTCCTGGTGCACGTGAACGAGGACGGCGTAAAGAGGGGGGTCAGTCCCTTCACCCACGGCTCCGCGCTTTACACCGACGTGATGAAGACCGAAGGGTTGAAGCAGGCGCTCGACCACTACAAGTTCGACGCTGCCTTCGGAGGCGCCCGCCGCGACGAGGAGAAGTCCCGCGCCAAGGAGCGTATCTTCTCCTTCCGCAGCGCGAACCACCGCTGGGACCCGAAGAACCAGCGCCCCGAGCTCTGGAGCCTCTACAATACCCGCATCAAGCCGGGCGAGAGCATCCGCGTTTTCCCGCTCTCCAACTGGACCGAGCTCGACATCTGGCAGTACATCCACCTGGAGCAGATCCCGATCGTTCCCCTTTACTACGCCGCCGTCAGGCCCGTGGTTGAGCGCGACGGCATGCTGATCATGGTGGACGACGACCGGCTGGAGCTTAAGCCCGGCGAGAAGGTGGAGCAGAAATCGGTCCGCTTCCGCACCCTGGGATGCTACCCCCTTACGGGCGCGGTCGAATCCGAGGCCGACACTCTTCCCGAAATCATCCAGGAAATGCTCCTCACCCGCACCTCCGAGCGCCAGGGGCGCCTGATCGACCACGACCAGGCCGGCTCCATGGAGAAGAAGAAACAGGAGGGGTACTTCTAATGGCACATCAATCGGAACTGATCGAGAAGGACATCCTCGCCTACCTGAAGAGTCAGGAGGAGAAATCCCTGCTCCGTTTCATCACCTGCGGCAGCGTGGATGACGGCAAAAGCACCCTGATCGGGCGTCTCTTGTGGGACTCGAAGATGGTGTTCGAGGACCAGCTGGCAGCGCTTGAGGCGGACAGCAAGAAGGTGGGGACCCAGGGGGGCGCCATCGACTATGCCCTCCTTCTGGACGGGCTGCAGGCCGAGCGGGAGCAGGGGATAACCATCGACGTCGCCTATCGCTTCTTCTCCACCGACCGCCGCAAGTTCATCGTCGCCGACACCCCGGGCCACGAGCAGTACACCCGCAACATGGTAACCGGCGCCTCCACCGCCAAGGTGGCGGTGATCCTGGTGGACGCCCGCAAGGGGCTTTTGACCCAGACCCGGCGCCACAGCTACCTGGTGTCGCTGGTGGGGATCCGACACATCGTCTTGGCCATCAACAAGATGGACCTGATCGATTTCGACGCCGAGAAGTTCGCCGCCATCGAGAAGGATTACCGGGAATTCGCCGCTCCGCTCGGCTTTAGCTCCATCACCGCACTCCCGATCTCGGCTTTGAACGGCGACAACATCATCGAGAAGAGCGCCAACACCCCCTGGTACCAGGGGCCGCCGCTGCTGCACTTCCTGGAGACCGTGCAGGTCGAGGACGATCGCGCCGATCAGGCCTTCCGGCTGCCGGTGCAGTGGGTGAACCGCCCCAACCTCGATTTCCGCGGGTTCTGCGGCACCGTCGCCTCCGGCGTCATACGTCCCGGCGACGAGATCCGGGTCGCTTCATCGGGGCTGGTCAGCAAGGTCTCCAGGATCGTCACCATGAACGGCGACCTGAAAGAGGCCGTCGCCGGCCAGGCCGTGACGCTCACTTTGGAAGACGAGATCGACATCAGCCGCGGGGATATGCTGACCCGCGCCGAAGCGCCGCCGCTTTACACCAGGCATCCCGAGGCGCAGCTCGTCTGGCTTCACGACGAGCCGCTGCAGCCCGGGCAGCTGTACCTGGTTAAAACTGCCACCGGTGTGACTCCCGGCAGGGTGACCGCGGTCCACTACGCGACCGACGTCAACACCTTGGAGCAGAAGCAGGTGGCGACGCTGGGGCTAAACGAGATCGGCCTGGCGCGGCTGGAACTCGACCGCCCGGTCTCCTTTGACCCGTACCGCGAGAACAGGGATATCGGCAGCTTCATCCTTATTGATCGTTTCACCAACGCCACGGTCGCCGCCGGCATGGTGGTCGAGGCTCTCCCGCAGGACGCCGCCGAGTTGACCGAGGGCGGGGCCGGAACCGGAAGCTCATGGGTCCGGCGCATCAGCCTCGGCGAGTTGGCAGCTACCAATCTGAACCTTGTCGACCTGAGAGAGGAGAAGGGCGCTTTCGTAATCGACGTACCGCGGGCGACCCTGGAGCACCTTGAGAAAGGGAACCGGCTCCTTTTCAGGCTGCGCGATCTGGGGCAGTTGGAGCCGGTGGCGTTCGTAGCCTACGAGAACTGCCTTGCCTTCGAGTTCGACCGGACGCCTGAAGGGATAAGCGTGCTGCTTTTCAAGAGGAGCAACAACCCCCAAAAGAACTGCGGGGATGACGGGATAGGGATCTAGGGAGAAACCGGGACTGGGGGCTGGGGGCTAGGGGCTAGGGGCTAGGGGCTGGCGGCTTTCAGCAAAACTGACTTGACTGTTTCATCTTGCCTTGTCCTCTGCTCTCATCGGCCTGCTTGGAAGTTACTGTCGATGGCTCAGAACGACAGGAAACTGTCACAGGCTTGACATAAATAGTGGCTGTGCCATTATTCCAACTGCCTCGCAGCAGGGATTGACGGCGGAGGCCAGGAGCTTATACAACTCAGATAGTAAATGTGAGGTGGCAAGTGATGGTAAAGATGTTGGGCGCGCACTTCGCTGTGGCTCTTTCGTTGGTCTCAAGTTCTGCCTATGCCGACCAAATGATCATCAGCTACAGTTCCGGCAAGACTCAAACAATCACCCTTGATGAGCCGATTGAACAGGTGAAGGACATGAGGCTTGACAGGAACGCAGACTCTGTCTCCGGAAAGGTAAAGGGGTTGCTGACCGGGAAGCCGGTGAGTGAAAAGCTGGGCGCGAAAAAGGAGCAACCTGCGACGAAGCAAAACTCTCTTCCCAGAATCGAATGGGCAGCGCCAGTATCAGAATGAGTGAGGGAAAGTGAAAAGAAAAGGGTCGAGGCTTCATGCCTCGACCCTTTTTTTGTCTCTGTCTCGCAGGCCAGGGGAGGGACGCAGGATAGAGGATGTGCGGCAGTCGCCTGGCTGCCTGTCAAAGCGGCAGAGGGTGAACCGTGAAATAACTCTTGACGCATCCGCTCATCCGGATATAATCGCGCCCATGAAAACGACCGTACAGTACTTCAAGGCTCTCGCCGATGAGACCCGCCTCCGTATTGTGGCGCTGCTTCTTTGCTCCAGGGAGCTTTGCGTTTGCGACATCACGGCCACCCTGCAACTGCCGCAATCTACCGTTTCCAGGCACCTCGCCTACCTGAAGAACGCCGGATGGGTCACCGACCGCAGGGAAGGGGTCTGGATCGTCTACACCCTTTCGACAGATTCACCGATCAAGTTCCAACTTGCCGGCGTGTTAAAGCAACTGCTGACCGAGTTGCCTGTCGTCGCTGCGGACCTGAAGAAGATCTCCTCTTTTGCCAAGGGCGCCAACTGCGCCTGATTTTTTTTCTGCCAGACATCCGCTCATTCGGATGTGAAGAACTGTCTGTAAGGAGGACGCATGTCTACCGGAGTTTCCCCAAAGCTGTCGTTTCTCGACCGCTATCTTACCCTTTGGATCTTCCTCGCCATGTTTGCAGGGGTGGGAGCGGGGTACTTGTTTCCGGGAGTTGAAAGTTTCATCAACAGCTTCCAGGTAGGGACCACCAACATCCCTATTGCCGCCGGCCTCATTCTCATGATGTACCCTCCCTTCGCCAAGGTGAAGTACGAGGAGATGCCGGAGGTCTTCCACAACAAACGGGTTCTCGGGCTTTCGCTGGTTCAAAACTGGCTGATAGGGCCGGTTCTGATGTTCATCCTGGCTGTCGCCTTTCTTCCCGACAAGCCTGAGTACATGGTGGGACTCATCATGATAGGGCTCGCCAGATGCATCGCCATGGTCATCGTCTGGAACGATCTGGCAAAGGGAAACACCGAGTACGCTGCGGGGTTGGTCGCCTTCAACAGCATCTTCCAGGTCCTCTTCTACAGCGTCTATGCCTGGTTCTTCATCACGGTCCTCCCGCCTCTGATCGGCCTGTCGGGCAGCATCGTGGAAGTCGGCATAGGGCAGATCGCCAAGAGTGTCTTTATCTACCTTGGCGTCCCGTTTATCGCCGGGGCCATCACGCGCCTGGTCGGCGTCAAGGTAATGGGGAAGGAACGCTACCACAGGGAGTTCGTGCCCAGGATCGGCCCGATCACACTGATTGCGCTTCTGTTCACCATCGTCGTCATGTTCAGCCTGAAGGGGAACCTCATCGTTCAGCTTCCTCTCGACGTCGTCCGGATCGCGGTACCGCTGCTCATCTATTTCGTCGCCATGTTCTTCGTCTCCTTCTGGATGGGGAAAAAGCTTGGGGCTGACTACAGCAAGACGACGACTCTTGCCTTCACCGCCGCGAGCAACAATTTCGAATTGGCCATCGCCGTTGCGGTCGCCGTTTTCGGACTCAATTCCGGCGCCGCGTTTGCCGCGGTGATCGGCCCATTGGTGGAAGTGCCGGTCATGATAGCCCTCGTGAATGTGGCTTTCTGGTTCCAGCGCCGCTACTTTTCCGGTTCCAGCCTTTGACAGGAGACAGACGATGCAACAAAAAGTAAGGGTCTTGTTCGTTTGCATACATAACAGTGCCAGAAGCCAGATGGGCGAGGCGTTTCTGAAGCAAGCCGGCGGAGAACGGTTCGAGGTGCGAAGCGCCGGTATCGAATCGGGCAGGCTGAACCCTCTCGTGGTCCAGGCCATGAAGGAGGTCGACATCGACATCTCAGGCAACAAGACCAAGCAGGTTTCCGATTTCATCGACAGCGGTGAGCTTTTCGATTACGTCATCACCGTTTGCGACGAAACCAGTGCCGAGCGCTGCCCGCTTTTCCCGGGGCAGGCGCTGAGGCTTCATTGGGGCTTCCCGGATCCCTCTGTGCTGCAGGGGACAGATGAGGAAAAACTGTCCGCGATCCGCAGCATAAGGGACGCCATCAAAGAAAAGGTTAAAACCTGGAGTGTCACGGTATGAGATCATCCGGCTACAAGCGCGCGAGCTATCTCGCCCTGTTCACTATTTTCTACAACGTCCTAGAAGGTCTCGTATCCATGTGGATAGGGGCAGCCGACGAGACGCTGGCGCTCTTCGGCTTCGGGGCCGACTCGTTCATAGAGGTCATCTCCGCGGTGGGCGTCTGGCACATGCTGCAGCGGATCAGGGCGAATGGTGGGGAGAGCCGCGACGAGTTCGAGCAGCGCGCCCTGAAGATCACCGGCGTCTCCTTCTACCTGCTGACGGCAGGGCTCGTGGCGACCGCTTTCCTCAACCTCTACCAGCACCATAAGCCGGACACCACCTTTTGGGGCGTCGTCGTCTCCCTGGTCTCCGTCTCTTTCATGTGGTACCTCATCCGGCAGAAGACCGCCGTGGGGATAGCGCTCAATTCGCCTGCGATTATGGCCGACGCCGCTTGTTCCCGCGCCTGCCTGTACTTCTCCCTGGCTTTGTTGGTCTCCAGTGCAGGATACGAACTGACCGGTGTCGGAAGCCTGGATGCCATTGGAGCCATGCTCATCGGGTACCTGAGTTTCAAGGAAGGAAGGGAGGCTTTTGCCAAAGCCAAGGGGATGTCATGTTCCTGCGGTTGCAGTTGCAGCCCATAGTTCATCCTTCAGTTGATCTGATTCTGCCGCGCCATGCTGTAGCAGCACTTCCCTTAGTTGCCACCCCTGTGGCGTTCCCCGCAGTACCCCCCCCCTGAAGCCCCTGTTGGTTCTTACTGACTTTTTTCACCTCTTGCAATCCGGCTTAGATTTAGCTAATAAACAACGTTATTTGACCGAATGCCGTGATATGGCGTTATGAAATTATTTAGATGACGGGTCTTGATTGATGTGGTATACGACTGAAATAACAGCACAATATTTTTCTCTATTTTTAACTTTGCTGGTTTTTTGTGACTTCCTCAGCCAGGTATGCCGTTAAATAGCTGAATAGCTGCCCGGCGCCGGCGGTCGGCTTCTGTGATCCGCTACTGTTATTGGAGCAAATATGTACCGTTTGATACGGCTCTTTCCCATCTTTCTGACTATCTACGTCCCCACCTTGTTTGTCGCCGCCCTCTGCCATGCAGAAGAGGAATTTCTCGGCACCGTCACCGGTCGCAACGCAGGTTATCTGTCGGTGCGGCTTGCTGACGGCGACACCCGCCGCATCAGAGTCGATGACCATACAAGGTTCTTCAACGAGGGAGCCCCTGTCCCTCAACGCCGCGTCCTGCCGCACACCTTGGTGCGCATCGCCCCCAAGGACGGCACTGCTCTCACCGTTACCATACTGGACGCACCCAAATGAAGACGCTGTTCGCCACCTTAGTCACCTGCCTCATTTTCGGATGCCTGGCGGCGTCGGCGTTTGCCGCACCCCAGATCCTCGGCAGTTCCCTTTCCCCGGCAAGCGGTGCCACCAATGTTGACCCAGCTGTGGTCGACACCATATGGGCTGAGTTCGATGATGCCCGAATGGACAAGGACAGCTTCTCCGGCAGGATCAGCGTCGACAACGGCGCCAAGTATTCGGTGAGCCTGGTTAACGACTCAAAGGGGGACTGGGTCAAGATCAGCCTGAAGAACAACCTCCAGTACAGTACCACCTACACGGTCAGCATCGATTACAGGGTGCAGAACAAAAGCGGCACTAAGATGGGTTCCAATTACAGCTGGAGTTTCACCACCAAGGCGAAACCTTCCACGGACACCACTGCTCCTGTGGTTACGGCAACCTTCCCAGCCAGTTCCGCCACCGACGTTCCTATTGCCTCCGACATCAGCATCACCTTCAGCGAGGTGATGGACCCTCTCAGCATCACCACCTTCAGCATCAGCGTCAATAACGGCACTGTCAGCGGCACGGTTTCCCTCGACGACACCCAAAAGATCGCCACCTTCCATCCCACCTCCAGCCTCAATCCCGACACACCCTACACCGTCACCGTCAGCAGCACAGTCGGTGATGCAGCGGGGAACAGGTTGCCTGGAGATTACACCTTTACCTTCCGCACCCTCAAGGTAGACAGCATCGCTCCGAGGGTGGTTTCCGTCACCCCTGTCTCCGGCGCCACCGGTGTCGCAACCGGCGCGTCCATAAGCGCCACCTTCAGCGAGGCCGTCAGCGCCGGCACCATATCGTCCAGCAGCTTCAGCGTAAGCGGTGTGAGCGGCACGGTGAGCTATAACCCCTCCACCTGGGTCGCCACCTTCACACCTTCCGCGCCGCTTGCAGCAGGTTCCACCTATACGGTGACCATTTCCACTGCGGTGCAGGACCTCTCCGGCAACTCCCTCGCCGGCGCGAAGGTCTGGACCTTTACTACTGCCGGGGCGACCCCGCCACCTTCTCTCAACGACTACTGCCAGGTTCCCCCCTACGTGAGCAACGACGGAACAGGGGTCAAGCCGAACCTGCTCCTCATCGTCGACAACTCGGGGAGCATGTACGAATTCGCCTACAAGGCGCCCGGTACCGGTACCAGCTCATACGACACCAGTTACGATCCGGCCTTTCCCTACTTCGGCTACTTCGACAGCGCCAGGATGTATAAGTACAGCGGCTCCTACTTCGAGCCCGATACTGCCGCCGCCGTCAACAAGAGCTCCTTTTGGTCGGGCAACTTCCTGAACTGGCTCACCATGCGCCGCGTCGACATCATTCGCAAGGTGCTCGTGGGAGGAAAGGCGCTGTCGCGTTCCACCAACACGACCAACTACCTCATCGCGGCGGAGGACCCGGACCGCGACTTTTACAAGAGCTACAACAACGTTCGCTACACCGTCCGTGCCGGTACTTCGACCGAGGTGATCAGGGACACCACCAACAACAGAAGCTATGACGTCAAGGTCTACGTCGGCCAGAATCCGCCGCAGGACGGCCTGATCACGGGCTACCGGGACAAGATAAATTTCGGCCTCATGTTCTTTAACGACGGCTACCGCTACGAAAGCGGCGTTACCGCGGTGAAGGACGGCGGTCACGTTGCTGTCGATCTGGGGACAACCGGCACCAACCTGGTCACGCAGATAGAGAATACCGATCCCTCCACCTGGACCCCGCTCGCGGAAACGCTCTTCGAGGCCAGCCGCTACTTCGAAGCTGCCGACAGCGCCTACAACGGCGGGACCTACTCGGGGAGGGATCCGATCCAGTACCCCTGCCAGAAGAACTTCGTGATGATCCTGACGGACGGGGAGTCGACCCAGGACGAGAACCTTCCGGGCGCCTCCACCAACCTGGCCGGCAAGGTGACAGACCCAAGCCTCGACGTGAAGAGTTGGATGGACAGCATCGCCAGCCAGGAAAGGTATCCCAGCCAGTACGCGGCGAGCGCCAACACCCAGTCGGGGAGCTACTACCTGGAAGCGGTAGCCTACTGGGCTCATAACACCGATCTGCGCTCCTCCACCCTGGGGAAGAATGCCCTTCCCGGCAAGCAGAACATCACGGTCTACACGGTCTTCGCCTTCGACGATTCCGCCATCGGCCGGGAAATACTTCAGAAGACGGCCAAGTACGGAGGGTACGACGACTACGACTCCACCGGCAGGCCGGACAAAACCCGCAAGTGGGACAAAAACGGCGACGGCATACCGGACACCTACTTCGAGGCCCAGACCGGCTCCGTCCTCGCCGAATCCTTGCAAAACGCCTTCAACGACATCCTGGCCCGGGTCTCCTCCGGCACAGCCGCCTCCATCCTCAGCAACAGCGAGGGGAGCGGCGCCAACGTGCTGCAGGCCCTCTTTTACCCGAAACGCTTCTTCGGCGCCCAGACCTCTGTGGATTGGATCGGGGAGCTGCATAACATGTGGTACTACGTCGATCCCTTCATCAGCAACAGCACCATGCGGGAGGACAGCGACTACGTCGAGGCGACGCCCTCGCCGGCGCACTACCTGAACCTCGGCCGGGATAACGTGGTCGGGTTTCGCTACAACGCCTCGCTCGACCGGACCACGGCGCGGCGCTTCAGCGATGCCCAGGGGGACGGCAGGCCCGACGTCGACAGCAACGGGGACGGTGTCGCCGACAGCTACACCTTCCTCGATGAGGTGGATGCCGACTCGGTGAAGAGCATCTGGCGCGCCGGAAAACTTCTCTGGGAGAGGAGCGCGCCGCGCACCATCTACACCCAGACTGTCGGCACCCTCACCAGCTTCACCGGCCTGGACACCTCGCTCGCCTCCACCCGCAGCCTGCTCCAGGCGGCCAATCAGACTGAGGCGGACAAAATCATCTCCTATATTGCGGGGACCGACCAGGGGGGGTACCGAAACCGCACCGTGAACATAGGCGGAACCCCAGGGGTCTGGCGCTTGGGGGACATCGTTGCCTCGACGCCAAAGCTGCAGTCCACGATGAAGCTAAATGCCTATAACACCCCTGTCCCTGGAGGATACGGCGACACCTCCTACGGCGATGACCGGCACAAAACAGGCTTCATCTACAGTTCCGCCTATGCCAATCGTGGCATGGTGTACGTCGGGGCCAACGACGGAATGTTGCACGCCTTCAAGCTTGGGAAACTCGATGTCAGCAGTTCCGGGGACCGTCGGGCCTCTCTCTCCGGCACCGGTTTGGGGGAGGAGCAGTGGGCCTTCATCCCCAAAAACGCGCTTCCCTATCTAACCTACTACGCGGACCCGGCATACAAACACCTTTACTACGTGGACGGGTCAACCATCATCAACGACGTGAGCATGGGTAAGCCTGCCGGCTGCAGCAGCGACTACTGGAACTGTGCCAAGGCCACGGACGGAAGCAACTGGCGCACCGTCTTGGTGGGGAGCATGGGGCTTGGCGGGGCATCCAAGATGAAAGGTGCGGGGTGCAAGGGTACCGACTGCGTCGAGACCCCGGCCCTCGACCCGCTCGATGTCACCAAAGGTGTCGGGTACTCCTCCTACTTCGCCCTCGACGTCACGCAGCCCGAGTCGCCGTCGCTTATGTGGGAGTTCGGGCACCAGAACCTCGGCTTCTCCACCGCAGGGGCGGCACTCGTGAAGATCAGCGCCCGCAAGGCGGACAACGTCACCCCCGACAAGTCCAAGAACGGGAAGTGGTTCGCCGTGCTCGCCTCGGGCCCTACCGGTCCCATTGACACCTCCAGCCACCAGTTCAAGGGGACCTCGACCCAAAACCTCACCATCTACGTGCTGAACCTTGAGGACGGCACGGTTGCCGCGGTGCTCGACACCCTGGTCGATGGCAGCAAGATAGCAAACGCCTTCGCCGGCACCATCACGAGCGGCGTCTCCGACACGGACCGGTGGAACACCGCCTCGCCTGGGCACTACCAGGACGACGCCATTTACATCGGCTACACGCAGCTCTTAGGCACCACCTGGACCGGGGGCGGGGTGCTGCGGGTTGTTACCGGCGAGGACCCGAATCCCCGGAACTGGAAGCTCAGCAAGGTGATCGACGGGACCGGGCCTGTTACCACCAGCGTGATCCGGCTCCAGGACCGCAAGAACCACAACCTCTGGCTCTACTTCGGCTCCGGGCGCTACTACTACAACCAGGACGACAACGACGGACAGCGCCGGCTCTACGGCGTGAAGGATCCGTGCTACACCTCAGCGGACCGCCTCGATGCCTCCTGCAGTTCAGGAACTTCACTGTCGCAGCTGACCAACCAGTCAAGCACCATATCGAACAGCATCAGCAACCAGGGGTGGTACATAAATCTCGCCGGTGAGCAGACTGCCGCCTCGCTCGGCGCCGAGCGTGTCGTCACCGATCCTGTGGCGCTTACCAACGGGGTGGTCTACTACACCACCTACGCACCCACCTCCGACCCCTGCGGGTTCGGGGGGACCACGGCGCTATGGGCGGCGAAGTTCGATACCGGGGGGAATCCCCCGGCCGCGGCACTGCAGGGCAAGGTGCTGGTTCAGCTCTCCACCGGGAGCTTCGAGGAGCTAGACCTGGAAAAACGGCCGCCGCACACGGACCCGCGCGAGGTGTTCGATTCCCTGGTCGGGAAAGCGTCGGCGGATTCACCCCCCATCTTCACCAAAAGCAACCTGAAGCCGGTGAAGCGGATCATGCACATCAAGGAACACTAGCGGCACCTCCTGAAGCGGGAAGGGCACAAGAGGCGAGGGGGAAGCTTGAAACGCAGAATATCCGCAGACAAGGGGTTCACCCTCTTGGAACTCCTGATCGTGCTGGCGATGCTGACAGTGCTCCTGAGCCTGGCGACGCTCCAGTTCAACCGCTACTCCAGGAAAAGTTCCATTGAGGCGCAGGTGAAGACCCTGCACGCCGATCTTCTAGCGGCGCGCAGCCAGGCTCTTTTCGAGAAGCGGGCCCGGGCTGTGTCGCTCACCCCCACCGGCTTCGCGGCGTACTCTTCGGGGAGCGCCACCGGCAACCCGCTCCAGAGAAAGACACTACGGCACAGGCTCTCGCTCAAGTCGGATCCTTTCGTGGTCGTGTTCAATGCGGCCGGCGTCAGCGACAGCGCGGACAGCGACGCCGTTTGCACCGAACCAGCCGGCAACGAGGCTGCGGCCGACACCTTGGTCATCACGCCAACGCGCATAGAAACGGGGAAAAGGAATGCTTCAGCAGCATGCAGTTCGGAAAACATCACCATCCGGTAGCGCCGGTTTCACCCTTGTGGAGGTCGTGGTCGCCATGGGGGTGGTGATCGTGAGCCTCTTCGGCCTGCTCCAGGTGGTAGGGTTCAGCACCGCCAGCAACGTCAAGAACCAGCTGCGCGACGAGGCGGTACTTATCGGTGAAAGCCAGATGGCGCAGTTGATGCGCCTGCCGCAGTCGGCGGTAACTCCCCTGCAAACTATCACGGTTGCGAGCCAGCTGCGAGGAGGGGACAAACAGTACACGGTGATACGGGAGGCGCTTCAAATCCCTTCAAGCGACAGCTACCGGTTCATTGTGAAGGTTAAGTGGGCCTACAAGAACATGACCTCCTTCCACGAGGTAAGGACGGTTCGCAGCTATAAGGACGGCAAGTGAAGCTGATGCGAAACGACAACGGCTACACCCTGGCGGAGATGCTGGTCGCCATGGGGATCTTCCTCTTCGTGATCCTGGCGGCAAACCAGGCGTTCCAGCGCATTGTCGCGCTCTCCTCCCAAAACTCGTCGTCATTGGTCAGTAACATCGAGGGGGTCGTGGGGCTGGAGCTATTGCGCTACGACATCGAGCACGCCGGCTATGGCCTCCCCTGGCGCTTTCAGAGCTACACCGGGGCCATTGTCTTTCGAAACCTGGGGGGAAGCGCTAATGCCGAGGTGATTGCGGCGAACGGGGCGCTGGCGCAGGGGATGGATTCCGCCTCCCTCAACGCCGTCGACAGCGGCGACATCCGGGCCCTGGCGGCCGGAACCTGCAGCAAGGAAGTAAACGGCAGCGATACGGCCAACGTCAGCGGCGGTCCGGACTATCTCGTGGTCCGCTCGGGCATGGCGGCCCTCAACCGGGGCACCGGCGATGTGAGCCGCAAGTGGAGCTACCTGAACTATTCCTCGACCGGTACGGAAAATCAGAGCTACCTCAAGAAGTGGTACAACGCCGAGGATCTCGGCCCCGGCGACCGCGCCACCGCCATCCTTTCCATCTTCACCACCTCGGGTGCCGAAGAGAAGATCCTGCTCATGGACGGACTCGATTTCGAGGTCAAGATCGGAGCAGGCGGAGCGCTCCCCGCCGGCGAGTCCTTCAAACCGGCTGACGGTTCCCATATCGTGACCGCCTACGGTCTCGCCAACAGCCCCGGCCTGGGGAGTGTCTTGCGCATGCCTTACCACCGCACCGACTACTACTTGTCCCGCCCGGCATCGGCGCCTCCAACCTGCAACCCCGGCACAGGCATCCTTTATAAGGCGGTCGTCGACCAGGCCACCGGCCGTTTCGCGACGCCGTACCCTCTGTTAAACTGCGTGGCCGACCTGCAGGTCGAATTTGAATATGACGCTAAGGACGACGGAGATATAAGCTACCTTTCCGGCTCCACGCTCAACTCATACGACGCCGCCGACATCAGGGACCATGTCAAAGTTGTGCGGGTTTACCTCCTGGTGCAGGAAGGGCGGCGGGACGACTCGTTCAAATATTCCGGGGATTCGATACAGGTAGGCGACCGTGCCAGGCCCACCACCTCCGGCAGGACCCTGAGCGCAACCGAAATGGCGACCTTATTCACCAATGACTGGAGAAAATACCGTTGGAAGCTCTACACCATAGTGACGCGCCCGAAGAACCTGGTTCAGTAAAGAAGGGGAGCTGGAGCAACCCCGTCACCGTACTCGGCAACGAACGGGGCATTGCCCTGGTCACGGCGTTGCTGCTGGCGCTGATATCGCTGGCGATCGCCCTCGCTGTTCTCTACCTGGTACTGATGCAGACCAAGGTCTCCGCCGCCCACAAGCGCTACAAGACCGCTCTTGAGGCATCCCACGGCGGTGTCCAGCTCATCACCAAGGAACTCATCCCCCGCATGTTTGGCTCCTCAACCCCCGGAGCCGCCATCAAGAACGATTTCATTACGCTATCCCTGGAGCTCAGTTCGGATGCTTGCCTTGGGCAGAAACTTTCCCTCCGTTCCTCTGGATGGGCTGCCTGCCAAGCCGGAAACCAGAGCCCCGACCCCAAGCAAGCCCCCGATATGACCTTCAAATTGCCGGGCCTTAAGGGGCCGGGTTACCAGGTCTACGCAAAGATCGTCGACACCCAGCCCGGCAACTCCGACACCTCAGGAGTCGAGCTTCTCGACAGCGCCGCCGGAGTCACAGGCGCTTCCTCCGGCGTATCCCCGAAACACGTGCCGGCACTGTACCGCATCGAGACGCAAGGCGAGAGCATTGCAAACCCCAGGGAAAAAGCCGCGCTCACCGTGCTGTACTCGTACTGATCTTCTCCTATCGACCTCAACGGAGTCGGCTTCGCGACGGATTTCAAGCGGGCTGGGGCAGGCCTTTGGTGAACTAAGAAGGGGCCGACGAGTTGCCGTCAGGCGGGGGAGGGGAGAACGAAAAAAGGGTTACGGAATAATCCGTAACCCTTGAATCTTTGGTGCCGAAGACTGGAATCGAACCAGCACACCCTTTCGAGTACTAGAACCTGAATCTAGCGCGTCTACCAATTCCGCCACTCCGGCTTGCGAGAGACCTACTTATAGCATTGGAGGGCTCTCCGTGCAAGAAAAAAATTGTCAAAGACAATATTTTTTTCTTCCTGTTTCCGCTATTGACGGGCTTCTACGTGTAAATGCCTAAACGGCCGCTGGATATGACTTGGAGCTTATTATTGCCATTGTCATAGCGGCAAAAAGCCACTCTGTCGGGACCATTACTCCCTTACAAAGGTGTCCATGTCTGACTCGTCTACCATAGCCATAATGCGGGAATACTCTGACTCGATGGTCAGGTAGTGGTTGTGGGTCTCATTCGCGTTAAGAATGAAGATCTCTTTGATGGCTGGGTCGGTGATCCTCGCGGCTGTTTCCCTGAGCGCCTTCTCCAGGTGGGTCTCTTTCTCCATGGCGTACTCAAGGGCTTTCTGCTCGGTGAAGTCGGGGCCGATCACCTTCTGGATGGAGTTGACCCACAACGCCTCGTTCTGCGGGGGAGAGGCTATGAACTCGTCAAAGCTACCGAGGTCGGTGCCGGTGTAGGCCCGGAAGAACTGTAAGGCGTGCTCCTTCTCCTCTCTGGCCAGCTGTTCGAAGAGCCTTTTCGCCTCCTTGTCTTTCATCTGCTTGGCGCCGATTTCGTAGAAGTTCATTGCGTTCTTCTCTGTCTGAATTGCCTGCCTGATCGCCTCTTGTGTGTCTTTCATATATCCTCCCTGCCTCCTTTTCCCATTAAACTCAAAGTGTAAACATTATATGGGGTGTAATTGACTTGTCAACGTATGGAGGTTGACTTGTTGAAACTGGTAACTGCTGAAAAAATCGAAGTATTGGCAGACGCTGAGCGAGAGTTAATGCAGTTCTGGTCCAACTTGTGGCATACCAGCTTGGATGAGAGGGGGGATTTGGGGATGCCTGTGACTTTGGCGGGTGCATCTGAAAGCAGGGGGGAGAAAGTAACCTGCCCCTCAATAGAAAAAGCGCCTTGGCTCATACTGAACCAAGGCGCTTAGATTTTCGATGGTGCCGAAGACGAGACTCGAACTCGTACAGGCTGTCGCCCGCCACCCCCTCAAGATGGTGTGTCTACCAATTCCACCACTTCGGCAAGAAGAACCACATTACTAACATTTGTTCTGAAGCAAGTCAAGACAGAAACTTTAATGATACTGATTTTGTTTGCTGCAGGGGAGGAGTCTACTGATTGAAAAAACGCCTTGACTCAATTTGAGTCAAGGCGTTTAGGTTTTCGATGGTGCCGAAGACGAGACTCGAACTCGTACAGGCTGTCGCCCGCCACCCCCTCAAGATGGTGTGTCTACCAATTCCACCACTTCGGCAAGAAGAACCAACTTTCTATCATCTGCTGACAGAGATGTCAACAGTTAATCTCTGTTCGACGCTACTTCTGTGCCGGTGCTGCGGGTGCTGTAGGTACTGCGGGAGCAGCGGGGGCTGCAGGTGCTGCTGTTTTACCCGGTGCTGCCGGTGCGACCGGCTGCTGCAGCGGCAAGCCGCCCATCGGTGCCGGCTTAGCCTTGGGGGCTTTCGACATGATGGAAGAGCCGCCGCCTTTGCCGGAAGCAAAAGCCAGTGCCAGGGAGGTAAGCATGAAAATGATTGCTGCACTTGTGGTCAGTTTGCTCATGAAGGTGCTGCCGCCGCCAGCGCCGAAAACCGACTGGCTGCCGCTGGCGCCAAAGGATGCACCCATCTCGGCCCCCTTGCCGGACTGCAGCAGGACCACGACGATGAGGGCAAAACATACCACGATATGCAGGGTTACCAGTAGAATTGTCATTTAAAGCCTTACCTCCGAGAGTGTTCAAAGAGACTTTCTAGCATATTTGATGTAAATAACCAAGAATTTATTCACTGTAACGCACGATTGAGGCAAAAGATGCGCCTTTGAGACTTGCGCCTCCCACGAGCGCACCGTCTATGTCAGGGCGCGACATGAGTCCTTTCACGTTATCCGGCTTCACGGAGCCGCCGTAGAGAATCCTCACTTTATCCGCCGCCGACTTGCCGAAGAGTCCTGCGATGACCCCGCGAATGAAGGCATGTGCCTCCTGCGCCTGGTCGTCGGAGGCGACCTTGCCGGTGCCGATGGCCCAGACCGGCTCGTAGGCTACGATGACCGGCGCGAACTGTGTCCCTGTCAGCCCCTCGAGCCCACCCTTCAGCTGGCGCTCCAGCACCTTGAAGGTATCGCCAGCTTCGCGCGCTTCCAGGGTTTCGCCGATGCACACGATGGGGACAAGCGCCCCTTTGAGTGCGGCCTTCACCTTCTTGTTGACCGTTTCCTCGGTCTCGCCGAAATACTGCCGGCGTTCGGAATGGCCGATGATGACGTGGCTTGCACCGGCATCGAGAAGCATGCGCGGCGAAACTTCGCCGGTAAAGGCGCCTTCTTCTTCCCAGAATACGTCCTGGGCGGCAAGGCTTATGCCGGTGCCGGCGAGCGCAGCGGGGAGGGTGGGGAGCACGGTGAACACCGGCGCCACCACGATCTCCACGCTGTCCACGCCGGAAACCAGCGGTGCCAATTCTTCTATCAGTGCGAGCGCCTCGTTCTTAGTCTTGAACAGTTTCCAGTTGCCTGCTATGACCGGCTTGCGCATCTAATACCTCCAGGAGAAATACATTGAGATAAAGATAAAGATAAAGATTAAGGAAAGACGGAAAAACCTAAATACAGATTGAGATAAAGATTAAGATTGAGGAAAACCAAAAACCATTCTCACGACCTTAGCCTTAATTCTTAATCTTAATCTTAGTCTTAATCTCCATCTTTATCTTTATCTTTATCTGTTTTTATTGGTGCCCCTTGTCTTCCAGGACCTTTATGCCGGGGAGCTTCTTCCCTTCGAGTAGTTCGAGGAACGCGCCGCCGCCGGTGGAGATGTAGCTGATCTTTGCGTACTCGCCAGCGCGATGCACAGCGACGTCGGTGTCACCGCCGCCGACGATGGTAAGCGCGTAGGAGTTGGCTACGGCGGAGACCATGGCGAAGGTGCCGCGGGAGAAGGCATCCATCTCGAACACCCCCATCGGCCCGTTCCAGACGATGGTCTTCGCGTTTTGCAGCGCCTCGGTGAAGAGGGTGACGGTGGCGGGGCCGACGTCGAGCGCCATCCACCCTTCAGGGATCTCCTGGATCGGGCAGACCTTGGTCTCGGCTGCCGGATTGAACTGATCGGCCACGACGCAGTCTACGGGAAGGTAGAACTTGACCCCCTGGGCGCGCGCCTTCTCGTAGGTCTTCATCGCCGTATCTATCAGGTTGTCCTCTACCAGCGATTTGCCCACGTTGTAGCCCATCCCCTTGAGGAAGGTGAAGGCCATGCCGCCGCCGATGATGATCTTGTCGACCTTGTCGCAGAGGTTCTCAAGCACCTCGATCTTGCCGGAGACCTTGGCGCCGCCCAGGATGGCGACCAGGGGGCGGATCGGGTTCTTCATGGCCTTTTCGAAGTAATTCATCTCGTTTTTCATCAGGAAGCCGGCAGCCACCACGGGGAAGCAGTTGGTGATGGCCTCGACCGAGGCGTGGGCCCGGTGGGAAACTGCGAAGGCGTCGTTGACATAGACGTCGCAGTCGTTGGCGAGGGCCTTGGCGAAGTCGGCGTCGTTTTTCTCTTCGCCGGCGTAGAAACGGACGTTCTCCAGCATGATCACGTCGCCGGGCTGCATGGCGTTGATCATAGCCTTCACCTCGTCCCCGATGCAGTCGGACGCCAGTTTCACTTCCTTGCCCAGAAGCCTGGAGAGGCGCTTGGCTGCGGGAGCCATGGAGTATTTTTCCTTGCGCTCACCCTTGGGGCGCCCAAGGTGCGAAGCGAGGATGATCTTGGCCTTTTGGTCGAGGGCATAATTGATGGAGGGGAGGACGGCGCGAATCCGTGTGTCCTCGGTGATGTTCTGGTGGTCGTCCAGCGGCACGTTGAAGTCCACGCGCATGAAGAGCTTCTTGCCGGACAGGTTTTCGATCTCATCGATATAGCGGATTGACATGACACCTCCTGAATCAATAAAAATAAATACGGGGAGGAGCAGCCTCCCCCCCGTCTACTTATCACATCTACCCTTCCAAGTACCACCTTTTCCTAAAGGAGTATCTTCATCAGTCCGACTACCCTGGTGGAGAAGCCCATTTCGTTGTCGTACCAGGAGATCACCTTCACCATGTTGCCGCCGATCACCTTGGTGGAGGGGGCGTCGACGATCGAGGAGAGCTTGTTGCCGTTGAAATCGATGGAGACCAGCTGCTCTTCGCAAAAACCGAGGATTCCCTTGAGAGGACCGTCGGCCGCAGCCTTCAGGGCCGCGTTCACCTGCTGCGCGTCGGTCTCCTTGGAGAGGGTAGCCACCAGGTCGACCACCGAGACGTTCGGTGTCGGCACCCGGATGGCCATACCGTCCAGTTTCCCCTTAAGGGCCGGAAGCACCAGCGCTACCGCCTTGGCGGCGCCGGTGGTGGTGGGGATCATGGAAAGGGCGGCTGCCCTGGCGCGGCGCAGGTCCTTGTGCGGAAGATCGAGGATGTTCTGGTCGTTGGTGTAGGAATGGACCGTGGTGACAAGCCCTTTTTCGATGCCGAAGCTCTCCTGCAGAACCTTGGCGACCGGGGCGAGGCAGTTGGTGGTGCAGGATGCGTTGGAGACGATGTGGTGCTTGTTCTTGTCATATTCCTTGTCGTTGACACCCAAGACTATGGTAAGGTCCGGGTCGGTGGCGGGGGCCGAGATGACAACCTTTTTCGCGCCTGCGGTCAGGTGCTGCGCCGCCTTGTCCCGGGCGGTGAAGAGGCCGGTCGATTCGAGCACGATGTCGACCTTCATCTCCTTCCAAGGGAGTTCTGCGGGGTTTCTTACCGCGAGTACCTTGATCGCCTTGCCGTTGACGATAATTTTGTCGCCGTCCACCGATACTTCACCGGGGAAAGTTCCATGAACCGAATCATACTTTAACAGGTGTGCCAAGGTCTTCGCATCAGTAAGGTCATTGATGGCGACGAACTCAAAACCCTGCTCCAGTGCAGCTGCCCTAAGTACGCAACGTCCGATTCTGCCGAAACCGTTAATAGCCACTCTTAAAGCCATTGCGCTCCTCCTGTTAATTAAGTAATCCTTCACAATTGGCGATATTAACAACGTGAGAGAGGGGCGTCAACAATTTTAATTCAAGATATTCACGCTATCGCCGAAGAACGAATGGCGTGATAAACAGCTGTGACACAGGCCTCTGAGCCGGGTTGGCGGCAGTTAAGACATCGGCAAATAAATCCATATAATAATTGACTTTTCCAAAGCGGATAAATTACTCTTGCGTGGACCATGATGCGCACTTCCTTTGCCCACGATAGATGTCGGATTGACTAATAGATGAAAATGACCCTGGAAAAACGCATCTTACTGTTCTCTTTCCTGATCCTGTTCCTAGCGATTTCAATCGGTTCCGGAATGGATATCATGGCGCTGCGTCGAGATCACGTCAACGCGCTCAACCTTCGGTCCAAAGGCCTCGCCACCGCACTCAAATCCAATATCGAAAAAGTCCTCAACCTGGGTCTGGAACTGAAGGATATGACCGGGGTCTCCGAGAAGTGCCGAGAGATCATCGAGGGAAACCAGGACATAGCCTACTGTCTGGTTTCCGACCTCTCCGGCAAGGTTCTTTTTGCCAGCGATCCCCGCTTCATGAATTTTCCTGCGCGTCTGCTGCAATCCGACCAAAAGAAAGAAGGAGACCGTCCGGAATCCGGAGTCTACAAGAACCGGATTTCCATGCCGGTCGACGGCGTAGATACCTCCTTTTACGATTCCGCCGTCTCCGTCGTCGGCCCCTACGGCAAACCGATCGCCATGGCGCACGTCGGCTTCAGCGAGCAGGTGGTCTCGGACAAGATGAAGGGAATGGTGTTGAAGACCCTATTCCTTTTGGCCGTCTCGCTCTTCACCTCCTTCTCGCTCATCATGCTCTTCATGAAAAAGTACGTGATGCAGCCCATCTCGATGCTTCTCAAGGGGGTGAAACAGATCTCCGAAGGGGCTTTCGACACCCACATCGGAGAGGTTGAGGTCTACGAGTTCAACGAGCTTGCCCGCAACGTCAACATCATGTCCCAGTTTCTCAAGAACAGGGACGCCGAGATCAAAAAGAACTACCAGGACATGGAGCGGACCTTCGAAGAGCTCCAGGCGTCCTACCGGAAGCTGGAGCGACTCTCCAACGACCTTGAGCGTTCCGAGGAGCTTTACAAGTCGCTGATGGAAGACGCAAGCGACGCTATCGTCGTCATCGGCGGCGACGAGTCCGTCCGCATGGTCAACAAGATGGCGGAGGAGTTCTTCGGCTACGAGGCGAAGGAGCTTTTGGGTCTGCCGCTCACCAAGATGCTGCTCCTTTTGAACATCAGCAACATCCCCAAGGTGCACCGGATCTTCCGGGAGGCGGCGCAAGGTGCGCACATAGCTGAGGAGATGCAGCTCTGCAAGAAGCAAGGCGGCGCCATGGTCGCCATGCTGCACGCCTCCAGCATCAAGAGCGGTTCTGAGAACGTGGTGCAGGCGATCTTCCGCGACGTGACCCGCGAGCGCGAGATCATCCTGAACCTGGAGAAGAGTTCCGCCGACCTCGCGCGGCTGAACCGCATGAAGGATTCCTTCCTGGGCCTTGCCTCCCACGAGCTGAAAACGCCGCTTACCGTCATCATGGGGTACTCCGAGCTGATCACCACCGACCTTGCCGACCGCATGGACAAGACCGTGCTGGAGATGGTGGTGAACATCGCCAACGCCGCCTCGCGCCTGGACAACATCATCAAGGACATGGTTGACGTTTCCATGATCGACGAGAAGAGGCTGCAGCTGAAGGTGGAGGACATCCAACTAAACCGGCTCATCGAAGCCTCGGTGAACGAGCTCCGCTTCTTCTTCTCGATGAGGAAGCAGGAGGTGGTGGTAAACCTGGACGAGTCGATCCCCACTATTCGCGGCGACGCGCTGCGCCTCATGCAGCTCCTCTCCAACATCCTCGGCAACGCCATCAAGTTCACCCCCGACGGCGGCAAGATCACCGTCAGCACCTCGGCAAAATACCTTTTGCGCGGCAAGGGTGGTGCCGAGGGGGGCGGGGAAGGGCACGAGCACCATCTTTTCCTGGAGATCACCGTCACCGACACCGGCATCGGCATAGACCGCGAGGACCAGCTGAGGGTTTTCGAAAAGTTCTACGAGGTGGGGAACATCCAGGAACATTCCAGCGGCAAAGTCGCCTTCAAGGCGAAGGGGGCGGGCCTCGGCCTCTCCATCGCCAAGGGAATCGTCGACATGCACGGCGGCGAGATCTGGGTGGAGTCCACCGGGTACAACCCGGAGCGCTTCCCGGGATCCACCTTCCATATCCTGCTGCCGCTGGCGCCCGGGCTCGGCGAGAACGCGACCGACTACAGCAGACTTCTGCGTTAATCAAATCTCAGCAACTTCATCTTGAATCTGCCACCCGTTTCCTGTATAAAAATAAGGTTTTTCTGCCGTTCTTGAGCCCCCGTTTCCGGGCTTGATCTGCGCAACTTCGGAGGGATGCATGAGGCTCAGCCTCTTGGCGAGTGGCAGCAAGGGTAATTCCCTTTTCATGGAAACCGACGGCTGCCGCCTGCTGATCGACGCCGGGCTTTCCGGGCGCGAGACCATCGCCAGACTTTCCTCCATAGGTGTCGATGCGGCCACCTTGGACGGCATCCTGATCACCCATGAACACACCGACCACATTCGCGGGGTGGGAGCGACGGCAAGGCGCCTGAAGCTCCCGGTGCTTGGCTCCGCCCGCACGCTCCAGGCTGCGCGCCACGTGATCGGCCGTGTCGATTACGTCGAGTTCGAACCCGGCACATCCTTTGTCTTCAAGGGGGTCTCCATCGATCCTTTTCCCGTCACCCACGACGCCTGCGACCCGGTCGGATACCGGATCGAGAGCGGGGAGGGGGGGATCGGCTTCGCCACCGACCTCGGTATCGCCACAAGGCTCACCCACGACAAGCTGAAAGGTTGCCGCGCCCTGGTCCTTGAATTCAACCACGACGAGCGGATGCTGCAGGACGGGCCCTATCCGTGGCATCTCAAGCAGCGCATCCGTTCCCGCCACGGCCATCTTTCCAATGCCGAAGGCGCGGCGCTCCTGGAGGAGCTGCTGCATCCGGGGCTGCAGGGTGTTTTCCTGTCCCATCTGTCGGAGGTCAACAACGATCCTCAGCTCGCCATGGCCGCTGCGAGGAAGCTCGTCGATAGCCAGAACGTCTGCAGCCCGGATCTCTTTCTCGGCTGGCAGCACCAGGCAAGCGGAGTCTTTGAGGCAGATTAGAACTACAGATAAAGATAGAGATAGAGATAGAGACTAAGGTCAAGACCAAGATTAAGACAATCATCTCTTGACCTTTTACTTCTTTGGTTCTTTAAGCTTTGCAGTTCTTTATCTTTATCTTTATCTTTATCTCGATCTTAATCTCAATCTTAATCTTAATCTGTTTATTTAAGGGGGAAATGACTAGTGATAGAACGTTACAGCCGTCCTGAAATGGCCCGTATCTGGGAACCTGAAAACCGCTACCGCAAGTGGCTCGAAATAGAAATTTACGCCTGCGAGGCTCACGCCG
Source organism: Citrifermentans bemidjiense Bem (assembly GCF_000020725.1). Classification (NCBI taxonomy): domain Bacteria; kingdom Pseudomonadati; phylum Thermodesulfobacteriota; class Desulfuromonadia; order Geobacterales; family Geobacteraceae; genus Citrifermentans; species Citrifermentans bemidjiense. The sequence continues at coordinate 2,708,521 of NC_011146.1, read as the reverse complement.
AGATGGGACGCATACCGAAGGACGCCGTGGCCCGCATCAAGGCGAAAGCCAACTTCGACGTACCCCGCATCGACGAGATCGAGCGCACCGTCAAGCACGACGTCATCGCTTTCCTCACCTCCGTCGCCGACTACATCGGCGAAGATTCCCGTTTCGTCCACCTGGGGCTTACCTCTTCCGACGTCCTCGACACCTCCTTCGCCATGCTCCTGAAGGAAGCGGGCGAGCTGATCATCGTCGACATCAAGCGTCTCATGGCCGTCATCAAGACCCGTGCCTACGAGCACAAGATGACGCCGCAGATGGGGCGCTCGCACGGCATCCACGCCGAGCCGGTCACCTTCGGCCTGAAGATGGCGCTTTGGTACGACGAGATGGCCAGGAACCTGAAGCGTATGGAAGCGGCCCTGGAAACCATCTCCTACGGCAAGCTCTCCGGCGCGGTCGGTACATTCGCCAATATCGATCCGCAGGTCGAGGCTTACGTCTGCAAGAAGGCGGGATTGAAGCCCGCCCCCTGCTCCACGCAGGTGCTGCAGCGCGACCGCCACGCCGAGTACTTCACCACCCTGGCGATCATCGCCTCCTCCATAGAGAAGTTCGCCGTCGAGATCAGGCACCTGCAGCGCACCGAGGTGCTCGAAGCTGAGGAGTTCTTCAGCAAGGGGCAGAAAGGCTCCTCCGCGATGCCGCACAAGCGCAACCCGGTCCTCTCCGAAAACCTGACCGGCCTGGCGCGCCTGATCCGCGGCTATGCGGTCTCCGCCATGGAGAACGTCCCGCTGTGGCACGAGCGCGACATCTCGCACTCCTCGGTCGAGCGCATCATCGGCCCGGACGCAACCGTAATGCTCGACTTCATGCTGAACCGCGCCATCGGCCTCATCGAGAACCTGGTGGTCTACCCCGAGAACATGATGCGCAACCTGAACCAGATGCGCGGCCTCATCTTCTCGCAGCGCGTACTCTTAAAGCTCGCCGAGGCGGGCGCTTCCCGCGAGAAGGCCTATTCGCTGGTGCAGAGAAACGCCATGAAGGTCTGGGAAGAGGGGAAAGACTTCCAGACCGAGCTTCTGAACGATGCCGATGTCGCCGGGTTCCTTCCCGCCGAGGAGATCAAGGAAGCCTTCGATCTCGGTTACCATTTGAAACACGTCGACACTATTTTCACGAGGGTCTTCGGTGGATAGCCTTTTGTACTACCTGACGCCCAACGAGATGGATCCCTTCTATCTCTTCTGGGCCAAGCAACTGTTCATATCGGTCGGTATCATCGCCGGCTTTTATCTCCTATCGAGGCTCCTGCAGCGGGTCCTGGCCAAGGTCGGGACTCGCCTGTGCGCCTATACGGAGACGGACCTCGACGACCGGATACTGGAGATCGTCTCCGGCCCGGTCATGGTCCTGGTCAACTGCGCCGGCCTCTACTTCGCCATCAAGCGTCTGCCGCTCCCCGAAAGAATCGGGGTGATAGCGGCCGGCATCCTGTTCGTGATCAACATCGCCATCATCACCACGGTCGCGTTCCGGATCGTCAACGAGATGCTTGAGCGTTTCGGCGACCGGGTCGCCGGCCCGGAGATGAGCCGCCAGCTGATGCCGCTGATCGAGAAGCTCTGCACCATCTTCCTGATCATCACGGCGCTCATCATCACCCTCAAGCACTTCAACTACGACATCCTCTCCCTGGTGACGGCTCTGGGGGTCGGCTCTCTGGCCATCGGTCTCGCCGCCAAGGACACGCTGGCCAACATGATCTCCGGGTTCACGCTGATGCTCGACCGTCCCTTCCGGATCGGCGACAGGATTCAGGTTGCCTCCCAGACCGGCGACGTGGTCGACATCGGCCTTCGCAGCACCAAAATCAAGGCGCTGGACAACACCTTCCTGATCATCCCCAACGCCGACCTGTGCAACTCCACCGTCATCAACCAGGCTTTCCCCGACGTCCGCGGCAAAGGCAGGATCAACATCGGCATCGGCTACGACTGCGACCCGGAGCGGGCCAAGGAACTCCTGGTCCGAACCGCCAAGTCGGCGCCGAACGTTCTTGCCGAACCGGCTCCCGAGGCGTACTTCATGAATTTCGGCGACAGCGCCCTGAACCTCTCGCTCTTCTTCTGGGTCGCCGACTACACCCATCTCGTCAAGGCGACCGACCAGATCAACTGCGCCCTGGTGAAATGCTTCCAGGACAACGGCGTCAACATACCGTACCCGACGCGGACGGTCATATATGAAAAGGACACAGACCATGCCCCACAGGATTGAAATCACCCTAAAGGACGAGGTCCGCGACCCTCGCGGCGAACGGATCAAACGGGAGATCGAGCACTTTCTCCATCTCAACGTGGACCAGGTCCGGACCATAGACGTATATACGGTCGACGCGCAGCTCTCCCCTGAGGAACTGGGGCAGGTCGCGGCCGGCCCCTTCAGCGACCCGGTCATCCAGAATTACAGCGTAGGCAAGCCCGCCGCTTCCGGCTTCGACTACCTGGTAGAGGTCGGTTTCCGTGCCGGCGTCACCGACAACGTCGGCCGCACAGCCGGCGAAGCGATCGGCTACCTCCTGGGCCGCCCGCTCGCTTCGGGCGAAGGGGTCTACACCTCGGTGCAGTACCTGATCTCCGGGAAGCTCTCCCGTGAGGACGCCGAAAGAATAGCCACCGGGCTTTTGTGCAACACGCTGATCCAGCGCTACCAGATCCTCGATGCCGCTTCCTTCAAGGCACAGGGGGGTGTTGCTCCCTTCGTGCCCAAGGTGCAGGGGGAGGCGAAGGTCGCTGTCAACAGCGTAAACCTCGAGGTCTCCGACGAGGAGCTGATGCGCATCAGCCGCGACGGCGTGCTGGCGCTCACCCTGGACGAGATGAAGATCATCCAGGCGCACTACCGCGACGCGAAGGTTCTTGAGGCGCGCAAAAGCGTCGGCCTTGGCGCGGCGCCCACCGACGTTGAGCTCGAGGCCTTAGCGCAGACCTGGTCCGAGCACTGCAAGCACAAGATCTTCTCCGCCGACGTCTCCTACGAGGACGGCGAGGGGAACCGCGAGGAGATCAAGTCGCTCTTCAAGAGCTTCATCCAGAAGACCACCGCCGACGTGCGCGCGGCCCTGGGCGAGAAGGACTACTGCCTCTCCGTCTTCAAGGACAACGCCGGGGTCATCCGCTTCAACGACGACTGGTCGCTGGTCTTCAAGGTCGAGACCCACAACTCCCCGTCCGCGCTCGACCCCTACGGCGGGGCGCTGACCGGCATCGTCGGCGTCAACCGCGACCCGTTCGGGACCGGCAAGGGTGCCAAACTCATCTTCAATACCGACGTCTTCTGCTTCGCCGATCCTTTCTACGGGAAGGAACTCCCCAAGCGCCTCTTGCACCCGCGCCGGATCTACGAGGGGGTAGTTGAAGGGGTGGAGCACGGCGGCAACAAAAGCGGCATCCCGACCGTCAACGGCTCGCTGGTCTTCGACGACCGCTTCGCCGGAAAGCCGCTGGTATTCTGCGGCACCGCTGGGATCATGCCCGCGAAGATCAAGGACGAGCCCTCGCACCAGAAAAGGATCGTCCCCGGCGACCTGATCGTCATGACCGGCGGCAGGATCGGCAAGGACGGCATCCACGGCGCCACCTTCTCCTCCGAGGAGTTGAACGAGAATTCGCCGGTCTCCGCGGTGCAGATTGGCGACCCGATCACCCAGAAGAGGATGTTCGACTTCCTGATCCGCGCCCGCGACAAGGGTCTGTACCGCTTCATCACCGACAACGGGGCGGGGGGGCTTTCCTCCTCCATCGGCGAGATGTCCGAGGAGTGCGGCGGCTGCCAGCTCGACCTCTCCCTGGCGCCCCTCAAGTACCCGGGTCTCGCTCCCTGGGAGATCCTGATCTCCGAGGCGCAGGAGCGCATGAGCCTCGCGGTCCCGCCCGAGAACATCGACGCGTTCATGGAGATGGCCAAGCGCTTCAACGTGGAAGCGACCGTGCTCGGGAGCTTCACCGATTCCGGCATCTTCCATATGCTCTACGGCGAGAAGACCGTGGCCTACCTGCCGCTTTCCTTCATGCACGCGGGGCTGCCGCCGATGCAGATCCCGGCCCGCTGGGCAAAGCCGGTTCATGAAGAACCGGCAGTCGCCGAAGCAGCTGACTACACCGGCGATCTGAAGGCTCTCCTCTCCTCGCTCAACATCTGCTCCAAGGAGAGCGTGGTGCGCCGCTACGACCACGAGGTCCAGGGCGGTAGCGTCGTGAAACCCTTCACCGGCGTCGACAACGACGGCCCGTCCGACGCCGCCGTGGTGCGCCCGATCCTTGACTCCTTCGAAGCGGTCGTGGTGGGTCACGGCATCTGCCCGCGCTACAGCGACATCGACGCCTACGACATGGCCGCCAACGCCATCGACGAGGGGCTCAGGAACTACGTCGCCGTGGGCGGCTCGCTCGACCTTCTGGCCGGCCTGGACAACTTCTGCTGGTGCGACCCGGTCCTTTCCGACCGGACCCCGGACGGGCCGTACAAGATGGCCCAGCTGGTGCGCGCCAACAAGGCGCTCTACGACTACTGCACCGTCTTCTCCATGCCGCTCATCTCCGGCAAGGACTCCATGAAGAACGACTTCTACGACGGCACCACCAAGATCTCCATCCCGCCGACCCTGCTCTTCTCGGTCATCGGCAAGATGGAGGACGCGCGCCTCGCCGTCACCATGGACGCGAAGCGCGCAGGCGACCAGGTGTACCTCCTGGGCACTACCGCGAACGAGCTGGGCGCCTCCGAGTACCTGGCGCAGAAGGGGTACGTCGGCAACAACGTCCCCAAAGTGGACGCCAACGCCGCTCTCGCCACCTACCGCGCCTACCACGGCGCGTTGAACGCCGGGCTCGTGGCGTCCTGCCATGACCTCTCCGACGGCGGGCTTGCCGTGGCCGCAGCCGAAAGCGCCTTTGCCGGCGGTTTCGGCATGGAACTCGATCTGGCCAAGGTCGCCTTCAAGGGGGATGCCGCAGACAAGAAGGACGCGGTGCTTCTCTTCTCCGAGTCCGCATCGAGGCTTCTGGTGACGGTGCGCCCCGAGAAGGCCGCGGCGTTCGAGAAGGCGCTGGCCGGAACCACCTTCGCCAAGATCGGCGCGGTGACCGAGTCGAAGAACGTTTCGGTGAAGGGGCTTTCCGGCAAAGTGGTGGTCAACTCGGCTATTTCCGAGCTGAAGGCCGCTTGGCAGGAGCCGCTGAAGGATCTGTAAAATCTTTATATGCAGAAAAAATGCGGGTTATGCCATAATGAACGGCGTTGCTTCCCGCTACCAATCTTTTCATAGAGGACTTATTTGATGACAAAGGCTAAAGCGCTAGTCATAACAGGCAACGGCACCAACTGCGAAATGGAGGCGGCCCACGCCTGCCGCCTGGGCGGCTTCGACGAGGCGCGCATCGCCCATATATCGGAACTTATGTCCGGCGAAGTGAGCCTGGACGATTACCACTTCCTCAACTTGACCGGCGGCTTCCTCGACGGCGACGACCTGGGGAGCGCCAAAGCGCAGGCGAACCGGCTGCGCTACGCAGCGGTAGAAGGGAAGGGGGAGCTCCTGGTGGACCAGATCTCCCGCTTCATCGCCGACGGCAAGCTTATCTTGGGCGTCTGCAACGGGTTCCAGCTCCTGGTGAAGATGGGGATGCTCCCGGCTCTGGGGGGCAATTATCTGAATCAGACCGCGACGCTGACCTACAACGCCAACGGCCGTTTCCAGGACCGCTGGTGCTACCTGAAGTGCGACGCGGCTTCCCCGTCGTTGTACACCCGCGGCATCGAGGGCGGGGTCTACCTTCCCGTGCGCCACGGCGAAGGTAAGTTCCTGGTGGACGACGCCAATACGCTCGAAGCGATCGAGACGAAGCACCTCACCTGCCTCAAGTACTCCGACAAGCACTACGCGGCACCGACCATGGAGTTCCCCGAGAACCCCAACGGCTCCGTCAACGCCATCGCCGGCATCTGCGACGAGACCGGCAGGGTCATGGGGCTCATGCCGCACCCCGAGGCGTTCGTGCACCGGACCCAGCACCCGCGCTGGACTAGAGAGGACCTGCCGGAAGAGGGCGAGGGGCTGATTTTCTTCAAGAACGCGGCTAAGTACGTGAAGGAAAACTTCTAGATAAGTCTTCCCCCCACCGAAAGGGGACTGGCTCCGCCAGGTGCCTGTCTCCCTTCGGGGATGGACTGATCTCCCCACCGAGGGGAAGAATGGTGGACGATCCCTTCGGGGATACAAAGAAGGATCGACAGGTAAGCAGTTCTTTTATAAGGAGCAGTCGTGGAAGAAATGATGATGCGCAGGCCCGAAGAAGAGTGCGGCATTTTCGGTGTATTCAACCACCCGGAGGCCTCGAACCTCACCTACCTCGGACTCTACGCCCTTCAGCACAGGGGACAGGAAAGTTGCGGTATCGTCTCCTCCGACGGAAACAACCTGCACTCCCACAAGAGCATGGGACTTGTCGCCGACGTTTTCGGCAATCAGGAAATCTTCAAATCGCTGCCGGGCAAGGCTGCCATAGGCCACGTCAGGTACTCCACCACCGGCTCGTCGGTGATCAAGAACGTGCAGCCGATCATGGTGGACTACTCCCGCGGCTCCATCGCCGTGGCCCATAACGGCAACATCGTCAACGCCCAGATCATCAAGGATGAGCTCGAAGCGTACGGATCGATCTTCCAGACGACCATGGACACCGAGATCATCGTGCACCTTCTGGCAACCTCGAAGGCCATCTCGCTGCAGGACCGGCTCACCGACGCGCTCAGCCGCATCCAGGGGGCCTACTGCCTGCTCTTCCTGACCGAAACCCGCATGGTCGCCGTCCGCGACCCCAACGGTTTCCGTCCGCTTTGCCTCGGGCGCCTGGGGGGCTCCTATGTGGTGGCTTCCGAGAGCTGCGCCCTCGACCTCATCGATGCCGAATTCATCCGCGAGATCGCGCCGGGCGAGATGATAGTCGTCGATAAAAACGGCATGTCCTCCTTCTTCCCGTTCAAGAAGGTCGATCCCACCCCCTGCATCTTCGAATTCGTCTATTTCGCCCGTCCCGACTCCCACATCTTCGGGAAAAACGTGTACCAAGTGCGCAAGGAGCAGGGGCGCCAGTTGGCCCGCGAACACAGGGTGGACGCCGACATCGTCATCCCGATCCCCGATTCCGGGGTTCCCGCGGCGCTCGGCTACGCCGAGGAGTCCGGCATCCCGTTCGAGCTGGGGCTGATCCGCAACCACTACGTGGGGCGTACCTTCATCGAGCCGCAGCAGGCCATCCGCCACTTCGGCGTCAAGATCAAGCTGAACCCGGTGCGCGAGGTGCTGAAGGACAAGCGCGTGGTCGTCATCGACGACTCCATCGTGCGCGGCACCACCTCCAGGAAAATCGTCAAGATGATCCGCAACGCAGGCGCGAGGGAAGTGCACGTGCGCATCTCTTCGCCTCCGACCAGCTACCCCTGCTACTACGGGATCGATACCCCCAACCGTAAAGAGCTGATCTCCTCGTCGCACTCGCTCGACGAGATCCGCCGCTACATAACGGCCGACTCGCTCGGCTATCTTTCCGAAGAAGGTCTCATGTCATCCGTCGGCGCGGAAAATGCCGGCTTCTGCACTGCCTGCTTCACCGGGGGCTACCCGGTAAAATTCCCGCGGCTTCTCGACCAGGACGAGCCGCAGATGGGGCTATTCGAAAAGGAGATCGAGAAATAATGAGCGAGAAGGAAAGGCTGAAGAAGATCATCATAGAGCTGTCCTACGAGAAGAGGAACGTCACCCTGGCCTCCGGTCGCCAGAGCGATTTCTACTTTGACGGCAAGCAGACCACGCTGCACCCGGAAGGTGGCTACCTCACCGGCAAGCTCTTCTTCGACGCGATCAAAGACGTCGAAGGGGTGGAAGGGGTAGGGGGGCTCACCCTCGGCGCCGACCCGATCGCGACCGCCACCTCCATCGCCAGCTTCCTGGCGGGGAAACCGGTTCCCGGCTTCATCATCAGGAAGGAGCCCAAAGGTCACGGTACCGGCGCCTGGCTGGAAGGAAGGAAGAACCTGAAGCCCGGCTCCAAGGTCGTCATCGTCGAGGACGTCGTCACCAGCGGCGGTTCCTCCATCAAGGCGATCAAGCGCGCCGAAGAGGAAGGGCTTGTGGTTCTGGGTGTAGTCACCCTGGTCGACCGTGAAGAAGGGGGCCGCGAGAACATCGAGGCCGAAGGGTACTGGCTCAAGTCCATCTTCACCAAGTCCGAGATCCTTGCCTAACAAACGGTAGATAGTATTTCACCGAAGGCGGCAATGAAACTATTGCCGCCTTTGTTTTTAGACAAATGCGAACTGCGGAACACAGAGGTCCCGGAGGTTCACTGAGGGCACAGAGGAAAATCTTCAAACGGGGGAGAACCCGGTTTTCCCCTTTCTTTTAGCCTTTCCTTTGTGTCCTCCGTGTACCACTGTGACCTCTGTGGTAATGCTTAAAGGTTCTATGCAAGAAGTACTGACTAAATTTCGGATTTTGCTCGATAAGGTCGATGCCTGGTTCGCCCGCTCGATGGAGCTCTACCCGGAGAGCATCGCCTGCAAGAGCGGCTGCTCTGCCTGCTGCCGCTCCACCTTTGACATCACGCTCCTCGACGCCTATTACCTGAAGCTCGGGTTCGACCAGCTCCCCGAGGCCACCAGGGAGACGGTGCTGGTCAAGTGCCGCGACAGGCTCGCCCTGATGCGCGAGGCATGGCCCGAGTTCGACCACCCGTACCTCTTGAACTACCGCGACGAGGAGGAGTGGGAAGTTCTCATGCCCGACGAGGATGAGACCCCCTGTGTGCTGCTGGGAGATGACGGCCGTTGCCTGGTCTACCAAACCCGCCCCATGACCTGCCGGCTGCACGGCATACCGCTGGTCGATACCGGCGGCGAGGTCATGCACGACGAGTGGTGCACCATGAACTTCACCGATGCCGACCCGCTCCGGATGGACGGGCTCAGGGCCCCCTTCGACGAGATGCTGCACGAGGAGGTGGCGCTTTTCAGGGAGTTTACGACGGCACTTGTAGGCGAAAGGCTTAGCGAAGTGGACACCTTGATACCGACCGCGCTTTTGATCGATTTCGAGAACTGCGACTGGCGCGGCGTGCTGAAAAGCGATACCGGACAACCTCAAGGATTGGATTAACTAATGGCACTTCCCTCTACGATTTACCGCGCTTCAGTGCAGCTTTCCGATCTCGACCGCCAGATCTACGAGCAACTGCAGACCACCATCGCGCAACACCCCTCCGAAACTGCGGAAAGGCTCTTGGCTCGCCTGCTGGCGTATGCCCTGTGCTTCCGCGAGGAGCTCGTCTTCACCAAGGGGGTCGGCTCCGGCGACGAGCCGGATCTCTGGAGCAAGGGGCCCGATGGGAGGGTGCAACTGTGGGTCGAGGTGGGGCTCCCCGATCCCGAAAAGCTCGCCAAGTCCTGCCGGCACGTCGAGCGCGCCATCCTCTTTGCCTTCGGTTCCGGGCTGAACCGCTGGCTGCCGCAGCATCAGGTGAAGCTCGCCTCGATCCCCAACCTGACCGTTGTCGCTCTCGATTTCGGTTTCCTTTCACAACTTGCCACAGACCTGCAGCGCGTCATCTCCTGGTCCCTCACCGTCACCGAAGGGAACCTCTATCTCACCGTAGGCGATCAGACTCTGGAGAGCGCTCTGCAGCAGGTAAGCGGTCCGCCGCTTTGAATCATGGTGGGGGTAGAGGAATTACCTTTCCCCTCTTTGTGGAGGAGTTGCTATTGTGCTCACCCCTTTGAGAAGGGGGGACGGGGGGGATTTAGCTCTGGGGGAGGCGGGGCCTAGTCGGGTTCCTTCAGCATGGAAGCCAGTTCCTGCGCGTTCTGGGGTGCAGCTCCGCCCATGTCGTTGTTGTAATAGATGTACACGTCGAGCTGCCGGTCCAGGTAGCTCCTGATCCTCGCCGCATCCTTTTCCAGCTGTTCGCTCGTATAGAACCCGTTGTAGCTCCCCTCCATGCCGTGCCTGCGGATGTAGACGAAGTCCGCCGTGACGGGGAGGGTGTCGATGAACGGGGGGTGGTCCGCCATGCACAGTGAGATGTTGCGGCTCTTGCAAAGGGCTACCACTTCGTCGGTGAGCCAGCTCTGGTTCCTGAATTCAAGCGTGTTTCTGACGTGATACTGCGCCACCTGATCCAGAAATCTTTCCAGCGCGGGAAGATCCGCTTTGAATTGCGGCGGGAACTGCCAAAGTACCACCTGCAATTTCTCCTGAAGCTCTTGCGCGGCTCCGAAGAATCTGGCCAGCGCGCTCTCGACGTCCACCAGCCTTTTTATGTGGGTGATGTACCGGCTCCCCTTGACGGCAAACGAGAAGTTCTTGCCGCTTTGCTCGTACCAGTGCCTGAAGGTTTCCTGCGTGGGGATGCGGTAGAAGGTTACGTTTAACTCGACCGTAGCAAAGACCGAGCGGTAGAAGGCGAACCACGCCTTTTGCGAGACGTCGTCCGGATAGAAGTTGCCCCGCCAATGCTTGTAGCTGAAACCGCTGCACCCCAGGTTTAGCTTTGCCATGTCCTTTCCCCCCTGGTTTAGAAGGATCGTTCCCACCTTAGTCCCAGCCAGTCCGGCCCGATCACCGGGGCTACGTAGCTCGCGTTTTCGGGCGTCACGAAGAGCTTGCCCACCCCGTAGGATAGCGCCATCGACGCTATGACGTCGCGCCAGTGATGGTCGTGGTTCTGAACCCGGTTGTTGGCCACGTATGCGGTGGCGAGCCAGGCTGGGACCCCGTACATCCAGCCGTAGCGCTCGCTGTAGAAGGCGGCACCGGAAGCGGCGAAGGCGACGTGCCCGGATGGGAAGCCGTAGCCGTTGCCTGTGGGGCGCCTACCGAGGCTGGTCTCGTTGAAGCCGAGCCGCGCGATGGAGGTGAGGGTCTGGTTGGCGATCGTGTTGCGCAGCCATTGCTTTTCGCCTTCCACGTCGTGTCTGAAGTAGGCGACGGCGATGGCTGACACTGGTATGGCTGTCATTACGGCATGACCTACTATTTCCGATGAGATGCTCATTGCCGGAGCAGGTCTGAAGAGTGTAATCAGGAGGGCGAACAGGGCTGCGCAATGCGGTAGTCTGAACATTGGTGGCCTCCTTGCGGCCGCGCTTTCTGGCGCTGCCGGCTGTCGTTTTATGACTGTAACCACTCGACTGCGACTGTCTCTGGTGTTTATTGGAAATTTCAAACTCGGGAAGTATACCCTAAGCTTTGAGGCGGGCTAGGAGCTCAACTGTTTTCTTGGCTGCGGGAATGGGCAATGAATAAAAAAAGGCGGAGCCTGATAGCAGGCGCCGCCTTTTGCGTGTGAAAATGTGTCAGTCTGTTACATCTTGTGGCACTTGTCGCAGTCGCCGTTGGAGGAGAATGCGTCCTTGCCGTTGTGGCAGGCGCCGCAGGATTTGCCATGCTCCATGTCGCCCATGGTGGAGTGCTTGGCACCGGCCTTGAACGGGAAGAGCTTGGTGTGGCAGTCAGCGCACTTGTAAGCTTCCAGGTGGAAGTCGTGGCTGAATTTCACATCGCCGCTCTCGGTCTTGAAGGTGACCGTGCCGGGCTTGTACCCTTTGTGGCACTTGTTGCAGTCGCCGTTGGAGGAGAAGGCCTCTTTGCCGTTGTGGCAGGCCCCGCAGGACTTCCCTTTAGCCATGTCAGCCATGGTGAAGTGCTTCACGCCGGCCTGGAAGGGGTAGATCTTGGTGTGGCAATCCTTGCAGGAGAACGCTTCGATATGGAAGTCGTGGCTGAACACCGCGTTGGTGACGCCCTTTGACTTGAAGCTGATCTCGCGCGGCTTCATCCCTTTGTGGCAGTTGCCGCAGTTGCCGGCTACCGTGAAGGCCCGCTTGCCGTTGTGGCAGGCGCCGCAGGTTTTGCCTTTCTCCATCTGGGCCATGGTGACGCGCCCTTCCTTGCCGGTGATGACCACGCCGTTATGGCAGGCTCTGCACTCGCCCTTCAGTTTGGCAAGGTGGTTGCTGTGGCTGAAAACGGTCTGCCCTGCGTTTTTCACTTTAAACTGAATGTCACGCGGCTTGCCTTTGTGGCATTTGACGCAGCTCTTGTCGTCCGCTACGCTGAAAGCCTTGACACCGGTATGGCAAGCGCCGCAGGACTTAGTCTTTTCCATCTCGGCCATGGTGAAATGACGCTTTAACTTAAGATTGAAGATAGCGTTGTGACAGATCCTGCAATTGTTGTTATATTTCTTCAGGTGGACATCATGGCTGAAAACGACAGCGTCAGCATTCTGAAGAGGGAATTTGATGTCCTTTGTCTCCTTTGCCAACACTGCGACTGGCAGAAGGCAGACAATGAGAAGCGTAAGGGTGGCGAGGCGAAACTGCATGGTACACTCCTTCTAGCTTGGTATTTGCTCTGCCGACCGAGGCATTAGCCGGGATAATATACACATCGACAAGGTGGCCGTCAATTCAAAAGTATTGATTGTTTTTTATGTTTTATGACTGCAATGACTGTGTTTAAGAGGGAAACCAATGAAAACTTGCCTGCCCTTTTTCCTGACTATTTCCCTGCTGATCCCAGCCCCCGCTAGTTCCGCTTTTTACCAATGGACCGATGCCAAAGGTGTCGTCCACATGACCGACGATGCCCACAAGGTGCCCAAGCAGTATAAGGGAAAGGCGACGCGCATCGAGGTGAAGGAACCGGCCCGGCTCCCGGAGGCTGCGCCCCCCGAGCCGGGCCCTGCCGCGGATCTCGCCGCGCCTGCTGCCGGCAGGGGGGAAGCGAGCGTTCCCGGGGGGCACGACGAGACATGGTGGCGCGCCCAGTTCGGAGAGCTTAGGTCGGAGCTGAAAACGCTGCAGGCGGCACGCAGCCAAAAGGAGCAGAAACTGGTCGAACTGAGGCGGCGCAGGGCCATCTTCCAGCGTTCGCGTGACCGGGCGGCGATAAATGAGGCGGAGGCGCAGGCCTCGGCTGACGACGCCCGCATCGGCGATCTGTTGAACCGGATAGCCGCCTTGGACCTAGCAGCGTCCAAGGCAGGGGTCCCCGCGGAGTGGCGACAGTAGCTTTTATAGCGGAAGTATTAGCGGTTGCGGGGCTAGTTAAGCTGTGCTATAAAAAAATGCCGCTTTTCGAAGGAGATGCCCGATAACATGAACCAAATTGACAAGATAATCGATAACGCCCTCGCCGAAGACATCCACACCGGTGACATAACCACCCTCTCAGTTTTACGCAAGCCGCGCCAGATGCGCGCCAGATTGGTCGCCAAGGAACCGATGGTCCTGGCGGGGATCGCCGTGGCCGAGCGCGTTTTCTCCCGCATCGACGCCAGTGTCAGCTTCAAGGCGGAGTTCTCCGACGGCGATAGCCTCGCCAAGGGGGACGTCATCGCCCGCATGGAAGGAAACGCCGCCTCGCTTTTGCAGGGGGAGCGGGTCTCTCTGAACCTCTTGCAGCGCATGTGCGGCATCGCCACCCAGACCGCAGCCTACGTGAAGGAGCTGGAAGGAACCGGCGCCCGCGTCGTCGACACCAGGAAGACCACCCCGGGACTGCGCGTGCTTGAGAAATACTCGGTAAGGGTAGGTGGGGGGACCAACCACCGCACCGGGCTCTACGACGGCGTGCTCATCAAGGAAAACCACATAGCAGCCGCCGGCGGGATCCTCCAGGCGGTGAGCGCCGCCCGCGCCTACATCGCGCACACCCTCAAGGTCGAGGTGGAGACCGAGAATCTCGACCAGGTGGCGCAAGCGGTTGAGGCCGGCGCCGACATCATCATGCTCGACAACATGGGACTCGAAGAGATGACGAAGGCCGTCCAGATGATCGGCAAAAGGGCGCTGGTCGAGGCCTCGGGCGGGGTGAATCTGCAGACCATCAAATCCATCGCCCAGACCGGGGTGGACATCATATCGGTCGGGGCCTTGACCCACTCGGTCAGGGCCACCGACATCTCCATGCTGATGGAGGAAGTTTGAAAGAATCCGGAGTAGACGGGAAAATCCTGGAACTGTTCCGCTCCGGAGACGGTGTGGTATCCGGCGCCGCGCTCAGCAAGGCGCTGGGGGTTTCGCGAACCGCAGTCTGGAAGCACGTCAAGGGGTTAAGGGGCAAAGGGTACCAGATCGAAGCTGTCCCCTCCAAGGGGTACCGGCTGCTCTCCTCCCCCGAAATTCTCACCAATCTCGACATCACCGCCGGCCTCGGCACCAAGAGGGTCGGCTCCTCGGTCATCTGCCTCAAGGAGACCGATTCCACCAACTCCGTCGCCTTCAAGATGGCGGAGGAGGGGGCTCCCGAAGGGACCGTGGTCATCGCCGACACCCAGTCGGCCGGCAAGGGGCGGCTAGGTCGGATCTGGCTCAGCCCCCCCGGAGTGAACCTTTACTGCTCCGTGGTACTGCGCCCGGCGATAGCCCCGGTGGCTGCCTGCCAGCTCACCTTCCTCTCGGTGGTCGCCGTGGCCCGCGCCGTCGAGCGCTGCACCAACCTTAAGCCGCAGATCAAGTGGCCCAACGACATCCTGATCAACGGGAAAAAGGTTGCCGGGCTTCTGAACGAGATGAATGCTGAGACCGAGAAGGTGAACTTCGTGGTTCTTGGCATCGGGGTCAACCTTAACCTCCGCATGGCCGTCATCAGCGAAGGACTTTTGCGCCACCCCGCGACCTCGCTCCTGGAGGAGGGGGGAGAGGAGGTGGACCGGCTGAGGTTCACCCGCGCCCTTTTAGAGGAACTGGACCAGCTGTACGACAATTTTCTGGTGCAAGGGGACGGACCGGTCCGGGCCGAGTGGCTGGCGCGTTCCGCTATCAAGGGGCGCAGCGTAAGGGTGAGCCAGCAAAACCGCGAATTCAGCGGCGTGGTGCAGGGTGTGGATTCCTTCGGGGCGCTCCTGGTGCTCCTGGGCGACGGCACCCTGGAAACGGTGCTGTCCGGGGACGTCGCGTTCATCTAAAAACGCCTCACGCAAAGCCGCGAAGGCGCAAAGAAAGACGAAACTAAATGAGTAGGTCTCGAAGGTTTGCTTTGCGCCTTTGCGGCTTTGCGTGAGGAGGTTCGGGTTTGCTTTTGGTTATCGACGTCGGGAACAGCAACATCGTTCTCGGGATATACGATGAAGAACGCCTGGTCCGGGACTGGAGGGTATCCACCGACAAGTCCAAGACTATCGACGAGTACGGCATCTTGTTCCACGACCTGTTCCGCCTGGCGGACATCGTCTTCACCGACGTGAAGGACATCATCATCTCCTCGGTGGTGCCGACCCTAACCGGCGTGCTGGAGAAGCTCTCCCGCCAGTACTTCAAGATTTCGCCTTACGTGGTCGGCCCCGGCATCAAGACCGGCATGCCGATCCACTACGATAACCCCAAGGAAGTCGGGGCGGACCGCATCGTTAACGCCATCGCCGGGTTCGAGAAGTACCGCACGGCGCTCATCATCGTCGATTTCGGCACCGCCACCACCTTCGACTACGTCAACAAGAAGGGTGAGTACTGCGGCGGCGCCATCGCACCGGGGCTCGCCATCTCCATGGAGGCCCTGTTCATGAAGGCGAGCAAGCTGCCGCGGGTCGATATCGCCCGCCCCCCCAGCATCATCGCCAAGAACACGGTGAACTCCATGCAGGCCGGGATCTTCTTCGGCTACGTGGGGCTTGTGGACGGGATCGTGCAACGGATGAAAGGGGAGGGGAAGGAGAACCCCAAGGTAATCGCCACCGGGGGGCTCGCCTCCCTGATAGCGCCTGAGTCCGTCACCATCGAGGAGGTGGACGAGTTCCTCACCTTGGAGGGGCTGCGCATCATCTACCAGAGGAATAAATAAGTAACCAACGCCCTCAGGGCACAAGGAGGAGGTCCCCCCATCGAGATTCGTACCGCCGGGTAGTTTGTTGTTGGTTTCGTCTGCTTTACTCAAGTCAGATCTCGTTTCAGAGTAGGTCATCACTGATTTTCTATTCTAAGGGAGGGCACTATGGGAAGGTATGAAACGGCAAAACTGCGGAACCTCGGAATTGTAGCCCACGGCGGTGCGGGCAAGACCTCGCTCGCCGAGGCCATCCTGTTCGACACAGGCATGATCGACCGACTGGGCCGCGTCGACGACGGCACCTCCACCATGGATTACGAGCCCGAGGAGGTCAAACGACGCATCTCCATCACCTCCTCCCTGGACCACTGCGAGTGGCACGGGTGCTCCATCCATCTGGTCGACACCCCGGGCTACGGCAACTTCATCGCCGACACCCGCGCCTGCATGAGAACCCTCGACTGCGCCGTCGTGATCCTCTCCGCCATCTCCGGCGTCAAGGTCCAGACCGAGGAGGTCTGGCAATGGGCCAATGAGTTCGAGATCCCGCGCATCGCCTTCGTCAACAAGATGGACCGTGAGAGGGCCAACTTCTTCCGCGCCATCGATGATATGGAGAAGGCGCTGGGGGCGCGCGGCGTGGCGGTGCAGATACCGCTTGGGTCCGAGGAGAACTTCGAGGGGGTCATCGACCTGGTGCGCATGAAGGCGTACCGGTATCAAAAAGACGGGTCGGGGAAGTTCAGCGAGGGGGAGATCCCTGCCGACGACCTTGCCGAGGCGCAGCGCCTCAGGGACCTGATGGTCGAGACGGTGGCGGAGGCGTACGACGCGCTCACGGAGAAGTTCCTGGATACTGGGGAACTGACCGAGGAAGAGATCCTGGACGGGCTCAGGGTCGGTACCCTGAGAAGCACCTTTACCGCCGTCTTCTGCGGTTCGGCTACGGCAAACATAGGGATCGCCCAGCTTCTGGACGGGATCTGCGCTTACCTCCCGTCCCCCTTGGACCGCACCAAGGCGGTGGGAATCGATCCCAAGACCGAGCAGGTCATCGAGCGCGCCCCCTCGGAGAGCGAGCCGTTATCCGCGCTGGTGTTCAAGACCACCTCCGACCCCTACACCGGGAAGATCACCATCTTCAGGGTCTATTCCGGGGTGCTCAACTCCGATTCGCTGGTGTACAACTCCACCAAGGAAGTGCAGGAGAGGATCGGACAGATCTACGAGCTTGAGGGTAAAAAGCAGCACCCGATCAAGCAGGCCGTGGCGGGCGACATCGTCGCGGTGGCGAAGCTCAAAGAGACGGTCACCGGGGACACGCTCTGCGACGAGACGAAGCCGATCGTCTACGAGCCGGCCCAGCCGCTCCAGCCTGTCATCTCCTACGCCATCGAGCCCAAGACCAAGGCCGACGAGGACAAGATCCACTCGGCCCTGCAGCGCATGATCGAGGAGGATCCGACCATAGAGTCGCACCGCGACCCTCAGACCCGCGAGTTCATCATTTCGGGGATGGGGCAGGTGCACCTCGAGGTGATAGTCGAGAAGATGAAGCGTAAGTTCGGCGCGGACGTCCTCTTGAAAACCCCCAAGGTCCCGTACCTGGAGACCATCCGCGGCAGCGCCAAGGTGCAGGGGAAATACAAGAAGCAGTCCGGCGGCCGCGGCCAGTACGGCGATTGCTGGATCGAACTCTCCCCGTTGCCGCGCGGCGAGGGGTACCTGTTCGAGGACAAGATCGTCGGCGGCGTCATTCCGCGCCAGTACATCCCGGCGGTAGACAAGGGGATCCAGGAGGCGGCCAAGGAAGGCTTCCTCGCCGGAAACCCTGTGGTGGACTTCAAGGTGGCTCTCTACGACGGCTCGTTCCATACCGTCGACTCGTCCGAGATGGCCTTCAAGGTGGCGGGTTCCATGGCCTTCAAGAAGGCGATGGAACAGTGCAAGCCGGTCCTTTTGGAGCCGATCGTCAACATGAAGATTACGGTCCCCGACGAGAACATGGGGGACGTCATCGGCGATCTCAACTCCCGTCGCGGCAAGGTAGTCGGTGTCGAGCCCAAGGCGAACTCGCAGATCATCAGGAGCGTGGTCCCCATGTCCGAGGTGCTCACCTACTCGAACGACCTCCGTTCCATGACCAGCGACCGCGGCATGTTCACCTCCGAGTTCTCTCACTATGAGGAGGTCCCGAGCCACCTGGCGCAGAAGATCATCCAGGAGGCGCTGGATCAAAAGGGTAACGGCAACAACCATAAAAGCGCTTAGTTTGCGCTTAGCATAACGTGCCCGGTCGCTTCGAGACCGGGCACCGCCTTAATTCAACAGCAGATGCAAAAAGGGAGGATGAGCTAGATGCAGAATCAATTCACACCGGACGCGGACGAACACGACGAGACCCAAGCGAAGAAGAGTTCGCAGCAGCGGCTCCTCCTGCTTCTCTTGCTGCTCATTGCCCTTTTTGCCTACCTTTACTTCTTTACCGGCTTGATCAGGCCCCGTGCCGACCAGGCCGCGGCACCCGCACCGGAACCGGCAGCCCAGCCGGCGCCTGGCGTAGTGAAAAAACCGCTGCCGCCCAGGCCGGAAGCTTCGGCCTCCGCCAAGACTACGGCCGACAAGTCAGCCTCCGCCCAGGCTACGGCCGGCACGCCGGCAACCGACAAGGCTACGGCCGGCAAGTCGGCAACCGCCCAGGCTCCGGCCGGCACGCCGGCAGCGGGGAACACTCCGGCTCCGGGGGCGACGCCTGCTGCTCCGGCTAAGCCCGCGGCTGCTGCCAAGCCTGCCGCACCTGCTGCACCCGCTGCTCCGGCTAAGGAGGCGAAACCGGCTACTGCGGCCAAGCCGGCTGCCCCCGCTAAAGAAACGAAGCCGGTCGCCGCTGCAAAGGAAGCAAAGCCCGCTGCAAAGGAGGCAAAATCTGCCTCGGCTGCCAAGGCTGAGAAGGCTGAGAAGGCTGAGAAGGCTGAGAAGGCTGAGAAGGTGGCTTCGACAAAGAGCGCGAAACAAGCGGCTAAGGCCGCGGCCTATGCCCTGGACATCAACGGCGATCTCGCCGAAAGCGAGATGGGACCGGTGACCGCCAAGCTGAAGAAAGCCGGTATCGCCCACGTGGTGAAGACCAAGGCGCAGAAAGGGGAGCCGATGCACCGCCTGTTCTTGGCCGATTTCGGCGACAGGAACGAGGCCATCGAGCAGCTGGACCGCCTGAAACAGGTGGCCCCCAACGCCTTCATGCTGAAAGAGAACGGCCGGTACGCGGTGTACGGCGGGTCCTTCCTGCGCGAAGGGAAAGCCGCCGTGGAGCAGGACCGCCTCTTCGACAAAGGGGTCAAGCTCATGCTGCAAAAAGCCACCATACCGGTCCCGGTGGTTAAGCTGCGTGCCGGGAGCTTCGCCGATCAGGCCAGCGCCAAGAAGGCGGCTGCCAACCTGAAAAGCGCCGGGCTCTCCGCCACAGTGGTCAAGGTCGGGAAATAGAGCTGCGTGTCGGGCAAGGTTACCTTCAGGATCTCGGCGGCGGCAGCCCCGTACGTCGGTGCGGATAAACCCCGGCAGCAGAGGCTAGAGGCTGCTTCGGGCAAGGTGACGCTTCCGCCTGCCGATTTCGTGCTGCTCATCTATTACCTTTGTCATGACCAGGACCCGGAGGTTAAGCGGAGCGCCGTGACGACGCTGCGTGCCCTGGGTGCCGGCTTGCTGAAGCAGGTGTTGGCCGATCCCGAGTTGCATCCGCGCATCCTGGACGCCCTGGTGCAACTGCACGGCAAGAACCCTGACCTGGCTCCCCTCTTTGCCAAGCATCCTAGTCTTTCCAGCACCGCCGCAGCCGCGCTCGGCCTGCAAGAAGGTGCTTCGGCAGCACCTGCCCCGTCCGGCGCGCCGCCGGTCTCCCCGCAGGAGGAGATCGTTCCCCCCCGGCAGATCCGCAGTGAGGATGACGACGTAGCCGACGAGGAAGAGGGTGCGGTGCAACCGGACGAGGACGAGCCGATCGATGAGGAGGAGTACCAGTCCAAGTACCAGATGGCCCAAGGCATGGGGGTCAGCGACAAGATCAAGATCGCTATGACCGGCGATAAGGAATGGCGCTCCATCATGATCAAGGACAACAACAAGCTCGTCTCGTCGGCGGCGATCAAGAACCCGCGCATGACCGAGTCGGAGGTCCTTTCCATTGCCAAGTCGGTGGTGGGAAACGACGAGATCATGCGGGTAATCTGCACCAACAAGGAATGGATAAAGAACTCGCAGATCAGGAAGGCGCTGGTGATGAACAGCAAAACGCCGCTGCCCCACGCCCTGCGTTTCGTGGCGACACTCCCCGAAAAGGAACTTGCTCAGTTGGCCAAGAGCAAAAATGTGAACACGGCCATCTCTTCGCAGGCGCGCAGGATGCTGATGAGCAAGAAAGACAGCAGATAAACTAGGGGGAATCCAGATGGCTCTGGTTAACCAGGCAAAACGTGAAATTAATGCGAAGATCGTCTTTTTCGGACCGGCGCAGGCCGGCAAGGCGACCAGCTTGAAGCATGTCTTCAATAAGCTCAAGCCGGAATTCCGCGGCGCCATGAAGGTGATGAACGTCCAGGACGCCCGGATGCTGTTTTTCGACTTCACCCCGCCGGGGGAAGGCAATGTCGACGGCTACAAAGTCCGTTTCCACCTCTACACCGTTTCCGGCAGCAACGTCGATCCTGCCGCCTGGAAGATGGTGCTCAAGGGGGTGGACGGGGTGGTCTTCGTGGCCGACTCAGCGCCGCAGCAGCAGGAGCAGAACCGGCGTTCCATGGACGACCTCGTTGCCTTTCTGCAGAGTTACGGGCAGAGCCTCGTCTCGGTCCCGACCGTGCTGCAGTTAAACAAAAGCGATCTCCCGGATGCGGCTGCCGTGGCCGATCTGGAACGGAGCCTGAACCCGTCCCGGCTCCCCAGTTTCAGGGCCAGCAGCCAGAATGGGGAGGGCGTGCTCCAGGCGCTCATGTCGTTGGTCAAGACGGTGCTGACCGGGCTAAAGTCTTCTGGCGCCGAAGGAATCACCGGGAGCGAGGGATTGCAGCGGGTAGTCGAGGAGCCGGTAGCGTCTTCTGCGGCCAAGCCCCAGCCCCCCACTACCGCGCCGCAGCCGTCACAGGCCCGCGCCACGGAGCCCCCAGCAGGCGCTGGCGAGGAAGAACCGCTCTCCCTCGAACTGTCAGGAGCGCCCACCGCGGCAGGGGGCGACGTCATCAGCGTTCCGCTCACCATCCGCAGCGGTTCCCGCAGCAAGCAGGTCGTTTTGACCCTGTCGCTTGCTGTAGAGAAGGGGTGACGGCTTGTTGGGACCGGAGTTGCATCTGCATCTGTTCGCACGCCTGCTGCTGGCCTCTATTCTCGGCGGCCTGATCGGTCTGGAGCGCGAGGTTCACGGCCGGCCGGCGGGGTTCAGGACGCACCTGCTGGTATCGCTTGGCTCCTGCCTATTCTGCCTCACTTCCATCGAGGTGTACCAGTTATACGGGAATTTCAGCGGCGTGGTTCCGGTTGGTATCGACCCCGGTCGCATCGCGGCGCAGGTCGTGACCGGCATAGGTTTCCTTGGCGCCGGCGCCATCATCAGGGAGCGGGCCTCCATCCGCGGACTCACCACAGCTGCCTGCCTGTGGGTGGCTGCCGGGCTCGGCATCGCCTGCGGTTTGGGGCTCTTTCAGATGGCGATCGTGGTTACCGCCATCGCCCTCATCAACCTGCTGCTGCTCAAGCAGGTGGAAAAAAGGCTCAACCGCGACATCTACGTCGTGGTCAAGGTGTGGGGCGATGATCGCCCTGACTTCATTCAGCAGGTGTATCAGCTTCTTGGGGAAACTGGCATAGAGCGCGTGGAGGCCAAGTTCGAAAGAGACTTGGAGAGGAAGTTGATGTTCATCGAGTTCCAGATGAAGCGAGGCAATAAGATAACTTCTCCCGATCTGCTCGCCAAATTGAGCGAACTTCAGGGGGTCAAACGGGTAAGTGTCGATTGAGCGAATTAAAACTGGCAACAGGAAAGGAGTTACTGAGCATGACTGAACTTAAAGGAAGCAAAACGGAAAAGAACCTGCTGGAGGCTTTTGCCGGCGAGTCGCAGGCGCGCAACAAGTACACCTATTACGCATCGGTCGCTAAGAAGGAAGGGTACGAGCAGATAGCGTCGCTCTTTCTGGAGACGGCCGAAAACGAGAAGGAGCACGCGAAACTCCATCTGAAAGCGCTCGGGGGAATCGGGGATACCATCACCAACCTGAAAGCCGCAGCCGCAGGGGAGTACGCCGAGTGGGTGGACATGTACCCCCGGATGGCCAAGGAGGCCAAGGAAGAAGGGTTCACCGCCATCGCCGCCGTGTTCGAGGGCATCGCTAACATCGAGAAGGCGCACCAGGAGCGTTACAAGGCATTGCTTGCCTCCATAGAGGACGGGACCGTCTTCAAGGAAGAGGAGCCTACGGTCTGGAAGTGCCGCAACTGCGGTCACCTCCACGAGGGGGTCGAGCCGCCGCAGGGTTGTCCTGTATGTCATCACCCGAAGGCCTACTTCGAGCGCAGCGCTGAAAACTACTAGAGTTCACCAGGGGGGGATCATTCCCCCCTGCATCTTTTACCCAGGCCTCGCATTCCTATCTTTCCGCGCCAAAATCCCTTGTATACAGAGTGATTCGCATGATATGATGCCCTGGTTTCTCATTAGCAATAGGAGGCATGCATGGCAATCATCACAATTTCCAGAGAGATGGGTACCGGCGCCTACGCCATTGCCAAGGAATTGGCAAAGAAGCTCAAGTACACGCTCGTCGATCGCCTGAAGATCGAAGAGCTTGCACCGGCATACGGCCTGACGCCCGAGATCCTGGAGAGGGTCGACGAGAAGCCGCCTTCATACCGGACCGCAGAGGACCGGTTGCAGGCAGCGCATCTCGCCACCATGGAGCTGATCCTCCTGGACAACGCCAGGAAGGGAAACGTGATTCTCTACGGAAGGGGGGCTCAGGACCTGATCAAGGGCGTCACCAACGTGCTCAAGGTCCGATTTATTGCGCCTTTTGAAGACCGCGTGGAAAAATTCGCGGAAAGGGAGTGGATCGATCCCGATCTGGCCCGGGAGCTGATTAGAAAGAGCGACCACCAGTTGGGAGGGTTCATCCATTTCTACTTCGACCGCGACTGGAATGACCCGATGGCCTACGACCTGATCCTCAACACCAGCAAGTCCAGCCATAGCGCCATGATCGAGTCTGTCATAGCAGCCTCCAAGGATCCCCGTCTCAAAGCAGGCGAGGGTGAGTCCATGGCGCTTCTTGACGACTGCATCCTTGCCAAGCGCGTCGAAGCAGAAATTCTCAAGTCGTCCCTTGAGCGCAGGCTGCGCATCACTGCCAAAGACGGCGTCGTCACGCTTTCCGGTCACGTACAGGCAGAAGGGCAGATCGAAGAGGCCGTTCGCATAGCCGGTTCCGTCTCCGGTGTGACCGACGTGGATTGCGACTTGGATGTGGTCAGCTACAAACCGGTGAAGGACTAAAGGCAGGGGAGAGGCAGGGACTAGGGGCTAGGGGCTGATGGACCCTGTGGACCCTGTGGACTCCATGGACAATATTAAAACTACAAAGGGGCTGGTGGCGTTTCAACGCCCCAGCCCCTGTTTTTTCCAGCCCCAAGCCCTAGCCCCTGTTTTTTCCAGCCCCAAGCCCTAGCCCCTGGTGTTCCAGCCCCCAGCCCTAGCCCCAGGTTTTCCCCTGCTTCTTCAGTTCTTCCACGCAGCTGTACGGCACTGCCATCGAACCTTTGCCGGTCCCCATGCAGATCCCTTCCTCGATGCCGTGGTAGTCGGACCCTCCGGTCCAGACCATCCCCCTTTTTTCGGCGAAGCTGCGCAAGTAGGCGCTGTCCTGTTCGCTGCAGACGTTGTTGTAGACCTCAAGACCGGCGAGCCCCATCTCCATCAGCTGCTCTATGGCCTTGGAGAGTGCTTCGCGCTCGTTGGTGATGGTAGTGGGATGCGCCAGCACGGCGACCCCTCCCAGCCTCTTTATCGTCCCCAACGCCTCGTCAACGGGGAAGTAACGCTTGGGGACGTCGCAGGGGAGCAGGTAGCGGACGAAGGCATCCTGCATGTCGCGGACATATCCCTTGGCCATGAGCACCTGGGCTATGTGCGGGCGTCCCAGCGCTCCTCCCGCCAAGGCCGCCGCTTCCGCGCTGGCGATGGTGGCTTTTCCCTCCAACGTGAGCTTCTCGTTGATGCGGCCTATGATCGCCTCGCCGCGGGTCTCACGTTTTTCCCTGAAATCCTTGAGTATGGCGAGAAGCTGCGGGTCGCGGTGGTCGAGCAGGTACCCCAGCAGGTGAACGTCGCGGTAGGAACCGAAGGCGACTGAGAACTCTATGGCGGGGAGCACTTCGACTCCCTGTGCGCTTCCGGCTGCCATCGCCTCGTCTATGCCGTCGACTGTGTCGTGGTCGGCCAGGGCGATTGCTTTGAGTCCAAGCTCGGCTGCCATGGCAACTAGTTCAGCCGGGGTGCGTACCCCATCTGAGTAGGTAGAGTGAAGATGCAGGTCAACTAGATTTGTCATTGTGTCTCCATTTT
The DNA here is from genome assembly GCF_000020725.1 of Citrifermentans bemidjiense Bem. Classification (NCBI taxonomy): domain Bacteria; kingdom Pseudomonadati; phylum Thermodesulfobacteriota; class Desulfuromonadia; order Geobacterales; family Geobacteraceae; genus Citrifermentans; species Citrifermentans bemidjiense. The sequence continues at coordinate 2,684,036 of NC_011146.1, read as the reverse complement.
GGTCAGAGGGTCATTATAGGGGGTTTCCTCTTTTGTGCAACCGCTAACTCTGCATATATCAGTTGCCTTGACACATAGCATCTTGTATAAGTAGGCATTACTTTTTTAAACAATAACAAGAGGTGTTTGTGGCACAGATAAGAGGAATGGGCGGCGCTATCTTCGCTATTTCCACCTTCGTTCTTGGGGGGATCTTAACCTTCTCCGGACTTGGGCTGATAGCTTTTATGAAATACAAGGACCTGTGGGGACTTGGTGAGGGAAGAAGCATCGGCATTCTCTTTGTCTGCGTGGGACTTCTTCTGTCAATCCTGGGAGTGCTGGTGATGCGTCTCGTGCGCAACAGGATCTAGCATGAAGGACGATCAGATACACCAGGCCATCGCCATCCTCAAGGATGCGGTGCTGACAAAAGGGTGGGTGACTCCGGCGGTCACTATCGTGGCTACGCAGGACCGCGACCCCTACAAGGTGCTGGTCTCCTGCATTCTATCCCTGCGAACCCGCGATCAGACCACAGCCGAGGCTTCCCAGCGCTTGTTTGCGCTTGCCGATACACCGCAGAAGATGACGGAACTCAGTGTCCCCGAGATCGAGCAGGCCATCTACCCCGTCGGGTTTTACCGGGTCAAGGCACAGCAGATTTTAGAACTCTCGTTCCAAATCGGTGAGCTGCACCAGGGGAGGGTGCCCGACGAATTGGAGACCCTGCTGACTTTCAAGGGAGTGGGGCGCAAGACGGCGAACCTGGTGCTGACGCTTGGATACGGCAAGCCCGGCATCTGCGTCGACATTCACGTGCACAGGATCTGCAACAGGTGGGGGTATGTAAAAACAGTCAATCCTGAGCAGACAGAGGGTGCTTTGAGAAAGAAGCTCCCGCCCGAGTACTGGATCATAATCAACGATCTTCTAGTGACTTTCGGGCAAAACCAGTGCACACCTGTCTCACCGCGCTGCTCCACCTGTCCCCTCTATGCGCTCTGTGACAGGGTCGCTGTTACTAAGTCTAGATAAAACAGTGTTGCACTAAAGCGCTCTTTGAGTATAATGAGTCCTTGAGTTTTTTAAGCCACATTCTCACCGCCAGTTAGACGCGGTGGAAAATGTTATCCGCTGATGACACGCATCAGCTACTTTCGGGGGTATTATGCTGAAGAAAATCGGTTTTGTAGGTCTGGGTACCGTGGGTGTCCACATGGCCGCCAACCTGGCCAAGTCGGACTACCAGTTAACGGTGTTTGATCAGGATGCCAAGGCGGTTGCGGAACTGGCGACCTTGGGCGTCAAGGTCGGCGAGTCGCCCATGGCGACCGCAAAAGGGCAGGACCTCGTCATCGTCATCGTGCCTGATAGCGACTTCCTAGTCTTCGGCCAAGATGGCGTTTTTGAAGGTATAGACCCCGGTACTATCCTCGTCGACATGGGAACGCACTGCATCGAGACCATCCAGCGCATGGCCCAGGAGGCCGTGAAGCACCGCGTCATGTTCCTTGAGGCTCCGGTATGGGGAAGCAAGGAGCACGCGGCCAACGGTCTGCTGACCATTCTCGCCGGCGGGGACGAGGCGCTTCTGGGCCGCTGCCGCGAGCCGTTCTCCTATTTCGGTCTCAACATCATCCACATCGGCAAAGTCGGCGACGCCACCAGGATGAAGCTGATCGTCAACCTGCTGCAGGCCGAGATGATGCAGTCCCTTTCCGAAGGTCTCGTGTTCGGCGAGAAGATGGGATTCAAACCGGACAAGATCCTCGAGGTGCTGGACTCCGGCGGTGTCGCCTCTCCGCTGTTCCACTCCAAGGGGCGCTCCATCGCCCGCGGCGATTTCAGCCGTAACCTGGCGCTCAAGTACGTTCACCTCCAGATGCTGAGGGTGCTCGAGACGGCCGAGAAACTTGGCCTGGAGCTTCCTGCCGCCAAGACCGTCTCCGGCATTTTCGCCCAGGCGGTGGCCGACGGCAGGGGAGAAGAGGATTTCTCCGCCATCGTGAAACTGCTGAGGAAATAGCAGGCGGCTCTTCAATCAGAATATCAAAAAGGGGCATCCCATCACGGGGTGCCCTTTTTTTTTAGACTCTATTGGCGATGCGTGTTGGTTTCACACCTATAGAGCTGAGGGGACTGGCTCCGCCAGATGCCTGTCCCCTTGGTGACTAAGCTGAAAGGAGCGTTCTGCTAGAGGGACAGGCACCTAAGGAGCCTGTCCCTTCTGCCGTGCATCCTCTCTCCCGAAGTCCCTCGGAATCCCTGAAGAGCCTTTGCGAAGGGGGGGCAGAGGGGGGGGTCGTAACTGAATATTTTCACGCGCCGTAACTACCTGAATGTTAGAAAAATTTTCCTATACAAAAAAGTTTCCGATGGAGTAAAACTAGATGTCCACTTTTTGACGAATACGAATTTCGCAGTTTCCGCATTGTATTAGCCGCCGATCATGTTGCTGATGATCGTCTTTGAAAACCTGAACAACATCTCTATAAACATCAAGAACAAACCTCATCACCGCAACCTTTCTACTACTTCAGTAGTAATAGGAGCATTATGACGAGCACGAGCAAGAAGAAGTTACTGATAATAGTTGCCGCTTTGGGCATTGTGGCGGGAAGCTGCTACGGTATCTACGCCTGGAAGGACGCTCATTCGGACCAGGGCAAACAGATCAGCTACACCGCTTTCATGGAGAAGGTCAATGCCGGCGGCATAGCAAAGGTGAAGATCGCCGGTGACCAGATCAACGCTGTAGGAAAATCGGGCGAAAAATTCCAGTTATTCCTTCCTGCAGGAGCCGAACTGGCCGACACCCTGGTAGCCAAGAAGATTGACTTCTCCTCGAATCCCGCCGCGTCCGAGCCCAAGTGGTTCGAGATCAGCATCATACTTCTGGTCGCGTTATTTCTAGTCATGGTGCTCAAGAGATACGGCGGGGTGGGGCGGAGCAAGGCGAGAATCATCGACTGTTCCGAGTCTCTCACCCGGTTTAACGACGTCGCGGGCGCCGAGGAGGCAAAGGCCGAACTGCTCGATACGGTCGAGTTCCTGAAAGACCCGGCGAAATTCAGCGCCCTTGGCGGCAAGATGCCGACTGGCGTGCTTTTGGTGGGCCCTCCGGGCACCGGCAAGACGCTCCTCGCCAGGGCTGTAGCGGGCGAGGCAGACGTTCCCTTCTTCTCCATATCAGGCTCCGAGTTCGTCGAGATGTACGTCGGCGTCGGCGCTTCCAGGGTGAGGGACCTCTTCGCGCAGGCAAAAAAGGCCGCCCCTTGCATCGTCTTCATCGACGAGATCGACGCGGTCGGCCGCAAGCGTGATGCCGCGGTGGGGGGGGGCGCCAGTGACGAGCGCGACCAGACCTTGAACCAGCTCCTGGTTGAGATGGACGGCTTCGCCGTCAACTCCGGCATCGTGGTTCTTGCTGCGACCAACCGTCCCGAGATCCTCGATGCTGCGCTGCTTCGCTCCGGCCGCTTCGACCGCGAGGTGACCGTGGGCGCGCCCGATATCCGGGGACGCGAAGCGATACTGAAGGTTCACTCGAAGAACGTACCCCTGAGCCCCGAGGTCGACCTGATGGTGATCGCCCGCGGGACGCCTGGCATGTCCGGCGCCGATCTTGCCAACGTGGTCAACGAGGCCGCTATCCTGGCGGCGAGGTCCAACAAGGACTTCGTCGAGATGCTCGATTTCGACAACGCCAAGGACAAGGTGCTGATGGGGGCCGAGAAGAAGTCGATGGTGCTCTCCGACAAGTCCAAGCTTTCGACCGCCTACCACGAGGCGGGGCACGTGCTGGTGGCAAAGCTGGTGCCGGGATGCGACCCGGTGCACAAGGTCTCCATCATCCCGCGCGGCAGGGCCATGGGGGTCACGCTCCAGATCCCCGAGGAAGACATCTACTGCTACACAAAAGAGATGCTGTTGGCCCACCTCAAGGTGCTCATGGGCGGTCGGGCCGCCGAGGAGATCATCTTCCACACCACGACTACCGGCGCCGGCAACGACCTGGCGCGCGCCACCGACACCGCAAGGAAGATGGTGAGCGAGTGGGGTATGTCCAGGGCCTTCGGTCCGGTCGCTTTCGGCCATCAGGAGAACACCGACGGCGGCGGCAAGAAAGGGTTCAGCGACAGCACCGCACTGGAGATGGACAACGAGATCAGGTCCATCGTCACCACCTGCTATGCCGACGTGCGGACGCTCCTGGAGGAGAATCTCGACGCCCTTGAACGGCTTACCCAGGAACTGGTCGTCAAGGAGACGCTGGACGCCGCCGAGATCGACACCATCCTGGGCCTCACCACGGCGGACGATGCCGCCAATGCATCCTGTTGCGCCGCTGCATGATCAAAAAACGCCGCTTCACTATCTAGCATAACCCTCCTCACTTCGCCGCTGCCGCCTTGCTTGTTACCAGAGGGCGGCAGCGGCACTCTAACTCCCTGCCAACGTGTCACTCTGTCATATCAAAAGCTTGCCCGCTTCAGCATTAAATGCTATGTAGTATCAGGCGCTAGCCTATGCCTTCAGGGAGCTATTAGATGACCAACAATGACGTATTCCGCAGATTGCGCTATGCCATGAATATGAATACACAGGCAGTGGTGGAGACTTTCAGACTGTCCGGCATGAAGATGGGGCAGGCCGATATCACCTCGCTGGTCAAGAAAGAGGACGAAGAGGGATACAAAGAGTGCAGCGACGAGGTTCTGGAAGCATTCCTGGACGGCTTCATAGCCCTTAAGAGGGGGAAGAGAGAGGGAGAACCGGAAACACGGAAGGATGAGGTCCTGTTGACCAACAACGACATCCTGAAAAAGATCCGAATTGCTTTAGCCCTTAAGGAAGATGAGATGCTGATGCTGTTCAAGCTGGCGCATTTCCCCGTTTCGAAATCGGAGCTATCGGCCGTTTTTCGCGCCAAAGGGCAGGAGAACTACAAGCCGTGCGGCGATCAGATGCTGCGGAATTTTCTGAAGGGGCTTACGGTCAAATATCGGGAGACCCCGGCGAAGTAAGGGACTCGCGTTTGGAGTTTGGTTGTGGACGATCAGTCGATGGAAAAAGAGAAACTGCAGGAGTCGGGAAGCGAGATGGCTGAAGCCCCGGTTGACGTCGTTGAAGCCGAGATCGACCCGGCGGTCATCAGTGCCGGGCTTTCGAAGGTTCGCCGGCGTCGTTGGGTGGTGTGGAGCGTGATGATCGTTTACCTTCCCACCATGTGGACCACGCAGAAAATCACTCACTCATTCAGCGGGTCTATGCCCGTGTTCTTCATCTGGTTCCTGCTACTTCTGGCCGCCATGGGATACTCGGCGGTGGCCCGGTGCCCGCGCTGCGGCAACTACTACCATGTGCACGGGATGATCTTGCTCTATCTGCGCAGGTGCCTGCACTGCCAGCTTCCCCTCAACGACGACCAAAAACCGCGATTCTAACGCGTCTCCCCCCCATCCGGCAGAGGTGTCGCCGCTGCTTTTTCTGCATCCTGCACCAAAGCTTGCGCTTGCTCCAGCGCCTCGGTCAGACTCTCCTCGTCTACCGCTGCTTTCTTGATGAAAATATCTACCACCTCGATCCCTTTCGTGGTCTGGTGGGTGGAGAGGATCGACCTGATGTTGCTCAGGTCCGACTCGTATGCCCGGTAAGCGCGGCGGACCGAAATAGCTTTGGCTGCAATCGGATCGAACGCCGGCCCCAACTCCAAAGGCTTCGTCCTCCCCGTGTTGGACAGTCGCGGGAATTGGCACTCTGTCGCCGATTTTTCCGGCTCTACCAAGTAACTGCTTCCCTGGTACTCCATGCTGTCGGCATGTCTCACCAACCGCTCTCCAACCAGGTTCATACTCATCGCCTTGTCGGCAAAATCCCGATAGGCGCGCTCCAGGTCGGGGGGATTGGCGAACACCAGTTCATCCAGCGCCTCGCGGGTGTTCTCTGCCTGCAAACGGGCGTATTCGAGATCCGCCTCCACCGTCTGCAGCGAGGCGCTGTTGTTCGCACGGAAAGTGAACCGGCCTCCGGCGCACCCGGCGAGGCAAAGGCTCGAAAAGACAAATCCCACCACTAAAACTAAATGAATCGGGTTCGGTTGTCTCATGACACGCTCCTGTTATGATTTTGCGATTGGTTAATGTTACTTAAGGTGTCTATGCTGTCAATGTGTCTTAACTTGCTAGATTCCAAGTGTTTTTATTTCTGATAAACTAATGATAGAAATTCCGCAGCTAATGAGAGGACAACGCCGGTCACAAAATGACAGGCATTTCAGCAGCAGGAGGTTGATCATGAAACAGTACCTTTTTGCACTGATGATAGGAATGGTGGCCCAGAACGCGTTCGCCGGCGTGGTCGGCAAGACGGTCGATTACCGCCAGGGCGATACCGTCCTGGAAGGGTATGTGGCGTATGACGATTCGGTGAAGGGGAAACGGCCGGGGGTTCTGGTCATCCACGAGTGGACCGGGTTGGGGGCATACGAGAAGTGGCGCGCCGACCAGCTGGCGAAGCTGGGGTATGTCGCCTTCGCGGCCGATATCTATGGCAAGGGAGTCCGCCCGGCGACCCAGGAGCTAGCGGCAAAGGAAGCCGCCAAGTATCGCGGCAACGACCGTAGTCTCATCCGGGCGCGTAGCGCCGCGGGTCTGGAGGCGCTATCCAAATTGCCGCAAGTGGATCCCAAGCGACTGGCGGTGATCGGGTATTGCTTCGGCGGGACCGCGGCGTTGGAACTGGCCCGCAGCGGTGCTGCAGTCTTGGGTACGGTCAGTTTCCATGGCGGCCTGAGCACCCCGGTTCCCGCGGATGCCAAGAACATCAAGGGGAAGGTATTGGCGCTGCACGGGGCGGACGACCCTTATGTCAAACCGCCCGAAGTGGAGGCATTTCAGCAGGAGATGCGCCAGGCGAAAGTAGATTGGCAGATGAACTATTACGGTAGTGCCGTTCACAGCTTCACCAACCCCAAGTCCGGCAACGACCCGAGCAAGGGAGTCGCTTACAACGAGAAGGCCGACCACAGGTCGTGGGAAGCGATGAAGATCTTTTTTGACGAGATATTCGGGCAGAAGCAGAAGCATTGACTACCTCTGCTATACGGGCGGAGTCAAGGGAAACGAGCCCGAGAGTCCCCCCTCCCCCTCCGGGGGGAGGAGACAGACAGGCGGTGACCTTCCTTCTTCGACCTGCGCAACATGGCTGATCGGCTGGAGGGATTGGAGCGGGACCCCTGGGAGGGGTACTTCGAACTGCGCCAAAAGCTTCCCGGCGAAGGAGGGGGACCGGCAGGAAAGTAGCCTTGACTTGAGGCGGCAAGCGGCGGTATACCTGTTCAATTCAAAAAGGGGGACAGGCTACTTTTTCAAATCAAAAAGTAGCCTGTCCCCTTTTCCCGGAGCCGTCATGCCCGTCAGATTCATCCACACCTCAGACATACACCTGGGAAAAACCTACCGCTGCCTGGGCGGCGACGCCGAGCGCTATCAGGACTTTTTCACCACCTTCGCAAACATCATCGCCGACGCCGTCAAGGAGCAGGTCGACTTCGTCCTGATCGGCGGCGACCTCTTCCATACCGGACAAATCCTCCCTAAGACTTTCGCCAAAACCATCGAGATCCTGCAGCCGTTGAAAGACGCGGGGATCCCCTGTCTAGCCGTCGAAGGAAACCACGACTGGATCCATCGCCGCGACAGCGTCTCGTGGATGGAGGCGCTTTCCCAACTCGGGTACATCCGCCTGCTGCGCCCGTCGCGTACCGGCGAGGGTGACTACCTCTTCGAGCCCTTCGATCTGGAGCAGGGAGCGGGGGGGCATATTGAAATAGGCGGGGTGAATATCTACGGCCTCGGGTATATCGGCTCCCAGGCGGCCAACCACGTGGCGCGCATCTGCGAGGCGGTCGACACCCGTCGCAACATCCTACTCTTCCACGTCGGCGTCTGGAGCTACTCTCCCGTGGAGATCGGGAACATCCGTCCCGAAGAGGCGCTCCCTTTGTCGGAGTGCTTCGACTACGTGGCACTGGGGCACGGCCACAAACCTTACGTCGTCAGTACCCCCGACGGGCGTCCCTATGCCTTCAACCCCGGTTCGCCCGACTGCGTCAACTTCGGCGAGGAGCGCTACGACAAGGGGTACTACCTTGTCTCGTTGGAAAACGATGGGGAGGTCCGCCACGAATTCCGGCGCTGTTCCCCCCGCCCGATGCTGGTTCTCACGGTCAATCTGGAAGGTGCCAACAACGCCGACGAGGCGCTGCAGCGGTTCGCCGCCGGGGTCGCCGAGAAGCTCGCCGGCGGTTCAGACCCGCGCTCGCCGCTGATCGAGGTTCGGCTCTGCGGCAAGGTCGGTTTCCACCCCTTCGAGCTCAGCCGCGACCGCCTGCGCCTGGCCCTCTTCGAGGTCTGCCAACCGCTGCACCTGGAGATAAAGAACCACCTCTCCCAGGTCTCGGGGGGGGGAGGGGAGGAGAAGGTCAAGAAGAGCCTCGCCGAGATCGAGCGGGATGTGTTGGCTGAACTGGTAGGGGCTAACAGCCAGTATCAGGGTAGGGAAGAGGAGCTGGTGCGTCTTTCCCTGGCTCTTCGCGACCTGGTGCTCAAGGGGGAGGTAGAGGGTGAGGAACTGCTGGCCCTGCTTCCGTCTGGAGGTGCCGGATGCGCATAATCTCGGTCCAGCTGAAGAACATCAAGTCGCACCGCGACAAAGAGATTGCCTTCTCCCCCGGTATCAACGTCCTCTCCGGCGCCAACGGTTCGGGCAAAAGCACCATCTTCGAGGCCATCGGCTACGCCCTCTTCGGCGTCTCTGCGCAGGACTTCGTCTCCAAGGCCGACCGCTTCCTCACCATCGGCGCGAAGAAGGGAGAGATCAGCGTGGTGTTCGAGCCCGCCTCCGGTGAGACGTACCGGGTGACCCGCACGGTGGGGGGCGCCGGCAAATGGCTCCTGGCCAAGGACAACGGCTGTGGCTTCGAGATAGAGGAACACGCGAACATCCAGGAGACGGAGCAGCGCATCGCCTCGCTTTTGGGGCTTGCCACCGGCCGGCCGCTGGCGGAACAGTTCAAGCTGGTCATCGGCCCCTTCCAGAACGACTTCCTGGGCCCGTTCGTCATCAAACAGCCGACCAAGCGCCAGGACGCCTTTGACGAGATCCTCGGCATCGACACTTGGCGCAAAACCTTCGACGGTACTAAGTCTCTCGCGAGCGCCATCATCGCCAAGACGGAAACCATCCAGGCTGAGGTCGCCGCGAAGATGGAGCAGGTTTCTGTGCTTCCGGCCAAGGAGCAGGAACTGCGTGACCTGCGCGAGCAGGGGGTGGCGAAAGAGGCGCAACTGCGGCAAAAGCTTGCCGAGCAGGAACAGGTTAACCAGCTTTTCGCCGGACTGGAGGCGCGGAAGGAGCGGATCGATGCGGTCGGGCGCGAGGTGCAAGCCCTGGAAGATCGATCAGTCTCCGGCAAGGAGTACATCTCCACCCAATTGCTGCTGGTCGAGCAATCGAAAACGGCGGCAGCGCTCGTGGCGGAAGCAGCCCAGGGGAAGCATGCCTACGACGCAGCCGAGGCGAAGCTCAAGCGTTTGCGCGATGAAGAGCAGCAAAAGCTCGCTCTGGAGCGAAAGCTGGGAGAGTTGGATAAGGAACAGGCTGCCCTTCAAAGCACGCTGGCAATTGAGAACCGCGAGCTGGCCGAGACGCGGGCCACGATGGATACCGAACGAGAGCGCCTGGCACTGGAAAAAGCCGCGCTTGCAGATGCTCTTATCGAACTGAAGAGCGCGGAAGCGGCTACCGGAGAGGCGCTGGCGGTGGTCAACCGCAGTTGCGCGCAATTCCGCGAACTTCCCGTGCATCGCATCGATCAGGCCCTGCCTTATCTCTTCGTCGCCTTGGACCGCATGGCGGCCATAGACGAGCAGTCCCTGGAGAGAAAGAAACTTATCTCTGCCGGCGCCGCGCTCAAGACTGAAGCCGCCGAACTAGTCGCTCGGCAGGCCCTTTTGGAAAAGGTTCAAGCTGAGCGCTCCGAGCTGGCCGGGCGCAGGCTTTCGCTGGTCGAAGGGCAGGAAAAGCTGGGAGCGGGGGATTGCCCGTTCTTCCATGAGCCGTGCCGGAACCTCGCCTCGGGTGACGCTTCCGGCGTCTTCGAGGCGCGCATCCAACGGATCGATGCGGAAATCTCGCGTCTCGACCAACAGGCGGTGGAACTCGCCGCCCAGGTTGCCGCTGCGCAGGCTGCGGCGCGAGAACTGGCGGGAGTAGAGCAGGTGGCGAGCGAGCTGGAGAAGGCTGGTCGCGAGCGCCAGAAGCTGGAGCAGGATTTCACCAACGGTTTTTCCGAAATCGCGCCCGCCTTGCTGGTCCCAAGCCTTCGGACCTGGCTCGATTCGGCAGAATTGGGAATCGATCTGGCTGCGGAACTTCCGGGCCTGCAGGTAGAGCTGGCCGCGGCGCCGCTGCAGCAAAGGGCTGCACTCTCCGAAGCGAGCGACGCTTGGCGGCGTGTCGTTGTTTTGATCGAGGAAGGTCTGGATGCCAGGCTCAAGAAAGCTCAGGAGCCGGTCCAGGAGTGCGCGCTGAAACTGGTCCAGCTTGCCGAGAAAGGGGAGAGCCTTGCCGCAAAGGAGCGGGAACTCGCCGCCTATGCCGAGAAGTTGGCCTTCCGCGAGCGGGCGATAGCCGAGCATGGCAAGCGGTTGGCGGCCTTGGTCGAAGCCATAGGCGCGGTGAAGAAGGATCTCGCCATTCATGCTGGCCTTGACCAAGCGATAAAGGAGGCGGGAGAGGAACTGGTTCGTTTCCAGGCAGACCGCGACCGCTACATCGCCAACGAAAAAGCCGCGCAAGAACTGGAAAAGCGCCAGGAGACGCTGGCGAAATACCAGGCGAAGCTCAAGGAAATAGAAGGATCGCTGGCCGCAAAGAGGGAAGAGCTGCGCCAGTCGGTGGAGGGGTACGACCAGGCGCAGCATGAGGCCGTGAAACAGCAGCAGGTGGAGTTGGTCTCGGCAGTGGCGACGCTCACCTCAGAGATCGGAGCGGTAGGCGAAGGCATCTCACGTCTGGAAGGGGAGACCGCCGCGCTTAGGGAAATTGCAGCGGAGATCGAGAAGAAGCTCTCCGCCATCGAGGCGTTGAAGGAACAGGGGATTCTGGTCAAGTTCCTGCGGAACCAGGTGTTCAAGAACGTCTCAACGCAGCTCTCCGAGCGTTTCCGGGAGGAGATCAGCTTCCGCGCCGACCGGATCTACCGCAGCATCTGCGCATCCGACGAGGAACTGGTCTGGGGCGAGAATTATCAGGTCGTGTTGAAGGACATGGCGGAGGGCCAGGTCCGGGAGCGAAGCGACGACCAACTCTCAGGTGGTCAGATGATGAGCGCCGTGGTGGCGCTACGTCTGGCGCTTTTGCAGACCATCGGCGCGCGCATCGCCTTCTTCGACGAGCCCACCTCGAACCTCGACGCCGAGCGGCGCGAGAACCTGGCGCGCGCTTTCCGCGCCATCGACGTGGGACAGGAGGAGGTGACCGAGCACTGGTACGACCAGCTCTTCCTGGTCAGCCACGACGTGAGTTTCACCGAGATTACCGATCAGACCATCCAGCTCGACTAGAGGAATTTGCTCCATGTCCCCAAAACACTACGGCGCCTGGTTGATCGCCGCCTCCGCAGCAGGTTTTGCTACCCTCGGCATCCTCATCAAGAGCGCCTTTTCCGGCGGCGCCAACATCACCACGGTACTTGCCGGGCGGTTCCTGGTAGCGTCGTTTTTTCTGTTCATCTATCTCAGGGTGCGCAAGACCCCGCTTGTCATCGGGCGCAAATCCTCGCTGCAACTGCTGCTCATGGGAATGATCGGCTACGGCGGCATGTCCATGCTCTACGCCAACGCCATCCACTACCTCCCAGCGTCCCTGACCGGGATGCTTCTTTACACCTACCCGGCGCTCGTCACCGTCATCGCGCTGATCGTGGGTGAAGAGCGCTTCAACGCCGCCAAGGGTGTGGCGCTGGTGGTCTGCAGTGCCGGTCTGGTGCTGCTATTGGGTGCCTCGTTCGATGGCGCGCGGCTGGAGGGAGTACTCTGCACTTTGGGGGCGGCCGGGATTTACAGTTGTTACATCATCATCGGCAACCGGATTCTAAAGGACATCGACCCGCTGGTCACCTCATTGTGGGTCTGTGCCTCCGCAGGATTTACCTTTCTCTTCTATGGTGTCGCTACCGGCGGCCTCACCCTGGACCTCGCGCCCGTTGGGTGGCTTTCCATCCTGGGGATCGCCCTGTTCCCAACGCTAATTGCGGTCGTCGGTTTCTTTGCCGGGCTACGCTACGTCGGCGCCACCAACGCCTCCATCATCAGCATGCTTGAGCCGTTGATCACCGTGCTTTTATCGGCGCTTCTTCTGGGGGAGCGGATCACCGCGCTGCAAGGTTTCGGCGGAGCGGTCCTTTTATTCGGCGGCCTTATCCTGCAGCTCTGGGGAAACGAAGCGCGTCGCGAGACGGTCATCGAAGTCTAAAGCCGTTACCTCGCCTTACCTTATAGGAGTAGGTTGCCCGGGCTCTCTCTCAGTGACGGAGGCGAATGAGTCCACCCTGCGCACCATAGGTTATTCGAAGGTGCAGCCTGCGCGCCGAAGCCTTGGCGAAGGTACAGCTTGCGCACCGTAGCCTTCGGCGAAGGTGCGTTGACTTTCCTCCCTCGATCTGCTAGAGACATAGGGCTTGTACCCAACGCAAACTTGAAGGATTTCATGGAACAGTTCTTTCTCAAGCTTTCCATCATGCTGGTTCCCGCGCTCATGGCCATCACCTGTCACGAGGTGTCCCACGGCTACATAGCAGACCGGCGCGGCGATAATACCGCCAGATACTTGGGACGCCTGACGCTCAATCCTCTAAAACATCTGGATCTCTTCGGCACCCTGATGATATTCATCGTCGGGATAGGGTGGGCGAAACCGGTACCGGTCAACTTCAACAACCTCAGACACCCGAAGACCGACATGATCTGGGTCGCCGCTGCCGGCCCCATCACCAACTTCCTGCTTGCGACGTTTTCCGCATTCGCCATGCGTGCACTCATCGGCGCGACGCAGGGGTTGCCGGATGCTTCCCCGCTGGCAGCCTTCGTCGACCCCGTCACCCTGATGCTCGCCTTCTCCGTGTACATTAATCTGCTGCTCGGCATCTTCAACCTGATCCCGGTGCCGCCGCTGGACGGCGGGAGGGTGGCGGTCGGCCTATTGCCGCTGCGCCCCTCGATGGCGCTGGCAAGGCTGGAGCCGTTCGGCATGATCATAATCATCGTCCTGGTCTTTTTCACCAATGCTTTCAGCTACGTGATCTCGCCCGCCCTGAGCTTCGGGGTGAACCTTTTGGCGGGGCCACACAGCAACCTCGTTTTCGGAGTAACCAGGCTCATGCTGAAATAGCAGGGCCAAGTAGATAGAGAAATCCAAAAGGAGTCCGCATTCTATGAGCAATAACCGTATCGTTAGCGGCATGAGACCGACTGGTAAACTGCATCTGGGCCATTACCACGGGGTGCTCTCCAACTGGCTTGAGTTGCAGCGTAACTTCGAGTGCTTCTTCTTCGCTGCCGACTGGCATTCGCTGACCACGGAATACGCCACTACGGACGGTATCAAGGACAACATCAAAGAGATGGTGCTGGATTGGCTCGCTTTCGGGATCGATCCCGAGCAGAGCGTCATCTTCGAGCAGAGCAGGGTTCCGCAGCATGCCGAATTGAACCTGATCCTCGGCATGATCACTCCGGTCTCCTGGCTGGAGCGCAACCCCACCTACAAGGAGATGCAGGAGAACCTCACCACCAAGGACCTCTCCACCTTCGGCTTCCTGGGGTACCCGGTGCTGATGGCCTCCGACATCATCGTCTACAAGGCCTCGCGCGTCCCGGTAGGCCAGGACCAGATCCCGCACCTGGAGATCACCAGGGAGATCGCCCGCCGCTTCAACTACCTCTACGGCGAGGTCTTCCCCGAACCGGCCGCGCTCCTCACCGAGACCCCGAAGGTGCTCGGCACCGACGGCAGGAAGATGAGCAAGTCCTACGGCAACGCCATCTTCCTCTCCGACGACGCCGAGGAGACCAGGAAGAAGGTGATGTCTTACGTGACCGACACACAGCGTCCCTTCAAGAAGGACCCGGGCGAGCCGGACCGCTGCGTCGCTTTCACGCTGCACTCGCTTTACGTGGATCAGGCCAAACGCGAAGAGATCGTCGTCGGCTGCCGCGGCGCCCAGCTTGGCTGCGTGGATTGCAAGAAGATCCTGGCCCAGGCTATGGTCGATACCCTGGCGCCGCTCAGGGCCAAGCGCGCTGAGCTGGCCGAGAAGCCGGGGCTGGTGAGCGAGGTGTTGGCAGAGGGAAGCCGTAAGGCCGAGGTAGTCGCCCGCCAGACCATGGAAGAAGCACGCGCGGCGCTCAAGGTTTAAACCGCCAAACGGCCGTTCAACGTTCCAGGTTCAAGGTTCAACTTTCTGCTCACTTCAAGGGGGCGGCATCTTGACGGCACCGGTCGAACTGCCGTTCAAGGTTCAACGTTCAAGGTTCGACTTTCAGCTCGCTTCAAAGGGGCGGCATCTTGACGGCACGGTTGGTTGCGCTCCCAGGCAGAAGTCGCTGGTCTTGTTCCGGAGGCCGTCAGGGTGGCGAGGACCACTTGTCACCAAAGCCGCTCGAACGTAGAACGTAGAACGTTGAACCGTTTTCCCGCTGCTCGAACGTTGAACATTGGACGTTGAACGGCCTTTAGGAGATTTCTTGTCGCTGGATACGATGCAAAGCAACCTTTTTTCTGACGCTCTGGAGCAGTCGTACCGGGTTCAGATCGAGGAGTTCGAGGGTCCGCTCGATCTCTTGCTCCACCTCATCAAGAAGAACGAGGTGGACATCTACAACATCCCCATCGCCGCCATTACCAGGCAGTACCTGGAATACATGGAACTGATGAAGGAGCTGAACCTGGATATCGCTGGGGAGTTCCTGGTCATGGCGGCGACGCTCCTGCAGATAAAGTCGCGCATGCTGCTTCCGGCGACCCAGGAGGAGGACGGGGAGGCCGAGGTGGAGGACCCGCGCGCCGAACTGGTCCGCCGGCTCCTCGAGTACCAGCGCTACCGCGACGCTTCACAGCTTCTCTCCGCCCGTAACCTCCTCGGGCGCGACGTCTTCGCCAGAACCTTCGATTCGCCGGAACTGGCAGAGATGGAGCCGCAGGAGGAACCTGCCGACGTCGAGCTCTTCGAGCTGATCGAGGCGTTCCAGCGCGTGCTGGCGCGGGTTTCGGTCGATACCTTCCATGACGTCGTGGCTGACGGCATCTCCATCGCCGACCGCATCGGCGTGGTGCTCTCGGTTCTGCATGCGGAAAAGACGGTCTGCTTCGACGCCCTCTTTACCACCGGGATGACGCGCGACCTTTTGGTGGTCACCTTCCTTTCCATTCTGGAACTGGCCAAGATGAAGCTGATCAGGGTTGTCCAGGTCGAAAGCCTCGGTTCCATCTGGCTGACCCTCAGCGCGGATCAGCAGGAGAGCGGGCTCGAGCAGGAAGGCGGGGAGCCGCAAGTGGAAAACCAGAACAGTTTGGAATCAGCGGAGGATGCAGTTGTCGGGTAAGCCCTTGAAATCGATCGTAGAGAGCCTCCTGTTCGTGTACGACCAGCCGCTTTCGCTGGACCGGCTCGCCCTGATCCTCGAGGAATTCGAGCGGAGCGATCTGCGCGCCGCACTGGACGAGTTGATGGAGGAGTACGCCGGCGCCGAGCGCGGCATCGTCCTTTCTTATGTGGGCGGTGGCTACCAGCTCCGCAGCCGTCCGGAACACGCCGATTACATCCGGAGGCTCACCAAGTCCAAAGGCGTCAAGTTCAGCCAGTCCGCACTGGAAACGCTCTCCATCGTCGCCTACCGGCAGCCCATCACCAGGGCGGAGGTCGAGTACCTGCGCGGCGTCGATTCCGGCGGGGTGATGAAGAGCCTCCTGGAGAAGAAACTCTTGAGAATACTGGGGAAAAAGGACGTTCCCGGCAAGCCGCTCATCTACGGGACCAGCCGCGAATTCCTGGAGCTCTTCGGCCTGAAGGACCTAAACGCGCTCCCGACGCTCAAGGAGATCCAGGAGCTGGTGCCGCCGGATCCCTTCGCCGACCAGCCCGCCCTCCCGTTGGGCTCGGTTGAAGGGTAGCCTTTGCTGCGTTAAAATATCGCCTGGCGCGCGGTAATGAGAACGCCGCCCTAGGAGGCCCCATGATACGTCAGCCCGCAGTAGCAGGTAAGTTCTACAGCGCCGACCCGGAGCAGCTCCGCGAGGAGCTTTCCCGGATGATTCCGCGGGAGGAACCCGCCAAGGCGATCGGGGTGGTCGCCCCCCATGCAGGCTACGTCTACTCCGGCGGCGCCGCCGGTAAGGTCTACGCTGCTGTCGAAGTCCCCGATGCTGTCATCGTGCTCGGCCCCAATCACACCGGCATGGGCGCTGCCGCAGCGCTCGCGCCGTCCGGGGAGTGGCTGACCCCGCTCGGCCCGGTCCCCGTCAACGACCGCCTTTCCCAGCTCATCATGAAATATGCCCCCCTGGTCCGCGAGGACAGCGCGGCCCACCGCTTCGAGCATTCGCTGGAGGTGCAGGTGCCTTTCCTGCAATACCGAAATCCCCAAGTTTCCATCGCAGCACTTTGCCTTTCCCTCCCCGACTTCGACTCCATCTCCCGCGTCGGGACAGGTATCGCCCACGCCATAGCCGAGTACGGCTCGGAGGTGCTGATCGTGGCCAGTTCCGATATGACCCACTATCAGTCCGCTGCCGAGGCCAAGGCGAAGGACGAGCTGGCCCTGGAACGGCTGGCGAACATGGACCCTGAAGGGCTCCTGCGGGTTTGCCGCGACAAGGACATCTCCATGTGCGGCGTCATTCCCGCGACCGCGATGCTCGTCGCCGCCAAGACGCTGGGGGCTACCTCCAGCAGGCTTATCTGCTACACCAACAGCGGCGAGGTGAACGGCGACCTCAAGGCAGTAGTGGCGTACGCCGCAATCACGGTCTCTTGATGGATGTAATCACCACGCATCTAAACGCCGACTTCGACTGTATCGGCTCCATGGTTGCCGCGAAGAAGCTTTACCCCGAGGCGCTCCTGGTCTTCTCAGGGGCCCAGGAGAAATCGGTTCGGGATTTCTTCCAGAAGGGGCATCCCCAGGACCTCGAATTCGCCCGCATCAAGGAGATTGATTTCTCCGCCATCACCCGCCTCATCGTAGTCGATTGCCAGCACTCCTCCCGCATCGGCAAGTTCGGCGAACTCGCCAAAAGCGGCAGCGTCGAACTCCACATCTACGACCATCACCCAACCAGTTCCGGCGATATGGAGCCCACCGGCGGCGTCATCCGCCCCTGCGGTTCCACCACGACCATCCTGGCCGGCATGTTGATCGAGCGCGACGTCCAAGTTACCCCCTTTGAAGCCACCGTGATGATGCTGGGGATCCACGAGGACACCGGCAACCTGACGTTCCCCTCCAGCACCGCTGAAGACTACACCGTGGCCGCGTGGCTCCTGGAGCGGGGCGCTTATCTCAACGAAGTGGCCGACTCCATCGGGCGGGAGCTGACCGTCGAGCAGGTGTCGCTTCTAAACGACCTGCTGGTGTCGCTTAAGACCACCACCCTAAAGGGGGTCGACGTCTCGATAGCCCACGCCTCGGTCGACCGCTACATAGGGGACATCGCCACCCTGGCGCACATGATCCGCGACATGGAGAACCTGCAGGCGCTTTTCCTCGTGGTCGGGATGGAGGACCGGGTCTTCGTCATCGCCAGGAGCCGGGTGCCGGAGGTGCGGGTAGGGGAGATCCTGCATGAACTGGGCGGGGGAGGGCACGCCACGGCCGCCTCGGCCACGGTGCGCGGGCTCACCCTGATCCAGGTGCTGGAGCGGCTGGACGCGGTGCTCAGGCGCCGGGTGGACCCAAGGCGGGTGGCGCGCGACATCATGTCGTCGCCGGTAAAGACCATATCCCCCGACTGCAGCATCGAGGAGGCGCGGGAGCGCCTGGTGCGCTACAACGTAAGCGCCATGCCGGTCATATCAGAAGAGGGGGTGCTCGGGATCATCTCCAGGAAGACTGTGGAGAAGGCGCTCTACCACAACCTGAACCAGGTGCCGGTGTCGGATTACATGCACTCCGAGTTCCACGTCGCCTCGCCCGATACCCCCATCACCGAGATCCAAAGTTACATGGTCGGGGGGGACGCCCGCCTGGTCCCGGTGGTCTCCGAGCTGGGGTTGATTGGAGTGATCACTCGCACCGATCTGCTCCGCTACAGCTTAGGGGGCGAGGCGCTTTACGATCTGTCGCGCGACGCACTCCAGGTGAAGAGCCGGGAGGTGGAGGCGCTGATGAACAAGCACCTCCCGCAGCGCACCACCGTCATCCTGCACGACCTAGGGCGCGTCGGGGACCAGCTCGACCTCACCGTCTACGCGGTCGGAGGCTTCGTCCGCGACCTGCTTTTAGATATCCAGAACATGGACATCGACGTGACGGTGGACGGCGACGGCATCCTCTTCGCCGAGACCTTCGCCTCCCAATTCGGCTGCCGGGTGAAAAGCCACCAGAAGTTCGGCACCGCGGTGATCGTCTTCCCGGACGGCTTCAAGATCGACGTCGCCAGCACCCGTCTGGAATACTACGTCTCCCCCGGCGCGCTCCCTACCGTGGAGCGCTCTTCGCTCAAGATGGACCTGTATCGGCGCGACTTCACCGTCAACACCCTCGCCATTGCCTTGAACGGCGACTCCTTCGGCAAGCTCATCGATTACTTCGGGGCCTACCGGGACCTGCAGTCGAGGGTGATCCGGGTGCTGCACAACCTCTCCTTTGTCGAGGACCCGACCCGCGTCTTCAGGGCCATCCGTTTCGAGCAGAGGCTTAACTTCAAGATCGCCAAGCACACCGAGGACCTGATCAAGAACGCGGTGAAGATGGAATTCCTGGAAAAGCTCGGAGGGCGGAGGCTCCTCGCTGAGCTGGTTCAGATCCTGAGGGAGAAGGAGCCGCTCAAGGGAGTCGGGCGCATGGCGTCGCTTGGGCTTTTGCGTTTCATTCACCCGGGCGTCGAACTGACCCCCGCCATGCAGGTAGCGCTGGAGGAAACCCGCTACGTCGTCTCCTGGTTCGATCTCCTCTACCTGGAACGCCCTTACGAAAGCTGGTCGGTCTATTTCCTGACCCTGTGCGAGGGGCTCACCGAAGAACAGTTCTGGGGAACCTGCACCCGCCTCGCCGTCGCCGAGCATTACAAGGAGAGGCTGGTGGAGATGCGCCGGCAGAGCGAGGAGCTGATCGGAAACCTGGAAAGAAAGCTGGCGCGTTCCGAGAAGGTCGACAACAGCGAGATCTACTTCACGCTCAGGGGGCTTCCAGTCGAGGTGCTCCTCTACCACATGGCCAAAAGCCGTAGCGCCGAGGTAAAGCGGTGCATCTCACTTTACTTCACCAAGCTCGACGGCATGCATCCCCAGATCGGCGGTGAGGATCTAAAGGAACTCGGCGTAGAACCGGGACCGCTGTACCGGGAGTTGCTGGACCTGGTTTTGAGCGCGCGGTTGAACGGTAAGGTCGCGAGCCGCGAAGACGAGATCCAGTTGGTGCGCGAGGTGTTGGAGGGGGTGTAGCTTTTTTGCCACAGTACCGCTTTTTCACGTTATTTGGCCAAGTGGCCGTTTTGTAACCGTTTTGACCGAACAGCGCCCGCAAGGTGTTGCGATTAGGGCACATTAGCGATATTCCACCCTGCTGCTAATTAATATCCCTTTCATGCCGTTCTAATTTTTTTCCCACCAGATAACAGCAACTTAACCCCGCTTGGCATCTTGAGTAGCCCGTATTGGCCCCGTGTTTGCTTTAATCCGACTGAACTTGCACACACAGGAGCGTGATTCTATGAACAAATTGAAGCGTTGCATTGCTGTCGTCCTCACGCTAGTTTTCATGGCAACTCCCTGCCTAGCCGCCGAAAACGCTTTCAAGACGGTCTTTGAAGACTCAATGTACGGCGGTCTCGCCGGTGGCTTGGTCGGCGCCGCGCTCGTGGTCTTCGCCAAAAAGCCCGCTGACCATCTCGACTACATCGCCTACGGCGCCGCCAGTGGCGTCTTGGTCGGCGCCGCCTACGGGGTGCTAACCACTTCCAGGTCGTTCGCTGAAATAGAAAACGGCAAGGTGAAATTTGCCATCCCGACCATAAAGCCTGAGTTCCGCGAAGGAAACGTGAAGGGGCAGACCACGCTGGTCGCCGTCGCCGAACTGATCCGCGGCAAGTTCTAACCAAAGCTGAATTTATATGACCACCGAAAAAGGGGCGCTCCATGCGCCCCTTTTTTAATGCGCCCGAGGCAGGCAGGGGAGCCCCCCCTGGTTCCCAAGCTCCACTGCCGCTTTTGCCACCGTCTCAACCAAGCCGTTTTCTTGCCTTAGCGCCGCCCCTGGTATAGACTTCACAAGTTTTTGAGCTTAGAAAACGGGGGTGCCATATGGAAACCAGTACGAAGCCGCCCGACCTTTTGGCCTATACCGACTCTCTGCTGACCTGGGTCAGCGGCCGGGGGCGCATCCTGATAGTGGTGCACGACAACCCCGACCCCGATTCGCTCGCCTCAGCCATGGCGTTGCGGCACTTTTTTGCGGTGAAGCTGAACCGCGAGGCGGTGATCGCCTTCTCCGGCATGATCGGCAGAAGCGAAAACCTCGCCATGGCGAAACTGCTCCAGATTCCGCTCACCCCGCTGCCCCTCATCGACCTCAAATGTTTCCAGGTTGTCTGCCTGCTGGACACGCAACCCGGCACCGGGAACAACTCCCTCCCCGCAGGGATGCGCACCGACATCGTCATCGACCACCATCCCATGCGTGAATCCAGTGCCGCCTGCCGGTGGGTCGATATCCGCCCCGATTACGGGACCACGGCGACCATTCTTTTCGAGTACCTGAAGGTGCAGGGGGTGTCGATCGGGACCAAGATGGCCACAGCGCTCTTCTACGCCATCAAATCCGAGACGCAGGACCTGGGGCGTGAGGCGAGAAGGGCGGACCGGGACGCCTACCTGGATCTTTTCCCGCTGGCCAACAAGACCCTTTTAAACAGCATCACCCGCCCAAGCCTTCCCCGCGAATACTTCATCTCGCTGCATAACGCGCTGGAGCACGCGGCGCTCTACGGCAAGGTGCTGGTGGCGTCGCTCAAGGGGATTCAGTTCCCCGAGGTGGTGGCCGAGCTAGCCGACCTCCTGGTGCGGCTGGAAGGGACCGATACGGTGCTTTGCCTCGGGCACTACAGCGCCGAACTCGTTCTCTCCATCAGGACCTCGAACGAGGAGATAAACGCCGGCGAATTGATCCGCAAGCTGGTCGCCGGTATCGGCGCTGCAGGCGGCCACGGCATGATGGCCGGCGGCAAGATCGACTTGAGCGACAACTCGGAGCAGGCCATTCATGAGCTGGAGAACCTGCTCACCGAACGGCTGCTGGCCGAGCTGAAGATTTCCGATCTGAAACCGGTGCCGCTGGTCCCCTGAAAGGTTCATGAAAGCGGTTGCCAAACGACCCTCAAAATGCTAGTAGATACCCTATGCCCGTCTTCCTTGATAACGCCGCGACCTCATTCCCTAAACCGGAAACGGTCTACCTGGCCATGGACGCCGCCCTGCGGGAAGTCGGGGTAGCGCCTGGAAGGGGGGGGTACCGGCAGTCCCTCGCTGCAGCCCGCATTGTCTACGAAGCCAGGTCGGCCCTGGCGCGTTTTTTCGGCGTCTCGGACTCATCCCGCCTGATCTTCACCCACAGCGCAACGGAATCCATCAACATCGCGGTCAACGGGCTTTTGAAGCCGGGCGACCATGTGGTATCCACCCGCGTCGAGCACAACGCGCTGCTGCGTCCGCTGCACTTGGCGGCAAGCCGCGGCGTCGAAGTTACCTACGTCCCCTCGGACCGCTTCGGGGTAGTGTCGGAGCGGGAGATAGAGCGGGCGATGCGCCCCGGCACGAGGCTCGTGGCGCTGGCGCACTGCTCGAACGTGACCGGAGCGGTGCAGCCGATCGAGGCGATTGCGCGGGTGGCGCGGCAAAATGGCGCGGTTTTTCTGGTGGACGCGGCGCAAAGCGCCGGCTTTTTCCCCATTGAGGCGGAGCGGACCGGCATCGACCTCCTCGCCGCACCTGGGCACAAGGGGCTCTATGGACCTCCCGGCACCGGCGTCCTCACCATTGCGGAGGGGCTCAACCTGGAACCGCTGCTGGTGGGAGGGACCGGAGGAAGCGCAAGTAGCCCCGAGCAGCCCGACCAACTCCCCGAGCGGCTGGAGAGCGGCACCATCAACACCCCTGCCATCGCCGGCCTTAAGGCGGGGGTCGAATTCGTACTCACTACCGGGATCGATGTGATCCGGGCCAAGGAAGAGCTACTGGTCAACCAGCTTTTGGAAGGGCTGCGAGCCACGCCTCACGTCGAGGTCTACGGGCCGCTGGAGGGGGCGCGGGGCGCCGCGGTTTCCTTCAACGCGGCAGGGCACGATCCGGCGGCGCTCAGCTTCCTTCTCGATTCCGATTACGACATAAGCGTCCGAGCCGGGCTCCACTGCGCC
Source organism: Citrifermentans bemidjiense Bem (assembly GCF_000020725.1). Taxonomy (NCBI): domain Bacteria; kingdom Pseudomonadati; phylum Thermodesulfobacteriota; class Desulfuromonadia; order Geobacterales; family Geobacteraceae; genus Citrifermentans; species Citrifermentans bemidjiense. The sequence continues at coordinate 2,661,362 of NC_011146.1, read as the reverse complement.
CCGGACACGCACCGCAGCATCGGGACCTACCCGACCGGAACGGTCAGGGTCAGTCCCGGGTTCTTTAACACAGAGGCTGACATAGACTTTTTCCTCAAAGCCCTGCACGAGATAGCGGCGCGCGGCTAGTCCGCGCCTCAACTGCAGGGATACTCACCAACTCTACGAAAGCGGCGCAAGCCGGGAAGGGGATTGATCCTACGAAAAGCTCAAACTTAGCGGTTATTGATCGGGATAAACCGACTGTTCATCATGATGCAGCGCAGGGGGGGGATGTGAAGAAAATCTACGTGCTGGACACCAACGTTCTTCTGTACGACCCGCAGGCTCTCACCAAGTTCGAGGACAACTCCATCGTCGTGCCCATAACGGTGATCGAGGAGATTGACCGGTTCAAGAAGGACATGAACGAGACCGGCCGCAACGCCAGGCAGGTTTCCCGCCTCATGGACGCCTTCAGGAAGGAAGGGTCGCTCTCGCAGGGGCTCGCTCTGGAGAGCGGCGGTACGCTCAAGATCGAGATCTACGAAGAGAAGGTGATGAAGAGGCTCCCGCCGGAGCTGCGCGAGGAGCGTGGCGACAACCGCATCCTGGCGGTCGCCGTCGACCTGATGGAATCCCAAAGCGAGATGCCGGTCATCCTGGTGACCAAGGACACCAACCTCCGCATCAAGGCCGACGCGCTCGGGCTCGATGCGCAGGACTACGAGTCGGACAAGGTGGCCATCGACGACCTGTTCGACGGTTTCGTGAGCCTGGAGGTCGGGGCCGAAGTGGTCGACCGCTTCTACAGCCAGGGTTGGCTGGACACCGAGCTGGAGCTGCAGCCTAACGAATACGTCCTACTGGCCCAGGCGGGAAATCCCTCGCACAGCGCCATCGGCCGCTTCGACCGGGTTTCCCACCGCATCGTGCCGCTGGGGAAACTGGACAAGGAAGGGGTCTGGAGCGTATTCCCGAGGAACCTGGAGCAGTCCTTTGCGCTCGACGCTCTTTTGGACGACAACATCAAGATCGTGACGCTGGTGGGGAAGGCGGGTACCGGCAAGACCCTCCTCGCCATCGCCGCGGGGCTGCAGAAGACCGCGGAGGAGAACGTCTACAACCGGCTCCTGGTTTCGCGCCCGGTGTTCCCGATGGGGCGCGACCTGGGCTTTCTCCCCGGCGACATCGAGGAGAAGCTCACCCCCTGGATGCAGCCGATCTTCGACAACGTCGAGCTTCTTTTGAGCGGGCACGAGGGCGAGAAGCGCCAGCACAACAAGGGGTACAAGGAGCTGATGGCGATGGGGATCCTCGAGATCGAGCCGCTCACCTACATCAGGGGGCGCTCGATTCCGAACCAGTACATGATCGTCGACGAGGCGCAGAACCTCACCCCGCACGAGATCAAGACCATCGTGACCCGCGCCGGCGAGGGGACCAAGATCGTCCTCACCGGGGACCCGTACCAGATCGACAACCCGTACGTGGACGCGGAAAGTAACGGCTTGACCTACGTGGTGGAGCGGCTCAAGGAGCAGGCCATCTCGGGTCACGTCACCATGACCAAAGGGGAGCGAAGCGAGCTCGCGGAGCTTGCCGCGAACCTGCTCTAACCCTACCGGCTCACACCGGCAACACCTCACATCAGGAGAACAAAGGGGGGGCACGTCCAGTGCCCTCTCTATTTTTTATGCTAGTTCTTGCTTTGGAATCATCCTGCGACGAAACGGCAGCCGCTGTGGTCAAGGACGGCCGCACCGTCCTCTCCAGCATCGTCGCCTCTCAGATCAGCGTCCACGCCGAATACGGCGGCGTGGTCCCCGAGATAGCATCCCGAAAGCACCTGGAGTCCGTCTCCTTCGTGGTGGAACAGGCGCTCGCCGAGGCTGGCGTTGGTCTCGACCGGATCGAGGGGATCGCCGTGACCCAGGGGCCGGGCCTTGCCGGAGCGCTCCTGGTGGGGATCTCCGTCGCCAAGGGGCTCGCTTTCGGCCGCTCGCTCCCGCTTGTTGGGGTGAACCACATCGAGGGGCACCTTTTGGCCGTCTTCCTGGAGGCGCCGGTGCAGTTTCCCTTCATCGCGCTCGCCGTCTCCGGGGGGCACTCGCACCTGTACCGGGTCGACGGGATCGGGCGCTATCAGACCCTGGGACAGACGGTGGATGACGCCGCCGGCGAGGCCTTCGATAAGGTAGCGAAGCTGATCGGGCTCCCTTACCCGGGGGGCGTGGCCATCGACCGGCTGGCCGTGTCGGGCGATCCGCGGGCGATCAAGTTCCCGCGCCCGCTTTTGCACGATGGGACCTTCAACTTCAGCTTCTCCGGCTTGAAGACTGCGGTGTTGACCCATGTCGGCAAGCACCCGGAGGCTAAGGAAGCGGGGATCAACGACCTCGCCGCCTCGTTCCAGGCGGCGGTCTGCGAGGTGCTCACCAAGAAGACGGCGGCCGCCATCGCCGCCACAGGGATAAAAAGGCTGGTCGTGGCCGGCGGTGTCGCCTGCAACAGCGCGCTGCGCCGCTCCATGGGCGAGTATGCCGCGGCGAACGGGGTGGAGCTTTCCATTCCCTCGCCCCCCCTTTGCGCAGACAACGCCGCGATGATAGCGGTCCCCGGCGACTACTATCTGGGCCTCGGGATGAAGAGCGGTTTCGATCTCGACGCGCTTCCGGTGTGGCCCCTGGACAAGCTGGCCGCACGGCTGAAGGAGCATTGCTGATGGAGAAGATCCGCGCCAAGAAGGAGTTCGGCCAGAATTTCCTGGTCGACGACAGCGTACTGACCCGCATCGTCGCCTGCGTCGCCCCCACGAAAGACGACTGCATCCTCGAGGTGGGACCGGGGCGGGGCGCGCTCTCGCGGCTTCTGGCGGAAAGCGGCGCCAGGTTTCTGGCCGTGGAATGGGACCGCGAGCTCTTGCCGCTTTTAAAGGCGGAGTTTGCCACCAATCCCAACGTGGAAATAGGCCACGGCGACATCCTCAGGGTCGACCTCCCGCTTTTGCTCGGATCCCGCGCAGAAGGGAAGAAATGGAAGGTGGCGGCGAACCTCCCCTACAACATCTCGTCGCAGGTCCTTTTCCGTTTCATGGAGCACAGCGAGCTCTTCGAAAAGCTGGTGCTCATGCTGCAAAAGGAGGTGGGGGACCGGCTGACCGCCCCCCCCGCCTGCAAGGAATACGGCGCGCTCACCGTACTTCTTAGGCTGCACTTCGACATCCGCCGGGAGTTCATAGTGAAGCCCGGCTCTTTCCGGCCGGTCCCTAAGGTCGACTCGGCGGTGCTGAGTTTTCTCCCACTGTCCGGGCCGAGGGTGGAGGTAGGTGACGAGGAACTTTTCCGCCGCGTGGTGAAAGGGGCGTTTTTACAACGCAGGAAAACCCTCCTTAACTCGTTGCGCTCCTCCGGTTTCGACGATGCCGACGGCTTTCTTTCCGCAGCCCTCTCAAGAAGCGGCATCGACGGCGGCAGGCGCGGCGAGACCCTGTCGCTGGAGGAGTTTGCCTGCCTCACCAGGGAACTTTCGGCCGGGAAAACTCTGGCGTAACCCCACTGGTGTGTGCTATATAAGAACGCTAATTTTTTATCTCCATGGAGGATGACGCAACATGAAAGTATGTGTGGTCGGATCAGGCTACGTGGGTCTCGTAGCCGGCACCTGTTTTGCCGAAAGCGGTAACGACGTCATCTGCGTCGACGTCGATAAAGATAAGATAGACGGCCTGAAGCGCGGCGTCATACCCATTTACGAGCCCGGCTTGAAGGAAATGGTCTTAAGGAACTGCGAGGAGGGGAGGCTTAACTTCACTACCGACCTCGACCTGGCCGTGAAGGAGTCGTTGGTCTGCTTCATCGCAGTCGGCACCCCCCCCGGCGCCGACGGCTCAGCCGACCTGCAGTACGTCCTCTCCGTTGCCCGCTCCATCGGCCGTGCCATGGAGAGCTTCAAGATCATCGTCGACAAGTCCACCGTCCCCGTAGGGACCGCCGACAAGGTGCGCGCTGCCGTGAACGACGAGCTCGGCAAACGCGGGACGCATATAGAATTCGACGTGGTGTCCAACCCCGAGTTCTTAAAGGAAGGGGCGGCAATCGACGACTTCATGAAACCCGACCGCGTCGTCATCGGTACCGACAACGTGAGGACCGCCGAGATCATGAAGGAGCTCTACTCGGCCTTCATGCGCAAGTCTAACCGCCTGCTGGTGATGGACATCAGAAGCGCCGAGATGACCAAGTACGCCGCCAACGCCATGCTCGCCACCCGCATCACGTTCATGAACCAGATCGCAAACCTCTGCGAGGTGATGGGCGCGGACGTCATGGCGGTCAGAGAAGGGATCGGCTCCGACTCCCGCATCGGTTACGACTTCCTCTTCCCCGGCGTCGGCTACGGCGGCTCCTGCTTCCCCAAGGACGTCAAGGCCCTGGTGAAGACGGCGGACGAGTGCAGCTACGACTTCGTCCTCTTGAAAGCGGTAGAAACCGCCAACGAGCGGCAGAAGGCGATCCTCTCCGACAAGATACTGCGCCGGCTGGGAAGCGCCGGGGACAAGCCTCTGGCGGGCAAGCGTTTCGCCATCTGGGGGCTCTCCTTCAAGCCCCGCACCGACGACATGAGGGACGCCCCATCGCTCACCATCATCAACAGGCTTCTGGAAATGGGAGCCAGCGTGCACGCCCACGACCCTGAGGCGATGAACGAGGCGAAGAAGCATTTCGGCGACCGCATCAGCTACAGCGTGAACAAGTACGACCTGATGAGAGGGGCCGATGCGCTGGTCATCATCACCGAGTGGAACGAGTACAGAAACCCCGATTTCGACCGCATCAAGGAACTCCTGATCAACCCGATCATCTTCGACGGCCGGAACCTCTACCACCCTGCCCGCATGAAGGAGGCCGGGTTCGAGTACCTCCCCATCGGCAGAAACGGCAACGTCGTCTGCGAAATGAACTAAAAAGGCTGTTTTAGAGGCTGTTCTACGTTCTATGTTCTACGTTGAACACCGAACCCGGTCACACCTCTTGAATCGCGACAATGCTGAAACGAACATATAACGTTGAACGTAGAACGTTGAACGGATACTGAGAGGTTTCAATGCGCGTGCTAGTTACCGGCGGCGCCGGTTTTATCGGTTCACATCTATGCGAGAGGTTGTTGAGGGAGGGGCACGACGTCATCTGCCTGGACAACTTCTTCACCGGCAGCAAGCTCAACATCGCGCATCTCCTCGACAACCGCAACTTCGAGCTGATCCGCCACGACGTGACCCAGCCGATACTTTTGGAGGTGGACCGGATTTACAACCTCGCCTGCCCGGCGTCCCCGATCCACTACCAGTACAACCCGGTGAAGACCACGAAGACCAGCGTCATGGGGGCGATCAACATGCTGGGGATCGCCAAACGGGTGCGGGCCCGCATCCTCCAGGCCTCGACCTCCGAGGTCTACGGCGATCCGCAGGTGCACCCGCAGACCGAGGCCTACTGGGGCAACGTCAACACGCTCGGGGTGAGAAGTTGCTACGACGAGGGTAAGAGGGTTGCCGAGACGCTGATGATGGACTACCACCGCCAGAACCACGTGGACATCCGCATCGTAAGGATCTTCAACACCTACGGTCCCAAGATGGCTGAAAACGACGGCAGGGTGGTCTCCAACTTCATCCTGCAGGCGCTCAAGGGGGAGGACATCACCGTATACGGCGAAGGGGAACAGACCCGGTCTTTCTGCTTCGTCTCCGACCTCGTGGAAGGTTTGATCAGGATGATGGAGTGCCCCGGGTTCATCGGCCCGGTCAACCTGGGAAACCCCACCGAGACCACGATCGTCGAGTTCGCCAAGAAGATCATCGCGCTGACCGGCTCCAGTTCGCGCATCGTCTACCGGCCGCTTCCCGCCGACGACCCGAAGCAGCGCCAGCCCGACATCTCGCTTGCGAAGCAGATGCTCGGCTGGGAGCCCAAGGTGCACGTGGACGAGGGGCTCAAGCAGACCATCGACTATTTCAGCTCGCGTCTCAATACGGCGTAAACCATGCAGAAACGGCTATTTTTCGTACCGCTGGCGGTCATTATTTTCATCCTCTACTTCACGGTTTTCGGTGATCGCGGACTTTTGCGCATCAACCACCTGCACCGGGATCTGGACGACACGCAAAAGCGTCTGTCCGAGCTGAAGGAGGAAAACGACCAGTTGAAGAGGGAGATAGCTGCCCTGCAGTCGGACCGCCGTTACCTGGAGAGCATCGCCAGGCGCGACTTCGGCCTGGTGCGCAGCAACGAGGTCGTTTACCAGTTCCCGCCCCAGGCGCGGAGCGCGGCGCCCCAGGCACCGGAGCCTGCAGCGGCCACCCGGCAAACGGCGCCCCCTGCGGCCGCCGCCAAAAATCCGCCCGCGGGCGGACCGAGGAGCAGGCAATGAAAGAGACAACCGGTAAACAGCATTGCGTGGTCTGCGCCTGGCGCGAGCACTGCAACAAGAAATTCTGCGTCGCCGACGGGGGAGCACGCTGCCCCGACTTCACGCGCGACGTCACCATAAAGTCCGTGCCAGCCACGGAGGAAGAGAAAAGGGAGGAGAAGATATGAAGGAGCAGCTGCGCGCATGCATCCTGAAGGGAATCGAGGGGTGTTTCGCCGACGGCACGCTCACCTCTGGTGAAGTACCGGCTATCAACGTGGAGAAGCCGGCGCATGCCGAGCATGGCGATTTCGCCACCAACGTCGCCATGCAGATGGCCAAGCAGCAGAGAAAGGCGCCGCGCGCCGTGGCCGAGATCCTGGTGGCGAAGCTCGCCGGCGCCTCTGACCTGATCGAGAGCCTTGAGATCGCGGGCCCTGGCTTCATCAACTTCTTCATAAAAGACAGCGCCTGGAGAAGGACCCTCACCGAGATCGACCGCGCCGGCGACGCCTGGGGCAAAAGCGGCATCGGCCGCGGCAAGAAGGTGCAGGTCGAGTTCGTCAGCGCCAACCCGACCGGGCCTTTGCACATAGGGCACGGTCGCGGCGCCGCGACAGGGGACGCCGTTGCCTCGCTTTTATCCGCGGCGGGCTTCGACGTGCAGCGCGAGTACTACATAAACGACGCCGGGAACCAGATGAACACCCTGGGGCTTTCCGGGCTTTTGCGCTACAAGGAACTCCTGGGGGAGAAGATCGACTTCCCCGAGACCTGCTACCAGGGCGACTACATGAAGGATATCGCCCGTGACGCGGTCACCAAGTACGGGGACCGGTTCCTGAAGGTATCCCAGGAGGATGGGGTAGCCTTCTTCTCTAAGATGGGGGGGGACCTGATCCTCGCCGGGATCGACCAGGACCTGCAGGACTTCGGCATCCGTTTCGACCACTGGTTCTCCGAACAGTCGCTCTTCGACGAGGGTAAGGTGAAATCCGCCATCGAGGAGATGCAGGCCAAGGGGCTCATCTACGAGCAGGAGGGGGCGCTCTGGTTCCGCACCACCGACTACGGCGACGACAAGGACCGCGTCGTGGTGAGGAGCAACGGGGTCACCACCTATTTTGCCTCCGACATCGCCTACCACAGGGACAAGTTCGCCCGGGGCTTTGACTGGGTCATCGACGTCTGGGGCGCCGACCATCACGGCTACGTCCCGAGGCTTAAGAGCGTGGTGCAGGGGCTTGGGCGCGACGCCTCCGACCTCGGCATCATTTTGGTGCAGCTCGTTTCGCTTTTGCGCGACGGGGTGCCGGTTGCCATGTCCACCAGAAGCGGCGAGTTCGTGACACTGAAGGAGGTCGTCGACGAGGTCGGGCGCGATGCGGCCCGCTTCTTCTTCCTGATGCGCCGCTCGGACAGCCAGCTCGATTTCGACCTGGAACTTGCCAAGCGCCAGAGTAACGACAACCCGGTCTACTACGTACAGTACGCCCACGCGAGGATCAAGAGCATCTTCGACACCGCTAGGGAAAGGGGGGTGGAGCCGCGCTTCGACAGCGTGAAGCTGGAACTCCTGCAGACTCCCGAGGACCTGAGCCTGGTCAAGAAACTCTCCGTCTACCCGGAGATCCTGGAAGGGGGCGCGGTGAACTTCGAGCCGCACCGGATCACCTACTACCTGCAGGAGCTTGCCGGCGAATTCCACAGCTTCTACAACAAAAGCCGCGTGATCACCCCCGAAGAGCCGGAGCTGACCCAGGCGAGGCTTTTCCTGCTGCATTGCGTCGCCATCACCCTCAAAAACGCGCTCACCGTCCTCGGCATCTCGGCGCCGGAAAGGATGTAGGGGAGTTTCATGCGGCTTGATTACAGCGATAAGGTCGCGGCCCTGAGGGAGAGCCCTGAGCGAAAACCGGTGCAGAAACCTGCACCCAAGAACCGGCCGCGCAAGGCACCGCTCGGGCTCTTCGCCTTCCTGTCGGCGCTGGTTTTCCTGGGGGCCACCTTCGGCGCCGGCGTTTTCACCGGCTGGGTCCTCTTCAGAGGGAGTGCACGTCCCCCTGTTGCAGCTAATGCGACCACTGCGGCCCAGGCGAAGCAGGTACCGGTTACGCCGCCGGCCGTTCCCGGCACCCCCGGCGCCCCGGTCCCCGAGACCCCGCTCACTTTCTACAAGACCCTCCCCTCCGGGGGGCACGGCGCGATGGGAAGCGGGGTGAATCTGAAGCTCTCCGATCCTCCCCCGCGGTCAAAGGCTGCGCCGGCCGCTCCCGCCGCGAAAGCCGCGGAGGCGAAGCCGGTCGAGACGAAACCCGCGCCGGAGAAGGGAGCTGCCGAGAAGCCCGCTGCCGACAAGCCGGAGGGCCAGAAGCAGGAAGCTGCGAAGGCGCCATCCGCGGCCGAGGTGCGCTACCTGGTGCAGATCGCCTCCTACCGCGACAAGAAAGAGGCAGACGCAGCCCAGTCGAAGCTTTCCGCCAAGGGGGTTGCCGCCTATCTCTCCGAGTCGAAGGTGCAAGGCAAGGGCGTCTGGTACCGCCTGCGGGTGGGGCGGCACTTAAGCAAGGCCGAGGCGGACCAGTTGGCCGCCAAGTTGGGGAGCGGCGCCACGGCTCTCCCCGAATAGCTTTTTTCCAGGCGCGCATGGTTTTTCGTTTCGCCGATGCTACAGTTATCCCTTGTGTGGGGACCCCGCTATGGAAAAAAGAAAGAAACTAGGCGAAATATTTGTGGAAACCGGTGTGGTCACCGAGAAGACGGTGGAGCGGATGCTCGCCGTTTCCAAGCGCTTCAACAAGCGTTTCGGGACCGTGCTCGAAGACCTGGAGCTTGTCACAGGGGAGGAACTGGCCGCGGCGCTCGCCGTCCAGTACGGCTGCCGGGTGGCCAGCAACTTCTCCGGCTACTCCTTCGCCCCAGATCTTCTCGCCACCATCCCGGTCGACGTTGCGATGCAGAACAACATCTTCCCGCTCAAGCTCGACAACAAGAGGTTGGCGCTGGCCATGGCCGACCCCACCGAGACGCGGGTGGTGAGAAACATTTCCGCCAACCACGGCTTGAGCATCACCCCCTTCATCGCTACCCGCAAGGAGATCTACTCCGCCATCTGCAGGAACTACCTGCAGAAAGAGGTCTGCTCCTCCGCGGCGCACACGGTGCTCGTGGTCGAGGACGACAAGCTGATAGGGACCATGTTCGGCGACTTCCTGAGCCGCCAGGGGTACCGCGTCGTTTTCGCCTCGGACGGGCTTGAGGCTTACAAGGCCGTATTGACCGAGAAGCCGCAGGTGGTCCTGACCGACCTGATGATGCCCAAGCTCGACGGTTTCGGCCTCTTCGACGCGTTGCGCAGTGTCCCGGATTTTTCCTCCATCCCGGTGATACTGATCACCGGCTCCATGCGCCCGGAGGACGAGGTGAAGGCCTTCGAGAGAGGGTTCTTCGACTTCATTGAAAAGCCGGTAAAGGAAGGGACCCTCATCACCCGGGTAAAAAGGGCGCTCCAGTTCCACCAGCGGAAATACCTGATCCCATAAACGCCGCTACTTAGCGCAGTTTAGATTCGACCACCGACCCTCCAGGGCGCAGGCTTTGGAGGGATTTCTTTGCAGGAAACGCCATGAACGCTATCACCACCATAAAATGCCCGCAGTGCCGCAAGGAGACCACCCTCGCCGGCAATCCCTACCGTCCCTTCTGCTCGCAGAGGTGCAAGATGATCGATCTCGGCACCTGGGCGGACGAAGGTTACCGTATCCCCGGTGAAAAAGCCCCGGAATCTGGGGACGAGGAGCCCGGGGACGAGTAGTCCAGGCATTTGCAGCAAACACATTTTTTGCAGCCATGCAATGATCACAGCAAAGGAAGGAGCTTTTCATGTCACAAGTACGCCTCCGTTTCGCACCCAGCCCGACCGGGTACCTCCACGTGGGGGGAGCGCGCACCGCGCTTTTTAACTGGCTTTTGGCGAGGAAGCAGCAGGGGAAGTTCATCCTCAGGATCGAGGACACCGACGTCGCCCGCTCCACCCAGGAGTCGGTCGACGCCATCCTGGAAGGGATGACCTGGCTCGGACTGGACTGGGACGAGGGGCCTTTCTACCAGTCTGACAACTTTCCTCTCTACAAGGAGTACGTCGAGAAGCTGATCGCCGCCGGGAAAGCGTACAAGTGCTACTGCAGCGCCGAAGAACTGGAGGTCAAGCGCGAGAAGGCGCTCAAGGAAGGTGGCAAGCCCAAGTACGACGGGACCTGCCGCAACCTGCCGCAGGGCGCGGACGACGGGCGCCCCTACGTGGTCCGTTTTAAGGCGCCGCAGGAAGGGACCACCTACTGGAACGACCTGATCAAGGGGAAGATATCCTTTGAGAACGCCGAACTGGACGACCTGATCATCCAGCGCACCGACGGGACCCCCACCTACAACTTCGTGGTGGTAATCGACGACGCCACCATGGGGGTCACCACCGTCATCCGCGGCGACGACCACGTGAACAACACGCCGCGCCAGATCCTTCTGTACGAGGCCCTGGAGGTGCCGGTTCCCCAGTTCGCCCACGTCCCGATGATCCTTGGGGCGGACAAGGCGAGGCTCTCGAAAAGGCACGGCGCCACTTCGGTCATGGCCTACCGGGACATGGGCTTTCTTCCCGAGGCGATGGTCAACTACCTGGTCCGCCTGGGCTGGAGTTACGGCGACGAGGAGATCTTCTCGCTCGAAGATCTGGTCCAGAAGTTCTCCATCGAGAACGTGGGTCGGTCCGCGGGCGTTTTCAACCCGGACAAGCTCCTGTGGTTGAACGCGCACTACATCAAAAACGGCGACCCTGTGCGACTGGCCGGGCTCCTGATTCCTTTCCTGAAGGAGCGGGGGGTAACCGATACCGCAGGTGGACCTGAGCTTCCGGCCGTGGTGAAGACACTGCAGGAAAGGGCTAAGACCATGCTGGAATTGGCTGACGGAGCGCTGTTCTACTACCAGCAGGAGCTCTCCTACGACGAGAAGGGGGTAGCCAAGTTCTTCAACCCCGAGACCCCGGCGCTTCTTAGGGGGCTGTTCAAGAAATTGGGCGCGGTGGGTGAGCTCACTACCGTCGCAATAGAAGGCGTTTTCAAGGAGCTTTGCGAGGAGAAGGGGATCAAGCTCGGGCAGGTAGGGCCCGCGGTGAGGCTAGCCCTGTCGGGCTCCACCGCTTCGCCGGGGATCTACGAGATGATCGAGGTGCTGGGGCTGGAAGAGACCGGGAAGCGCCTGGAGCGGGCCATAGCCAAGCTCTGCTGATAACGGCAGCAGGTAAAAGAAAGAGGGGAAGCTCCAGGGCTTCCCCTCTTTTTCGTGGTGCGGATGTAGAGGGAGGTTCCGCCCCTAACGCTTTTTGACTTTGAGAGCCCCGGCCGGTTTTGCTGCAGACAAAAAAATAGGCCTGCAAGCGGACGAGCCGCTGCAGGCCATGGCATTTCATGAATCTGGTGTTGGTTAGGCCGAGATTGCGCTCACCGGGCAGGTGTCTACGCAAGCGCCGCAGTCGATGCAGGTATCTGCAGCGATGGTCCTTTTGTCGCCAGCCTCGCTGATTGCGTTGACCGGGCAGGAATCGTCACAGGCGCCGCAGTTGATGCATTCGTCGCTGATGGTATGTGCCAAAGTATTCACCTCCTTCATGTTTACTTAAAATCGCGGTCGAAAACTACCATAGGACATAAAAAAAGTCCACCATAAAGCTGTATGACATTTGTCGCAAGGATGGGAGGGAGAAAATCCTTGAACTGTAGACCAGTCTACGGTATATTTAAAAAACAGTTTTATTTGTAAACTTTTTTTGCCGGACTAAAGTACCCAGCTTGCCCGGTTAAACTACAATGACGGGGGATGCAGATCGATGGATATACTCGCACTTAACTGCGGAAGTTCTTCTGTAAAATACCAGTTGTTTGACTGGGACAAAAAAGTCGTGGTCGCCAAGGGTATGGTGGAGCGCGTCGTCATCGGCGATTCGTTCATCCTGCACGAAGTCCCGGGCCGCGAGACCTACCGCGAGGATTCCGACTGTCCCGATCATAAGACCGCCGTCGATCTGATTCTGCGCACCCTGACCTCTCCCGGACACGGCGTGCTTACCGATATCAAACAGATAGCCGCGGTTGGGCACCGCGTGGTACACGGGGGGGAGCGTTTCACCAAGTCCGTGCTCATCGATGATGACGTGCTGGCCGCGGTTACCGAGGTGCAGCATCTGGCGCCTTTGCACAACCCGCCCAATATCGCAGGCATCGAGGGGGCCATGGCCGTTCTTCCTGGCGTCCCCCAGGTGGCAATTTTCGATACCGCGTTTCACCAGACCATGCCCGAACACGCCTATCTCTACCCGCTTCCCTACGAGTGGTACGAGAAGTACGGGGTCAGGCGGTACGGCTTCCACGGCACCTCGCATCTCTACGTCTCCAAGCGCATCGCCGCCATCCTCGGCAAACCTGCGAACCAGTGCAACGTCATCACCATGCATATCGGTAACGGCGTATCGCACTGCGCCATCAAGAATGGGGTGTCCGTCGACACCAGCATGGGGCTCACCCCGCTGGAAGGCGCCATGATGGGTACCCGCTGCGGCGACATCGACCCGGCCATCCCCGCCTTCATGATGCAGAAGGAAAACCTCTCCGCCAAGGAGATCGACAGCATCCTGAACAAGAAGAGCGGCGTCATCGGCATCACCGGCCGTTTCACCGACCGGCGTGACGTGATCGAGCACGCGAACGGGGGCGACAACCTCTGCCGACTCGCGCTCGACATCGAGGCTTACCGTCTCAAGAAGTACATCGGCACCTACATGGCCGTGGTGGGAAGGCTCGACGCGGTCGTCTTCACCGCCGGGGTGGGGGAGATGGGGGCTCCGATCAGGGAGCGCGCCATCGAGGGGCTCGACCACCTGGGCATCGTCCTCGACCGCGAGCGCAACGCCTCCGCCATGACCAGGAAGCGCGAGACGCTGATCACCACCGACGACTCGCCGGTGAAGGTGTACGTGATACCGACAGACGAGGAGCTGGTCTTCACTGAAGACGTGGCGGCGATCCTGGACGGGACCTACACGGACCACATGCACTTCGAGTACAGTTTCTCCAGGCCCGACTTCGTCAGGAAGTAAGGCGCGGCAGAGCGTAAGGCAACAAAAAGGCCGGCGGGGTAACCCGCCGGCCTTTCTTTTTGTTCTTTGTGTAAGCGAGCCGCCGCCAGTGGTTGACAGGTCCGACAGGTCCGACGGGTCGGGTGTCTACCCCTGCGCCTGCACCGCGGTGATGGCGGTTACGTCCACGATGTCCTGGACAGAGCAGCCGCGGGAGAGGTCGTTGACCGGCTTTGCCAGACCCTGGATCACTGGGCCGATCGCCTTGGCGCCGGCGATGCGCTCCACTAACTTGTAGGCGATGTTGCCGGCGTCGAGGTCGGGGAAGACCAGGACGTTGGCCTTGCCGGCCACGTTGCTGCCGGGGGCCTTCTTGCCGCCTACGGCGGGGATGAGCGCAGCGTCGGCCTGAAGTTCGCCGTCGATGCTGAGGTTGGGATCCATCCCCTTGGCCAATTCCAGCGCTTTAAGCACCTTGTCGGCGTCGGGGTGGCTCGCGCTCCCCTTGGTGGAGAAGGAAAGCATGGCGACGCGCGCCGGGACGTCGAGGAAGGACTTGCAGTTCCTCGCGGTGGCGATGGCGATCTCCGCCAGGGCCTGTGCGTCGGGGTTGGGGTTGACGGCGCAGTCGGCGAAGAGGATGACGCCGTTCTCGCCGAACTCGGGGCTCTTGGTCGCCATCAGGAAGAAGGAGGAAACCGTCTTGATGCCGGGGGCGGGGCCCACGGTCTGAAAGGCTGCGCGCAGCACGTCGCCGGTGGTGCCGGTGGCGCCTGCCACCTCGCCGTCGGCGTCACCCTCGCGAACCATCATTCCGGCGAAGTAGAGGTTGTCCGCGCCGCAGAGAAGCTCGCGCGCCTGCTCGGCGGTGAGCCCCTTCGACTTCCTCAGTTCCACCAGTTTCGCCACGTAACCCGCGAGCTTGTCGGAAACGGCCGGCTCGATGATTTCGACACCGGCCAGGTTGATCCCTTTCTCAGATGCGGCGGCCTTGATCGCCTCAGGCTTCCCCAAAAGTATAATGTGCGCCAAACCCTGTTCCATGATGGCCTGGGCGGCGAACAACATCCTCTCGTCATAGCTTTCCGGCAAGACAACCGTCTTCTTGTTGCCCCTTGCCTTATCGTGAATCTGCTTTACCAACGGCATGATGATCCCTCCGTATTAAATTTTCAAACCGTGTTAGTTGTATAACCCAGCAGGTCGGATCGGTCAATAAAAAAGGGTACGGATATGCATCACTTGGATAGCGGCGTGCCGCATTCCTCCGGGTCTCCCTGCAGCTTGGCGACGGCGTGGGGAACGGCGGCCCAGACGAAACTGATGTTTTCCGTCGCCCCTTTGGGGCTCCCGGGGAGGTTGATGATCAGGGTGTTTTTCCTGATCCCGGCGATGGCGCGGGAGATGATGGCGTGCGGGGTTTTTTTCAGACTCTCCGCGCGCATCACCTCGCCGAAGCCGGGGAGCACCCGGTCGACCACCCGTTCGGTCGCCTCTGGCGTCACGTCGCGCGGGGAGACGCCGGTCCCACCGGTGGTGAGGATGAGGTCGAAGCTTCCGCTATCGGACCAGGCCGCCAGCTTTTCCGAGATGAGGGACGCCTCGTCCGGGATCACTTCGGTGCAGGTGACGGTCACCCCGTGCTCTTCCAACCAGCTTCTCAGGGCGGGGCCGCTGCCGTCCGCACGCTCGCCGGTGGAGCAACGGTCGCTTAAGGTCAATATCGCTGCTCGCATGGGAAAATCTCCTTTGGAAATCCTTACGCTTCTCTTTTGAAGACGCCGCTCTTGCCGCCTTCCTTGTAGTGGAGCTTCACGTCGGAGATCACGATCCCCTTGTCGCTCCCCTTGCACATGTCGTAGACGGTGAGGGCGGCGACCGTGGCCGCGGCCATAGCCTCCATCTCCACCCCGGTCCGCTCGAAAGCGCGCACCGTCGCCATAACCGCGATGGTCCCCTCTCTCTCGTCCACCTCGAACTCGATGGAGACGTGGTGCAGCGCCAGCGGGTGGGAGAGGGGGATCAGCTCCGGGGTCTTCTTGGCCCCGGCTATCCCGGCTATGCGGGCCACGCCGATAACGTCCCCCTTGGCGACCCGCCCGGAGACGATCGCCTGCACCGTTTCGGGCTTGAGCTTCAGTACCGCTCCGGCTATGGCGGTCCGCATCGTCGGGACCTTCTGGCTGACATCGACCATGATGGCGTTGCCGCTGGCATCAAAATGATTAAAAGACATCTCAGGCCTCCATTTCCAGGGTGGGATCCAGCAGGTGCAGCTCGACCTCTTCGCCTGCGGCGAATTCGATGCGGTCGGCGGGGAGCAGCGCCAGCGCGTTGCAGCGGAGCATGGTCTTCAGGATTCCGGTGTTCTGGTCGCCCGCCGTGCTGGCCAGGTAACGGCCGTCCTCGATGGTGACCTGCACCCGCAGGAAGTTCAGTTTCCCCGCCTTTTTGCGCGTCCCTTCCTTGAGATAACCGCGCACGGTCCGCCTCAGCGCCTTCTCGTGCCCCATCATCCTCAAAAGCGCGGGCCGAACGAACTCGTCGAAGGTGATCATGGTGGAAACTGGGTTTCCGGGAAGCGAGAAGACAGGCGTATTCCCCCTGAGCGCGAAGGCGGTAGGGCCGCCGGGCTTGACGCCTGGTTTCCAGAACTGCTCGACCACCCCGAGTTCAGCCAGGATCTCGCGCACCAGGTCGCGGTCCCCGGCGGAAACGCCTGCAGAGGTGACCAGTACGTCCGCCTTCAAACCCTCGGTTAAGAGGGCCAAGTGGCTTTCGCGGTTGTCCCTCGCGATGCCGAGGATGACCGGTTCGGCGCCGCAGAGCTTGATGGCGCAGGCGAGGGCCAGGGCGTTACTGTTGACGATCTGGCTCTCTTTTGGTTCCGTGCCGATCTCCACCAGTTCGTCCCCGGTGGAGAGAATGGCTACCCGCACCCGGCGGTAGACCGGGACTACGGCGGCGGAGAAGGAGGCAAGCAGGCTTACCTGCGGCGGCCCGATCAGCGTCCCCTTCGGCATGATCAGGTCGCCGCGGCCGACGTCCTCGCCCTGGAAGCGGATGTGGTCCCCCTTTTTCACCTGCTGCAGCAGCTTCACGCTTTGCTCGCCCGCTTCGGTCTCCTCGATGGGGACCACGGTGTCCGCCCCCGGGGGGATGGGGGCACCGGTCATGATCCTCGCGGCACACCCTTCAAGAACGGCGTCCCCGGAGCTTACTCCGGCAGGGATGTAGTCGGTCACCTTAAGGACGGTCCCGGGCGCGCAGCCGGCGCTTCTCACGGCGAAGCCGTCCATGGCGGAGTTGTCCCAGCGGGGCATGTCGCTGGGAGCGGAGTAATCCTCGGCCAGTATCCTCCCGGCGGCTTCCAACAGGAGTACCCGCTCAACCCCCGCGGGGGCGACTTTCTCAAGGATCGTTCGCCGCGCTTTTTCGTAGTTCATCATCGTCACCTCTTATTGCTGTGGAGTGGGAATAGAAAAGGGTCCTGCATCCCAAAAAGGAGAGGACCCCGTGCGCTGAAAGCGGCGGCGGTTC
The DNA here is from genome assembly GCF_000020725.1 of Citrifermentans bemidjiense Bem. Taxonomy (NCBI): domain Bacteria; kingdom Pseudomonadati; phylum Thermodesulfobacteriota; class Desulfuromonadia; order Geobacterales; family Geobacteraceae; genus Citrifermentans; species Citrifermentans bemidjiense. Next base: position 2,644,303 of record NC_011146.1, on the reverse strand, counting down.
TCCTTTCCAAAGGGGAGGCGGCGCCGTTTCCGGCGGCACCCAACGGCCAAAGCTTCGTGGGGGTACTCCCTTTAGAAGGCTGCGGCTCGGAGACTATCTGCTTATTTTGCTTAAGCCATAACACAATTGCAGGAAAATAAAAAATTATATTATTCCCAGAATTACCACTCCGTATTTTCCATCGCTGCGCCTGCCAAACGAACAGCTCGTAAAATCGCATTCTTATACGATTTTAGACGGTCCCTCTCCTGTGCGTATACGTTTTCTCATCACTCGCCTGCCGGTAGTCCGCGCTTTTTTAAGGGGTTGCATTACCACCATCAAACAGGGTATGGTTTTTCGCATGCTGCCGGAACCCGACTGGGAGAGGGCGGCGACATTCGTATTCCAGCCGTCGGCTGCAGCCGGCGGCTTCAGGGAAGAAGCTCAGCTATGGCACTGATAGATACCTACGGCAGGCGCATCAACTACCTTCGGCTCTCCGTCACCGACCGCTGCAACCTCCGTTGCCGCTACTGCATGCCGGAAGAGGGGGTCGAGAAGCTGGACCACTCGCAGGTCCTCTCCTACGCCGATTTGTTGCGCATCTCGACCGAGGCGGTTGCCGCCGGCATCGAGAAGATCCGCGTCACCGGCGGGGAGCCCCTGGTCCGCAAGGGGATAATCTCCTTCCTGGAGCGCCTGGGCGCGCTCCCCGGGCTCAAGGAGCTGGTACTGACCACGAACGGCCTGCTCCTTAAGGAGATGGCGCAGGGATTGCGGGAAGCGGGGGTGCAGCGCTTGAACATCAGTCTCGATTCGCTGAAGCCCGAGACCTTCGCGGCAATCACCCGCGGCGGAGAGCTTAAGCGCGTCTTGGACGGCCTTGAAGCCGCCGAGAAAGCTGGTTTCCCGCCGCACAAGATCAACGTGGTGGTGATGCGCGGTGTAAACGACGACGAGATCCTCGACTTCGTGGAACTGACCATGAAGCGCCCCTACGCGGTCCGATTCATCGAGTACATGCCCACCTGCGGCGACGCCGACTGGCGCGAACTCTGCGTGCCGGGGGCCGAAATCAGGGAGCGCATCGGCGAGCGATACCTCATCGAGGAAGTGAGCAACAGCGAGCTCTCCGGCCCTTCGAAGAACTTCAAGGTGCAGGGGGCGCAGGGGTCGCTCGGGATCATCACCGCCATGACCGGGCACTTCTGCAACGGCTGCAACCGGTTGCGGGTGACCGCCTCCGGGATCGCCAAGGGGTGCCTCTTCTCAGGCGACGGGGTGGACCTGCGGCCGGTTTTGGCCACAGGGGACGACGCCCTTTTGCGCCAGGAGGTGCAGCGCATCGTGGCCGCGAAACCTGGCCGGCACGAGGTGACGGACGAGGGCGCGGAAACGGTCCCCTTCGCCATGTCCAGGGTTGGCGGATGATCAAGCGGCAGGTTGAGATTGTTTGGATATAGATTTGATTCAACAAGGAGTTAGCTATGACTGGAAAAATCATCGCGGTGAACGTGAGCCTCAACAAGGGTGAGCGGAAGACACCCGTTCCCGAGGTCATGCTGCGGGAAAACCACGGCATCGAAGGGGACGCGCACGCAGGCGACTGGCACCGCCAGGTGAGCCTCCTGGCTCAGGAGAGCATTGCCAAGATGGTGGCCATGGGGCTCGACGTGAAAGAGGGAGACTTCGCCGAGAACATCACCACCGAAGGGGTGGACCTGGTGCATCTCCCGATCGGGACACGGATGCAGCTGGGGGAGACGCTTTTGGAGGTGACCCAGATCGGCAAGGAGTGTCATAACCGCTGCGCCATCTACTACCAGGCCGGCGACTGCGTCATGCCCAAGGAAGGGATCTTCGCCAAGGTGCTGAAGGGGGGCGTGGTGCGCCCCGGTGATGCGGTGGCGATACTCTAGGCCCCCGGCGTTTGGGAGCGCGGGAGCACCACGGTGAAGGTGCTCCCGCCGCCCGGGACGCTCTCGACGTCGATGCGCCCTCCATGCTCCCGGACGATGCCGTAGGATACGGAAAGTCCGAGGCCGGTGCCGTTGGCCTTGGTGGTGTAGAAGGGGTTGAATACCTGTCTCAGGTTCTCCAGCGCGATGCCGACCCCGGTGTCGCCGACTTTTACCTCGTAGCTCCCCGCGGGCTCCACCTGCTGGGTCCTCACCGAGAGAACGCCCCCTGACGGCATCGCCTGCACCGCGTTCAAGACCAGGTTGGTGAACACCTGACGCAACTGGTCCGCATCCCCCTCCACCTGCGCCACGCTCTCCGCATACTGCTCCGCTATCTCTATCCTCTCAAGCGACACCTGGTGCCCGATCTGGCCCACGATCTCGTGCAAGAGCTCGTTCAGCCGCACGGCTCCAGCTTCCATCTGCTCGCGCCTGGCGAATTTCAACAGGTTCGATACGATCCGCTCCACCCTTTTCACCTGCTGGAAAATGGTGTCCACTTCCTCACGGATCGGGGCTTCCTCCGGCACCGAGAGCTGCAACAACTCCGTGTTGCCGCGGATGATCGCCATCGGGTTGTTGATCTCGTGCGCGACCCCCGCAGCCAGCTCGCCTATCGCCGCCAGCTTCTCCACCCGCAACAACTCCTCGCGGGTCTGCACCAGGAGCCGGTTCTTCTCCTCCAGTTCCGCCGTTCTCGACTGCACCTTCTCTTCCAGGTTGCGGTTCAGTTCGATGATCGAGTCCTCGCGCTCCACGAGCGAACGGCTCATGTCGTTGAACCGCACCGCCAGGTCGCCGATCTCGTCCCGGGAGTCGATGCTGCTTTTCACGTTGCGCTCGCCTGCGGCTACGCGTCGCGCCAGAAGGTCCAACTCCCGTATGGGCTGGGAGAGCTTCCTCCCCAGGAACCCGGCCATGGAGACCCCCACCAGGCCGCTCACCAAAAGGACGAAGCTCAAAAGGACGGCCATGTCGATCTTGACCGCCGAATACTGGCTCTCCAGCATCCCCACGTAGAGGGCGCCGATCGGGACCCCCTGCAGCGAGAGGATCGGTTCGTAGGCGGTCAGGTACCAGTCGTTCACCACGAAGGCGCGCCCGACCCACTTGGCCCCCTTGAGGAGCACCCGCTCCTGGACCGGCGCGGAGAGCCTGGTGCCGACGGCCCGGCTGCCGTCGGTGTTGGGGACGTTGGTGGCGATCCTTATGTCCCCCTGGAAGATGGTGGAGTTACCAACGTCCCGGCCGTTTTTCCGCGCCCCCTCGTAGACCACGGAGCGGATCCGGTCCACGAGCTTCTGGTTGTTGTTGAGGAGCACCCCGCCGTAGAGCGCCCCCAGCAGGTTCCCCGCCTTGTCCCGCACCGGTGCCGCGACCAGGAGGAACATGGCGCCGTTTAGCTGCACCGGGGTTCCTGCGGCGGGGAAGATGCGCGCCTGGCGCACCAGGCTGTCTCCTTCGAGCTCAAGCTCGGAAGAGGGGAGGATGGTGGTGCCGCTGGCGATCTCCCCCTTCAAAGCGCGCGCTACGAACTGGTTGCGGGTCTTGTCGTCGCCGCGCAGCTCGGGGTTGTTGGCCCTGAAGATCACCTTTCCCGAGGCGTCTACGGCGGCGAGGATGTCCAGGCGCTCGCTGGCGCGCAATGAAGAAAGCGACTCGCTCACCGCCCGCCGGTCGCCGGAGGCGATGGTCTCGGCGGTCCTGCCGAAGGAGGCGGTGAGCTTCACCACGTCGTAGATGCGCGAAAGCTCGCTCTGGTAAGCCTCGCGGGCGACACTCAGGTCGTAGCGGACCTTCTCCTGGGCCTGGGCGGCGACCTTGGAGCTCAAAATGAAGACCCCGGCCATCCAGCAGATGAGGATCGCTATCCCCAGCGGGATGAGCGTCGCCACGGTGAGCTTGGTCTTTATGGGAAAGCGCAGCTTGGGAAGAGTCATGAGGGAATGGTGATGCGGTATTCGACGATCTTGCGGTCCAGGGTTTTTCTGGAGATGCCCAGGATCTCGGCCGACCTGCTCTTGTGGTACCCGGTTCCGGACAGGGTCCGCTCGATGGCTTCCTTCTCCACGTTTTCCAGCGAGACGAACTGCGCCTCGCCGCGCGGCGCTTCAACCTTTTGGGGCTGTTTGCGCCAGATGGGAAGCTCCTTCGCGGTGACCGTCTGGGTCCGGGCCAGGATGACTGCGCGCTCCATGACGTTTTCCAGCTCCCTGATGTTGCCGGGCCAGTCGTAGCCGTAAAGGAGCTGCAGCGCCTCGGGTGCCAAGGTGGTTACCTGCTTCTTCATCTTCAGGCTGTACTTCTTCAGGAAATGCAGCGCCAGGGGTTCCACGTCGTCCTTTCTCTCCCTAAGCGGCGGCAGCGGGATGTTGATCACGTTCAGACGGTAGAAGAGGTCCTCGCGGAATCGCCCCTCCTGAACCTCCTGCTCCAGATTCTTGTTGGTGGCTGCCACGAAGCGGATATCGGCGCTTTTCGGGCGGGTCGACCCAACCGGGATGAAATCACGCTCCTGGATCACGCGCAAAAGCTTTGCCTGGATGGGGAGGGTCATGTCGCCGATCTCGTCCATGAAGAGGGTGCCGCCGTCGGCCTCCTCCAAGAGTCCCTTCTGCGCTGCGACCGCGCCGGTGAAGGCGCCCCGGACGTGCCCGAAGAGCTGGCTCTCCAGGAGCGTATCGGTGAGGGCCGCGCAGTTGATGGAGAGAAAGCGCCGGTCGCGCCTTAAGCTGTTGTAGTGGATGGCGCCGGCAATGAGCTCCTTGCCGGTCCCCGATTCGCCCAGGACCAGGATGTTGGCTTCGCTGGCCGCGACCTGCAGGGTGAGGTCGTAGATCTCCTGGAAGGCGGCGCTTCTGAAGATGATCGATTCCTGCAGGATCGGCTTCTCCAGCTCGCTCTTGAGCGCCCGGTTCTCCTGCAAGAGCTGCTCCTTTTCCAGGGCGTTTTTGAGGACGCTCAGGATCTTCTCCTTGGGAAAGGGCTTGGTGACGTAGTCGTAGGCGCCCATCTTGATCGCCTCGACCGCCGCGTCTATGGTCCCGAAGGCGGTCATGATGACGATGGGAAGCGAGGGGCGGAGCGCCTTGACCTCCTTGAGCACGGTGATGCCGTCCATGTCCGGCATCCTTACGTCCTGCAAAAGGAGGTCCGCGTCCGAGGGGTCCCCCTCCTTAAGGCGGCGCAGGAGCGCCGCGCCCCCGTTGAAGGTCTCCACCTGGTAGCCCTGGGTCTGCAGCAGCTTCTTCAGATAGATGAGGATCCCTTCCTCGTCGTCGCAGATAAGAATCTTTTCCTGTCTCATTTCCCGGTGTTCCTCATGCTGCTCCTGCCACGGCGCTACCTGTGTGACCTGGTCAAAATGTCACACATCACGACAAAACGGCACATCTTTAAGCGTTGTTTAATGTTTAATGAGCTTCCTTCCGGCGCTGACAACAGTATCATTTCAAACCCTTACGGTACAAACTATTTTTTGATATTTGCGTAAACGCGCTGGCATGGCAATTGCCGTATACGCCTGCTTACTAACGGTGGCACGACGTTTATCATGGAAAAAGGAGAGATTCAACATGGCTGTTTCACGGAGGGAGTTTCTGCAGGGAGGGGCGCTGGCTACGGCACTGGTCCTTTCCGGCAAAAAAGCGGAAGCGGGCGGAGCCGATGCCCCGCAGATGCGCACCAAGGGGCTGAAAAGCTCGACCACCATCTGTCCTTTCTGCGCGGTAGGTTGTGGGCTTGTGGTGCATACCAAGAACGGCAAGATCGTCAACATCGAGGGGGACACCCAGCATCCGATCAACCAGGGTGCGCTTTGCTCGAAAGGTAGCGCGCTGTTCCAGGTCGCCAACAACGAGCGCCGCCTGCAGAAGGTCATGTACCGTGCTCCCGGCAGCGACAAGTTCGAAGAGAAGAGCTGGGATTGGGCGCTGGAGCGGATCAGCCAGAAGATGAAGGAGACCCGCGACAAGACCTTCAAGGCCAAAGAGATCAACAAGAAGGACAACAAGGAATACGTCGTGAACCGCACCGAAGGGATGGCTTTCCTGGGCGGCGCCGGTCTCGACAACGAGGAGTGCTACCTCTGGAGCAAGTTTGCCCGCTCTATGGGGGTCGCGAACCTCGAACACCAAGCCCGAATATGACACTCCGCTACAGTCGCCGGTCTGGCGGCTTCGTTTGGACGTGGGGCAATGACCAACCACTGGATTGACCTGAAGAACGCCGATGCCATCCTGGCCATCGGTTGCAACCCTGCAGAAAACCACCCGATCTCGATGAAATGGATCGAGGCGGCTATGGATAACGGCGGCAAGCTTCTCGCCGTCGACCCGCGCTTCACCAGGACCGGCTCCAAGGCCGATCACTACGCGCAGATCCGTCCCGGCACCGACATCGCCTTTTTGGGCGGGATGATCAACTTCGCGCTGCAGAACAACATGATCCACGAGGAGTACGTCCGCGAGTACACCAACGCCTCCTTCATCGTAAACGAGAAGTACGACTTCAACGAGGGTATCTTCTGCGCCTTCGACGACCAGGAGAAGACCTATGACCCGAAGGCCTGGGCCTACGCGGTCGACGGCTCCGGCAACCCCAAGCGCGACAAGTCGCTGAAGGACCCGCGCTGCGTCTACCAGCAGCTGAAGAAGCACTACTCCCGCTACACCGTCGACATGGTCTGCTCCATCACCGGCACCAAGAAGGAAGACTACGTCGCCGTCGCCAAGGCATTCTGCTCCACCGGGCGCGCCGACAAGGCCGGCACCATCCTCTACGCGATGGGTATCACACAGTCCACCCACGGCACCCAGAACGTCCGCGCGACCGCCATGCTGCAGATGCTTTTGGGCAACATCGGCATCGCCGGCGGCGGCGTGAATGCGCTGCGCGGCGAGAGCAACGTACAGGGCTCCTCCGATTACGGCCTGCTCTTCCACCTGCTCCCGGGCTACCTGAAGTCCCCTGAGTTCGACAACGTCGACCTGAAGGCCTACCTGGAGAAGTGGACCCCGAAGACCAAAGACGCAAAGAGCGCCAACTGGTGGGGGAACACCCCGAAGTACACGGTGAGCCTCCTCAAAGCCTGGTACGGCGACAACGCCACCGCGGAGAACGGCTTCTGCTACGACTACCTCCCCAAGAGAAGCGGCAACTACTCCTTCATGAAGCTGATGGAGAAGATGGGCAAGGGCGAACTGCAGGGCCTCGTCTGCATGGGGCAGAACCCGGCGGTAGGCGGCCCGGATTCCCTGAAGACCCGCGAGGCGCTGGGAAAACTCGACTGGCTCGTCACCGTCGACCTCTGGGAGACCGAGACCTCCATCTTCTGGAAGCGCCCCGGCGTGAACCCGAAGGACATCAAGACCGAGGTCTTCATGCTGCCGGCAGCCTCCTCCGTCGAGAAGGAAGGCTCCATCTCCAACTCCGGCCGCTGGGCCCAGTGGCGCTACAAGGCTGCGGAACCGGTAGGGGATGCGAAGAGCGACCTCTGGATCATCGATCAGTTCGCGAAGCACGTGAAGAAGGCGTACCAGAAAGGGGGAACCTTCCCCGAGCCGATCACCAAGCTCTCCTGGAACTACGGCGAAGGCCACGAGCCTGAAGTGCACCTGGTCGCCAAGGAGATCAACGGCTACTTCACCAAGGACATGACCATCGTCGACAAGGACAAGACCCTCGAGTTCAAGAAGGGTGACCAGGTCCCGATGTTCAAGTACCTGCAGGACGACGGCTCCACCGTCTCCGGCTGCTGGATCTACTGCGGCTCCTACACGAAAGACGGCAACCAGATGGCCCGCCGCGACGCCACCGACCCGACCGGGCTCGGCATGTTCCCGAAGTGGTCCTGGTGCTGGCCGGTCAACCGCCGCATCATCTACAACAGGGCCTCCGTTAACCCGGACGGCGCGCCGTTCAACCCCAAGCGCGCGGTCATCGCCTGGGACGCGCTGGAGAAGAAGTGGAAAGGCGACGTGCCCGACGGCCCCTGGCCGCCGATGAACGACGCGAAGGAAGGGAAGTACCCCTTCATCATGGTTCCTGAAGGTCACGGCCGCCTCTACGCGCTAGACATGAAGGACGGTCCGTTCCCCGAGCACTACGAGCCGATCGAAAGCCCGGCCAAGAACCTCTTGTCCAAGGTGCAGAGCAACCCGGCGGTCAAGGTCCCGGCCAACATGTCCAGCGACCTGAACAAGTACCCGTTCGTCGGCACCACCTACAGGATGACCGAGCACTGGCAGGCAGGCGCCATGACCCGCAGCCTTCCCTGGCTGGTGGAGCTGGTCCCGACCATGTTCGTCGAGATCTCCCAGACCCTCGCCTCCTCCAAGGGGATCAACAACGGCGACCAGGTGAAGATCACCACCGAGCGCGGTTCCATCGAGGCGAAGGCCCTGGTCACCACCAGGCTCAAGCCCTTCAACGTGCAGGGGAAAATGGTAGAGCAGGTGGGCCTTCCCTGGCACTTCGGTTATGCAGGTCTCGCTACCGGCGACTCGGGCAACGTCCTGACCCCGTCCGTCGGCTGCGCCAATACGAGCATCCCCGAATTCAAGGCATTCCTCTGCAACATCGAGAAAGGGGGTAAACGCGCATGAGCGAGACCAACCAGGATTTCAACAAGAGCAAGGCGTTCTTGATCGACATGACCAAGTGCACCGGCTGCCGCGGCTGCCAGGTCGCCTGCAAGCAATGGAACCAGCTCGACGCCGAGAAGACGGAGTTCTTCAACGGCGAGGGTTACCAGAACCCGCCGCTTATGTCGGAGCACACCTTTACCCGCATCAAGTTCCGCGACTACGAGAAGAACGGGCAGAACGAGTTCGCCTTCTACAAAGAGATGTGCATGCACTGCAACGAGCCGGCGTGCGCCTCCGTCTGCCCGGTCGGCGCCTTCAAGAAGACCAAGGAAGGCCCCGTCGTCTACGACGCCAAGCGCTGCATCGGCTGCCGTTTCTGCATGGTCGCCTGCCCGTTCGGGGTTCCCAAGTACGAGTGGAGCAAGGCATTTCCGCTGGTGAGAAAATGCACCGGCTGCTACTCCAGGATCAAGGAAGGGCTGAAGCCCGCCTGCGCCACCACCTGCGTCTCCGCCATCACCTACGGCGACCGCGGGGAGATGATCAAGGAGGCGAACAAGCGCATCGCCACCCGCCCCGAGAAGTACCTGAAGAAGCTCTACGGAGCCGAAGAGGCGGGTGGGACCAGCGTCATCTACCTGACCGCGCTCCCCTTCGACGAGCTAGGGTTCAAACCGGTCACCAAGAGGCCGCTCCCGTCCTACACCTGGCAGGCGCTGCGCCTCGTGCCGGGGATCTTCCTGACTGTCGGCAGTTCGCTCTCGCTCCTTTCCTGGTTCAACCACAGGAAAGAAAGGATCGCCAAGGAAGAGGAACAGAGAAAATCCGGCGCAACGCCTAAGGAGGAGAGCTAGATGACCGCTGCAAAGATAATCATCAACGAGATCAAGGGATACCACCGCTTCGTGAAATTCCTGATCGTCCTGGTATCGCTGGGCGCGCTAGCCTCCCTGGTCCGCTTCGTGTTCGGCCTCGGGGTCACCACCAACCTGAACGACACCTTCCCCTGGGGGCTTTGGATCTCCTTCGACGTCGTCACCGCCGTACCACTGGCGGCGGGCGCCTTCACCCTCGGGGCCATCGTGCACTGCTTCCACATCAAGAAGCTTGAGCCGCTGGTGCGTCCGGCCATCGTGACCGGCTTCCTCGGCTACTCCCTTGTCTGCGTGGGGCTTCTGCTCGACCTGGGGCAGCCGCAGCGCTGCTGGCACACCATGGTGTACTGGAACCCGCACTCCCCGATGTTCGAGGTTTCCATGTGCATCGCCGCGTACACCACGGTGCTCTTCCTCGAGTTCCTGTCGCCGGTCTGCGAGAAGTTCGGCTACCACGTGCCGTTGAGGCTGCTCCGGACCATCGAGATGCCGCTCGTCATCGCGGCGGCCTCCATCTCGACCTTGCACCAGTCTTCGCTCGGGACCTTCTTCCTGATCGCGGTCGATAAGCTGCACAGCCTCTGGTACAACCCGCTCCTGCCGCTGCTCTTCTGGGTTTCGGCCATGTGCGCCGGCATCTCCATCATCATCGTGGAAGCGACCATGAGCCACAAATGGATGGGGCAGCCCGACGAGAGCGAGCTTTTGGAGACTCTGGCGAAGATCCTCCCCTGGGTCATCACCGCGTACCTGACCCTGAAGCTCTTCTCCCTCTTCGCGCTGACCGAGGGGCCGCTCTTCAACCGTCCGGGGCTGGTGGCGCTTTTCGCTGTCGAGATGCTGGGCGGGGTGATCGCGCCCCTGGTGATGCTGATGAACGGCAACGTGCGCGAGAACAACCGCCTGCGCGCTACCGCCGCCTGGCTCGTCATCGCAGGCGTCATCTTGAACCGCTTCAACGTATCGATGTTCGGGATGGAGGCTCCGGGAACCTTCTACTACCCCTCCTTCATCGAGAGCCTGGTGACCGTCGGCATCATCGCGGCGCACATCCTGTTCTTCGTTCTGATCGCGAAGTACTTCCCGATCTTCGAGCACCATCCGGAGACCGTTGACTACTCGATCCCGGACAACTTCCACAAGACCGACAAGGGTCCTGCAGTACACGGCAAGGTCGCCGGCGAAGCCTAGCCGCAAGCTGGCTTGAGACGAACCGCAAGTGAAGCAAGTGAACGGAAGTAATTGAAGTAAGTTAAGTGAAGAAGTACGAGGACACCCTCCGAAAGCCCCTCTCCCTCTGGGAGGGGGGCAGGGGTGAGGGTAACAGAACGTCACACAGCAGCGCCCTCACCCCGCCCTCTGCCAAAGGGCGAGGGAGAGTGGACGCGAGTCGGCTGACAGCGAGGAGCAACCCGGTGGCTAGCAAGATCTACAGTTTCAATAAAGGCGTGCTGGAGCAGGAAGAGGGCGGGGTAGTCAACGAATACCCGCTGCAACTGGTGGTGAACGGGCGTGAACTGGCGACCCTCATCGCCTCGCCTCACGATCTCCGCTTCCTGGTGGCGGGCTTTCTGCGCCTGCAGGGGTTCGTCTCACAGGTGGAGGACTTCCAGGCCTTGGCCATCTGCCAGGATTTCGGTGCCGCCAGCGTCACCATCCGGGGAGAGCTCCCCGAGCGCCTGAAGCCGGTGCTCACCTCCGGCTGCGGCACCGGCATCAGCTTCAACATGCCCAAGCCCGTCGAGAAAAAGGGGCCCTCCCGGGTCCATTCCACCGCCTCGATCTTCACGCTGATGAACCAACTGGCGCAGAAGGCGGAAGGGTACAAAAGCCATGGCGGCATGCACTCGGCAGGGGTCGGCGATACCGAACTCATCCTGCACGCAGAAGATATCGGCCGCCACAACACCATCGACCGTATAGCAGGAGAGGCCCTCTTGAAGGGGATTTCGCTGGAAGGAAAGATTCTGGTCACTTCGGGACGCGTTTCGACCGAGCTGGTGGCAAAGGCTTCGCTTCTCGGCATCGACGTGATCGCTTCCCGCACCTCGCCTACCGACATGGCGATCAAGATGGCCGAAGAGGCCGGCATTACGCTGGTCGGCTACGTCAGGGCCATGAGCTTCAAGCTCTACACCCACGTCGAGGGGATCGATTTCCGCGCCGGCGACGGCAAGATCCAGGGGGTGACCGGCGTTATCCTTGCCGGTGGCGCCTCCAGCCGTATGGGGAGCAACAAGGCTCTGCTGCCGCACAAGGGAGGGCGCTTCATAGAAAGCATCTACCGGGAGCTTTGCGAGATCTTCCCCGAGGTGATCCTGGTAACCAACGCCCCGGAGCAATACCAGTTCCTGCCCTGCCGGAAGGTCCCCGACCTGTACGAGGGGATGGGTGCCCTGGCGGGTATCCACGCGGGGCTTTCCCAGAGTTCGAACCCGGCCGTCTTCACCGTGGCGTGCGACATGCCGCACCTGAATCCGGCGCTGATCAGGCACATCGCGAGCCACCGCTACGGCTGCGACTTGGTGCTCCCCATGAGCCCGCAGGGCTACGAGCCGCTGCACGCGCTGTACAACAAGGGGTGTCTGCCGGCCATGGAGTCTTCGCTCAAAAACGGCAAGCGCCGCATCGTTTCCATCCTGCCACGGGTGAACGTGCGCGAAATAAGCCCCTCGGAGGTGGCCGGTTTCGACCCCCGCTTCGATTCCTTCAGCAACATCAATACGCCGCAGGAATACTACGACTTAAGAAACGCCGACAAGGAAAAGGCGGCCTCAGGCGAGCCCTATTCCGATGCAGCTCAGCAAAAACTGCAGGCTTGAATTTGAAAGCGACCCCGGGCCAAAGGCATCGGGGCTCACATAAAACCAACGAAACATCGAACCGGTAAGGCGGTTCTTTAAAGGAGAAGTTAAATGTTTGGATTCGGTATGCCGGAAATGATCATCGTCCTCGTCATAGCACTGGTCGTGGTAGGACCGGCGAAACTTCCGCAGTTGGGGCAGGCACTGGGAAGCAGCATCAAGAACTTCAAGAAGGCATCCTCCGGTGAGGACGTGGTCCAACTGAACGAGGAAAAGAAGGCGTAACGGTTGGAAGCGAGAGATCGTTGTCAAAGGCCGCAGGCGAAATGTCTGTGGCCTTTTCTGCTCAGCACCAAAGCTTGTGTCGGTGCCGGCAGATTGCATTGGTTCCTTTGCCGAGATCCTAGTGCACCGACGGCAGAGCGATGTTATTGCTAAAGTTGCATGGAGTTTTGCCGATAATTAACCACAGAGGGCGATAAAACACTCTCACACTCCCACAAGGAGACAGGCGGTACAGGAGAGAGATGCATGTTGACGCAGTGGCGTGATGAAATGATTACGGGGAACCATGAAATCGACGGACAGCACCAGGAGCTGTTGCGCCGTGTGGACGATTTGTTGAAGGGCGCCAGGGCGAAAAAGGGTAGCGAAGAGATCGGAAAGCTGATGTGGTTCCTGAAAAAGTACGTGCGCAGGCACTTCAAGGACGAGGAAAAGATTCAGCTGGAATCGGGCTATCCCGGGTACGAGGCGCACAAGGCCCAGCACGAGATGTTCTTTCGCGAGGTGCTCAGGTTGGAGGCGCTGCATGCCGAGCAGGGGGAGAACACGCTGATGATAGTTGCCGCCGTCAACGCCATGTGCGAGTGGCTGCGCAGCCATTTCAAAAGGATGGACATGGAGTTGATCCAGTTCCTGCAGGACAACAACATCACCCGCCCTGCGCTGGACCCCGACGACCTGAGCGAGGATTCCGAGGACTACTGACCGTCCGGAAACTTAAGCGAGCTGAATGAACAAAAGGAGCAACTTCCCTAGGGCGGTTGCTCCTTTTTTGTTTTCCGGCCGGCTTTTATCGACCTTTATCCGGCGGCGCCGCGGTGGACTGCCAGCGGACCCCATGCCTGACAAACCGACATCACCTCTACGCTGTTGATGTTGACCCGTTGCGGCACCGACGCCACCCACGCAACAATCTCCGCTATGTCTTCGCCCTGCAGCGGCTCCGTGCCGGCATAGACGCGATGCGCCTTTTCGTCCTCCCCCTTGAACCGCACCTTGGAGAACTCGGTCTCAGCCATGCCGGGCTCGATGTTGGTTACCCTGACGGCGGTCCCCAAAAGGTCCGCGCGCAGATTCCGGGAGAACTGCTGCACGAACGCCTTGCTGGCGCCGTAGACGTTCCCTCCGGGATAGGGCCAGCTACCCGCGACGGAGCCGATGTTGATCACGTGCCCGCGGTTGCGGGCCACCATCCCGGGGAGGATGGCGCGGGTGCAGTACATGACCCCCTTTATGTTGGTGTCGACCATGGTTTCCCAGTCGTCCAGCGAGGCCTGGTGGGCAGGCCCAAGCCCTAGTGCCAGCCCGGCGTTGTTCAGCAGCAGGTCTATGTCGGCAAACTGAGCCGGGAGGGAGGCGAAAGCGGCGGAGACAGCTTCCCGGTCGCGGACGTCCAGAGTGATGCAAAAGACCCTGGAGTCGCCGCCAAGTTCCTCCTTGAGTTGCTCCAGCGCTTCGCGGCGCCGGGCGGCCAGGACCAGCTTCCATCCCTGGTCCGCGAAGGCGCGGGCACAGGCGGCTCCGAACCCCGACGAGGCCCCGGTTATCAGCGCAGTCTTACTCATCGATTCCTCCTCATTATTTCTGTTTTTCGTCAGGCTTATTAGAAGACAGGCTATCTTAAAGGAGATCACCGGTCTTTACAAGTGCAGCTGGTGAGGGTCTAGCCGTTCAAGTGTTAATCGGGAAAATTCGGAAGCTCATTCCCATTAAAAAAGTGTCCTCCATTGCCTCCCAAAAACAATAGGGTAAAGTTGGTGATGTTTTTTCCTGCTGCTTTTCGCTTGCTTTTGTCAAGCCGCTTTTCGCTTACTTTGGCTTCTTTTCCGCCAACGGCAGGAGGTGCCAGGTCATGCGCAAGATCAGTTATAGCTGCGAGGTGCATGCAGCGTTCGACACCATCTGGAAACTCATCATCGAAAAGGTTGAGCAGCCGCAAACGTACCTGCCGGGCGCGGTCCAGTCGCGCATCCTGCAGCATTACGGCAACGGGCTTTTACGGGAGGTTCGCGGGGAGGGGCTGCTGATCAAGGAGAAGGTGGTGATTGACAAGACCCACGGCGAGGTGCACTACTTCCTAATGGAGCACCCGCTCTTTACCGGGCGCGTCATCAACCGTGTGGTTCCTTCCTCGGTGCAGAGCCCTGTGGCCCCGCAGATCCTCAGCATCGAGGTCGACTGGACGCCGAAGGATGATGAGGCCGAGAGAATGATCCAGGCGACGATACCGGAGCAGATCCAGCGGGAGGTGCTGAGCCTCAAACAGCTGGCAGAAGCCATGGAAAAAGAGGAATCGCTGCCGTTGCACACCCCTTATGCTTTCGGCATCACCATGACCCTCACTTTCAGCGACGCGCTGGAAAAGGTGCAGCAGGAGCTGCAGAAAGAGGGCTTCGGCATCATCTCTTACATAGACATCAAAAAGAAATTCCAGGAGAAGCTGCACAAGGATTTTCGCAACTACCAGATCCTGGGAGCCTGCAACCCCGGTCTCGCCTACCAGGCGTTCGGCATCGAGATCAACATCGGCACCCTGCTGCCGTGCAACGTCGTGGTCTATTCCCTTTCGGAGGGGCGTACCGTGGTGATGGTCATGGACCCGGTCGCTGCGCTCTCGTTGGTGGGGAACAGCCAGTTGACCGAACTGGCTGAGACGGTCAAGCAGAGCATGCAGAGGGTGATCGCCGCCCTTTGACGCTGCGCAGCTATCGTAACGGGGGATGCCATGCTTAAGATAAAGCGCATATACGAGGAAGCCGACCCTAAAGACGGGCTGCGCATCCTGGTCGACCGCCTCTGGCCACGCGGAATTTCGAAGGAACGGGCGCATTTCGACCGCTGGGAGAAGGAGCTAGCACCAAGCGACGAGTTGCGCCGCTGGTTCGGGCACGATCCTGAACGCTGGCAGGAATTCAGGAGCCGCTATCGTGAAGAGCTGGAAGGGCAGGGGGAACTGCTACAGGAAATTGCGGCAGCGGCCGCCAAGGGGCCGGTGACGCTTTTGTACGCCGCAAAAGACGAGGAACATAACAACGCAGTGGTGCTGAAAGAGCTTATCGACAAGGCGCGCAAGTGATCTAGCGTCAGGGTTAGCAACCGGCAGGTGAGGGGGCGAGGAGGCAGCATGGGCGACAATGTGGCGATGAAAATATTGAAAGAGCACCTGGTCGAAGGGAAGCTGGTGCCGGGGCAGGAAATAGCCTTGAGGATCGACCAGACGCTGTTGCAGGACGCGACGGGGACCATGGCGATGCTGGAGTTCATGGCGATGGGTCTTCCGCGGGTGAAGGTGGAACTGGCGGCGCAGTACGTCGATCACAATCTGCTGCAGACCGACAACAAGAACGCCGACGACCACGCCTTTTTAACCAGCGCGGCCCAAAAGTTCGGCGTCTACCTCTCCAAGCCGGGGAACGGGGTCTCGCACCAGGTCTCCCTGGAGCGCTTCGGCGTCCCTGGCACCACCCTTTTGGGCGCGGACTCGCATACGCCTACCGCGGCTGGCCTTGGTCAACTCGCCATCGGCGCCGGGGGGCTGGATGTCGCGCTCGCCATGGCGGGGCACCCCTTTCATCTCACTTGCCCACGCATCTGGGGGGTAAAGCTGACCGGGCAGCTGCAACCCTGGGTCTCAGGGAAGGACGTGATCCTGGAGATGCTAAGGCGCCACAGCGTGAAGGGAGGGGTGGGGAAGATCATCGAGTACTACGGCCCAGGGGTCGCCACCCTTTCCGCCACCGACCGCGCCACCATCGGCAACATGGGGGCCGAGCTTGGCGCAACCAGCACCGTTTTCCCGAGCGACCAACACACACTTGCCTTTCTTAAGGCCCAGGGGCGCGGCGAGGTGTGGCGCGAACTATTGCCGGACCCGGACGCGACCTACGACGACCACGACGAGATAGACCTGAGCCAGGTGGTCCCGCTCATCGCCTGCCCTTCGTCGCCGGACAACGTGGTGCCGGTCTCGGAGATCGAGGGGTTGAAGGTGGACCAGGTCATCGTCGGCAGTTCGGTCAACTCCTCTTTCCGCGACCTGATGACCGTCTGCCGCATCCTCGACGGGCGCAAGGTTGCGCCGGGCGTCGCCTTCCATATCAACCCCGGCAGCCGACAGGTGCTGGAGAACGTGGTGGCGCAGGGGGGATTCATCATGCTCCTTCTGGCCGGAGGCCAGGTGCACCAGCCCGGCTGCCTGGGCTGCATCGGCATGGGGCAGGCCCCCGGAACCAACCAGGTGTCGCTTCGGACCTTCCCGCGCAATTTCCCTGGGCGAAGCGGCACCAAGGAGGACCGGGTCTACCTCTGCTCCCCCGAGACCGCTGCTGCGGCCGGGATATTCGGGGTGGTTACCGATCCGCGCAAACTTTCCGACCTCCTCTTCTGGCCCGCGGTGCAGAACCCCGAGCAGTACCTGGTGGACGACGCCGGCATTATCGTGCCCCCCGAGGGCGGCAGCGCCGTGGAGATCGTCACCGGCCCCAACATCGTTCCTTTCCCGGAGTTCCCCGCTCTGCCGGACCAGCTCGATGTCGAGGTGATCATCAAGGTCGGCGACAACATCTCCACCGACTCCATCATGCCGGCAGGAAACAAGGTGCTCCCGTTCAGGAGCAACATCCCCGCCATCAGCAAGTTTGTCTTCGAACAGGTCGACCCCGAGTTTGCCGACCGAGCCTCACAAAAAGGAGACGGGGCGGTAATCGGCGGCGAGAATTACGGGCAGGGGTCGTCGCGCGAGCACGCCGCCCTGGCGCCGCGCTACTTAGGCATCAGGGTGAAGATCGCCAAAGGCTTCGCCAGGATCCATCGCTCCAACCTGATCAACTTCGGGATACTGCCGCTCACCTTCAAGAACAAGGAAGACTACGACCGGATTAAGCAGGGAGACCGCCTGCAGTTAACGAACCTGCGCGAATTGATCCAGGGGGGCGCGACCGAGATACCGGTCAAATTCAACGGAGGCGAGATCCTTACCCAGCTCACTGTTTCGGAGCGGGAGCGGGAGGAACTTCTGGCCGGGGGGCTTTTGAACAAGGTGAAGGAGGAGACCAATGGCGGACAATCTTAACGACCTGCTTCCCGAGGAGGATCTGCTGAAATTCTACGAGCAGATGGTGCTTTGCCGCGAGTTCGAGGAGAGCTGTGCCGAGCAGTACTCCAAGGGGCATATCACCGGCTTCCTGCATCTCTATAGTGGCCAGGAAGCGGTCGCCGTCGGCTGCACCGCCGGGCTGCAGCCTGCCGACTACGTGCTGTCGGCCTACCGCGACCATGCCCAAGCCATCGTAAGGGGGGCCGATCCCAAGAGGGTCATGGCAGAACTCTTCGGCAAGGCGACCGGCCTTTGCAAGGGTAAAGGGGGGTCGATGCACCTGTTCGCGCCCGAGCTGAACTTCATGGGGGGGTACGCCATCGTGGGTGGGCAGTTCCCCATCGCCATCGGGCTTGCCTGGGGGAGCCAGCTCCAGGAACAGGACCGCATCACCGCCTGTTTCTTCGGCGACGGCTCGATGAACCAGGGGACCTTCCACGAGTCGCTTAACTGGGCGCGGCTTTGGGACCTCCCAGTACTCTTCATCTGCGAGAACAACTTCTACGGCATAGGGACCGAGGTGCACCGCGCCTCCGCCCAGGCAGCACTGCACCGGCGTACCTGTGGCTATGACATACCGAGCGAGAAGGTGGACGGCATGGACGTGGTAGCCATGTACCAGGCGACCAAGAGGGCGGCGGAGTGGGTGAGGGAGCACCAGCGCCCCTACTTCATAGAGGCGGTCACCTACCGGTTCCGCGGCCACTCCATGTCTGACCCCGCCAAGTACCGTAGTTCCTCCGAGGCCGAGGTCTGGAAAAGCCGCGACCCGATACCGAACCTCTCGCGCCGCCTGCAGGAGGAGGGAATCGCCGATCAGGCGCGCCTGGACGAGATAAACAGGAATGCCCTGGCCCAGGTCCAGGAGGCCGTCCGCTTCGCCGAGGATTCCCCCTGGCCTGAGGACTCCGAAATCTGGAGCGATATCTACGTGTGAAAAGGCCTGGCGAATACGGAGGGCCCCTCCTGATACAATATCCATCCATTACTTCGTAAAGGCCAGCCAATCAAGCTGGTCTTTTTTTATACACATACTTGGAAACATGTCATGGTGCGGGATTGTCACAGGGAAACCGGGCTTCATGAGGCGACGCGCATGACGCATAAGAAAAAGACCTGCATTGATACGGTATTTTACCTATATAAGGCTAAGGCAAATCTTACTTCGGCTAGTACGAATGGAGCGGTGTATTTATGTAATTTCCTTAACTATAAGAAAATGCTAATTGCAGCGTTAGAATCTGTGATGTTCCCTTTGGTATGTGTTTTATCGGAGGTCGCAATGTACAAAAATAATGATGATATTTGCAGGATGAATATCTTGGTTGTTGACGATGACCTGGACATCGGCAAGATGATTTGCACTATGTTGACGAAAAATTATCCGACACAGAACGTATTATATGCTGAAAACGCTTACGCTGTTTCGAAAATCACCGATAGCGTAAGTATAGACATATACATACTAGATGTACTAATGCCTGTTATCAATGGAATTGAACTTTCCTTCATGTTATCAAAACGAAGTCCTAACCATGCAGTAGTTTTGATGTCTGTTTGTAAGGAGTATGAGTTGATACAAAGATGTTACGAAACTGGTGCAAAATTTTTTATACATAAGCCATTAGACTTCGATAAATTTTTTTCCAATCTCGATTCGTTGATGATCGAAACATTTTATAAACGCTTCTACAGAGATAAGAGGTTGCGACACATGCTCTGATTTTTTTAAAAACAAATTTCACTGTTGTTGAATGTACACATAGACAGTTGTTGACATTCTGGGCTATCTGAAATATTATCTCTTCTATCGATTCATCAATTAAACCAAGTACAAAGTTATAATACTAACCCATCCGTGAGGATGTGATGGAAGGCCTAGTGGGTCTCACAGAGGCAGATGGGGCGCGGATGTTCATATTTTGGGCTCCCGCTTGTTTGTCTGACGGCCCGGAAAGGGTGACCTATGCTGCTGATCAGTTGGCATGCTGATTTTTCTGTTGGAATTCCGATAATCGATGAACATAATCAGCAGTTTATTAAGCTGATTAACATGGTCTCTGAACAATTCGGCCAGGGGTTTTGTACTGAAAGCCGCACTGTCCTTTTAAAGACTGTTGTTTCCCTGAGTCGCTTCTATTTTGAATATGAAGAGCGTTGGATGGCTAAAGTCGCTTTTTCAGAATTGTCCGGGCATAAAAGGGACCATGACGCATTCATGGCGCGTATCCTCCCGTGTGTTGAAGGTGATGCAGGTGACGATGCTCAGTTACTGCAGTTCTTGAACGACTGGAGCCTTGAGCACTTCAACTTGCACAACCCCAAGGTTAAACGATATGTCTTAGAGTATAGTGAGCGGCTAAATAAAATTAATTAATTCGGGCCGGGCGCAGGGATTTCGACTGTCACAACAGTCTTTTTGTCGGGTCCTGAGGAGATGCTCAGGTTCCCTTTGAGGAAGGCTACCCTTTGCTGAATATGTGACAACCCAAAACCCTTCTTGCAAGAAGATAAGAAGCCAACTCCGTCGTCGGTTACCGATAGCCTGACCAATTCGTCACTTTTTGTTATGGTTACCAATATTTGGCTCGCAGTTGCATGTTTTATCACATTAGTAAGCAACTCTTTGGCCGTTTGATACAGTACAGTGCATATATGATTTGGTAATTCAAGCTTTTCCTGGTCGTGTTGAAATGAAAATTGTAAAGCGGCTGCCTGGGTCATTGTTTCTCCGAGATTTTGCAGCGCTTTAAGAATTCCAAAATCGTACAGCACTGGAGGGCTTAGGTCGTAGCAGATGCGTCTGATCTGTTGCATTGTCCTTACAAGTTCGCCGACAAGTTCTTCCTGCAATACACGCGAGGGAGTCCCGTCCTTGAGTCCCATATCGAGTCTGAGTTTGCAAAGCGCCAGATGCTGCACCACATCATCATGCAATTCTGTTGCAATTCTTCTCCGCTCTCGTTCTTCCGAGAAGACTAGATTCGCGGCAAGCAAAGACAAAAGCTCATACGATTCTTTTAGACTTTTCTCTAGTTTGACGCGCTGGTCAATCTCTTCTCTTATCTCCTGGTTTAGGGCGTGCAGTTTTGTGTTGGCTTTAGTCAGCTTATGGGTCCGTTCCTCTATCAGCCGCATTAAGTCTTCCTTAGCTTTCCTTAAATCCTGCTCCAATACCTTTCTCTCGCTTATCTCTCTCGCATACCCACTCCACAAGTAACTACCATCCTTTAGCAAGATTGGAGTGGCCGCTGCCTCTATCCAATATTGCCGCTCCATTTTGATACGAAACTCCTGTTGCCAAAGAGATAGGTTCTCTGCCGAGTCGGCGAGTGACGCAATGACAATACCCACATCATCGCAGTGAAGCTTTGAAAAAAAACCAGAAGCATCTGTTGGCGCCTTGCAGGAACGAACATGAAAAAGTTTCGTCAAGCCGTCGCTGATATACGGAAAGCTATGACGACCGTCGCCATGCTTTTGGTACTGAAACAGCACTACCGGCACGTGTCGTAAAAGGTTATGGAGCTTCCTATCTGACGGGAATTGCTTTTTGGAAACTGTCTTTTTTTTGCTTTGGATGTCCTCGATACTGTCCATTGTCAGCCCTTGACTCGGTAGCGATCGTGTCTTGTATGACAGCAATATAATTTATATTGTTAAATTTTAAAAGTTTTTTTATGAGCGGCTGTTTCAGCACAGAAACAGTCTCGTTGTAACACTCTGATTGTCTTATATATTGTTGACCTTTATCTTTGACTGTGGTACCTATTGCAACGATACATAAGTCAATGTTAATACGGGTGGCGGGTCCCATCTGGTAAGGGGGGAGGAATGGGCATCAGGATAATATTAGCTGATGATCACGTCATGTTTAGGGAAGGAATGCGTGCGCTTTTGGAACGCGAAGAAGATATGGTGGTGGTTGCAGAGGCCGGTGATGGGGTCTCGGTGGTCGAGAAGACTCTTGAAAATATGCCGGATGTAGTGGTTCTGGACTTGAGCATGCCAGGTATGAATGGGACCGAGGCTGCCAGCGTCATTCACCAAAAAGTTCCGGGGATAGGAATAATCATCCTCTCAATGCACAGTGACCGACAGTATGTCATCGAGGCTCTAAAGTTAGGGGTTAAATCGTTCATTCTGAAAGAGTGGGCTTTTCAGGAATTGGTAACTGCAGTTCGCTGCGTTTTTAAAGACACTTCATATCTAAGTCCCCGTCTGAGTGACATAATAATTTCTGGCCTTGCTGATGAGGGAAAGCCTCTCGGCAAGTATAGCCTAACCCCACGTGAGGAGCAGGCATACCGGTTGCTGGTCGCGGGCAAAAATTGCAAAGAGATCGGCTATGAGCTCAAAATTTCTAGCAAAACAGTCGAGACTTACAGGCTGAAGGTCATGAAAAAGCTAAATATCTCGAACATAGCACAGCTCGTCAATCACGCAGTGCAAGAGGGCATAGTCGGAAGACCTGAATCCTTTTGACTGCACAACCCCTCATAGAACTTCTGAACCGTCACGTCCTGCATGCTCGCTGTCGCCTGGCTTAAACCTGTTTCAGCTGCCTTATGACACTGTGGAGATAGCGGATCGTAATATCCTAGATTATGATTGTGTGGAGTACCTCTTTCGGCCGTGTACCGTCCAAAGCCCCCTCCTTTGCCCTTGACTCTCGCTCAGCCCAGTTGCACGCCTCTTCCAGTCTTAGGCGCACTCCCTGAACAATGTGCATGCAGGAATGCCGTCTAGTCAGCAACCAAGCATCTAGAAGGATCACGTCAGCTTCAGCATGATCCACACCTCAAACGCTTGCTGCGCCTCCGAAGCCTCACCCAATGGTTATACCAATCCAATATCTGATTCAGTAGGAGATTTATCCTTACCACATGGTGAGCAGTAAACTGCATAAAGACTCAGAAATTAACGGTAATGACAAATTTATCTTATTGTAATAATCTAACGGTAATGCTGGTAATCTCTTAGGAGTGCTCAAATAAGGCATCTCCGAATTACACTGACCCCAAATGTCTTATTTAGTTTGCAGATGTGCCAATATCACGGAGGGGATAATCATGGATTACAGGTACAGCATCATTAACGAATGTCTCGGAATCGTTCGGCAATCAAATATGCCAGTAAACAACATGCTATACCTGGAAACGTTGCTTTACCGAGTGAAATTATCACTGTTAAAAAGTGCAAACAATAAACGCACTGCGGAACCCTCCGGTGACTATAAAGAACTTATCAGTCAAGCCCATGCTGCGTGTGACAGTGATTTCGATGAACAAACAGTTCGTGATCTAGCCGGTAGTATTCACGTAGTGATCTCACAGTTTAACACCGAACCTACCATGTCACACAAGGGGCATGCAGGTTGATTATCCAAATGCATGGTTTAAATAATGTTGCGAATCATGATGAAGCCATTTCGGAATTTATGTGCCACTGAGGTAGGAAGCTCTTTGGGGAGGTTTTATGCCATACAGGAAAAGGGTGTCCTATAAACCGCTGACCCGACCCGGTTGCTGCATCCCAGATTTTATCTTGAATGAGATTGCAGAACAGGCGAGAAAAAAACATCATTCCAACGCTTGCACTAAAGTGCAAGGGATCATGTCGACTGTCGCGTTTGTTGTCGCTGTATGTATCGCCTGCCTAGCTTGGCAATAGATGTTATAGATTTAAGGCTGATTGCTTGCTAATATAACAGCTTTTTCTCTGCAACATCCCCTCAGTTGAATCCCTTCCCCCTTATTTCGCTGCACAGCAATCCTTTGAGATGCCACAAATCCGTTGTGATCAAGATGGAGTTTGATAATATTTTGAACTTGTGACTCTTGGTATTAATCTAAAACTAGCATGACTGGAGCACCAAATGCCTGAAATGACCTACCGCGACGCCATTAACCTGGCGCTTAAAGAAGAGATGCGGCGTGACAAGAAGGTGGTGGTCTACGGTGAAGACGTAGCCCTCTACGAGGGGGCCTTCAAGGTGACCCGCGGGCTGCTCTCCGAGTTCGGCGAGCTGAGGGTCCGAGATTGCCCGATTTCGGAAAACACCATCGTCGGGGTGGCCGTTGGCGCCGCCATGGCTGGGGTTCGGCCGGTAGCCGAACTGATGACGGTAAACTTCGCGCTCCTTGCCATGGACCAGATCGTGAACCACATGGCGAAGGTCCGCTACATGTTCGGCGGCCAGACCTCGGTCCCGATGGTGATCAGGATGCCGGGCGGCGGGGGGAGCCAGCTGGGCGCCCAGCACTCGCAGAGCCTGGAAAGCTACTTCATGCACTGCCCCGGGATGCTTGTTGCTTATCCCGCGACCCCGGCCGACGCCAAAGGGCTCCTCAAGAGCTCGATCCGTACCGATAACCCGGTGATATTCCTTGAGCACGAGCTTCTCTACAACAGCAAGGGAGAAGTTCCCGAAGACCCCGAGCACCTGGTTCCGTTCGGCAAGGCCTCCATCATGCGCGCAGGCGACGCGGTGACGCTCATCGGCTACGGTCGCATGTCCATCCTGTGCCTGCAGGCGGCGCAATTGCTCGAGAAGGAAGGCGTCTCCTGCGAGGTGATCGACCTGCGCACCCTCACCCCGCTCGATAGCGAGACCTTCCTTAGCTCCGTGTCGAAGACCGGCCGGGCGGTCGTGGTGGAAGAGTGCTGGAGGAATGCGGGGCTTGGGGGGGATATCGCGTCGCGCATCTACGAGCGCTGTTTCGATACCCTGCTGGCGCCGGTCAGGCGCATCTCCGGGCTCGACGTGCCGATGCCCTATTCGCGCAAAATCGAGAAGGTCTGCATCCCGCAGGTCGAGGGGATAGTGCAGGGCGTCCGGGATCTTCTAAACGAATCATACTGAGGAGCCGCCATGAACGAGATCGTCATGCCGAAACTGTCCGACACCATGACCGAGGGGAGGCTAGTCTCCTGGAAGAAGAGAGTAGGGGAGACGGTGACCCGCGGCGAGGTGATTGCCGAGGTCGAGACCGACAAGGCGAACATGGAACTGGAAGCCTACGTCTCGGGCGAGTTGCTTGAGATAAGGGTGCAGACTGGGGACCTGGTGCCGGTAGGAACGGTGATCGCCGTCGTCGGCAAGGCCGGTGAAAAGGGAGCTGGCGCTACGCAGCAGTCGGCACCGGTGCCGCACGTGGAGCCTGAACCGGCAAGGCCGCAAGAGGAGGCTCCCGCCGGACCCCCGGCCGCGCCGAAACCAGAGCCAGGTGGGGGAGAGCCTGTATCGTCAGCCGCAGAGCCGCCTGGCGCGAAAGGGGCGAAACCTGGCACGGCCGTCGACCTTGTTCCACCGGAAGGGGAAAAACAGGCCCCGGCCGCGCCTCCCTGGCCCGGCGCTGAAGAGTCGCAGCCTGCCGGCGAGCCGAAAGAACCGTACCGCCCGGAGTCTTTGCAGGAGGGGGCCGCCCCGAGCGCTGAGCTTGCAACCGGAGCCGGGCGGGAAAAGGCTGCACCCATGGTCAGACGCTGTGCCCGTGAGCTGGGGGTTGATCTCGCCCAGGTACAGGGAAGCGGTCCTGAAGGGCGCATTCTGCTCACCGACCTGAAGTTGCAAAAGAAGGAATCTGCGCCGGCTGGTCAAGCTCCCCAGGCTGCCGCTGAAGCGGCGCCCGCGCCTCAGGGCGAGGGGCCGAGGCCGATGTCGCGGCTGCGGAGCGCTGTCGCCAGGACGGTGACCGAATCCTGGCATAACATCCCGCACTTCACAGTCACCGTGGATGTCGAGATGGACGAGGCTGAAGCGGTCCGGCGCCAGTTGAAGCAAGGCGGCATGCCGGTCAGCGTCAACGATCTCATCGTGAAAGCGGTGGCTCTGGCGCTCTCACAGTTCCCGCAGCTGAACGCGAGCTTTACGCCGGAAGGGCTGCAGTTCCATAGCGACATCAACATAGCGATAGCGGTAGGTATGTCTGATGGCGTTCTCATGCCGGTGCTCTCGGCTTGCCAGAAGCGCTCGTTGCTGGATATCGCACAGGAAGCAAAAAAGCTCGTGGAACGTGCCCGCTCCGGCAGCCTCAGCGAACAGGAGATGCACGGCGGGACCTTCTCCATTTCCAACCTCGGCATGTTTGGTGTCGGTAGTTTCAGCGCCATCATCTATCCCTCCCAGTCGGGAGTACTTGCCGTCGGGACCGTCTCCGAAGTCGCCAGGGTAAATTCAGGCGTGCTGAACAGCACAAAGGTCATGAAGGTCACCCTTTCCGCCGACCATCGTGTGGTTGACGGCGCCTATGCCGCACAATTTCTGGCCGGATTGAAGGAAATCCTGGAGAACCCAGTCCGGCTTCTCATCTGAACCTGCAACCGTCCACGTTTGTTCCTTTGCAAAGGGGGGTAGCCTGAACGCTGCCCCCTTTGCTTTGTCGCCTTCCTCGACTCATGCAACGTCCCTTCGCCCCCTCCTTAGGTACCCGCATACACGCCATCGGCTTTTTTCATTGAGATGCTAAAGTACCGTCCCAATGAGCCGATAGGAATCCTAGCTGGACATTCCGATGGCCAGATGTTCCTGGGAGCCCAATACTCGACCTGTAACAGTGGGGGAAGATTATGAAGTGTTTGATAGTAGACGACGAAGTCTTTTGCCGCGATTTCGTGGCCACCCTCCTCAGTGCGACGGCTGATTGCCATCAGGCGGGCAACGGCGTCGAGGCGCTTGAGAAGTACAACGCGGCGTTGACGGCGGATGACCCCTTCGACCTCGTCATCATGGACATCATGATGCCCGGCATGAGCGGCCATGATGCAGCGAAGGCAATCCGGCATATCGAGAAGGAGCAAAAACCGACGAAAAGGGTAAATATCGTCATGCTGACTGCACTCAACTCCTCCAACGACGCCATGGAGTCCTTTTGCAACGCGCAGTCCGCTGCGTACCTGGTCAAACCGGTCTCCAAGGATGGGCTTTTCAATGTGCTTTCGAAGCTGGGGCTTATGAAGCGATAGGGACCGGCAGGTCATTTCAAAAAGAGCGGCATCCGATACGGCCACCTGGACCGGAAAGGATGCCGCTTCTCGTTTGGGGGATCAGTTAGAGTTATAAGCACCAAGCGCACTGCGACCTGTGACATTAGGGTCTGCGATAAGGACGGAGTACTGATTGCGGTGCGCCAGGCACTGGCATATCGAACAGGAAAGCCGCTTCCCTTTCTCTGAGAGGCACCCGGTTGCTGCACGAGCCTGTAGCAGAATGTTGAATTCGAAGCCACTGAGTATTAAAATATATGCTGAACCCATGGCTCGGTTTCCGGTTGGCACGACTTGATCCAGTGGCAAACCTTCTTATGAGCATGGGTGCTTTTTACTGCTACTAGTTTTCACGAGGAGGTCTCATGGAAAGACATCATCAGATCCATTTCTTTCGCCAGGCAATCTTTCTTCCCGTACTGCTTCTGGCCGTTATGACCTGCAGCGCTGCGGCAGGCGTCAACCTGAGCGTCAATATCGGCCCGCCCATAGTGATTGCCGAGCCCCCTGCCGTGGCGGTGGTGCCCGGCTCCGGCGTTTATTTCGTCCCGCAATTCGACGTCGATCTCTTCTTTTACAGCGGCTACTGGTGGTCCCCCCGCGGGGATCGCTGGTACCGTTCGCGCGAGTACAACGGCCCCTGGCGCGTGGTGTCGCGTAGCGCCGTGCCACGGCCGGTGTATCGCGTACCCGGCGACTACCGCAGCGTCTACGTGAAAGAGCGTCACATACCGTACGGCCAGTGGAAGAAGGAGAGAAACGAGTATCGCGGCGGCAAGGGTGGGAGAGGGGAGTATCGCGGACATGGGGAACACAAGGGGGAAGGTCATCGTGATGACCACGGTCGCGGCGGGCACGACTGAACCAGGTGCTACCCCTGAGAACTAAGTGCTGATATCCAGGCGGCGATGACTACTGAGGCGCTGGCCAGCGCGAGGAGCGCGTTGACCAGCCGCTTCGGCTGCCCCAGATATCCCATCAGAAGTTCCGCAACCACACCGAATAGGGAGCCGAAGCAGAAGCCGAAGAGGTGCGAACCCAGGTCGGTCCGTTCCCCTTCGGTGCCCAGAAGCACCAGCAGCGCGAGCGCCGCAGCGACCGGCAGGGGCCAGCGTCTGCGCAGGTGGTGCCGGTAGCGCATCATGGAAATCGCCCCCAGGATGCCTACCGCCCCGAAGACCGCTGTGGAGGAGCCGACCGAATTGTGGCTTGGGAGCTGAATATAGGCGTTGGCGAGGTTCCCACAGGCCCCTGAGGCCAGAAGCAGAGTCCAGGCGAGCCCTGAGCCGAGGTCCCGGCAGAGGTAGATGACGAAGAACCCGCCGATGGCGAGGTTGCTCATGAGGTGCAGCGCGTCCGCGTGCAGGGTTAGCGCGGTGATGACGCGCCACCACTCGCCACGCAGGATGGCGCTGGCATGAGCGCTGCCAATCTCGGCCCAGTCCACCGGTTGGCGCCCCATCAGGGTCAGGTCGAGGTTGGTCAGGTTGTGGAAGGTGGCGAGCAGCAGCAGTAAGCACAGGGTGGGGAGCGTGTTTTTAGCCATCGGGCGGACCGGAGGCAGGAAAGGAGGCCAGTTGCGGTTCTCCTCGACGTAAAGGCGCAGTTCGCGGCAGGCGTCCTCCAGCCGTGATTTTGGGACCAGTACTTGCCATCCTCCCCCTTCAAGCTCGACCCGGTTTTCGATGTAGCGCGCTTCCAGCACCAGAGCCCAAAGCCGAGCACGGCGCTGGGCAAGGCGCGTCCCGGCCTTGGCTTCCACCTTGGTCGGCGGCACCGCCACCCACTCTTCCACACTCTCCGAGTTTTCTTCCTGCTCGTTTTCCATGGCGGCAAGTATGTCAGATCCTTCACCCGGAGTCACTTGGAAAGCGGATTCCGGGGGAATCGGCGCCGCCTCCTTGACGCAGCCTCCCTCGTCGCGCCCCATCGAACCTCGTCCTTCACTCTGCATCGCGTCTCCCTGACCGGCTCCAAATCTTCAAAACCCACCGTCTTGACTAATTTTTACTCAGTGCTACAAGAAGCTAGTGCTGACGCCTGGTTAAATCAAGAGGCACGCTCAAAAAAGACAGCTTCGTGTTTGCCGTCGCATGTTTCACGGTTTGATTTCAGGGTCGGCTATCGGCATTTTCTGCAGGTGGTATCGGAGTTTGGCGGCCCCGAAGGGCCATCGCAACTCCGAAAGGGGAAATGTAATGCGAGGCAGGAAGATCTGTTTGAAACAAACCGCTGCCGCTCGAAATAGTAGCTGTCTCATGGCCAACAGCGGGCATCCTTCCCGAAGGGTGCCGATTCGGGTCCGGTGGCACCGGAGGCTGGTCCGCATTGGCAAAAGGAGGTATGTCTACATGATCAACGAAGAGATCAGGCATTTCGTAGATAGGGTAGGGCATGCCTTTGTGGCTACTGCCGATGCCGAAGGGAATCCACACCTGGCGGCGGGTCGGGGCATCTCCATTATGGAACCGGACAGATTGGTGTTCGAGTCGTGGTTTTGCCAGACCAGCCTGAAGAATTTGGATGAAAATGCCAGCGTGGCGGTCGTCATCGCCGACCCGGTTACCGGAAACGGGTTTCAGTTCCTGGGGCGGGTGGAAAAGACGGTGGACACTGCGGTGCTGAATGGCTATGCGCCCGAACTGGAGCCCACCGGTCTCCCCCAAGTACAGTGGAGGCTGGAGATCCGGGTGGAGAAAGTAATGGTCTTTACGGCCGACGCCCACTCGGACCGCCCCCTGGGGTAGTGCTTACTTACTTGTTTTATCCTGCAGCATCAATTCCTCTGCTTTAGGCACATCCTCTTCTGCCACCTCTATTTCCTTGGCGGCGCCTGCCTTTGCATCTCGCAGGAAATACTCGATCCCTCCTTTGCAGAGAATAGCCTCCACGCGCGCCAGATCCGCTTCATCCTTCGGGTTGTAGAACCTCACCATGACATCCTCCTTGTGGTTCCTGGTATCTTCAGGAGCCGGTGCTTTCGAAAACCTTGCAAAGTCTAGTCGTCAGCCCTTCAAAATCAAGTAACCCTTCAGCACCGCAAAACCGCAACGATACCAAGATTTCCGCCATTTCGCGTTGATTTCTCCAAAAATCCGGTGAAAAGACTGAGTAACTCCACTTGTCCCCGTGCCCGGTGCGCGCACGACTGAGGGCGATGTAGGTGCCGTTATGCCGGCATGTGCCGGACGGGGCTGGAGAATTTAATAGTGGGCGAGGTTCGCAGCATAACCTGAATAATTGCGGTAGGTTCGGAAGCTTAACCTATCCTGGCTCTTTAATAAAACTGCTCTTATCTCTTCTGCTTGTGAGAAGGAATACGAAACTAGGGGTTTGGGCATGCCTTAAGCAAGTAGTGGAGCATCGCGGGTTGAGGTGCCGAGCCCGGTTTTCCAATGCAATGAGGTTTGATATGAAACGAAGGGTTCTGATCGTAGACGATGTAGAGGACATAAGGGTGATGCTCCGTCACATGATTGAAAAGCAAGGGCACACCATCGTTGCAGAGGCCGCTAACGGCATCGAGGCTGTGGAGAAGTTCCGCGCGCACCGTCCCGACGTCACCATCATGGACATCGACATGCCCCTGAAGACCGGGGTGGAGGCTGCCCGCGAGATCCGTGAATTCGCCCACTCTTCCCGGATCGTCTTTTGCAGCGGTGGTTTCTCGAAATTCGAGACCCCCCCGGCCGAACTCCGTACCGGTCGGAGCAGCCTGCTAAGAAAACCGTTTCTGCCGTCCCAGTTGTACGAGGAGTTGTGCGCTAGTTAGTTGAATTGCAATCAGCGTGTTCTTTGACTGCTATGTTATGTGAATTGACTTTGTTATGTTCTTGCTTGTATGTGGTTTCTCTGCATGTGATGCTATGCGAGTGTTGTGTAATGGATGCAATCATTTGTATGTGATCTTTTTTTTCTGATGCTATGAGCGATGCGATGCTATGTTTGCTGATGGAATGACGTAGTCGACAAGGAGTGGATCTAAGCCGTTAAGCGGCCTGTATCAGTTGCAGGCCACAGGTTTTCTTTAGGATGAATCTTCGCCGCAAGGCGAGTGGGAGCCAAAAACGGCTCCCATTTTTTTCTGCTAGCTTTTGCGGTTTCAGCGAGACAGACGGCCACCGAATCATCACGAGCCTTCCGGGTTCGGAGACGCGCGTCGAGCAGTATGAGACAGAGAAGTCGTTGCCGCTGCAAGGCTCCCAGAAAATGATGTATGCGTTTGAGGGCTGCTTGTGCTAGGGTATGTGGTCGCCGCGTTGATCAACCGGCACATCTGTTGGCACAGACCGAAGTTCAAAATAAAGAATGGCTACAAAAACGGGTAACTCATGACACCACAACTGCATAACGTAACCTCTCAACTAGCCCAACTGCACGGCCATGCCTACTTCAGGGTGGACGAAGGCCCTCTCAAGGAGAGCATCGCCCGGATTATCCTTGACGATGTCGAGGAGGACCTGGTCGAGTTACTGTCGGACTCCGCGTTCGGACTCGAAGTGAGCGTCGGCCAGCAGGAAGGGGAGAGTGAGCCGACAGTGAACTACAGTGTCGATCACCCCGGCGTGGTCTACCGGTCGGAGATCGGACTTTCGCGCCTCCCGAGCGAGGCCCTGGAGGACCTGGCGCTGTATCTCGACCGGATGCTGCAGAATGAAGCGCCGGCGCAGGATCAGCCTGCTGCGGGCACCGTGCTGCGCAAAAAGCAGGACCACGACCACCATGAGCAGGATGCCGCCGCGGCCCGTCTCAAGGTATCGACGCAGTGGCTCAAAAGCGTGGTCCCCTGCACGGACTACAGCTACGAAGAGATCGACGGCAAAAAGTACATCCGGGAGTACTACTGGTCCCGCGACCTTATCGAGAACCTGGTCCGGATCAAGTCCACGAAAACGACCCCTGAAGACCTGCAGTACGTAGCCAAGGAATGCTGCGACGGAGACTTGGACTGGGCCAAGGATCTGATAGCGCGGTTGAAATCCCCGAACCGCCCGGAACCTGCCCCAAAGGATCAGCCGCAGAAGGGTGGGCAGAAGGGACAAACCCAGGCAAAACAGGGAGGGCAGACCCAGGCGAGAGTCGCAGGGCAGCCCCAGGCAAGACCAGCAGCGCAAGCTCAGGTGAGACAGCCCGGACAAGGCCAGGCGAAGCAGGCCGCTCCCGGAGAACGGGTGCGCAGCCGCTCCAGGAACAGGAGGCCGTTCCGGCAAGGAGGCAAGGACGGCCAACGCAAGCCCGACCAGCCCGCCGGCCCCAAGCCGCCGCAGGCATGATATAGCGAAAAAGGGAGACGCCACAGGCGCCTCCCTTTTTTATTCTCATTCCTCGCCTTTGCGGCGCCGGGGCTTCAGGCCTCAGGCTTGAGAGCGCAGGTACCCCGCGAACGCCATGTCGGTTTTGCTGATGTGCTGCACCAGCCACGAGGAGAGGGTCTTGTTGGTCTTGATTACCAGAGGAAGCGTCGCCCCCTCTGCCGCGAATTCGCACGCCA
Organism: Citrifermentans bemidjiense Bem; assembly: GCF_000020725.1. Taxonomy (NCBI): domain Bacteria; kingdom Pseudomonadati; phylum Thermodesulfobacteriota; class Desulfuromonadia; order Geobacterales; family Geobacteraceae; genus Citrifermentans; species Citrifermentans bemidjiense. The sequence continues at coordinate 2,612,235 of NC_011146.1, read as the reverse complement.
GGCGCTCCACCTCGGCTATGAAGCTCGCATGCTGCGCCTTGTGCTCCGCGTACTGCGGGTAGGCCTCGCGCAGTTGCAGCCGCTCCTCCGCCGAAAAGTGCTCCTTCACGTAATCCTGCAAAAACAGCAGCAGCCGCAGCACCTCTTCTTTCCCTTTACCCTCGCTGCAGGCGTTGAACAGACGGTCGAACCTGGCGAAAATCTCCTTGTGCTGGTTATCTATTTCCGCTACTCCTGTCGCTAGATCGCTGGTCCACTGCATACTCATGTATTTGCTCCTCTGAAATGAAAGTTTTACTTTAAAGATCTGCGACGTTTTCCGGCGTTTCCTGTGCCGTTTCCGTTTCCCCCGGCAAGACAATCTTGAAGCAGGTACCGGCTCCCGGCGTGCTGGAAACCTGGATGTCGCCGCCGTGGTCCCTAACGATGCCGTAGGAAACGGAGAGGCCAAGCCCGGTGCCGCTGTCCCTGGTGGTGAAAAACGGGGTGAAGATCTTTTCCAGATGCTCGGCAGGGATACCTTTGCCGGTGTCGCGGATCTCAACTTCGCATCCGTTGCCGGGGCCGTGGGGCCGGGTGGTGAGCCTGAGGGTTCCTCCCTCGGGAAGCATCGCCTGCACCGCGTTCAGGATGATGTTGCTGAATACCTGCCGCAGCTGGTCGGTATCCCCAGTAACCGCACCCAGGTTCATGTCGTATTCCCACTGCACCGAGATGGCGTCCATGGGAACCTGATGCCTGATCTGCGTCACGATGTCGTCCAGGATCTCGTGCACCATGAACTCCCTCTGGTTCAGGGATTTCTGGCGCGCGAAGGTGAGCAGGTTGCCGACGATCTTCGCCATGCGCTCGGTCTGCATGCTGATGATCTCGACCTCCTCATGGTTGGGATGCTCGGGCGGAAGGCACATCTCCAGCACCTCGGCGTTGCCGCGGATGATGGCAAGCGGGGTGTTGATCTCGTGGGCTACGCCGGCGGCGACGATCCCCAGGTCGGCAAGCTTCTCGGCGCGGGCCAGGTCCGCCTGGGTCTGCAAAAGCAGGCGGTTCTTGTCGGAGAGTTGCGCGGTCCGCTCCTCCACCTTAAGCTCCAGCGCGCGGTGCAAGAGACCTATTTCGGCCTCCTGGCGGCTCAGGGCTCTGGTCATCAGGTTGAAGGCGTCGGCCAGGTCCCCGACCTCGTCCTTTGTGTGCACCTCCATCTGCAGGTTGCGCTCACCGCGCGCCACCCGGTGCGCCAGCTTCTCCAGCTCCTTGATGGGACGGGCGAGGAGGGTGGCGATGAAGCCGGAGACCGCAAGCCCGATCAGCGAGGTGACGAAGAGCACCATGTACAGGATCGAGTTGACGCTTTTTTGCATGTGGGTGTAAGGCTTCTCCAGCATCCCGACGTAGAGCGACCCGATCGCCTTTCCATGCAGGTCCAGGATCGGCTCGTAGGCGGTGAAGTACCAGTCGTTCACCACGAAGGCGCGCCGGATCCACTTCTTTTTCTCCACGATCACCCGCTGGTACACCTCTTCGGATACCCTGGTCCCTATGGCGCGGGCGCCGTCGGTCAGGCGGACGTTGGTCGCGATCCGGGCGTCGCCCAAAAAGATGGTGGCGCTTCCCACGTCCGTGCCGTTGAACTGCACCCCCTCGTACACGATCTCTTTGATCTTGTCGACCAGGGCGTTGTTGTTGTTGAGCAGGACCGCGCCGTACAGGGCGCCTATGATCTGCCCGGCATGGTTTCTCAAGGGGGCGGCGGAGACCATTACCATCCCCGTTTTTTCGATCGCGTCGTTGCGCGGACGGGCATGCGGCGTGGAGACCAGCGGAATGGTGGCGCGGCTGGATAGCGCCACACCCTCCCGGGCCAGTTCCTGCTCGCCCATAAGCGCCGTCCCCGTTACCGCCACCCCTTTCAGCGCCTGCTGCACGAAGTAGCTCTTTTGCAGGTCGCCGGCAAGGCTCGGGGTGTGGGCACGGTACAAAACCCGCCCCTTCGCGTCCACGGCGGTCAGGATGTCCAGCCGTTTCTTGTAGAGCCGCTGGCGCAAAAGAGCCTGGATTTCATGATCGCCGGCGACGATGGAGGAGGAGTTGTAGGGGTTGGTGGCGGTGAGATCGATGAACTCGCGGATCCGGTCCAGCTCGTTTCTGTAGACCTCACGCGCGGAGTTGAGGTCGGTGCGCACCTTTTCCTGCGCCTGGCTCGCGATCTTCTCGTTGATGATGTAGAGGCCGGCCAGGGAGCAGATGAAGAAGGCGACGAAAAGCGGCGCCAGCGCCCCGAAGGTGAGCTTGGCCTTGATCGGGAAACGCTTGAGCATCAGCGGGAGCCCCCGTCTTCCAGGCCGTACTCCTCGATCTTCCGGTCCAGCGTGCGCCTGGCTATCTCGAGGATCTTCGCGGCGCGGCTTTTGTTGTTCCCTGAGGCCTTGAGGACGTGCAGGATATGCTCGCGCTCCACCGTCTCCAGCGAGACCAGCCTGCTTACCCCCGTCTTCGCCTCCGCCGGCTGCGGGTTGCGCCAGACCGGCAGGGTCTCTGCGGTGATGGTGTGGCCGCGGGTAAGGATGGCCGCGCGCTCAATGGCGTTTTCCAGCTCCCTGATGTTGCCGGGCCAGTTGTAGGAGGTGAGTAGCTGCATCGCCTCACGGGTGAAGTCGGTGATCTCGCGCTTCATGCGGGCGGCGTACTTGGTAAGGAAGTGCCGGGCCAAAAGCTCGATGTCGTCGCCGCGCTCCCTAAGCGGCGGCAGGTGCAGGGAGATCACGTTGAGGCGGAAGTAGAGGTCCTCCCTGAAGCGCTTCTGGCGCACTTCTTCCTCCAGGTCCTTGTTGGTCGCCGCCACGAACCTGATGTCGACGCTTCTCGCCTTGGTGTCGCCGACGGGGATGAAATCCCCCTCCTGCAGCACGCGCAATAGCTTCGCCTGGATGGCCGGGCTCATGTCTCCCACCTCGTCCAGAAAGAGAGTGCCGTTGTTGGCCGCGTCGAGTAGCCCCTTCTGCGCGTTCACCGCGCCGGTGAAGGCTCCGCGCACGTGGCCGAAGAGCTGGCTTTCCAAAAGGGTGTCCGAGAGGGCCGCGCAGTTGATGGTAAGAAAGCGCTCCTTGGCTCTTGGGCTGTTGTTATGAATCAGGCTCGCCACCAGCTCCTTGCCGGTGCCCGACTCACCGAGAATGACGACGTTGGACTCGCTTTGCGCCACTAGCATCGCCATTTCGTGGACGCGCCTGAAACTCTCGGAGGAGAAGACGAGCGGCGTGGAAGGGGAGGGGATGCCGAGCTCGTCCTTCAGCGCGGAGTTCTCCTTCAGGAGTTCCTTGCGCTCCAGGACCTTCTCCAGGATCCCGAAGATCTTCTCCTTGGGGAACGGCTTGGTGACGTAATCGTACGCCCCCAGCTTCATCGCTTCGATGGCCGAGTTGATCGAGGCATAGGCGGTCATCATCACCACCGGGACCTCGAGGTTCATCTTCTTCACCCGCTGCAATATCTCAAGCCCGTCCAGGTCCGGCATCCTGACATCCAAAAGCAGCAGGTCCGCCGCGTCGACCCCGTGATTTTCCAGGAAGCTCATCAGCGACGTGCCGGAGCTGAACACCTCCAGGTCGAGCCCCTTGGCCGTCAGAATCTTGCTCAGATACCTGAGAATCTCGACCTCGTCGTCGCAAATGATCACCCTGCCGTTGTACATAGTCTCACCTTTATCTGCCGATGTGCGCCGCGGTTCTACCCCTGGCGTCGTGGCCTGCCCACCTTACCACCGGGCCGGATTTCGCAAAGGTTCAATATCTTTCGTGGGGGGCAAAATTGTCAAGGGAAATTCCTTTGCAGTCTAACCGGGAACACAGAGTACATGGCAGAACGCGGAGGCCTCGGAGGAAAGCAAATACTTTGAGAGACACGGAAACCTGTTATTTCTCTGTGTCCGCCCCCGTTTTTACCATGTGACATCTGTGATCCGCCTCCATCATGACGGGTTGATTCTCATAGTTTTGGAGTTTCTTTCCGTCATCCTTCCGCATTTTGTGTTATCTTTTTTCCTTTAACAATGCCGTGAGCTGCACATCAATCCAGGAGCGCACGGTTGTCTTCCTGGCAGAAACTATGGCAGTCCGTTATACAACGCTTTTTCAGATCATCCGCCTCGCACTCAGTCGGTCTTTCAACGCTCTTGCTCTGGAGAATCTTCATGCCTTGCCAACGTCCGATTATTCGTCGCTGCTTCCCGCTCGTCCTGTTCCTTTGCCTGTCACTGTCTGTCACCGCATTAGCTGCCTCAGGTGAAGTCAGACTCTCCCGGAGGCAAAGCGTCTACGTCCCGGTCTACTCCAACGTCTTCAGCGGTCCGCGCAGCCTTCCCTTCCAACTGGCGGCAACGCTGGGGATCCGCAATACAGACCCGGCCGCCTCCCTGCGCATCACCTCCATTGACTATTACGATACCAATGGGAGGCTGATCCGGCGCTACCTTGACAAGCCGGCCCTCCTCGGACCGCTGGCAACGCGCTACGTCCACCTGGAGGAAAAAGACGAAGCAGGCGGCTTCGGCGCCAACTTCATCGTCAGGTGGCAGGCCGACCGCGTCATCAACGCCCCGGTCATCGAGTGCGTCATGATCGGCGCCACCTCCGGCCAGGGGATTTCCTTCGTAAGCCCGGGACAGGAGATCCGCGAGGGCAACAGGTAGGAAGGTGACCGCATGAGCGCGCCCGATAATACCAAGCAGCAGCAAGCCTGGCATGTCCTGGAGGTCGAGGCAGTCTTGGCGGCGGTGGCGTCGACACCCCGGGGCCTCTCCTTCGAGGAGGCCCGCCAGAGGCTTGCCGAGCGTGGCCCGAACGAACTCGTGGCGGCGCGCCGTATCTCCCCCTGGTCCGTCTTCTTGCAGCAGTTCAAGAACGTGCTCATCGTCATTCTGCTGGTTTCCGCCGGGCTCTCCGCTTTTCTCGGCCACGCTGTCGAGGCGGCGGCCATTGCGGTGATCGTTCTTTTCGCTGCGCTCCTTGGCTTTATCCAGGAATACCGGGCGGAAAAGGCCATAGAGGCGCTGCGCGAGATGGCCGCCCCGGAAGCGGCTGTGGTGCGCGACGGCAAGGAGCAACGGGTGCCGGCGCGCGAGCTGGTACCGGGGGACATGGTGCTTCTGCGTGCCGGAGACCGGGTTCCCGCCGACCTCCGGCTGGTCGACGCCTACAACCTGAAGCTCGAGGAATCCGCTCTTACCGGCGAATCGGTGGCGGTGGAGAAGAATCAGGGCGTACTCGGGGACCCGACCCTTTCCTTGGGCGAGCGGAGCAACATGGCGTACGCCGGGACGGCGGCAAGCTACGGCCGCGGCAGCGGTGTCGTGGTCGCCACCGGCATGGAGACCGAATTCGGCAAGATCGCCGGGATGATTGCGGGGATAGAGTCGGGGCGGACTCCCTTGCAGGAGAACCTGGACCGGATCGGAAAGCTTCTTGCCAAGGCTGCCCTGGCAGGGGTGGCGGTGATCGTGGCCGCTGGGCTTTTGCGCGGCGAGCCCTTCGTGGAGATGCTGATCTTCGGCATCGCTTTGGGTGTCGCTGTGGTTCCGGAGGCCCTTCCCGCCGTGGTCACCATATCGCTTGCCCTCGGCGTGCAGCGCATGGTGAAGCGCCACGCACTGATGCGGCGCCTCGCCGCGGTCGAAACCCTGGGGAGCACCACCGTCATCTGCTCGGACAAGACCGGAACCCTGACCCGCGACGAGATGACCGTGCGCAGCTGCTTTGTCACAGGGGAATTCTTCGACTTTTCCGGCGCGGGTTACCAGCCGCAAGGGGAGGTGACCCAAAATGGGGCGGCCATCGAGCCGCCCCCTGCTCTAACGCTCCTTTTGCATGGGGCGGCGCTCGCCTGCGACGCCCACATCGAACAGGGAGAGGACGGGCGATTCATCGTGAAGGGGGATGCCACCGAGGGGGCGCTGGTGGTGGCCGCCGCCAAGGCGGGGCTGGCTAAGGCGGACCTGGAGGCGCGCTACCCGCGGGTGGACGAGATCCCCTTCACCTCGGAGAGCAAGCGGATGACCACGCTGCACCGGGAGGGGGAATCGATCGTCGCCTACGCCAAAGGGGCGCCTGAAGTGATCCTCTCTTCGTGCAGCTTCGAGCTTTCCGCGGAAGGGGAGCGCCCCCTGGACCAGGCGGCCAGGGAGCGGATAGGCGAGGTCTCCCGCGCCATGGCCGAGTCGGCGCTCAGGGTGCTGGCTGTGGCTCGCAAAAATGCTACGGACAGGAACGGGGCGGAAACCGGGATGACCCTCTTGGGCCTCGTGGGGATGATCGACCCACCGAGGCCCGAGGCGGCCGAGGCCATACGCACCTGCGGCGAGGCCGGGATCAGGCCGGTCATGATCACCGGAGACCACCCGGTCACCGCCGCGGCCGTGGCGCGCGAGCTGGGCCTTCTCACTAAAGGGCGTGCCGTCACCGGCGCAGAGCTCGAAGCCATGGACGAAGAGCAGTTCGAGCGGGAAGTGGAGTCGATACAGGTCTACGCCCGGGTGGCCCCTGCCCACAAGCTGCGGGTGGTCGGCGCGCTGCAGAAAAAAGGGCACGTGGTCGCCATGACCGGAGACGGCGTCAACGACGCCCCGGCGCTCAAAAAGGCGGATGTCGGCATCGCCATGGGGATCACGGGGACCGCGGTCAGCAAGGAGGCCGCCGCCATGATTCTCACCGACGACAACTTCGCCTCCATCGTGGCAGCGGTGGAAGAGGGGAGGGGGATCTACGACAACATCAAGAAATACCTGATGTACCTCCTCTCCTCGAACGCAGGCGAAATAGGCCTCATGGCCGGGGCGATGCTACTGGGGCTCCCCCTGCCGCTAAGCGCGGTGCAGATACTCTACGTGAACCTCGCCACCGACGGACTTCCCGCCTTGGCCCTGGCCGTGGACCCGGCCGAGAAAGACCTGATGCGGCGCCCCCCGCGCGACTCGTCCGGCGGCATCTTCACCCGCCCTGTGGTGACGCTGATACTTGCCGGCGGGGCGTGGTCGACGCTGGTGAACCTCATTCTTTTTTCCTGCGCGCGCGCCTCGGGGTGCAGCGACCGCGAGGCGATGACCATGACCTTCGTCTCGCTGGTCCTGATCCAGTTTTTCAAGGCGTACAACTTCCGCTCCGACCGCTACTCGGTGCTGAGAAGCCCCTTCGCCAACCGCTGGCTGAACTTGGCCGTCCTCTGGGAACTGGCTCTTTTGCTGGTAGTGGTCTACCTCCCCGCGCTGCAGCGCCCCTTCGGGACCTTCGCGCTGACTGGACGGGAATGGCTTATTATCGCCCTAGCCGCCGGGACCATTTTCCCGGTGCTGGAGCTGTGCAAGTGGCTTGAGCGGCGCGGGGCTTTTGGGAAAATCTGAAAAGCAGATAAAGGAAAGGCAGATAATGATTGAGATTAAGATTGAGATTAAGGAAAGGCAGATAAGGAAAGACAGATTGAGACTGAGATTAAGACTGAGACAGAGACTGATTGAGATCGGACGCGGTGGCGGAGGCGGGTAGCCCGCTGCGGCTTTCGTAAAGCAATATCTTCCCAGAGCGAGGTGGCATGGAATTCGTAGCATTAAGGGACATAGTGGTTCTTTTCGGGTTGGCGCTTTTAACGGTGCTGCTGTTGCGCCGTTTCAATCTCCCTTCCATCATAGGTTTTCTCATCACCGGGGTCGTGGCCGGCCCCCATGCCCTGCGCTTCATCAAAAACGCCCACCAGGTCGAGCAGATGGCGGAGATCGGCGTGGTGCTCCTTCTTTTCACCATCGGCATCGAATTCTCCTTGAAGGAGCTGATGCGCATCCGGCACATGGTGCTTTTGGGCGGCGGCCTGCAACTGGCGCTCACTATCGCGGTGGTGGCGGTCATCGGCACCCTTTACGGCTTTCCCATGTCTCAGGGGGTCTTTTTCGGCTTCCTGGTGGCCCTCTCCTCGACCGCCATCTTGCTGAAGCTGATGATGGACGCAGGCGAGACGGATACGCCGCAGGGAAAGACCGCGCTCGGCATCCTCATCTTCCAGGACCTCTGCATCGTGCCGCTCATGCTCTTCACCCCTTTTCTCGCCGGCGGCGGCAGCGGGCTGGTGGATATAGCGATCGTCTCCGCCAAGGCTGTCGCCGTCGTGGTCGGAGCCCATTTCGGGGCCAGGTTCGTCATCCCGTGGATCTTCGAGCAGGTGGTGAAGACCAGGAGCCGGGAACTGTTTGTGCTCAGCATCATCTTCATCGGCATGGGAACCGCTTGGCTCACCTCCCACGCGGGGCTTTCGCTTGCCTTAGGCGCCTTCATCGCCGGCCTTGCCATCTCCGAGTCGGAGTACAGCCACCAGGCCTTAAGCGACATCATGCCCTTTCGCGAAGCCTTCATGAGCCTCTTTTTCATCTCGGTGGGGATGCTGCTCAAGCCCACCATCCTGCTCAAGTTCCCCTTTTTGCTCATCGGGATGGTGCTAGCCATCATCCTGATCAAAACGGTCCTTTCTGCGGCGGTGGTGTTCGTACTGGGGCTCCCCATGCGCATCGCCATCATCGCGGCGCTCTCCCTGGCCCAGATCGGCGAATTTTCCTTCGTCCTTTCCAGAAGCGGCCTCTCGCACGGGCTCCTCACCCCCGAGACCTACCAGCTCTTTTTGGCCGCGTCCATCGCGACCATGGCGCTCACCCCCCTCTGCATGAAGGTCTCCGGCCCGGTCGCCGATTACCTGACGAAGCTGCTGCCGCACGAATGGACCCGGGGGAGGAGCTCCCTCGCGCAAAACGGAGATAAGGTTACCCTGGACGACCACATCATCATCGTCGGCTTCGGCGTGAACGGGAAGAATCTGGCCCGGGTGCTCAAGAACCTGGAGATCCCGCACGTCGCCATCGACACCAACCCCTTCACGGTCCGCAACCAGACCCGCATGGGGGAACAGATCATTTTCGGCGACGCTTCCAAACCCGAGATCCTCACCCACGCAGGTATCGAGCAGGCACGCATCGTCGTGGTCGCCATCTCCGACGCAGCCGCCAGCAGGCGTCTCGTCTCCCTGGCTAGGAAGATGAACCCGTCGATCCATGTCATCGTGCGTACCCGCTACCTCCTGGAGATGGAGCCTCTCTTCATGCTGGGGGCAAACGAGGTGATACCGGAGGAGTTCGAGACGTCGGTGGAGATTCTCTCCAGGGTGCTGAAGCGCTTTTTGATCCCGCAGGACGTGGTGGAGGAATGCATAGCCGACGTGCGGCGGGACGGCTACGAGATGTTGCGCACGGCGAGCAAAAGGCACAGCCATGCCGTCGGCATCACCGGCTTTCTATCGGGCGCCGAAGTGGGGAGCTTCAGGGTGCAGAAAGGGTCGCCGGTTGAAGGCGAGTCCTTGAGGGAGGGGCTATTGCGCGCGCAATCGGGGGTTACGCTGGTAGCGGTGAAGCGCGGCTCCGACATCACCCCCAACCCCGACCCGGTCTGGCAGTTCAGCGAGAACGACATCGCGCTCGTTCTCGGCACGCCCGAGCAGATGCGGGCGGCGGCAAAGCTCTTCGAGCCGGCGAGAGCCGCCGCCGGCGTAACCTGAGGTTACAGTTATCGTCGCCTCGAACCGAATAGTAGGTACACTGTAGCGGTTGCCGAATCCGGATGTCGGATTCCAGTTACCAAATTCCAGTATAAGGAGCATGACCGATGGCGAATACCGAAACTGACATCCTTTGCGCCCCCGGACTTGAAGACCTGCCTCCTCTGCCGATGGACGCGAAGAGCCTTGTGAACGATTTCACCCACCATTACTTTCATCACCTCGGAAGAGACAGGAATTGCCGCAACATCCGCTACAACTACCAGGCACTGGCCTTCACGGTCCGGGAGCGCCTGATCGAGCGCTGGAACAACACCCGCTACGCCTACATCGATGCAGATACCAAGACCGGTTACTACCTCTCGCTCGAATTCCTCATGGGGCGGGCGCTGGGAAACGCCATGCTGAACCTGGGGCTTGACGACGCCGCCCACAGGGCGATGGAGCAGCTCGGCATCCGCCTGGAGCAGGTGGCGGAGGAGGAGATCGACGCGGGGCTCGGCAACGGCGGCCTGGGAAGGCTCGCCGCCTGTTTCCTCGACAGCTGCGCCACCTTGCAGCTCCCGGTGATGGGGTACGGCATCCGCTATGAGTACGGCATGTTCCGCCAGCGCATCGAAAACGGCAGGCAGGTCGAGGAGCCGGACCACTGGCTGCGCGACGGCAACCCCTGGGAAATGGAGCGCCCCGAGTACACCCAGCGCATCCGCTTCGGCGGGCGGACCGAGTGCAGCCGCAACGACGACGGGAGCCTCACCCACCGCTGGCTCGACACCCACGACATCCTCGCCGTTCCCTACGACCTCCCCATCCCGGGGTACAAAAACGGAACCGTCAACACGCTTAGGCTCTGGAAATCTGCCGCCACCGACGCCTTCGACCTCCAAGAGTTCAACGCCGGGAGCTACACCGAATCGGTGGCCATGAAGAACGAGGCGGAGAACATCACCATGGTGCTCTACCCCAACGACGCCAGCGAGAACGGCAAGGAGCTGAGGCTCAGGCAGCAGTACTTCCTCGCCTCGGCGAGCCTGCAGGACGTCCTTGCCCGCTGGAAGCAACGGCAGGGAGAGGTGTTCGGCCACTTCGCCGAGAGGAACGTGTTCCAGCTGAACGACACCCACCCAAGCTGCGCCGTCCCCGAGCTGATGCGGCTGCTCATGGACGAAAAGGGTATGGGATGGGACGAGGCGTGGTCGGTCACCACCCGCACCATGGCCTACACCAATCACACCCTGCTCCCCGAGGCGCTGGAGAAGTGGCCGGTGCCGCTTTTCAGGCAGCTTTTGCCGCGCCTTCTGGAGATCATCCTGGAGATAAACGCGCGCTTTCTTGCCGAGGTCTCCAGCCGCTGGCCCGGCGACAACGAACGGCTGCGCAACATGTCCATCATCGAGGAGGGGCCGGTGCCGCAGGTGCGCATGGCCTACCTCGCCATCGTGGGGAGCTTCTCGGTGAACGGCGTCGCCGCGCTCCACTCGCAACTCTTGGTGCAGGGGCTTTTCAGGGACTTCTACGAACTTTGGCCGGAGAAGTTCAACAACAAGACCAACGGCGTCACCCCGCGCCGCTGGCTGGTCAAGTGCAACCCCGGGCTTGCCTCGCTCATTGCCGGCAGGATAGGGGAGGGGTTCATCGCCGACCTGGGAAGGATCTCGCAGGTGGCACCCCTGGCTGACGATCCCGAATTCCGCAGTAAATGGCACGCCGTGAAAAAGGCCAACAAGGAGCGGCTCGCCGCAGTTGTCCTCGACCAGTGCGGGGTCCCCTTCAACCCTGAGAGCCTCTTCGACGTCCAGGTAAAAAGGATTCACGAGTACAAGCGCCAGCTCCTGAACGTGCTGCACGTGATCCATCTCTACGACAGGATCAAGCGCGGCGACACCGGGGAATGGACCAACCGCTGCGTGCTGATCGGCGGCAAGGCGGCGCCGGGGTACCACATGGCGAAACTGATCATCAAGCTGATCGGCAACGTCGCCAAGGTCGTGAACGAGGATCCACTGGTCGGGGACCGGCTCAAGGTCGCGTTCTTCCCCAACTACCGGGTGACCGCCATGGAGGTGATCTGCCCGGGAACCGACCTCTCCGAGCAGATCTCCACCGCCGGCAAGGAAGCATCCGGGACCGGAAACATGAAGTTCATGATGAACGGCGCCATCACCATCGGCACGCTGGACGGCGCCAACATCGAGATCCGGGAGGAGGTGGGGGACGAGAACTTCTTCGTCTTCGGCCTGACCGCCGAAGAGGTGGAGCATCAGCGCCGCAGCTACAACCCGGCCGGCATCATCGCAGCCGATCCCGACCTGAACCGGGTGCTGCAGTTATTGACCAGCGGCCACTTCAACATGTTCGAGGCGGGGCTCTTCGACCCCATCATCCAGGCGATCGTGAACCCGGGCGATCCGTGGATGGTCGCGGCTGACTTCCGCAGCTACGTGCAGGCGCAAAAGCGCGCGGCCGCAGCCTATCTGGACCGGGAAGCATGGACCCGGATGAGCATCGTCAACAGCGCGCGCAGCGGCAAGTTTTCCACCGACCGGACCATAGCCGAGTACAACGAGGAGATCTGGCGCCTGAGGCCGGTACGCCCCTTGCCGCTCGTACCGTCGGAGCCTAATGGGAAGCTCTGACCGTTGGGCGAGCGGGACTCTTCGCTTTCATCGCCGGCCCGTACCGACGTGTAACTCTTTTTTCGCTTTAGAATTCGCCTATCCTGCCGATAATCAACAAGTAGGCAGCCAGGATCTGGGCCGAATTGCAAAAGACGATCAAGACATCCCCCGGAGGAAACACATGTCGACAGCCATAGTGCCGGTAAAAGCCGGCGAATCGAAAAGCGAACTCATCCAGCTGGTCAGCTTCAATCTCGGCGCCGAAGAGTACGCAGTCGAGGTGCTAAAGGTGCGCGAAATCATCAGGATGACGCCGATAACCCATATCCCCAATACGCCCCCCAGCGTGGAAGGGATCATTAACCTGCGCGGCAAGGTGATTCCCATCATCTCGCTTCGCAATCGCTTCGGGATGTCGAGCACCGAAGACGATCAGCACACAAGAATCATGGTAATGGACATCGACGGCAAGCTGATGGGGTTCATCGTCGACGGGGTGTCGGAGGTGATCCGCATTTCCAACGCCGAGATCCAGCCTCCTCCGAGCATCGCCGCCGGCGGCATAGATCAGGACTTCATCTGCGGGGTCATCAAGCACGCGGAGCAGTTGCTGCTTATGCTGCAGCTGGACCGGATGTTCACCAGCGAAGAGCAGGACGCCTTCGCCGGGATGGCATAGGGCTTAAACAAAGGGGACTGGCTCCGTCAGGTGCCTGTCCCCTTTGCGCCTGGGGAGGCTGGTTGAGTTGAAAGAAACGTTCCGATAGAGGGACAGGCACCTAAAGGAGCCTGTCCCTTCAACACCGTTAGCCAATACAGCAAAAAAAAGGACCCGGCGCCTGCCGGGTCCTTTTTTCATTCAGCTGTCTGTAGCGCAAGCTTCAGATGGAAAGCCTCCTGCAGCAGGTCTCCCTTGGCCTTCGCGCCGTACAACTCCACCGACATGTCCTCATCGCCTACCAGGGTCACGCGCAGCGTGTCGTCCGGCGCAAGCCGGCAGACAAGCTCTCGCACCACGCCGTTTCGGCGTCGGTCCAGCCCGTCGCAAAGCCGCAGTATCCCCCCCAGGCGCGAAACCAGCAACTGGTCGGCTGCCGGAAGCCGCACGAACTGGTCGTGCTTTTTCTTGGGGATCGATTTGCGGTGGTAGCGCGCGACGTTGGCGATCAATTCCCGTTCGCGCGGGGTGAAGCCGAAGAGGTCGGCATGGCGGATCAGGTGGTAGGAGTGCTTGTGGTGGCTGGAATAGTTGATGAAGTAGCCGACGTCATGCAAAAGCGCCGCGGCTTCCAGTAGCCGCAGCTCCCGTTCCGCCAGCTGGAATTTGGGCGCTAGCGCCTTCGCCACCTGCTGCGCCAGTTTGGCCACGTGCTCCGCATGATCCTGGTCGAAATGGCAGGAATGGCCGAACTCCTGCGCGGAGTTGCGCCAGGAGCGGGTCCTTTTCTCGTGGGGGAGCAGGTTCTGCCGCCGCAGCCCCCTCAATATCAGTCCTTCCCTGATGCCGCGCTCGTTCACCTTGAGCAGGTTCACCTGGAAAAAATCCATCAGTTCGTCGACTACGGTGACCCCGGCCACAATGATGTCGGAACGATCCGGGTTGAGCCCGGGGATGGTGCGCCGTTCCTTGTCGTTCTTTCTGACCAGCATGGCCAGAAGGTGAACCACCTCCGAGCGGAGGAGCTCGTAGCCGTGCACGGAGTCGTACTTCTCCTTCCTGGTGGCGGCAACCATGGCCGCGATCGTGGTGACGGTTCCGCCGGAGCCTACCAGGCACTGCATGCCACTGCGCTCACCGGTATAGGCTCGCTTCAGCGTCTTGCGGACGTGCTTGCGCAGCTTTTCGTGCTCGGAGGGGTGCACCGGGTCTCCCTTGAGGAAACTCTCGGTGAGGAAAACCGCTCCCAGTTCCAGGGAGATCATCTCCTCGGTATGGGAACCGAGCGCGGCAATCAGCTCCATGCTCCCGCCGCCGATGTCGAAGATAAGGTGCCTGACCCCTTCCAGCTCGAAATTGTGCGCGGCGCTTAAGGCCGCAAGCTCGGCCTCCTCCTCGCCGCTGATGACTTCCACCTCGACGCCGGTGGCGTCATTGATGGCCTGCACCAGGGCGGGACCATTACTCGCCTTGCGCATCGCGCTGGTGGCAACCGCCTCGATGGAGGCTACCCCGTAGCCGTCTATGATTTTCTTTTGTCGGGAAAGGGCTTCCAGCGCGCGGCTGCAGGCAGCGGGGGAGATGGCGCCGCTTTGGTGCAGGCCCTCGCCCAGCCGCACCAGCACCTTCTCGTCGTCTAGGATCTTGTATTTGCCGTTTCCGGAGGTCTCGATGATTATGCTTCGGATTGAGTTGGTGCCGATGTCGATGGCGGCAAGCCGGGTCTGCTTCAAGGGGTTCTCCTCGTGCCTGCCCCGCACCCTTTGCGCCGGGCAGTGGCACCAGATGCTATTGGGTCTCTTAGATGACAGGATGGCAGGGATTGTACCAAGAGAGAGCTCCTCTGGCAATGCAGTGAAGAACTGCAGACACAGTATCAGCGGAGGGCTTTCAGTACCGCCTTCTTTGCTCTCTTAAACCCCTTGCGGACTTTCTTGAGAGTTGCGTCCTCCAGCCCTGTGACTCTTTTCTCCGCCTTTAACAGCGCCTTGTCTGCGCGTTTGCCTCGTTTCTTGCCGAAATCGTGCATCTGGAGCAGCGCCATCTCGATCCGGTTCAGATCGGAGCTGAGTTTTCTGCCGCACTTGTCGCTCATCTCCTCGCCGAAGCGGTCCCGGGTTTTCTCCGCCAGGGTCTCCACCTTGCCCCGTACCTCGGCAACCCGCTGATGCATGGCGTCCGCAGGTTCGGTCTCCTGGTGCCGCTCCGTCCCGGCAAGCTGCCGTGATTGCACCACGATTGAGCTCATAGTACGCGGGCTCATGCCCCGAACCTTCTTCAGTCCTTCCTCGCCTGCCTCGGCTATCTTGGAAAAGCTGTCGAAACCTGCGTCAAAGAGACGTTTTTCGAGGGTTATTCCGACCCCCTTGAGTCGTTTCAGGTCCGCCGTTGACTGCACCATCGCGCACGCTCCTTGTCGTTCAATCGGTTGTGGTTTGAATGAAGCAGCTCATCGCCCGTCGTTTTGCAGGCGGTCCAGCGCCTTGCTGCGGGAGGTGATGATCTTCCCCGAACCGGTGACCATCTGGAGGAAAGTCGCCTCGCCCCCGTCGAACCCCCTCTTGAAGGAGATGGCACCCCCCTTGGGTAGCGCGCACGGCTCCTGCTCCCCTAAAAGCGTCTGAACCAGCAGGCCGAAGTCCGGCTCGTGTCCCACGAGGACGATCTCGCGCGCCTGCGGGTTGGTCTTCAGCAGGTCTTCCAGCGCTTCCGGCCGGAACCCCGGCGCCAACGTGCCGGATACGGCCAGCTCGCGCTTGTAGCGCAGCTTCTCCGCCAGGATGTCGGCGGTCTGCACGGACCTGACCAGGGGACTGGTGAGGATTATGTCCGGCTGGATTCCCAGCGTGTCCAGGCTCTTGGCGGCTTGCCTGAAGCGCCTTCTCCCGCGCCGGGTGAGGAAGCGGTGCTCCTCGGGTATCAAAGGACTTCTCTCTATTGCTTCTGCGTGTCTCACGATGTGTATGATCATGACAACCCCCTCATGTGAACCCGCTGAAGACTTTAACCAATCTGTATCAGTTTGCAACCGGCAGTATCAATTTGGGACTGATTCAGAGAGATGCGGCATAGCGCTTTAGAGGGGCTGTCATGGAGAAAATCGGCGGGGGAGGGGGAGCTATCTCGTCCGTATAGAGCGGAGGATCAAAGCGCCGCGCGCAGCGCAGGGACGAAAGAGGCATAAGCTGTGACTTCATTCCATGCAGTCACCGACTCAGCTCCAGCATCTCCTTGGTGCAACCAGTGAGAAAGTCGAAGACCTCAGCGCGGGTATTGAGGAAGCGGGGGAGATCCTGATTCATCAGGTCCTCCATGAAATGCAGCGTCGTAGCGTCGTCACGTTCCAGATGATCCATTGCCGCCTCAAGAACCGGTATGATGTCGTACAGGTCGTCCCGGTTGAAGGGCTCCCTGTCGCCGCTTCCGGCGAATTTGGGGGCGAACCTGGTCGAGACTACCTTCGGGTAACGGTACTTCAGATCCGATGCGCGTATGCTTATTCCCATGGCATTCCCCCGTCTAGTGGCAACCGCAGGTGGAACTGCTGCAACTGCTGCGGCAGGAAAGTTCATCTTTCGCCTCAGTTCTCTTGGGATCATAGTTTTCCACCGAGGCCCTGCTGATCATCCAGATGTCGCCGTAAAGTTCGCCCTCCAACACTCTCCGCTTCACCAGCATGAGGACCTTGGTTTCGGTGGTAGACAGCAGGACGGCTGTTTCGGCTGCGGATAAATATCGGGTTTCGTCTATGGATATGGGCATAGGGGCCACCTCCTTATGGCTGTGGAGGTAATTACACAGAACATGCCATCGCATAACTGCTTGTTTTTCAATACGCGGACAGTTCTGTACACTTGCGGGGCTCTCACAGTTGCCCGATTAACAGTCATGCCTGCACCGATGACGGCAGTTTACCGCCCGTTCAAATCACTTACTCCATGCAAATTTGTCGCAGGCTGCACATCGGCTGTTGATTAGATTTTTTATCCATAGTACCCTTGCGGCGTCCAGCGGCGCGACAGACGCTGTTATCCCCCTTACTGCCACGCAACCACAACCTCCGATACAGCAGGTGCGATTTCGTATGAACGACCAAGTAACCAGCGGCACTTTCACCGGCATGGTTGAAGCCGAACTCCCCTCCCTGGCCGCCATCTACCGACAGCTGCACGCTCAGCCCGAACTCTCGGGGCAGGAGGAGCAGACCTCGGCACTTGTCGCCGCCGAACTGCGCGCCTTGGGTTACACGGTGACGGAAGGGGTGGGAAGATACCGCAATTACGACTGGCCTGGCTACGGCGTCGTCGCCGTTCTTTCCAACGGCATCGGGCCCACCGTGCTGCTTCGGGCCGACATGGACGCGCTCCCGGTTCAGGAAAAGACCGGCCTTCCCTATGCCAGCCAGGTCAAGGGGACCTACCGCGACGGCAACGAGGTGCCGGTAATGCATGCCTGCGGGCACGATATCCATGTCACGGTCTTATTGGGCGTGGCGCGCCTTATGGCGCGGCTTAGGAGGAACTGGCAGGGATCCCTGGTTCTGGTCGCCCAACCCGGCGAAGAGGGGGGCGGCGGGGCAGACGCCATGTTGGATGACGGCGCCTACGGCTATTGCCCTAAGCCCGACTTTGCCCTGGCGCTGCACAGCACCCTGCACCTTAAGGCCGGCAGCGCCGGGTACGCCCCGGGGAACTTCATGGCGAGCTTGTGCGAGCTGGAGGTCGTAGTCCGCGGCGTCGGCTCCCATGGCTCGGCCCCCGAGTGCGGCAAGGACCCGGTCGTCATGGCCGCCCAACTGGTGCTCGCCCTGCAGACCGTCGTCAGCCGGGAGAAAAGCCCCAGAGAACCGGCAGTCTTAAGCGTCGGCTCCATTCACGGCGGCGCAGCCAGCAATGTGATACCGGACGAGGTCGTACTGCAACTCAGCGTCAGGACCTATGACGACGGCGTTCGCGACCGTATCGTCGAATCGGTGCGCCGGATGGCCGCCGGCGTGGCGCTGGTCGCCGGGGTGCCCGATGACCGGTCTCCGCTCGTGAAGGTGAAGGTCTCCCATCCGGCGATCTACAACGACCCGGAGTTGGCCGAACGGGTGGCGGCTTCGCTGCGCCTGGCCTTAGGCTCCGGCAACGTCTACCGCAGCGAACCGAAGATGGTGAGTGAGGATTTCGGCTCCTGGAGCCTGGAAGGGAAGATTCCCATCTGCATGTTCTGGCTGGGCGCAGCCGCCCCGGAAAGCTTCGAGGCGAGCCGGAAAAGCGGAATGCCGCTTCCTTCGCACCATTCTCCTCTGTTCGCCCCATTACCGGAGCCGACCATTCGGGCAGGTGTTGCCGGCCTTGCCACGGCGGCGCTGGATCTCTTCAAAACGACCTAAGAAAAAGAGGGGATAAGTCGATGACTTGTCCCCTCTTCGTTCCGATTCCTCTTTACCTTTTATCGAGTGTCTCTTTCCTCTCGCTGTCCCCCCCTCGGTTCCGCCCTTTCACCGCCGCCGCGACCGCCGCCTCTTCCAGCACCCTCTCCAGACTCGCGTTCAGGCCTTGAGGGGCGAGGCGTCTCGATCTCCCTTGGTGCATCCGGGGGTGCCGGCGCCGGAACGACCGACGGCCTGGCGGCCGGGGGTGGAGTACCCCTTCTCGGCGGTGTCTCCAGCACCCTCGCCGGCGGGGTCGCTGTGCTCGGCGCCGGGACGGTCGCGCGCGGGACCTCGGTGGTAGGCGCAACAGGCGGCCGGTTTATCTGCCTTAGTTGCTGGCGACGCTCCTTTTGCTCGGTGCCGGCTGGCTGCTGGCCTGGTGCCGCAGGCGCCTGTTGCACGGCCGGGGCCTTATGCTGCTCTATCCTCGAAGGGCGTTGCTGCTGGTTCTCGCCGGACGGCGCCGCCTCCATTCTTCCCGGGCGCTGCTGTGTCCGTCCCGGAGGTGCGCTTTCGGTCCTGCCGGGGCGCTGCTGTTCCACCCGGCCCGGAGTCGGCTGCGGTGTCTGCCCCTTGCGTTGCGGTTCAAACCGGCCCGGCCTGGGCTGGATTGCCTGCCCCGGGCGCCGCTGTTCGATCCTCGCACCCGGCGTAGCGGTTCCACGGCGCGTCTGCACGCGGGCGGGCTCGCTGCGTCCGCCTGTCCTGCCACGCCAGCGCAGCCCCTCGTCGCGCAGTTCGGTGCGATAGACCCGCGTGTCCCGCTGAACCACCCGGGTATTGACGGTTATGCTGGAGGCGCGCTGGTTGATGTAGATCCCGCGCCGGTCGTGGATGTGCGGGCGTGATCTGCTCACCCATCCGTTGCCGCGCCAGCCGTGGTAGTACACCCGGTGCTGTCGCCAGTCGCAGTCGCGGTTGAGCCAGGCCCCGATGGTGAATCCTACGCTGAAGGTGATGAAGGGGTAGGAGGGGGAGTAGGGCTCATAATAAACCACGTAGGGGTCGTACACCGGCAGGTAGACGTACTGCGGCCTGGCCGGAACGATCCTGATGATCCCTCCCTCGAAGATCACCGACTGCTGGGAGGTACTGTAGAGATTGCCGGCCGCCCGGGCGTCGTCGCGCAGCCTCTGGATAGCGTCCATGACCTCCTGGGGCTGTTCGATAAAGGCCTGCCCGAGCGACGCCGTCCAATCGAGGTTCTGATCCATCATGTAAAGGACCTGCGGGTAGTGGGCGATGGCCCTGACGCTTAAATCCCACCACTGGTAGTCGACCCGGCCGGGGCCGTAGCGCCTGACAAAGCGCGCCGCGTCGTCTATCTGGTCCACGAAGGTCGCAGCCGGCAGGATCTGCGCGATCAGCGGGTCGGGGTAGAGGGCGATGGGGGCCAGCAATTCGTCGAGTTCGTCCGGCATCAGGAGGTCCGCGCCCGGCTGATAATACTCCTGCTGATAGCTGTCAGCCCAGGCTGAAGTGCCTTGGTTCAAGATCAGTGGGACCATGAGCGCAAGCAAAAGAATAAGCAGTGACTTTTTCATTTAGAATCTCCTCGCCTGTCTTGCTGTTAAATGACTGTCCTAGTCTAGCAGACTGACTCTATTTGGGCAAAAAAAAGGGGCAAGGCTACTTATTGTGAAGTAGCTTGTCCCTTTTCTGTCTGGACGCGTGCAGCTATTGAAAGTCAGGCCGCCTGAATCTCCAGGATCTTCGCATGCAGCCCCTCCATGTTGAACGGCTTCTCGACGTAGTGCAGTCCTGGTTGAATGATGCCGTGGCTCGCAATGACGTCGGAAGAGTAACCGGTCATAAAGAGCACCTTGGTGTCGGGGCGCAGTGCGGCGATTCCCCGTGCCATCTCCAGTCCGTTCATCTCGGGCATGATGACGTCGGTCAGCACCAAGTCGATGAACGTGGTCAGATCCGCACAGATGGAAAGGGCGACTTGAGGCCCCTCGGCCTGGATGACGCGGTAGCCGATCTTTTCCAGCATCTGGGTCGCCATGGTCCGGAGCATGGGGTCGTCCTCTACGACCAAAATCGTGCCCGATCCTTTGGGCTGGTCGGGGCACGGTTTTGCTTCTTCCACGGGCTCGTCCTTCAGGCGCGGCAGGTAGATCCGGAACGAGGTTCCTTCTCCCGGCTCGCTGTCGACGTCGAGGAAACCGCCATTCTGGGTGACGATGCCGTAAACCGTGGCGAGCCCGAGTCCGGTTCCCTTGCCGACGTCCTTGGTGGTGAAGAAGGGCTCGAAGATCCTTTTGGTGAGTTCTCTGTCCATGCCGAAACCGGTATCCGCCACGGTGAGGCAGGCATACTCTCCCGGGCGCGCGTCGAGGCGGTAATCGCAGAATGCCTCGTCCACTGTAGCGTTCTCGGTGCTGATAGTCAGGCACCCCCCTTCGGGCATGGCGTCGCGGGCGTTGACCGCCAGGTTCATCAGGATCTGGTCCACCTGCGACGGGTCGATCTTCACGGTCCAAAGCGTAGTGGCAGGGATGAAGTTGAGCTTGATCTCCTCGCCGATCAGGCGGCTCAAGGTCTTTTCCGTCTCGATGCAGTGGATGTTCAGGTCGACCGCCCTAGGAGAGATGATCTCCTTACGAGAGAAGGCGAGCAGCTTTCTCACCATGTCGCGCGAGCGCTCGCCCGCCTTGACGACCTCCTGGAGGTAGAGCCAAAGCGAGCTGTTTTCCTCTACCTCTATCTGGCAGAGCTGGGCGTATCCCATGATCACGCTCAGCATGTTGTTGAAGTCATGGGCGACGCCGCCGGCCAACTGCCCGATGGACTCCATCTTCTGCGAGTGCCTGAGTTGCGCCTCGATCTTGCGGTGCTCGGTGATGTCGATCCCGAAACAGAGCGTCCCCAGCCGTTCGTCCTTTTCGATGATGGCGCTGTTGCGCCACGAGATGGTGCGTACCAGCCCTTCCTTGGTGACGATCTGATTCTCGAAGGCGCAGCGGTTCACGCTTTCGCCAACCATCCCCGGGATGGTGCACATCTTGTAGAAAGCTTCTGCCCCCATCACCGTCTCGAACCAGTTCTTTCCGATCAGCTCGTCGGTGTTGTACCCGGTCACCTCCTCGGCGGTGCGGTTCAGAAGGGTCACGTTCCCTTTCAGGTCGAGCCCCAGGATCATCACGCAGGCAGCCTGGATCAGGTTCTCGGTGTATTCCTTGGCGGCTTTGAGCTGTTCGACCGAATGCCTCCGCTCGGTGATGTTCTCCACCGAGAGCACCGTGCTGGCGATACGTCCTTCCTGGTATACCGGGGTCGCGCCGCAGGCGATGGCAATGGTGCTGCCGTCCTTTCTGAGCAGGTCGGTCTCGAACTTGACGATCTCGGCCTTGCCGCTCGACACCTGGCGCAGCTGCGCCAGGACCGTGTCGAACGATTGCGGGCAGAGCAGCCGGTCTATTTCCGAGCCGTACAGATCCTCGGGGCGGTAGCCGCTCATCTCGGTGCACCGGCCGTTAACCATGGCGATCTTGCCGTCCGGATTGAGAACGATCACCGCGTTGGCGCTGCTCTCCATGACTTTGGTAAGGAAATTGTACGAATCCTGCAGCTTACGGTTGGCGCGGTTGATGGCGCGGAAGGGGAGAAGTATGAATACCACCAGCCCGACGGAGAGACCGAAAACGGCCACCAGTGCGGTCTTCGTCAAGATAGGCCTGAGCGAGCGGCTGATTTTCATGCTGCCGGTGGTCTTCCCGGCGAAAAAGATGTCGTGCGACTTGGTGATCGTCGGTTGGGCAGGTGGCTTGCCCCTGGTGGCAAGCACCCGGCCGTCGGCGTCGAGGATCCTGCTGAAGTCCGGGTGTCCCGAATTCTGGTTCTGCGGAAGCATACCCCCCAGCCGGTGGGCCTGAGTATGCAGCGATCCGGGGGTGTCGTCGATCAACCCACCTACAATTCTGGCGTTGATCTCGGCTTCGGTCTCCAGGCTCCCTACCACATACTGGTAACTCACGACGAAGTACCCGGCAGGGAAAAAGAGCGCGACGAAGAAGGCCAGCAGCACCGTGCAGTTTGCGGTGAAATGGACTGCTTTATTTTCTGAGGCGGCCATTGGGTAACGCTCCTTGCATCAGCAAAGAAAGAATGGACTTTGGTGCGGAGGAAAACTGTTTCAACAGGTAGTGCCGGGCCATTGCAGGGCGAGACATTAACATCATTTTAAAGGAAAGAGAAGGGGATTTATTCGAAATCCTGCCGTCTAAATCTGAAGAGAGTTCTTCGTCTCCAAGCGCCTGACCAGTTTCAATACGACCCTCCAAGTAACATCGAAACCGTATACCCTATTACTGCCGTCTTGCCCCTGTTGCAGGGCAATATTGCGTTGACAGTGCTATGACCATCTTGTATATCTTGCGGTGTTACTTATGTGAGATTCGTGCTACGAGGGGGCTGGCTCCGCAAGGTGCCTGTCCCCCTTCAATTCGTCCTGATCGCCCTGCACAAAGGAGAAGGCAACATGCATATGGCGGACGCTTTGCTTTCCCCGGCGGTGGGAGGGATCATGTGGGCGGTCTCGGCAGGGACCATCGCCCTCGGTTCAGCCCAACTGCGCCGTGAGCATGACGACCGCCAGGCCCCCCTGATGGGAGTGTTGGGAGCCTTTCTTTTCGCCGCGCAGATGATCAACTTCTCCATACCGGGGACCGGTTCCAGCGGTCACTTGGGCGGCGGCCTGCTGCTGGCGGTCCTGCTCGGCCCTTCGGCCTCCTTCCTGACCATTGCCTCGGTGTTGGTGGTGCAGGCTCTATTCTTTGCCGACGGCGGCCTCTTAGCGCTTGGCTGCAACATCTTCAACCTGGGCGTCATCCCATCCTTTCTGGTCTACCCGTTCTTGTACCGCGCCCTCTCGAAGGGGGAGATGTCGAAGGGGGACAGGCACCTTGCGGAGCCAGTCCCCGGAGGCGCGCCCGGCAAATTGCGGGAGAACGCGGCCGTCATGATATCAGCGCTGGTGGCAATGCAGCTGGGCTCCTTGGCCGTCGTGCTGGAAACCGGTCTGTCGGGTATATCTTCGCTTCCCCTGGAGCGTTTCCTGTTGCTGATGCAACCCATACACCTCGCTATCGGAGCGGTCGAGGGGGCGGTGACAGTCGCCATTCTTTCCTTCGTGCGCAAGGCGCGCCCGGAACTGTTGCGGCGTGCTCCTGACAACGCCGGGCGCTCCCGCTTCGCAGTCTTGCTCGCCTTCCTCGTCATTGCCCTGGTCACCGGCGGCTTCCTTTCCCAATTGGCTTCCAAAAACCCGGACGGGCTGGAATGGTCGTTCGCCAAGGCGGGGGGCAAAGTCGCCGCTCCCGGGGCGGGTGAGGGTGTGCATGGTCTTCTCGCTCACCTGCAGGAGAAAAGCGCCTGGTTCCCCGATTACGCCGTAAAGCGTGCCGCGCCCCGCCCGCTGCCAAGCGGTGCCGGTGATCTGCCGGATGCCGCGAGCGCCGTTCCGGGAGTAGTCGGCACAATCCTCACCCTTGCCCTGGTCTGCGTTGCCGGGGCGTTGTTGAAGAGAGGAAAGGAAAGGGTGGAGACCCCCGATGCCTGAAGCCCACCTCCTTTGTGGACCGGTCCATGGCATCTATTAGTGCTGCGCTGCTGGATTTAAAGCGGCTGGATCAACTGGCCTCCGGTACCACTTTCCTGCACCGGCTCGATGCCCGCGCGAAGGTGCTCGCCACGCTGGTCTTTATCGTCTGCGTCGTCTCCTTCGACCGCTACCAGATCTCCCCACTCATCCCTTTTCTTATTTTTCCAGCGTTCCTGATCGCGGTGGGGGAACTCCCAACCCGGTACCTGTTGGGGAAGGTGGCGCTGGTGGCTCCCTTCGCCATCGCCGTAGGAATCTGCAACCCATATTTCGACCGCCAAGTGCTGCTGCAGCTAGGCGCTCTCCAGGTTACCGGCGGCTGGCTTTCCTTCGCCTCCATCGTGCTCCGTACCGGCCTCACCGTGGGCGCCGTCTTCGCGCTTACCGCCCTCACCGGTTTCCCTGCCATCTGCCGCGCTCTGCAGCGCCTCGGTATGCCCCGCCCCTTTGCCTTGCAGCTCATGTTTCTCTACCGCTACCTATTTGTCCTGGCAGAAGAAGGCAGACGCGCCGCCAAGGCCAGGGAACTCCGCTGCTTAGGCAGGAAGGGAAGCGGCCTGAAAAGCTACGCCTCGCTCCTCGGGCATCTTTTGCTGCGAACCTGGCAGCGGGCCGAGCGCATGCACATGGCGATGCTGGCGCGCGGATTCTCCGGAACCTTTCCCGAGCAGGTCAAGGCGCGCCTGCGCTTCGCCGACGTCGTATTCCTTTCCATATGGGTCTCGCTTTGCATCGTCTTGAGGCTCACCAACGTCACCCATTCCGTGGGCTCGTTCTTCACAGGATTACTGCCATGAGTCATCACATACTCGAAATAGATCGCCTGCGCCACGTCTATCCCGACGGCACCGAGGCCCTGCGCGACGTCTCCATCCGCATCGTACATGGGGAATCCGTCGCCGTCATAGGTGCGAACGGTGCAGGGAAGTCGACCCTGCTAGCCCACCTGAACGGGCACCTGCTCCCCACTTCCGGCGCCGTTCGGGTCGGGCATCTCCCCGTCGGTCGCGACACCCTGGCAGAGATCAGGCGCACCGTCGGTATGGTGTTCCACGACCCCGACGACCAGCTCTTCATGCCGACCGTGTATGAGGACGTCGCCTTTGGCCCGATGAACCTTGGCTTGAGCGGCGAGGATCTGGAGCGTTGCGTGAAGGATGCGCTGCGTCAGGTCGATGCGCTGCACCTGGCCGGCAAGCCTCCTTATCATTTGTCCGCCGGCGAGAAACGGAGGGTTGCCATCGCCACCGTTCTTTCCATGGCGCCGGACATACTGGTCATGGACGAACCCGGCAACGGACTCGACCCGTACGCCCGCCGGCAATTGATCAACCTCTTGAAGGATTTCAAGCACAGTAAGATTGTGACCAGCCACGACCTCGACCTGGTGCTGGATCTGTGCGAACGGACCGTAGTGCTAAGCGGTGGAGAAGTGAGGGCGGACGGGCCGACCAGGGAGATATTTCAGGACGAGGCGCTGCTGAAGGAGTGTCGCCTGGAAAAACCGCTTTCCATGCAAGGGTGCCCCATCTGCGGAGCATGAGGCAAGAGCTGACCTCTTCCTCCCTTGGAAACGGGTCGGTCAGATTTATCTCCCTCCCCTGGAAGGGGAGGGTTGGGGAGGGGTAGGTCTACGGCCAAGAAACGAAAAAAGGCCCCGGATTCCTCCGGGGCCTTCGATAAAGTTCTACGCTATGTGATTAAGCCCTGGAAACGTTAGCTGCCTGAAGCCCTTTCGGTCCCTTTACGATTTCGAAAGTCACGCTGTCGCCTTCGGTGAGGGATTTGAAGCCGTCGCCGTTGATAGCGGAGAAATGAACGAATACGTCCTCGCCATTTTCCTGCTCGAGAAAGCCAAAACCCTTGCTGTCGTTAAACCATTTCACAGTTCCGTTTACCATTTACTTACTTCTCCCATATTACTGCTGTGTTAGTGTTCCGGAAATCCACGGATGCGTAAACATATAGCATCTCCTGCACCATGTCAATCTTATAATTTGATTTCGATTAAAAAAATGTCTCATAAAGCGCCAGCCGGGCTGTCGCGTTGACAGGGCAGGTTCGCTGTAGTAGCGTGCAACGCTGCCTATGAGAGATTTTTTCCGCCAATCACAACGTACCGAAAGTGGTATCGCTGGAGTAGAGAATGAAGATTTGGATTGATGCAGATGCCTGTCCCCGAGTGGTAAAGGACATTGTGTTCCGCGCTTCAGAGCGTTTGAAAGTGCCGGTTTGTCTGGTAGCCAACACCGACCTTTCGCGCGCTCACACCTCGCTGATAACTTCCGTACGTGTCAAGGCAGGCTTTGACGTAGCCGACGACTACATAGCCGAGAATGCCGAGGCATGCGACCTCGTCATCACCGCCGACATTCCGCTTGCGGCCCGGGTGGTCGAGAAGGGAGGAGTTGCGCTTGATCCTCGCGGCGAGCTCTACACCGAAGAGAATGTCGGCGAGCGGCTTTCCTACCGTAATCTGATGGCCGAGTTGCGGACCGACGGGCTGCTGGTGGGGGGACCTGCCCAGTTGGGCCTCACCGACCGCAATCGTTTCGCCTCCGCCCTCGACCGACTGCTCACCAAGATGGTACGCGAGCACCGTTCCCAGTGATGCATGGATTCCCCAGAGCGTTCTGCGAATTACAGAGAGCGCTGCGTCAGTCATCTAGAGCGATATGTAATTTATCGAGAGGGACGTACGAGTCATCGAGAGCAAAATGATCGGCCTGGCCCAGCTTTATAAACCGGAGCCATCTTTTGGGGGACTCCGGTTTATTGTATCCGGATCGGTGTAGCCGTAAGCGTTTATTCTGTGAGCTCACTGTATTTTGACTGACACAAACTAGATTACCGTTGAACCACATGTGGTATGGACAGTTTCTCCGGCCCAAGGGAATTCCTTCAGCAAATTCATACGCCCACTCTCAGTTGTTTTTATATCCTCGCCCTGTCTTCTCTTTGGCGGACACTCCTCTCTGCCACTCCTCCCACCTTTTTCTGCCGTTTCCAATTCTGCTGGTGAAATTCCTTTTGTGTCGAGACCCGGGTCGTGTTAGTGTACGAAAATAAGCGGATGCTGTTAAATCAACGCTGATAGTGTGTGGGCGATATGACAGCTTGTTTTCAGGGGAAACTCCCGGAAGAAATCGAACTGGAGCAAAAACGCTCCGAGCTCGCATCGCTGCGCGCCCGGCACGCTGAGCTAGCGGCGGAGCTGCAGCAACTGCGCGAGGAGATAGCCGGTTTCGAGAAGAACTACCAGGCGACTCTTGGGCTGCGCATGTCGGAACTGGAACGACTGGAAGCGGAGATAGCACGCCTGAACGGCGGCGGCGCTTTGGACGATGCAGAGATCCAGGAGGAGTACCTGGACCGCGAAACCTACAGCCGCGGCAAAACCTTCAAATCGGATGCCGGCGCCGGATCGCGGGGCAGGGTCTGGAAGGCTGAAGAAGAGGACATCAAGGCGCTTTACCGGGAGGTCGCCAAGGCGATCCACCCGGACCTTGCCGGGGAGGGCGCCGGCAGCTTGAGGCACGAACTGATGTTGAAGGCGAACCAGGCGTACGCCGACGAAGATTCGCGCGCCTTGCGGGAGATACTGCGCAGTTGGAGAAGGCACCACCCGGAGCGGCAGCCAGAGTCGAACGACACCAAGGCGGAACTGGCGCGGGTGAAACGGGAGATAGCGGTGGAAGCGCAGGCGGTGCACGATCTGAGCGCCCAGGTGGAACAGCTTAGGTCGAGCTACGTCTGCCGCTTTAAACTGCGGGTCGACAATAGCCTGGCGGAGGGGAGCGATCTTTTCGCCGAGATGATCGCGGCCGCGGATATGAATGTCGTTAGGGCGCAGCGCAGGCTTGCCGCCTTGAGAAGCGAGAAGGCACGGGAGGCGGCGGGGCGCACCAGGGTGAGGAGAAGCATCCAATTCCCCGAAGGCCTTTCTTGTGGAACCTTATACATCCGGGATCTTGCTTCGGCGGACTTCAGCCAGTGGAAGAAGGCTGGGCCTGCGGTGGGTAGGGTGGAGGTGTACATCGACCAGGCGGTGCGCCTGGACGTGAAGGAGCAGGCGGAGCCGAGCCTCGAGCTTTTGCAGCAATTGAGTGCTGACGATCTGCAGGCGCTCTTCCTGTACGAGGTGACCGACGCGGACCTCGACAACATCGTTCACCTGAGCGGCCTGGAGGAGCTTTACCTCTGTGGGCGGGGGTTGACCGACGCGGCGCTTCTTTGCATCTCATCGCTCACCAACCTGAAAAGGATCTACTTGTACCAGACCGCCATCTCCGACCGTGGGCTCGTTTACCTCCAGGGGTTGCAGGGGTTGAAGGGGCTCACCAGCAGCGGCAACAGCATCACGGAAGAAGGGCTCGCCATATTCCAGAAAGCCATCCCCGGCGTCAAGACGGTCAGCTTCAAGTGGAGACGGTGAGGCGGTAAGTACAGATTGTGCAATCATAAAAAAAAGCCCGGAGATCCCGGGCTTTTTTTTATGCTAAAAGGCACTCACCACAGAGGGACACAGAGGTACACAGAGGAAAGACTAAATACGACCAAGGCGGATGAAAGGGATAAAAGCGAACGGCTTTTAGCTTTTTCTGGTTCCCTAGCTCCAGCTTGGGAACCCAATGCGGAGAAAAGCTCCAGCTTTGATCTATGTGAAGCTGGAGCTTCAGGCAGGCCTTGCGTTCCCAAGGTGGACCTTGGGAACGAGATAAAGAGGCTTTTGGGTTTACCACAAAAACCTCGGTGACCTCCGTGGACCTCCGTGGACCTCCGTGGACCTCCGTGACCTCTGCGTTCCGCCTTTCGGTTTTCCGCCTGCAGCTTATCTAAGGGAACTCTCCATGTCGGCGATCAGGTCCTCGGGGTCCTCTAACCCTACCGACAGACGCACCAGCGTGTCCTTGATTCCCCTGGCCTCGCGCTCGGCGGGGGGCATGGCGGCGTGCGACATCTTGGCGGGGTAGGAGAGGATGCTTTCCACCCCTCCCAGGCTCACGGCGAATGCGGACAATTTCACCCCTTCCAGTAGCTTCCTGGTCACTTCATAACTGGACAACTCGAAGGAAAGTACGGCGCCCGGGCCGGCGGACTGGGCGTTGTGGATCTCGTAGCCGGGATGCTCGGGAAGCCCGGGGTAGTAAATCTTCGCCACTTCCTTCTGCTCTTTGAGCCAGGAGACGATCACCTTGGCGCTTGCCTGGTGCTCTTCCATGCGCACCTTCAAGGTTTTCAGTCCGCGCAAAACCAGCCAGCAGTCCTGCGGCCCGAGGACGGCGCCGAAGGCGTTCTGGATGAAGCGGATCCTTTGGCCTACTGCCGGGTCCTTGGCGACGGCGAAGCCGCAGAGGACGTCGGAGTGGCCGTTCAGGAACTTGGTGCCGCTGTGGAGCACGATGTCGCACCCAAGTTCCAGCGGGCGCTGCAAGTACGGGGTCATGAAGGTGTTGTCGACGATGGTGAGGATCCCCTTCTCCTTGGCGAGCGCCGCGGCTCCCTTTAGGTCGGTGATCTTGATGAGCGGGTTGGAGGGGGTCTCCAGGTAGAGCGCCTTGGTCTCGGGCCTGATGGCGGCGGCGATAGCGGCCGTATCGGTCGCGTCGACGAAGGTGGCGTTCAACCCCCAACCCTTCAATACGGTGGTGAGGGCGCGGAAGGTCCCGCCGTAGACGTCTTCGCAGACAACCAGATGGTCGCCCGGCGCGAA
This sequence comes from Citrifermentans bemidjiense Bem, assembly GCF_000020725.1. NCBI lineage: Bacteria > Pseudomonadati > Thermodesulfobacteriota > Desulfuromonadia > Geobacterales > Geobacteraceae > Citrifermentans > Citrifermentans bemidjiense. The sequence continues at coordinate 2,582,643 of NC_011146.1, read as the reverse complement.
GATGAGCAGGGTGGAGGAGATGGCTGCCATGCCGGAGGCGAAGGCAAGGCCGACGGCGCCTTTCTCAAGCCCGGCCACCGCCTCTTCGAGCGCCTCGCGGGTGGGGTTCCCCGAGCGGGAGTAGTCGTACCTGCCGAAGTGCTCCATGGAGCGCTGGGCAAAGGTGGAGCTCAGGTAGATGGGGTGGCTCAGGGAGCCGTGCTCCGGGTCAATCGGGGCTCCGCCGTGTATCAGTTCGGTCGCGAATTTCATTCCGGTTCTCCTCCTGCGAACGCCTGCGCCAGGTCGGCGATCAGGTCGTCCTTGTCTTCTATCCCCACCGAAAGGCGGAGCAGTAAATGGTTTATGCCGAGCCGCTTCAGCGTCTCCGGCTCGATGTCCGCGTGGGTCTGCACCGCGGGGAAGGTGATCAGGCTCTCGACGCCCCCCAGGCTCTCGGCGAAGGAGATCAGACGGGTCTTCATCAACAGCGTGTTGACCAGGTGCGGCTCAGTCACTTCGAAGGCGATCATGGCGCCGAAACCTTTGCCGCGCTGTTTCATCAGCTCGTGGCCGGGATGATCGGGAAGACCGGGGTAATGCACCTTCGCGACTTGCGGGTGGAGGGTCAACCACTGCGCTATGGCAAGGGCGTTTTCCTGCTGCCGGTCCATCCGGATGGTGAGGGTCTTGATCCCCCTGACGGTTAGCCAGGAATCCTGCGGGCCTAGGACGGCGCCGGCGCCGTTCTGGTGGAAGTAGACCTGCTCGGCAAGCGCCGGGTCCTTTACTGCCACCAGGCCGCAGACGGTGTCGTTGTGGCCGGCCAGGTACTTGCTCCCGGAATAGACGGTGATGTCGGCGCCAAGGTCCAGACAGCGCAAGAGATACGGAGTCAGGAAGGTGTTGTCCACGATGCAGAGCATGTCGCGCTCTTTGCAGAGTGCCGCAAGTTTCTCGACGTCGGCCACCTTCAAAAGCGGGTTGGTGAGGGACTCTACGAAGAGCGCGCGGGTGTTGGGCCGGATGGCCTGGCGCACCAGTTCGATGTCGCTCGTGTCGACGTAGCTGAAGCTGAGCCCGAACTGCTGGAACAGCTTCTCGAAAAGCCGGTAGCTCCCGCCGTAGAGGTCCTCGGTTACTATCAGGTGGTCCCCCTGCTTGAAGAGGAACATGAGGCTCGTGATGGCGGCCATCCCCGAGGCGTAGGCGAAGCCGCGGCACCCTCCCTCCAGGACGGCGAGCCCTTCCTCTAACGCCTGGCGCGTGGGGTTGCCCGACCTGCTGTAGTCGTAGCCGGTGCTCTGACCAAGACCGGGATGGCGGAAGGTGGCGGTCTGGTAGATGGGGACGGTCACCGCTCCGGTGCGGGTGTCGCGCTGCAGGCCTATCTGTGCTGCTTCGGTTGCGATCTTCATTTTTTCTTTGCCTCCAATAGGAAAAAGTCCCCTTCCGGGGTCGGAAGGGGACTTTTCTATAGTAGGTCCGCGCTTCCTTATCTTCCGAAGCGTCGCCGCTTCGCTGGATTTGGCACCTTCCCTTACGGGAGGTTGCCGCGACGTCGTAGGGCCAGTCCCTCGGTCGCTCGTGATAAGTTAGTGCTATTAAATTGTTTGTCCAGGAGCAGCCGCTCCTTTTCGATGTCCATATTAATACTGAATCGCTCCACTTCTGTCAACGGTAAACTTGACGCGTTGGATAGGTTTTTATTCGCCCATGACGTTGGCGGAGCAATCGCTGCAAACCGGGGAATGGGTGGATAGCAGCGTTATGGAATCTTTCGGTCACCAAGAGGATAACTTTAGGCAGCGGTTAACCCAGTCCTCGTGACTGTACCTCGTCGTTTGCAGTAAGTCGCAAGGTCGCTTTGGTAACTTCAGCTGTGCAATCATTGGCATCAAAAACAGTCCAACTGAGAGAAGATGATACTTTTAGTAATACCCTCATTGACAAAGCGGAATTACCTGCCAATACTATGTCAAGGCAGATAATGATCTATGGAGGGACAGTCAATGGCAACCTTGGTAGAGATCGCGGCTCAAATTGTAGCGTCACATGCGTCAAGCACTCCGATGACCTCAGATCAGCTGATATTCGAGATCGGTAAAGTTCATACCGCTCTCAAAAACCTTGAAGCAGGCGAGCCTGTAGAGGGATCTGAGGAAACTAAAACTTCTCTGACGGTAAAAGAGGCATTCAGAAAAGGCGAGGTAGTTTGCATGATCTGCGGCAAGGGCGGTTTCAAGACCCTGGCGAGACACTTGAACACCGCGCACGGCATGAAACCGGGCGAGTACAAGAAACAGTTCTCAATTCCCGGGAAACAACCGCTCGCCGCAAAGAATTATTCCGACGCCAGGCGCAAGATGGCGCTGGACCGCGGGCTCGCTGACAACCTCGCTAAGGCGCGCGGGGTGCGCATGGCCAACATCGAAGCGAAAAAAGTCGCTCCCGCCAAACCCGCCAAACCCGCCAAACCGGCCAAGCCGGCCAAGCCCGCAAAACCGGCGAAGGCCGCTAAGGCTCCCAGGGAAGCCGGCGCCAGGGCCGCCAAAGCCAAGACAGCCTGATCCATACAAATTCAGACTGAAAGAAAAGCCGTCCTCGAAAGGGGGCGGCTTTTTTATTTTCAGCATCCACAGCCAACCGGTTGCCAAAGCCGCCCGATCATGTGACAATGCTCAGTCGTGAAGATGCAGCAGATGAGAGCATTACGCCGTGTTGTACCTGCCTTGTACATTGTTGATTCCACCAGATAGTATCCCCAGTGACCGGTCGATTATCGATATAGGGAGCATCCCATGCAGACACTGGCTGATCTATTCCATAGCTTCCCCAAGCGCGGCGACAAGACAGCCCTGGTCAACCGCACCGGGGTCAGGCGGCTGCCGGTTTCCTACCGCGAGCTGTACGACCTTTCCCTCAAGATGGCTTCGCTTCTGGCCCGCAACGGGGTGGTCCCCGGCGACCGGGTGCTCCTCTGGGGGCCGAACTCCTCTTGGTGGGCGGTCGCCTACTGGGGGATCATCATGCGCGGCGCCGTCGCGGTACCGGTCGACTTTATGTCCGAGCGCGGGCGCGCCGACTCGATCCGGCAGTTGACCCAGGCCCGCATCGTGCTGCAGAGCCGGTTCAAACCGGAGAGGATCGACGAAGGGGAAATCCTCCTGCTGGAAGACCTGCAGTACCTGCTGGAGGGGGTGGAGCCGATCGCGGACACGGCCGCTCCTGCTCCCGATGACATGGCGCAGCTCATCTATACCTCCGGGACCACGGGTAATCCCAAGGGGGTGATCCTCACCCACAAGAACCTGGTGTCCAACATCAAGCAGATCAACCAGCAGGTCCCCATCATCACCCCTGAGTTCACCTTCCTGTCGCTTTTGCCGCTGTCGCACATGTTCGAACAGATGGGTGGCTTTTTCACGCCGCTTTACCAGGGGGCAGCCATCGTCTACCCCCGCACCCTGAAGCCCTCGGCCATCATGGAGGCGTTAGCGGAAGAGGACATCTACGTCATCATGTCGGTGCCGCGCCTGATGCAGCTTTTGAAGACGACCATCGAGCGCGAGCTGGCGGAAAAGGGGCTCTCCAAGGTGTTCGCCTCGCTCTCCGGCTTCGCGCAACGGCTTTCCAAGCCGCAGCGGGCCAAGCTCTTTTTCCCGGTGCAGCGAAAGTTCGGCAAGAACTTCACCGTCTTCGTCTCCGGGGGGGCGCCGCTCGACCCCGACGTCTTCCGCTTCTGGGATTCCATGGGGTTCACCGTGCTTGAGGGATATGGCCTGACCGAGTGCTCGCCCGTCCTTTGCGTCAATACCATGGAGCGGCAGCTGGCAGGTTCTGTGGGGCCGGCGCTGCCGGGGGTGGAGCTCAGGCTGGATGGGAAGGAAGTGGTGGTGCGCGGCGACAACGTCTTCTCCGGCTACTACCAAAACGAAGCGGCGACCCGGGCCGCGTTCAACGCCGAAGGGTGGTTCAGGACCGGCGACTTGGGGGAGATCGCCCCGGACGGTTGGCTCAGCATCAAGGGGCGCGAGAAGGAACTCATCGTCACCGGCGGCGGCGTGAACGTCTACCCGGACGAACTGGAGGCGGTGCTCAACAAGGTCCCGGGGGTGAAGGAGTCCTGCGTCATCGGGCTGGACAGGGGGGCGGGGGAGGAGGTGCACGCCGTACTGCTCTTGGACGAAAAGGCGCAAAGGCCCGAGGAGATACTGTCGCGGGCGAACGCGCAATTGGACGCCATGCATCAGATAACCGGCTACACGCTTTGGGACGAACCGGAATTCCCGAAGACCACGACGCTCAAGGTGAAGAAATTCCAGGTGAAGGAGCATGTGAAAAAGGGTGCCGCCACAGACGCCTCCGGGCCGGGAAGGGATCATCTCATCAACCTCGTGGCCAAGGTGACCGGGACCGGCGCTGCCGAAATCAAGGAAGAATCGTACCTCGTGGCCGACCTGGGGCTTACCTCGATTGGGCGGCTGGAACTGGTCAACTACCTGGAGCAGGAATACCGGATGGATATCGAGGACTCCCAGATCGGGCCGCAAACGCGGGTGTCGGACCTGCGCCGCATCATCTCCCGGCGCGAGAAGGCAGGGCACCGCGGCCATTACCGGTTCTGGACCAACACGCCTTTTGTCCGGGCGCTACGCATGACTGCCGACGCGCTTTTCAACTACCCTTTGTACCGCCTCTTCGCGACGCTTGAGGTGCGCGGCGCCGAGCGCCTGGAGAAAGTGCAGGGGCCGGTCCTCTTCATCTCCAACCACCTGGCGTATTTCGACCAGCCCTCGCTGATGTTTTCGCTTCCGAGAAGGATCCGCTACCGCACCGCAACAGCCGCCTACGAGGAGTTCTTCTTCGGCCCCGACCGCGGCCTGATCCGCCTCTGGAAGCTCTTTACCTACGAGTACGGCACGCTTTTACTAAACCTCTTCCCGTTGCCGCAGACCAGCGGTTTCAGCGGCGCGGTGCGCTTCATGGGGAGACTCGCGGACAATGGGTTCAACACCCTGATCTTCCCCGAAGGGGAGCACTCGCGCGACGCGAAGCTGCACGACTTCCAGGCGGGGCTAGGCGTCATCGTCAAGGAATTGGGCGTTCCAGTGGTGCCGGTCAAGATCGGCGGCACGGACAAGATCCTTCCTCCGGACCGGGTGGGGCTGCCGCGAAGAGGGCGGGTGACCGTGACCTTCGGGGAGCCGCTTAATTTTCGCTTCGAGGAGCCGGCCGAGATCGTCAAGAAAGCGCACGCGGCCGTGGCTGCGCTATAAACCACTCGCCTGCCGGGGCGCCGGCCCCGGATGTTATGCAAGTCATGGAAGTTATGGAGGATGAAAACGGATGCAGGCAGAACAGATCCCTCTTTCCTACCGAAGATACGCGCTGGGACTGCTCCTGGCGGTCAACCTGCTCAACTACATCGACCGGCAGGTCCTCTTCGCGGTATTCCCCCTGATCAAGGCGGACCTCAACATCAGCGATACCGAACTGGGGCTTCTCGGTAGCGCCTTCATGCTGAGCTACATGGTCATCGCCCCAGTCTTCGGCTGGCTTGGGGACCACTGGGACCGGGTCAAGCTTGCCTCGTCCGGCGTCGTCGTCTGGAGCCTGGCCACCGTACTCGCCGGCTTTGCGCCCGGCTACCGCACGCTTCTTTCGGCGCGGGCCACCGTCGGGGTAGGGGAGGCAAGCTTCGGAACCGTGTCCCCTGGGCTCATTGCCGACTTCTTCCCGAAGGATCAGCGCGGCCGCATCCTTTCCTGGTTTTACGTGGCTATTCCCGTGGGGAGCGCCATGGGTTACCTCCTGGGGGGTGTCCTGGGGCACCGTTTCGGCTGGCATGCCGCCTTCCTCATGGTGGGCCTGCCGGGCATGCTCCTGGCGCTGCCGCTTTGGTTTTTGCGCACCCCGGAGCGCGGGGGGGACCGCTCGAGCGAGGAGGTCGCCGAGGAGAAGGGGATGGCTGGCTACCTCCAGCTCTTCAGAAACCGCGCCTTCGTCACCAACACCCTTGCCATGGCCGCCATGACCTTCGCCATAGGGGGGCTGGCGCAGTGGATCCCCACCTTCCTGTTCCGGGTGCATGCCCAGGACGTCGAGAAGGCGAACACGCTCTTCGGGTCCACCACCGTGCTGGCTGGGATACTGGGGACCCTGGCCGGCGGGTGGCTCGGGGACCGCTGGCAGAAAAAGAGCAGCAAGGGGTACCTACTCGTATCGGGATGGGGCTTCTTCATCGGCGCCCCTTTCGCCGCCTGGGCCATCATGGCGCCGGCGCTACCGGTCTGCATGGCCGCCATCTTCGTGGCCGAGTTTTTCCTCTTCCTTAACACCGGGCCGCTCAACACGGTGATCATCAACGTGACGCGCCCTGCCGTGCGCGCCATGGCTTTCGCGGTGAACATCTTCTTCATCCACGCCCTGGGGGACGCCGTCTCGCCGTCGATGCTCGGTTGGCTCTCCGACCAGTGTGGGCTGAGGCTCGCGCTTCTCTCCACGCCGCTGGTGATGGCGCTGGCCGGGGTGCTTTGCTTCGTCTGCGGCAGGTATGTGGCGCACGACATGGCGCAGGCCGAGCCCTGATACTGACTGGAGGTTTGCATGTCCTTTTTCGTCCGAAATCTTTTACTATCCCTACTGTTGCTGCCGGCGCTTCTCTCCGGCTGCGCCACTGCCCAAAAACCGCTCACCGGGCTCGTCCCGGGACGCACCGTTGAGACGGTCCAGTCCTCCATATCCATCTCCGTCAGTGCCGGCACGCAAAGTACCGGTGGGCGCGGGTACCTGGCCTACCAGGCCCCGGCGCTCTTTCACCTGGTGCTCCTTACTCCCTTCGGCCAGACGGTGCTGGAGGCGTTCAGCGAAAACGACCGTTTCACCTGCGTGGTCCCCGACCGCCGCGTCGCCTATACCGGTCTTGTCTCGGAACTTCCCGACAACAGCGTCTTGAAGAGCGTTGACCTCCTCAAGTGGGTGATGGCTCCGGCGCCTTTCCCTGTCCCCGCGCCCGCCGCCGGAGAAACGGTGCAGGTCTCAGGGGTGAGTTACCGCTTCGACAAGAACGGCATGCTGGAGCGCAAGGTCTCAAGCGAAGGGGACCAAGTCTCCTACCGGAATTACCAAAGTATCGAAGGGGTTGCCTTTCCCGAGTCGGTAGAGGTGCAGAACCGCTACGGCGCCAAGGTCCGCATCGTCTTCGACGAACCGCAGCTGAACGCGACTGTGGAGGAGTCGACACTGAAGCCGGATCTCACAGGTCTTTCGGTGCTCCCCCTGGCGGAGTTCAAGTCGCTTTAACTGTCATAGCGGGATTATTTTTGGGCAAAGCGGCAGTATTCCCAAATTCCGAACTGTCAATTGTGCCAATAATTTGTTAAGCTTAGGTGCAACCGTCATTGAGAATGATTGCACCTGCCAGTTCGATTCGGCTCCCGGGGCAACCAAGTATTAGGAGAAAGAGTCATGAAATATGCCGGTACAGCAATACTCATCGCCTGCCTTTCATTTACCAGTGGCTGCGCCCTTTATGGGACACACGATCCGGCCGCTCCTCATGTGGCCCAACCGAAGGAACTTTCCGTACCGGTAGGAAAACAGTGGAAGGTGGTGGAAGAAGCGCCGGCACTTCAGAACGAGCGCAATGACCGCAAGCCGTTCCAGACCGAGCAGTCGCTGCAGCCTGAAGGGGTGCAACGCCCCGCCGCCACCGAAAAGGGGCGCACGATCGAGACTCCTCGCTAAACCTTCCATTTCCGGCAGGCGGTGGCAGTATTCCCGCGCCGCCTGCCGCTTACCAGCTGTCCAACCGGGCCACTTCCCGTGCACTCCGCGGCAATCCTGATATCCTATGCCAGTCCAACTACAGGGGGAGACCAATGGATAAAAAAACCTATTTCAGCATTCTCGCCGCTTTTTTGACCATAGCTGCCATAGCTCTCATCGTCCTACTCGCCGTCCCCATACTTAAGCCCCTCGCCTGGGCGCTCATCATCGGCATCGCCACCATGCCCCACTACAACAGGATCCTCAAGCGCTTTCCCGAGCGTGCCGGCCGTGCGTCGGGACTTATGGTGCTGGCGGTGAGCTTGTGCCTGGTGCTTCCCGCGACCTGGCTGGTGGTGACGGCCGCCGTCAGCGCCCCCGACTGGTACCGCCAGGTCGAGCAACTAGTTCAAGATTTCAGCAAGACAGGAAGCGGAGCGCTGAGCCAGTTGCCGTTCTACGACCGGATCATGGGCCTGGTGCAGAAGTTCGGCATCGATCTGGCCGGGATCGGTCAAAAAGCCGCCTCCAGCGCTTCGACCATCGTCCTCAACACCGCCACCGACATGGTCCGCAACCTTTTCGATCTCATCTTCACCCTGCTGGTCGCCCTGTTCCTGCTTTTCTTCGTTTACCGCGACGGAGAACGGGCAGTCTCGGTCTGCATCGCAAAGCTCGCCCCGGACCAGCGCAGGGCGCAGCACTTAGCGGCCCAGATCCGTTCCATCACCACGGCCGTCACCGTCGGCACCCTGCTTACCTGCGCCACCCAGGGGGTCCTCGCTGGTCTCGGCTACTGGGTCGCCGGCGTTCCCGCGCCTATCTTTTGCGGCGCTCTCACCGCCATCGCCGCTTTGGTGCCGGTGGTCGGCACAGGCGTCGTCTGGGTCCCGCTGGTCGCGCTTATTGCAGTGCAAGGTTCCTACCTTAACGCCGTCCTTCTTGCGCTATGGTGCATCCTCTTCGTGGGTGTAGCCGATAACGCCATCCGGCCGCTCGCCGTCGGCGCCTCCAGCGACGTCTCGGTCCTCGCCGTCGTCGCCGGGGCCATCTGCGGCGTGGTGATCATGGGGGTCCTCGGGCTGATCGTGGGGCCGTTGATCTTCGCGGTCCTGTTCAGCATCTGGGACGATGTCGTTGCCGAACCGGGATCGATCGAATACGGCGGCGAAGCCCCCTGACGCCCGGAGGTATTGTCATATGAAACGCGAACGCATAGGAGAGTTACTCTGCGCCAGAATCGCCGCCGGCGTCCTTGCGCTGGCACTGGTTTTATCCGCCGCCTCCGGTTGGGGAGCTGAACCGGGGAGCGACGCGGAACGAGCCCTACTGGCCAAATACTCCTCCATAAAGGACAAGCTGGAGAAAAACCAGTTCGGCGCTCCCATCTACCTCGAATCCACCGACTCCGAAGGGAAGGTGCGCGTCGACATGTACGGGGTGGTCCCGCATCCCTTCGAGACGGCACGGGAGGCGTTGCAGTCCCCGGCAAGCTGGTGCGACATCACCTCTCTGCATCTCAACATCAAGGCCTGCACCTTCAAGGCCAGTACCAACCCGCAGCAGGTCACCCTGTACAGCGGCCGGAAATACTACCAGCCCCCCTCAGACGCCTACCCGCTCAAGTTCGCCTTCACGCTCGTCTCGCAGACGCCCCGTCTCCTTGAGGTGAGGCTGGAGGCGGAGGAAGGGCCGTTCAGGACCAAGGACCACCGCATTGTGCTGCAGGCCGTTCCTCTCGGCGGCGCGACGACGCTGCTTCATTTCAGCTACACCTACAGCCAGGGCACCGTCGCGCGCTTGGCGATGAACGGGTATTTTTCTACCCTGGCGCGCGGCAAGGTCGGGTTCAGCGAGGTCACCGATAAGGGAGGTGAGCAGCATCTCGTCGAGGGGGCGAGGGGGGCCGTGGAACGGAACACCATGCGCTACTACCTCGCCCTGGAGACCTATCTCGACACCCTAAAGTACCCCGAGAACCAGCGCTTCGAGCAGCGCATCAACCGCTGGTATGACCTGACGGCGAAGTACCCCAAGCAACTGAAAGAAAACGACAAGAGCAGCTACCTTGCCGCCAAGAGGATGGAACATAACCGGCAGGTGGAGCTGCAAAAAAAACTGGGTAATTGAAGGATTTTTCGTGGCCGATCCGATCATCGAGCTGACCGGGATATGCAAATCGTTCCAGGAGGGGGAGCGGGAGCGGGTGGTTTTCCGTAACGCCTCTCTTGCCGTGGAAACGGGCGAGTGGCTCTTTTTGTTAGGGCGCAGCGGCTCGGGTAAATCAACCCTGCTCAACCTGTTAAGCGGCATCGACCTTCCCGATTCGGGCGAAGTGCGGGTGGCGGGTCAGCCCCTGAACCGCCAGAGCGAACGCGAGCGGACCCTGTTCCGGCGCAGCAGCATCGGCTTCGTCTTCCAGTTCTACAATCTCATCCCCACCTTGACCGTCCTGGAAAACGTCCTGCTCCCCCTGGAGCTGGCCGGCCTCCTCAACCCAGAACACGATAAATTGGCGCGCGACCTGCTGGAGCAGGTGGGACTCGCGGACCGCGCGGCGAGCTTTCCGGACCGGCTGTCCGGCGGCGAGCAGCAGCGCGTTGCCGTGGCACGCGCCCTGGTGCACCGGCCCAAGCTGGTGCTGGCCGACGAGCCCACCGGCAATCTCGACGCCGAGACGGGGCGGCAGGTGCTCGACCTTTTCCAGCGCCTGTTAAGGGAGAGCGGAACGACGCTGGTGCTGGTGACCCATAGCGCCGAGGTCGCGGCCCTGGCCGACCGGGTGCTCACCATCGAGAACGGGCTTCTGGTCGAGGCCGGGCGCCGCTCTGGTGGTAAACCATGATCCTTTGGCGGGCGGGGGTGCGCAACGTGCTTCGCCATCCCTGGCTCACGGTGCTGGCGGTGCTGGGAGTCGCCCTCGGCGTCGCCGTGGTCACAGCCGTCGACCACGCCAACCAGGCCGCGCAGCGCGCCTTCCAGATCGCCGCGGAGACCGTCGCCGGGCGCGCCACCCACCAGATAGTCGGCGGGCCTTCCGGGCTCCCGGAACAGCTTTTCCGCACCATCAAGGTCGACCTCCGTTTCCGCGCCGCTGCTCCCGTGGTGACCGGGAACCTGCAGCTTGCAGGCAAGCCTGGGAGAACCTTCCAACTCATCGGCGTCGATCCCTTCTCAGAATCCCCCATACGCTCTTTCAGCTCCCGTTTCACCGACAAGGAGATCCTGCCCAAGCTCATGGGACGCCCCGGCACCGTCCTTATGCTGCGTCGCAGCGCCACGGAGCTCGGGCTCGCGCGCGGACAGAGCTTCGCCGTGGACGTCGCCGGGTGGAGGCGCCAACTGATCCTGGCGGGATACATCGAGCCGCCAGACGAGGTGAGCGGGGTCGCCCTTGCTTCCGTCCTGGTGAGCGACATCGCCACCGCGCAGGAGATACTCAACAGTACCGGACGCCTGTCACGCATCGACCTGGTCGTCCCCGAGGGGAGGGAAGGGGAGAAGGTGCTGCGGCAGTTGGGCGCCGTGCTCCCCCCCGAGGCCAGCATCGTTCCCGCTGGCGCCCGCGCAGGCGCGATGGAAAAGATGACCCGCGCCTTCCGCCTCAACCTCACCGCCTTGAGCCTTTTGGCACTCGTTGTCGGCATGTTCCTCATCTACAACACCATGACCTTTTCGGTGATCCGCAGAAGACGCCTGATCGGCATGCTGCGCGCCCTGGGCGTGAGCCGCAGGGAGATCTTTGTGATGATCTGCGCCGAAGCCCTCTTGATCGGCGCGGCAGGCACCGTCGCCGGGCTATTTTGCGGGGAGATCCTGGGGAGCGAACTGACGCGCCTGGTAACGAGGACCATCAACGACCTGTATTTCGTGATGGAGGTGCGCAGGGTTCCTCTGCTCCCCTTGGCACTTTGGAAGGGGGCTCTGCTCGGCGTAGGGGCGACGCTCGTCGCGGCCGTCCCCGCCGCCCTGGAGGCGACCAGCGTGCCCCCCCGGGCGGTCCTGTCGCGCTCGCTGATCGAGGCGCGGCACAGGAAGCTGGTGCCGCTGGCGACCCTTGGCGGGGTGCTGCTGATGCTAACCGGTTGCGGCCTTTTCCTTTATCCGCTAGGGGGCGTGGCAGGAGGCTTTGTCGGGCTCTTCGCCGTCATCGTCGGCTATACCCTCCTGGTTCCCATGGCGCTGCTGGCCTTTTCCCGGGCGCTCCGCCCGGCGATGGGGAAGCTCGCAGGGTCGATAGGGAAGATGGCTGCGCGCGGGGTGGCGGTCTCGCTGTCACGTACCGGGGTGGCTACCGCCGCGCTGGTGGTGGCGGTCTCGGCAGGGATCGGGGTCGGGATCATGGTGGGGGGCTTCCGCCTGACCGTCCAGAATTGGCTGGCCAACTGGCTGCAGGCCGACGTCTACCTCACCTCCGCCGACAAAAGCGGCGGACGCTACCGGCCTCCGCTTAATCCCGCCCTGGTGCGGCGTCTTTCCTCATTGCAGGGCACAGCCGGGTTCACCCTTTCCCGGCGGGTCTCACTGGAAGGGGCCGGCGGGGCGACCGAACTCTTTTCGGTCTCGGTGCCGGAGGCGACCTTCGCCCGCTATCCCTTCAAGGAGGGGAATCCCAAGGTCGCCTGGAAGAGCTTCCAGGAAGGATACTCGGTGCTGGTCTCCGAGCCGTACAGCTACCGCCACCGGGTGCGCATCGGAGACCGGGTCGCGCTCCGCACCCGGTATGGGATGAAGCTGTTCCCGGTCTCCGCCATCATCTACGACTACGGCACCGATACCGGCATCGTGATCATGAGCCGCAGGGGGTACCTGGAAAACTTCGACGACCCTTCCGTCGACGGGATGTCCTTTACCGCTGGACCGGCGCAGAGCGTTGCGGCACTGATGCAACTGATCCGGGAGAGGGCAGGGGAAGAGAGGATCAACGTCATCTCCAATGCGGAGCTGCGCCGGGCGACGGTCGAGATCTTCGACCGTACCTTCGCCATCACCTCGGTGCTCAGAATACTCACCATGCTGGTCGCCTTCGTCGGGGTTCTCTCCGCGCTCATGGCCATGCAGGTGGAGCGCGCAAGGGAGTTGGCAGTGCTGCGGGCGGTGGGGCTTACGCCGGGTCAGGTCTGGGGGGTGGTCTGCGGCGAGACCTTCCTGATCGGGCTCATCGGCGGGGTGCTGTCGCTTCCGCTGGGCATCCTGGAGGCGCTGGTCCTCATTTACGTGGTGAACCTGCGCTCCTTCGGCTGGACCATGCAGCTCTCCATCGACCCCGCCTACCTGTTGCAGGCCTTGCTTCTTTCCGTGTCAGCGGCGCTTCTGGCCGGCATCTACCCGTCGCTCAGGATCGCCCGCAACTCTCCCGCGCTGGCCCTGAAGGAGGAGGATTAGCATGCGCCGCCTCTATTACCTCATGGCCGCCTTGGTGATCCTCCTGTCTGCTTTGGGATACTTTTATGCCAGGAAAGGGAAGGAACCCGAGGCGGAGAAAACCTACAGCCTTAACGAGGCCTTGGGTGGGAGTGCGGCGGAAGGGTTCAATAGGGCCGAGAGGGCTAGGCGCTTCAGTTTCCCCGCGGATCACGGGCCGCACGAGGGATTCAGAAACGAGTGGTGGTACTTCACCGGGAACCTGACCGGAGCCTCCGGGCGCCGCTTCGGCTACCAGCTCACCTTCTTCAGATCGGCCCTCACCCCGCATCCGGTAAAGAGGGAGTCTGCCTGGGGGACCAACGAGGTCTTCATGGCGCACTTCGCAGTGACCGACGTGGAGGGGAAGCGGTTCCGCTTCGGCGAGCGTTTCACCCGCGCCGCCCTTGGGCTCGCGGGTGCTGGAGGGCGCCCCCTTGCCGTGCGCCTGGAAGATTGGTCCGTCCTGGAGACGGGGGCAAAGCCTTGGAGCGCCAAACTGACCGCGGCCGATGGCGCCATGGCCATCGACCTGGACCTCACGAGCCTGAAGCCGGTGATACTAAACGGGGAAGGGGGGCTCAGCCGAAAGAGCGGAGCTTCGGGAAACGCCTCCTATTACTACAGCATCCCCAGGCTTAGCACCTCCGGTACCATCCGGATCGGCGAGGACTCCTTCAAGGTCTCTGGCATCTCCTGGCTCGATCGTGAATGGAGCACAAGCGCCCTGGACAAGGACCAGGCCGGCTGGGACTGGTTCGCGCTGCACCTTTCCGACGGCCGCGACATCATGTACTACCAGTTGCGCAGGCGCGACGGCAGCCGCGATCCATTCTCCGCAGGCACCCTGGTAGGTACCGGCGGCAGTTACCGGCATCTAAAACGCGAGGAGGTCCGACTTGAGCCGTTGCGGCGCTGGACCAGCCCGAAGAGTGGCGCCAGCTATCCCTCCGGCTGGCGCCTGAAGATACCGTCGCAAGGGATAGACATCGAGGTAGCGCCGCTTTTGGCCGACCAGGAATTGGCTGCAGGTTTCCGCTATTGGGAAGGGGCGGTGGAGGTGCGAGGGAGCACAGGCGGTTCGGGATATTTGGAGATGACGGGGTATTAGTACGGTAGCTGCGCAGGGCTTGGGGAGGGGCTTGCTGGATCTTTTGGCGGGCCGGAAAAACAAAAAAGCGGTTAGCTTTCGCTAACCGCTTTGTGATTGATGGTGGAGCTGATCAGGATCGAACTGACGACCTCTTGAATGCCATTCAAGCGCTCTCCCAACTGAGCTACAGCCCCATCGAAGGAGTCCTGTTTATAGCAAACGGGCTTTCGGGTGTCAACATTTTTATTCCGGATGAAAAGATAATTTGGGCTATGTCAGTAGTTGATTTCAGCGGATCGTTGGAAGTGTAGGTGCTATAAGGATTTTGCTTTTTGGGGCTCAGTAGCAGAGGGGAAGAGTTGGCGCCATGTACTGTAGCTCGCGTCGCCGCTGCCAATGACGATGGAGGTAATGCTGAAGAAAGCTGTAAAGTTACTTGACCCAAGCGAGCTTTATTGCTATAAGAGTCATCTCTTAACATTGGCTATGTTAAATGCCGGAGTGGTGAAACTGGTAGACGCACTGGACTCAAAATCCAGCGGGGCAACCCGTGTCGGTTCGATTCCGACCTCCGGCACCATCAATAAACAAGGGCTTAATCCGAAAGGATTAAGCCCTTGTTGTTTTTGTGTCTGCAATGTCCAGACCTGACGCTGATCTCCTCTGTGCTATCCGGCCTTCCTACTGAGACACGTGAACGAATATCGGGTTCGAATAAAACCAGAGATCGGCATACGCATTCGCAGGGGTATTCCCCCCCATCAGGTCGTCGATTAGCGGGTTACCCTGGGCATCAGTCTCATTGGCGGTATTCGACGCCAGATTGGTGCCGCGGAGCCTGAAGTAGGTGGCCTTCTTCAGGTGTTTCACGGGATAGACGATGGTGCGGTAGCCGTCCTCGTCCACCTCGAAGTCCTTCTTGGCAAAGGTGGCAACCACGCGGGTCGACTTGTTGGTATCTTTGCCGTAGTTCGGGTTAGGGGTCACGCCGTCTTCCATGAACTTGGCAACCTTACCGGTTATTTCGCCTGCGATCAGGTCGATGTGGTCAACCGCGACCGCATCGCCGTTGTTGTTGCGCTCGGGACTCTTGAAGCGGATCTTGATGGTCAGGTTCGCACCTTTGTCCAGGTGGAGTTCGCTTCCCATGGCGGCACGACGGTCGCCGTGCCCGGCGGTAAAGTCGAGGGCGGAAATCAGGTCTCCGTGCACCGCGAACGAGTTGCCGGAGCGGAGGCCGTCGACCAGTTCGTCGGGCGAAATGTTACCGTCGTGGTTCTCGTCGCGCGCAAAGGTGTAGGACTTCGCATACTCGCCGGGCCAGAAATCGCCGCCGACACTGTGGAAGTCGGAGTTGACGAAGCAGTAGAAGTGACGCCCTTCGCCGAGCAACGCGTCCCACAGCCCTCCCACCTTGGCGACCATGTAATCGGCGCCGCCATAGGTGCGGGACTTGGGCGAGGCGCCGCCGTAGCCGCCACGCTGGGCCTCTTTCTGGTGGCCGGGAATGCCCTCGAAGCCAAAAGCGACGTCAGGTGCGGCATTGTTGAAATCGCGGATGTCGGCGATGCTATATTTCAGGGTACGGGACGGGTGGTTTAGCAGAAAATAGCTGGCTTTGGAATAGTTTTCCTCCAACCACCTGGCCCCTGCTACTGCCTTGTCGTGGGAATTGGCAACGACTTTGCCGGTGACGCCGAGGTAACTGTCGCTGGTCGATCCGCTATCTCCGGCATCGAAAAGGTATTCATGCTGGGCAATAGCCTTGCCCCCCTGTTCTGCCGAGCCGACTATGCCGACACTGGCGTGTTCGTGGGTCGGCACGTTCCACTCATAGCCTTGGACGATCAGCTTGTCCGGGTTGGTTGTACGCGCCTCGGCGATGATCGGATACGAGTACTGTTCGAGCGACTGCCAGCGCCACATCTTGCCTGCAGGAGGGTTGCCGAGAAAAAGGGTATCGGTCGGCCATGCCGCTCCCTGCGGGCTGCGTGCGGAAGTGCCGCCATGCTCGGAATTGGCGATCCAGCCCAAACCAAACCTGAAGGCATTGGCGAGCACGTCGGCCTCGACGTTGCTGCCGTCGGTCAGATAGGTGTGGTTGTGAAAGTCGCCGGCAATCCAGCGTCCTGCCGAAACCTGGTGATGAACCTGGTGGCGCTCTTCTTCTGCAGATGCAGTCGCGGCAACCATAACCGACAGCAGAACCGCCACCCCTAGGCCTCTTCGTACCTTCAATGCTTTGTCTGTATTCATCATTTCCTCCTCCCTGAAATATCCCGATCTTTTGCCGGGTGCGAGAGGATTATGAACCTCTTCTATTTCAACCCAATGACAATCTATTAACAATTCTGGAACGACGGCATTAAAGCCTTCATTTAGCCTCGTTTGCTTTTACCGAGAGGCACACTGGCATAGCGGATGTCATCGCTATACCTTGTGGACCTTTTTTTTATTTCTGTTGTATTTATGAACTCCGTATTATTGACACATCCTTACTGATAAGGTAATTTGCCCTATCACACATTTCTGGAGGTACGATGAAGAAACTCATGGCTGTGTCACTTCTCTCGACTGTTCTGCTTGCTGCCTGCCAACCTGCCAACATCACCGCCGTAAAATGGGACACCGGGGAAAAGGGAGCCAATGTCCAGACCAGGTGCGAGCGCGTCGATATGAGGGATCACTCGGAAATGCAGAGCGCGTTTGCCAAGTACGATGGCTGGAAACTGATCTACATCTCCGAGTACACGACCGGCAACAAAAGCGGTACCGACGGGGCAGTCTGCTTCGAGAAGGTGAAATAATATAGCTGGCTGACCCGCACACCGAAAGTCTCCCTCACCCCGACCCTCTCCCATAGGGAGAGGGAGAATGGACCCCTGCTCCGGGGGAGGGGAAGTGTGGACAGGAAGCCTGCTAAATAGGCAAGCGGGAAGGGCCAGACGTAACCGACCCTTCCCGCTTTTCGTCATCGCATCGACGTAACTGTTTCAAAGGAGAACGCATGTTCGAGGACCAGTACAACGAGGAGATGGAGGCTGAGGTAAGGCGGCTTGAGGCGAAGAAAAGAGCCGCAGATGCCGGCCACCCCGAATGGGACAACGCCTGCGCACGCTGCGGCTGCGAACTGAAAGGAAGCGCGGACCAGTACTGCGATAAGTGCCGCAACTGACCCCGCCTTACTTTATCTAGTCGAACTCCACGCTGAGAACGTCCGACTTCCCGCTTTAAACCCCGTCGGCATCCTCGGCCGAAACCCGCACTCATTCGTCCCACTGGTGACTTCCAAAACGAAGCGATATGTAGACCGGCTGCAGTTTCTAAAATATCCCGACCAAATTCTTCCTGTACACGATATAGCGCACCACATACTTCTCCGGGCTCGGCTCCCACGGAATCTAGCTTGACGCTGTTTTGGTCCTTCGCGTTCAGCACCCACGGCGCCTTGTGCTCGGTTAGCACACCGATGCGGCGGAGACGAAAAAGGCCCCCCTTCCGGGAGGCCTTTTTTGTGGACACTTTGGCAGCAGGGATCACATCTGCAACCGCTGCTCCGCGCTGTTCCAGTCGATGTTCTGAAAGAAAGCGTTGATGTAGTCGGCGCGCTTCAGGCCGTAATCGGTCATGAAGGCATGTTCGAAGACGTCCATGATCAGGACCGGGGTGCACCCGGCAGGATGGCCGGCGTCATGCTCGTTGATCCAGAAGTTGAGCAGCCTGCCGTTGCTGAGGTCCTGGTACATGATGGCCCAGCCTATGCCGCGCATGGCCCCGACCGACTTGAAGTCCTGTACCCACTCGTCGAACCCGCCGAAATCCTGGTGGATCCTGGAGGCGAGCCTCCCGTCCTGGTTTATCGGCTGATTCCCGCCCAGGTTCTCGAAGTAGTACTCGTGCAGCCTCATGCCGTTGAACTCCCAGCCGAAGCGGCGCTTGAGCTCGGCGAAGCCGGGGTCGCTCCCCTTGCCGGACTTGCGCAGCTCCGTCAGGGCGTCGTCGAGGGTGTTGGTGTTCTTTACGTACCCCTGGTAAAGGGTGAAATGGTTGTTGAGGAGTGTCTCGCTGAACCCAGGCATCCCTATCAGCCTCGAGTAGTCCTTTGCCGTGAACGCTGTCATAACTCTCTCCTTTTACAAGATATTTTGCCCCAAACAGCCCTGTAGAAAAATACCGACCAAGTGTAACCGCAAGGTTAGTGATGTCAAATACTTCAGGGCCGATTCCGTAAGCATGACAGCGTAAATAAACGTGGAGAATTAGGCGGTTGGCGAAGGGGGATGACGGGGGATGAAAGGTCCCCCTCCTCTCTGTCACAATTTTCATTGACCGCTCATGATAGGACCGTTAGAGTGTCGATTTGTCCGGCCTTTGGACTGGGAGTGTGGCTGTATAAGGCATTCGGGCATGAGAAGAATAATTTCTCGGGTTCATTATTCTTGCACAATCGCCGTTTAACCTGTTTCCCGTCCTGCGCCGGTTCCTTCCGGCATTCCGAAGGCGATTTCATCGAAGGGGTGCACCAGTGAAAAAAATCATAGGCGCCGTTTTACTGCTGCTGGTCCTGAGTGTGGCCGGCTACTTCTACTTTAAACAGCCGCCGCAACCGCAATACAAGACGCAGAAGGTGGAGCGCGGATCCATCGTCTCTACCGTTTCGGCGACAGGGACGCTCAACGCCGTGGTGACCGTGCAGGTGGGAACGCAGGTTTCCGGCACCATCGCCAAGCTTTACGTCGACTTCAACTCACAGGTCAAGAAGGGGCAGCCGATCGCGCAGATCGACCCGGCCCTGTTTCTCTCTGCGGTGCAGCAGTCCCGCGGCAACGCCCTGAACGCCGAGGCGAGCCTCGCCAAGGCGCGGGTGACCCTAGCCGATGCGAAGAGGACCTACAACCGCAACAAGGCGCTTCTGGTCGAGGGGATCATCGCCCAGAGCGACCTCGACGCCGCCCAGACCGCCTACGACGCGGCACTCACCGGGGTGCGCGGGGCCGAAGCGGTGCTCTTGCAGACCCGGGGCGCCCTCAGGCAGGCGGAGACGAATCTCAACTATGCCACCATCAAGTCGCCGGTCGACGGCATCGTGGTCTCCCGCAACGTGGACGTGGGGCAGACTGTCGCTGCCTCCTTCCAGACGCCGACCCTCTTCACCATCGCGCAGGACTTGACCAAGATGCAGATCGACACCAGCATCGACGAGTCGGACATAAGCCGGCTGAAGGTGGGGCAGAAGGCTGAATTCACCGTGGACGCTTATCCCGAGCAGACCTTCGAGGGGACCGTGGTGCAGATCCGGAACGCGCCGGTGGTAACGCAGAACGTGGTCACCTACGTGGCCGTGATCGGCGTCGACAACCGGCAGCTCCTGTTGAAGCCTGGGATGACGGCCAACGTGGCAGTGCAGACCATGAGAAAGGACGACCTGCTCAAGGTCCCCACCGCGGCGCTCAGGTTCAAGCCCAAAGCGGAGAAGGGGAAAGAGAAGGACAAAGGGAAGGGTGGCAAGGGCGCCGGCATGACCGCGGCAGCCCCGAAGGGGAGTGTCAGGATGCAGGGCGAGGGGAGGAGCGCCGCCGCCAACGGTACGAAGCAGACCGTCTACCTGTTGAAGGGGGAGGGGAAAGCCGTTCCCGTAGCCATCATCACGGGCATCAGCGACGGGGCTTCTGTCGAGGTGGTAAGCGGGGCCGTGAAGGAAGGGGACGACGTCATCATCGAGCAGGTGAGCCAGGATAAGAAGAAAAGCGGCATGGGCGGCTCGCCGATGGGACCGAGGTTCTAGATGAACGAAGTGGTTCGCCTCATCGACGTCGCCAAGGTTTACACCATGGGCGAGGAGCGCGTCGAGGCCATGAAGGGAGTCTCTTTCGCCGTCAGCCGCGGCGAGTTCGTCTCCATCATGGGCGCCTCGGGGAGCGGCAAATCGACCTGCATGAACGTCCTGGGTTGCCTGGACGTCCCCACCCGCGGTCAGTACCTCCTGGACGGCATGGACGTGGGGAAGCTCTCCCCCGACGCGCTAGCCGAGGTGCGCAACAAGAAGCTTGGCTTCGTATTCCAGGGGTTCAACCTGCTGGCCCGGACCACGGCGCGTGAGAACGTCGAGCTGCCGCTGGTCTATTCGCATATCCCTGCGGCGGAACGCCGCTCCCGCGCCCACGAGGCGCTGGAGCGGGTGGGGCTTGCCGGGCGCGAGGGGCACTACTCGAACCAGCTTTCCGGCGGGCAGCAGCAACGTGTCGCCATAGCGAGAGCCCTGGTCAACAGTCCCTCCATCATACTCGCCGACGAACCGACGGGGAACCTGGATTCCAGGACCACCGTGGAGATCATGTCCATTTTCCAGGAACTGAACCGGCAGGGGATCACCATCATCATGGTTACCCACGAACCGGACGTGGCCGAATTCACCGGGAGGCACATCATCTTTCGCGACGGCCTGATCGTTTCCGACACCCCTCATGCCGCGAAGAGCGCGACCGTACCGGGGGAGGTGGCCAGGCCATGAGCACCCTCTACCAGAGTTTCCTGATAGCTGTGCGCGCGCTCAGGGTGAACAAGATGCGTGCGCTGTTGACCATGCTGGGGATCATCATCGGCATCGCCGCGGTCATCGCCATGGTGGCCATCGGCGCGGGCGCGAGCAAGATGATCTCCGACCAGATCTCCAGCATCGGGTCGAACCTGCTCCTGGTGCTCCCCGGCTCCACCACCAGCGGGGGGTTGCGCTCCGGCGCCGGGTCCAACCAGACGCTCACCTACGACGACGCCATGGCCATCAAGGCCGAATGCCCGTCGGTGGGAGCGGTGGCGCCGCAGGTGCGCGGCTCGGGGCAGGTGGTCTACGGCAACCAGAACTGGTCCACCGTCGTCTACGGCGTGACGCCGGACGTGATCCAGGTGCGCGACTGGACCATCACGGCCGGGCGCAACATCACCCAGTCCGATGTCGACGGCGCCACCAAGAGCTGCCTGATCGGGCAGACCGTCGCCGACAACCTCTTCGGAGCGGCCGATCCAATCGGGAAGATCATCAGGATCAAGAAGATACCCTTCACTGTAGTAGGGCTTTTGGGCCAAAAGGGGCAGTCCCCTCAAGGGCAGGATCAGGACGACGTCATCTACGTGCCGCTTCGGACCGCGCAGCGAAAGCTATTGGGTAGCCAGTTCCCGAACGTGGTCGGCTCCATCATGGTACAGGCCAAAAGCGGCGAGGTGCTGGATCAGGCCGAGGAGGAGGTGACGGCGCTCTTGAACCAAAGGCACCGCATCGGCCCCAGCCGCGAGGTCGACTTCACCATCAGGAACCTCTCCGAGCTCCTGGCTCTCACCGCCCAGTCCTCGAAGGTCATGTCGATTCTCCTGGGGGCGGTCGCCTCCATCTCCCTCGTGGTAGGCGGGATCGGCATCATGAACATCATGCTGGTGTCGGTCACCGAGAGGACCCGCGAGATCGGGATCCGGATCGCCATCGGCGCCAAGAGGCGCGACATACTGCTGCAGTTTCTCACCGAGGCGGTGCTCCTCACCACCTGCGGCGGCATCATCGGCATGCTGCTCGGCGTCGCGGGGGCGCGGCTGGTCGCCTCTCTGGTGGGGTGGCCTACGCTGGTATCGGTGAACACCATCGTCATCGCCTTTGCCTTTTCCGCCGGGGTCGGGGTCTTCTTCGGGTTCTATCCGGCCCGCAAAGCGTCCTCTTTGAACCCAATAGAAGCGCTGAGATACGAATAAAAGCTAACCGCTGCTTGAAAGGATCGTAGCCATGAAGATAACCGCCAAAACGACCGCCGTTGCCGCCCTTTGCCTGCTCCTTGGTATGGCCGGCTCCGGATTCGCTCAGGAACCCACGGTCAACCTGACGCTGAAAGACGCCATCAGGCTCGGTTTCGAGAGAAACCTGGACCTCAAGGTCGAACTCTACAATCCCGCCATGGCCGAGGCCGACATCCGCCGCACCCTCGGCATTTACGACCCTCTCCTTACCCTGGGCGCCAACTACAACCGCACCAACAGCAACAACACGCTCACCTTCCGTCCCCAGGCGATCGACCAGGCCACGGTCAACGCCGGGGTGAGCCAGCTGCTGCCGACCGGGACCGTCGTCGGGTTGACCGCCGAAAGCGGCTGGGTCGACAGCTCTTTCAATAAGTACTACTCCAACGGTGTCTCCCTGACGCTCAACCAGCCGCTACTGAGAAACTTCGGCCAAGAGGCTACCGAGCTCCAGATCAACGTCTCGCGCCTCGCCAAGGAGGAGTCGATCGAGAGGTTCAAGACTCGTTTGAGCGACACGGTGGCCCAGATACGCAGCGACTACTTCAAGCTCTACAACCTGCGCGAGGTGCTCTTGGTGAAAAGGAACTCGCTCGCGCTGGCGCAGCGGATACTGGCAGATACCCAGGGACGCGTGAAGGCAGGCGTCCTTCCGGCCATGGAGATCCTGAACGCCGAGTTCCAGGTGGCGACGCGCGAGAAAGAAGTAATAGACGCAGAAAGAGGAGTAAGGGACCAGATGGACGTGCTGAGGACGAGCCTGCAGCTCCCTCTCGGCGCCGAGATCGTCGTTGCGGACACGCCTTCGCGCGAGCCGTACCAGATCGCCGAAGATGCCGCCCTGACCACGGCGCTCGTCAATCGCTCCGAACTCGCCCTGCAGCGGGCCGTGGTACGCACCAACGACCTGCAGCAGCGCGTGGCGCGGAACCAGACGCTTCCCGATCTCTCCCTGAACGCCAGCGCCGGGATGGGCGGGTTCGACCGCGGATTTCTGCGGGGGCTGGAGAAGACCGCCACGGTAGAGGAGCCTAACTGGGGCATCGGCCTGCAGTTCAGCTTCCCGCTGGGGAATCGCGCCGCCGAGAACAGCTACATCAGGAGCAAGCTCGCCATGGAGCAGTCCACGGCCCAGTTGCAGAGTCTCGAAGTAGGCGTTACGCGGGACGTGAAAGCGGCGATTCGGCAGGTCTCCGCGA
Organism: Citrifermentans bemidjiense Bem; assembly: GCF_000020725.1. Taxonomy (NCBI): domain Bacteria; kingdom Pseudomonadati; phylum Thermodesulfobacteriota; class Desulfuromonadia; order Geobacterales; family Geobacteraceae; genus Citrifermentans; species Citrifermentans bemidjiense. The sequence goes on along the minus strand of NC_011146.1, from coordinate 2,559,420 downwards.
ACTACAAGCAGATCGAGGTTACCAACCGAGGGAGGGCCTATGCCGAGGACAGGCTGCGGGCCTTCGAGAAGCGGCAGGCGGTAGGCCTTGCCACCACCAAGGACGTCTTCGACGTGGAAAACGATCTGGTCACCGCCAAGGGGAACGAGATCCAGGCACTGGTGGACTACAACAACTCTATTACCCTGCTTTGGCGGGTGACCGGCGAGATTCTGGACCGCCAGGGGATCCGCGTCACCGACAAGCAGGCCGACCCGCTATACGACAGGTTGAAGTAGCGGTGACGGTTTCTCTGTCATAATTTCCGACGCTAAGACTGCCGGTTGTCTCAGGCCGGCAGTCTCCCACTATTCCACAAAGAACCCTTCTTTTGACAAAAGGTTTGCCTCCCGCTTAAATCCCCGTTACAATTAGCTACCTTTAATATTGATGAAGGGAGGTAGCTATGTCTGGATTGCGCTATGAGCATGTACATCCGATCAAGTTCACAGCCGTCGGCGCCAGAACTATCGGTGACCTGATCCAGAACTTCGAAGAGAACCTTGCGTTGTTCAAGCGCTGGGACGAGAAGGGGATCAAGCTGGACCCGCACGGCGTGGGGAGCAGTTACGCCATCTTCTACACCTACGACGAGCAGGTGGCGCGTGAAGAGGGATTCGAACGGATCCGCACCGAATCGGGGAATCCCTTGCCGCGCCGCTGAGCCGGGCGTCCCTTTATAATGAAAGTTTCGCTTCCAACTTTCGACCCACCTATGCGATACTTTGCCAGTCGCGTGGCCCACAGCCGGGGGCCGTCGGATCAAATACGCAAGCTTCAAGGGCAAAGTAAACATGTCGAATCTGCACCGTTTTTCCCGCACCGAACTCCTTATCGGCCCCCAGGGCCTCAACAAGCTCGCCGAATCCACCGTCGCCATCTTCGGGCTGGGCGGGGTAGGCAGTTACGCAGCCGAGGCACTCTGCCGGGCAGGCGTGGGCCGCCTGGTCATCGTCGACTTCGACGAGATCTGCCTCACCAACGTGAACCGACAGCTGCACGCCATGGACGGAACCGTCGGCAAGGCCAAGGCCCAGGTCATGGCCGAGCGCATGCGCCAGATCAACCCCAAGGCCGAGATCGTCCCCTACCAGGATTTCTACTCCGCCGAGAACAGCGACTTCCTCCTTGCCGACGGCTACGATTACGTCGTCGACGCCATCGACCATATCACCAGCAAACTGCACCTGATCCGCACCTGCCGGGAGCGCAACATCCCCATCATCTCCAGTATGGGTGCCGCGGCGAAGCTCGATCCGACCAAGATCGGGGTGGCCGACATCTCCCAGACCAACAAGTGCCGCATGGCGCGCTCGGTAAGGAAACTCTTGAAGAAGCAGGGGATCGAGACCGGCGTGAAGGTGGTTTTTTCCACCGAGGAGTACCGCGAGCAGCTGATAAAAGACGGCGGCTGCAAGGGGAACTGCATCTGCCCCAACAAGGACGAACAGAAGTTCTCCTGCGAGCACCGCCGCGTCATCCTGGGTAGCGTATCCTTCATCCCCTCCATCTTCGGACTCACCATGGCAGGCGTCGTGGTGAACGACCTTCTGGCGGGAACGGCGAGCTAGCGGCAGCAATCGTGAATGTAAAACAAATGCCCGAGGGGGCGGTTCCTCTCGGGCATTTCGTTTATTGCAGCTTAAAGGTAGGTGACGCCTTCATCCGCACAACGCCCTCATCCTCAGCGCGTTCTTCACGGCGCAGCCGCAGCGGCAGTTGTTGAACATGACGAAGGTGAGCCGCGCTTTCGTGCTCAGCCGCCGGGCCTCCGCCGCTATCATTCTCAGCTCGGGCTCCGTATAGAGATATTCCTCCGCGGCCGTGGCGCGGGCCTGCCAATCTTCGGCGCTCCTGCCGTGCAGCCTCAGATAGGCGACGGAGGTGGTGGCCTCGGGGCGGAAGGGGGCTGTGGCCAGCGTCCCCAACTGCGGCTCGTCGCAGGTGATGTAGGTGATCTTGTGCTCCCGAAGGAAGGCGAATAGTTCCTCCCGGTTGCGGCTGGTAAGCCAGCTGCCGTGCCGGAACTCCACCGCTATCGGGTGACCCGTCATCAATTCCCTGCAGTAGAGGAGATATTCCCGGTTCTCTTTCTTGTAGCCGTACCACGGGGGGAACTGGAAGATGATGAAGCCGAGCTTGCCGGCCTCCTTGAGAGGGACGAGCGCCTCGGTCATGGCCTTTGCAATCGCCCTCAGCGCAGCCGGGTCGGAGACGTGCACATCCTCCTTGTCCCGGTCCTCCTCGGGAAGCATCTGGCGCAGTTCCGGAGAGAGCCCGCGGGAGTCGATGTTATGTCCGGTGAGGGCGCCGTAGGCCTTAACGTGGAACAGGAAATGGTCTGGCGTGCGTTCGGTCCAGGCGCGCGCCATCTCAAGGGTGGGGATCTGGTAGTAGCTGCTCTCTATCTCGACCGTGTCGAACCGGGTGGCGTAGAACTTGAGGCGCGCCTTGGGCGTGCTGGCGCCGTGGGGATAAAAGAGCCCCCCTTCGACGAGGCTTTTCTCCGTCCAGGAACAGGTCCCTATGCGGATGCGTCCAGGGGACATGCCGTGCACCTCCGCGTAACTGATGCTTGCCAATTTAGGGGTTTGATTCCAGTCTGTCCCCCCCTCCCTTAACGGGAGGGGGACTCTTGAAACCTGCCCGCGGGCTCAGAAAGGAGCTACATGGACCGATCTTCCAAAAACCGCCTGACCCCGCACCTGCTGCCGCGCTTTGCCGGCGACACGCTTTTCGACCGCATAGCCCGCGCCGTTTGCCGCGCCGGATGCCTCCCCAGAAAGGAACTGTACGAGGCGTGGGAGGTGGCGCGCCGGGTGCACCGCCGCTTCCAAGGGGGGAGGGTGGTGGATCTAGCCGCGGGACACGGGCTGCTCGCCCAGATCCTGCTGATCCTCGACCGCGACCTAACGTCCGCGCTCGCCGTCGACCTCCGCATCCCGGCAAGCGCGGAGCTGTTGACCCGGGAACTCCAAGCCGACTGGCCACTCCTCTCCGGGAAACTGAGCTTTAAGGAGCAGAATCTAAACCTTCTGCCGCTTGGCCCCGAGGACCTGGTGGTCTCCGCCCACGCCTGCGGCTCTTTGACCGACCTGGTATTGGAGCGGGCGGTTGCCGCCAGGTGTCGCGTCGCCGTGCTCCCCTGTTGCCACGACTTGGACCGTGCCGACCAGGGGGGATTGCAGGGGTGGCTGGATGGGCCGCTCGCCGTCGACGTCACCCGGGCCGCTCATCTCAGGGCCCATGGGTACCGGGTCTACACCCAGACCATACCCGGCGACATCACACCGAAGAACCGCTTGCTGCTGGGGGAGCCACTTTAGAAAAATATGGCGTTAAGGATGTAGTTGACGACCGCGAGCACCAGGCCGAATAGAAGCGCCCACCAGAACCCCCTGACGGTGAAGCCGGGGACGATGGCCGCGACCAGCATTATCATCAGCGCATTGACGACCAGGGTGAACAAACCGAGCGTTAGGATGTTGATGGGCAAGGTGAGGAGCAGAAACAGGGGCCTGATCAGGATGTTGACCAGGCCCAGCACCAGCGCGGTGACGAGCGCCGCGAAAAACCCGGATAACGCCACACCTGGGAGCAGGTAAGCGGTGATGCCGATGGCCAGCGCGTTGATAAGCCACCTTAAAAGTAGTGTCATGATGATCCTCCTCTATAAATCGATCTGTTTGAGCCGAAAATTAAAACCCCGCCTAGTGTACCAAACATTGCCCCGCTACCAACAGCCCCCGCGCAGGCAACCCCTTCGTTTGATCTCCTCAAAACATTGTTCACTCTTACCGCAAACACGAACTACAAGTGCGGCCTGAATATAATGAAAAGAGAAGGTAACGCCCCCTAATTATGCCGCAACCTCTTGTCTTTACTAGATTTAACCGTTAACGCGAACCTATAAAGCAGTTGACAGTCCCCCCAATACTCTAGTATATTTCGCCGACCCACTTTATTAACCCTATGAGGTATAGATCCGCATGAAGGAAATACTTTCCGGCAACGAAGCCATTGCCAGGGGTGCTTACGAGGCAGGGGTGAAAGTTGCCTGTGCTTACCCTGGTACCCCCTCCACCGAAATACTGGAAAACACCATCCGGTACCAGGAGATCGACTCCTCCTGGGCCACCAACGAAAAGGTCGCGCTGGAAGTCGGCATCGGCGCCTCTTTCGTCGGCGCCCGCTCCCTGGTCACCATGAAGCACGTCGGCGTCAACGTAGCAGCCGATCCTCTCTTCACCCTTTCTTACACCGGCGTCAACGGTGGGCTCCTGCTGATCTGTGCCGATGACCCGGAGCTCCATTCCTCCCAGAACGAACAGGACAGCCGCAACTACGCCAAGTTCGCCAAGATCCCGATGCTGGAGCCGGCTGATTCGCAGGAATGCCTTGAGTTCACCAAGCTCGCCTACGAGATCTCGGAGCGTCACGACACCCCGGTCATGCTCCGCACCACCACCCGCATCTCGCACAGCAAGTCGGTGGTGACGCTGGGCGAGAGGGTCGCCGCCGTCGCCGAGCCGAAACTGGCGCGCAATGCCGCCAAGTTCGTCATGCTCCCGGGCAACGCCCGCGGGCGTCACTACGTCGTCGAGGACCGGATCACCACCCTCTCCAAGGAAGGGTGCTCCATGGCCATCAACAGGATGGAGCTGCGCGACAAGAAGATCGGCGTCATCACCGCCGGGATCAGCTACCAGCACGTGCGCGAGGCGCTCCCCGAGGCATCGGTGTTGAAGCTCGGCATGGTGTTCCCGCTTCCCTTCGACCTGATCCGCGAGTTCGCCTCCAAGGTGGACAAGCTCTACGTGGTCGAGGAACTCGACGCCTTCATCGAGGACCAGGTGAAAGCGATCGGCATCCCGGTGACCGGCAAGGAGATCATCTCCCTTTGCGGCGAACTGACCCCCGGCCGGGTCAGGAAAGCTTTCGGCCTCCCCGAGAACGCACAGGGGACCGTAGAGAAACTCCCGGGTCGCCCCCCCAACATGTGCCCGGGCTGTCCGCACCGCGGCGTGTTCTACACCCTGAAACAGCTGAACGCCTACGTCTCCGGCGATATCGGTTGCTACACCCTGGGCTTCATGCCGCCTCTTTCCGCCATGGACACCTGCGTCTGCATGGGCGCCTCCATCGGCATGGCGACCGGCGCCTCCAAGGTACTCTCCCCGGAGGAGAGGAAAAAGGTTGTGGCCGTGATCGGCGACTCGACCTTCCTCCACACCGGCATCAACGGCCTCATGGACATGGTCTACAACAAGGGGGCCGCGACGGTCATCATCCTGGACAACAGGATCACCGCCATGACCGGGCGCCAGGAAAATCCCGGTTCCGGCCATACCCTCATGAGCGAGCCGACCAACGCCATCGATTTCCCGATGCTTTGCCAGGCGATCGGCGTGAAGAACATCCGCACCATCAACCCGCTGGATCTGGACGAGTGCCAGAGGGTGATCTCCGAAGAGATGGAGCGCCCCGAGACCTCGGTCATCATCACCGACAAGCCGTGCGTCCTCATCAAGAAGGAAGGGGTCTTCACCCCGGGCAAGCCGCTTGCTGTCGCCGAGGATAGTTGCATTGGCTGCCGCGCCTGCCTCAAGATCGGCTGCCCGGCCATCGAGTGGGTCCCCACCAGCGGCAAGAAGGGCCAAGCCAAGATCGATCCGCTTTTGTGCAACGGTTGCGACGTCTGCAGGCAGCTGTGCAAGTTTTCTGCGATTCAGGAGGCGAAATGAGCGACAAGATAACCAACATCCTCCTGGTAGGCGTCGGCGGCCAGGGCATCCTGCTTGCCGCCGAGATCCTTTCCGAGACCTTCATGCTGGCTGGATTCGACGTCAAGAAGAGCGAGATCCACGGCATGTCCCAGAGGGGGGGCTCCGTCGTCTCCCACGTGCGCTACGGCAAAGAGGTCTTCTCCCCGATGGTCCCCGAAGGGGAGGGGGACATCCTCTTCGGATTCGAGCTGATGGAGAGCTACCGCTACCTGTCGCTCTTAAAGCCCGGCGGCACCGTCATCGTCAACGACCTCTGCATAGCTCCCCCCGCGGTGCTCTTGGGGCAGGAGCCGTACCCGGATGGCCTCGCGCTGAAGATCCAGGAGCTTTGCCCCGACTGCCTGCTGGTCGATGGGCAGAACCTCGCCATCGAGGCCGGCAACGCCCGCGCCGCGAACACCGTGCTTCTGGGTGCCGTATCCAAGCGACTCGACGTCGAGGAGAAGTACTGGCTCGAAGCGATCGAGAAGATGGTGCCCAAGAAGGCGCTGGCAGTGAACCTCAAGGCTTTCGCGCTCGGCCGTTCGCTGGGGTAAAGGCACTCACCACAGAGGAACACAGAGGTACGCAGAGGAAAAGCAAGCAGGCATTTCACAGGGATGAAGGGGATACAGGGGATAACTGCAAAAACAAAGATTTTCTTTTGTTAAACCAGAAGCTGTTATTGGTTTTATCCCTTCCATCCCTTTTATCCCTGTATAAAGCCTTTTGTTTTAACCGCTTTTCCTCAGGAACCTTGTGGTGAAGCTTTTTGGTTTGATCTAACGTTTCGGTTTTTTCAGGAGTAAGTCATGTTCTTCAACGAGGAGTTCGAGACGCTTCCCAGGGAGGCTATCGAGGCACTGCAGCTCAAAAGGCTCAAGTCGATGGTGGCGCGCGTTCAACAAAACGTCCCCTTCTACAAGGAGTCGCTGGCCAAGGCGGGAGTCAACGCCGATTCCATAAAGTCCCTGGCGGACCTGGCCCGGCTCCCCTTCACCTACAAGCAGGACATGCGCGACTCCTACCCGTACCGCCTCTTCGCGGTGCCGATGGAGGACATCGTCCGCATCCACGCCTCTTCCGGCACCACCGGCAAACCTACGGTGGTCGGCTACACCCAGAAGGACATCGACACCTGGAGCGAGCTGATGGCCCGTTCGTTTGTAGCCGCCGGGGTGCACAAGGGCGACATCATTCACAACTCTTACGGTTACGGCCTCTTCACCGGCGGCCTGGGCGCGCATTACGGCGCCGAGCGGCTCGGCGCGTCGGTCATCCCGATGTCCGGGGGTAACACCAAGAAGCAGATCATGATCATGCAGGACTTCGGTTCCACCGTCCTCACCTGCACCCCGTCCTACTCGCTCTACATGGCGGAGGCCGCCAAGGAAGAAGGGATCGACTTCCGCGACCTGAAGCTCAAGGTCGGCATCTTCGGCGCGGAGCCCTGGTCCGAGGCGATGCGCCTCGACATCGAGGAGAAGCTGAACCTCTCCGCGGTCGACATCTACGGACTCTCCGAGATCATGGGACCCGGCGTCGCCATCGAGTGCTGCGAGGCGAAAAAGGGGCTCCACGTCTGGGAGGACCACTTCATCCCCGAGATCATCAACCCCGAGACCGGCGAAGTGCTCCCAGAAGGGCAGAAGGGGGAGCTGGTCATCACCACCATCACCAAGGAAGGGATTCCGCTCATCCGCTACCGGACCCGCGACATCACCTCCATCACCTACGAGCCCTGCATCTGCGGCAGGACCCATGCCCGCATAGCCCGCATGAGCGGCAGAAGCGACGACATGCTGATCATCCGCGGCGTCAACGTCTTCCCGTCGCAGATCGAGGCGATCCTCATGGGGGTCGAAGGTGTCGAGCCGCACTACGTCCTCATCGTGGACAGGAAGGACAACCTGGACACGCTCGAAGTGCAGGTCGAGGTGGGCGAGAACATTTTCTCCGACGAGATCAAGCACCTCCAGGCGATCTCCACCAAGATCGAGAAGCAGATAAAGGAGATGCTGGGGGTCACCTGCCGCGTAAGGCTCGTGGAACCCAAAAGCATCACCCGCAGCGAAGGCAAGGCCAAGAGGGTCATCGACAACAGGAACAAAGCCTAAGGGGGATACCATGTACGTAGAACAGATCTCCATATTCATCGAAAACAAGTTCGGACGTCTGGCAGAGGTGACCCGCATCCTGGGCGATGCAGGCGTCAACATCCGCACCCTTTCCCTCGCCGACACCTCGGATTTCGGGATACTGCGCCTCATCGTCAACGACGCCGAGAAGGCGAAGTCGGTGCTGAAGGATCGCGGCTTCACGGTCAGCAAGACCGAGGTGGTAGCCGTAGAGATCCCGGACCGTCCCGGCGGGCTCGCCGACATCCTCCAGGTGCTGGACGCAGGCGGCATCAACGTCGAGTACATGTACGCCTTCGTCGAGCGCTGCGGCGAGAACGCGGTCATGATCTTCCGCTTCGACGAGACGCAGAAAGCTATCGAGGCGCTCACCGCCAAGAACTTCAACGTCCTCCCTGGCGACCGGCTGTACAGCATGTAATTGAGAAGTCCGAAAACGGCGCAGCACTGTCCAGCTCTCCCCCTCCCTTTACGGGAGGGGGGACTTTTACGGCGTAGTGCTTTTGGTAGCGGTGATCGACTGAAACATTTTTCAGGGGGGAAGATGAGAAAGATTCTGGTGGTACTCAGCATCATGATGCTTCTGTGCAGCGCCACTGCCGCACTCGCCGCGGCGCCGATCAAGATCGGCGGTCTCTTCGCCGTGACCGGTCCCGCAGCTTTCCTCGGCGAACCGGAGAAGAACACGCTGGAGCTGCTGGTTAAAGAGGCCAACGCCAAGGGCGGCATCGGCGGCTCGAAGATCGAACTGGTCATCTACGACACCGGCGGCGACGTCACCAAGGCGGTCCAGCTAGCCAACAAGCTGATCAAGAACGACAAGGTCTCCGCCATTGTCGGCCCCAGCACCACCGGCGAAACGATGGCCGTCATCCCCATCGCCGAGAAGGAGCAGATCCCGCTCGTCTCCTGCGCCGCCGGCATCAAGATCACCGACCCGGTGAAGAAATGGGTCTTCAAGACCCCGGCCAACGACCACGTCGCCGCCGAAAAGATCCTGCTCCAGGCGTCCAAACTCAAGCAAAAGAACATCGCTCTTCTCACCGTTTCCGACTCCTTCGGCTCTTCCGGTCGCGAGCAGCTGAAGCAGATGGCGGCAAAGCACGGCTTCAAGGTCGTGGCGGACGAGGTCTACGGGCCTAAAGATACCGACATGACCGCGCAGCTCACCAAGATCAAGGCAGCCAAGCCCGATGCCATCATCTGCTGGGGGACCAATCCCGGCCCGGCCATCATCACCCGCAACGTGCAGCAGTTGGGCATCAAGGCCCAGCTCTATCAAAGCCACGGCGTCGCCTCCAAGAAGTACATCGAGCTCGCCAGCGCCCAGGCCGCTCAGGGGGTCATGCTCCCTGCCGGCAAGCTCGCCGTATTCGACCTCTTGAAGAAGACCGACCCGCAGGCGAAGCTCCTCAAGGAGTACAACGACTCCTACAAGAAGGCCTACGGCATCGAGGCGTCCACCTTCGGCGGCTACGCCTACGACGGCTTCCAGTTGATCGCCGCTGCTGTGAAAAATGGGGCCGTCACCCCGGCGCAGATCCGCGACGGCATAGAGAAGGGTGGGAGCATGGTCGGGGTGTCCGGTGTCTTCAAGATGACCCCCAAAGATCATAACGGACTCGACCTCTCCGCCTTCGAGATGGTCCGCATCGATAAAGGCGACTGGGCGATCGTACGCTGATTTAATCGCGGCAATGCTGCCGCTCCTTCAAGGGGGGAATATCCGTGAGAAAACTGTTTACCACTGCTCTTGCACTATTTACCTTGCTCTGCCTTTCCACCGTGGCCTTTGCCGCCGCTCCCATTAAGATCGGCGCGCTTTTCGCCGTGACCGGCCCCGCCTCTTTCCTGGGGGAGCCTGAGCGCAACACCGCTCAGATGGTGGTCGACGAGATCAACAAGGCAGGCGGCGTAAAAGGTCGCAAGATCGAACTGATCACCTACGACACCGGTGGCGACGCCACCAAGGCCGTGCAGCTCGCCAACAAGCTGGTCAAGAACGACAATGTCGTGGCCATCATCGGTCCCAGCACCACCGGCGACAGCATGGCTATCATCCCGGTGGTCGAGAAGGCCGGGATCCCGCTCATCTCCTGCGCTGCCGGGAGCAAGATCACCGAGCCGGTGAAAAAGTGGGTTTTCAAGACCGCCCAGAACGACGGGCTCGCCGTCGCCAGGATCTATGAGCAGCTGAAAAAAGAGAAAAAGACCAAGGTGGCGATACTCACCGTCTCCGACGGCTTCGGCTCCTCCGGGCGCGAGCAGTTGAAGGCCCAGGCGAAGGTCCATGGCATCCAGATCATTTCCGACGACACCTACGGCCCGAAGGACACCGACATGACCGCGCAGCTCGCCAAGATCCGCGGCTCGCAGGCGCAGGCGGTGATCTGCTGGGGCACCAACCCCGGTCCCGCCGTGGTGGCAAGAAACGCCAAGCAGCTCGGCCTCAAAATCCCGCTCTACATGAGCCACGGCGTTTCCTCCAAGAAGTTCATCGAGCTGGCCGGGGACTCGGCAGAGGGTATCAGGCTCCCCTCCGGGAAGGTGCTGGTCGCCGACCTGCTGCCGAAAACCGACAGGCAGAAAGGGTCGCTCCTTGCCTTCATCAAGGACTACCAGAACCACTACAAGGCCGAGGGCGACCACTTCGGCGGCCACGCCTGGGACGCGGTTATGCTCCTTAAAGGTGCCATCGAGAGGGGAGGGGACACCCCCGCCGGTATCCGCAACGCTCTGGAGGCAACCCGCAACTTCGCCGGCATCGGCGGCGTTTTCAACTTCTCGCCCAGGGACCACGCAGGCCTGACGAAAGACGCCTTCACCCTGGTTGAAGTACGCAAAAAAGACTGGGTGCTGGTCAAGTAAAGAGGATTCATGGAGCTTTTAAATCAGGTATCGCAATTCGTCATATCGGGGCTCGCCACCGGCGCCATCTACGCCCTGATTGGCCTCAGCTTCGCGATCATATTCAACTCCACCGGTATCATCAACTTCGCCCAGGGTGAGTTCGTCATGCTGGGCGGAGTGCTTACCATATTCTGCATCAACGCGCTGCAACTCCCGCTTCTGGCTGCGATCTGCGCCGCCGTGGCGGGGACCACCGTCATCGGGCTTGTTTTTGAGCGGCTTGCCATCAGGCCGCTCAAAAACGCCACCCCGCTCGCGCTCATCATCATCACCATCGGCGCCAGCATCCTGATCCGCGGCGTGGTGATGCTCCTTTGGGGCAAGGACACCAAGGCGCTCCCGGCGTTTTCGGGGAACGATCCCATCTCCGTTGCGGGGGCGACCTTACTGCCGCAGCATCTCTGGATCTTCGGCGTCACCATCCTCGTCATCGTGGGCTGCCGGCTCTTCTTCCACCACACCATCAGCGGCAAAGCGATGCGCGCCTGCTCCTTCAACCCGCGCGCCGCGAACCTGGTCGGCGTCAGCGTCGGCAGGATGGTGCTTTTCTCCTTCGTCATCAGCGCGGCCGTGGGCTCTTTGGCAGGCGTCATCATCGCGCCGCTCACCATGACCGCTTACGACGTCGGCGTCATGCTGGGCTTGAAGGGGTTTTGCGCCGCCATCATGGGGGGCATGGGAAGCGGCCTGGGGACCGTTTTAGGTGGGCTCATCCTGGGGGCGCTGGAATCTTTGGGTGCCGGGCTCATCTCCTCCGGCTACAAGGACGCCATCGCCTTCTGCATCCTGCTCCTCATCCTTTTCATCCGTCCTCAGGGGCTCTTCAAAAAGGGTGAAACCGAGAGGGTGTAACAGTTGTTTTTTGGTATCGATCTTCTGCTGGATAAGGTTCAATTTTGAAATCGGACAAACTCAAATTCTTCGTTTTCTGCCTGGTGGTGCTCCTCGCCCCCTTGCCTCTCTCCGGAAGCTACCTAACCAACGTCCTCGTCTTCGTCGGGGTCAACAGCATCCTCGCGCTGGGTCTCAACCTGCTGCTGGGCTTCGCCGGGCAGATCTCGCTCGGCCAGGCGGCCTTCTTCGGCCTGGGCGCCTACGGCTCGGGCGTGCTGACCTCAGCCTATGCCTTCAACCCCTGGGTCGCCATGGTCGTGGTCGCGCTTGCGGTCGCAGCCTTCGCCTTCGCCATCGGTTTCCCGGTGCTGCGCCTCAAGGGTCACTACCTGGCCATGGCCACCCTCGGCGTCGGCGTCATCGCCAACATCGCCTTCAACGAGACGGTCGACCTGACCGGCGGCCCCTCCGGCCTATCCGGCATCCCGAATCTCGCCATCGGCTCGTTCACCTTCGACACCGACCTGAAGAACTACTACCTGGTCTGGGGCTTCGCGCTGGTGATGATCCTGCTTGCGCTGAACCTGGTTAACTCTCGCTTCGGCCGCGGGCTGCGCGCCATCCACGATTCCGAGGTCGCCGCACGGGTGATGGGGGTCAACGCCAGGCTGATGAAGGTGCAGGTTTTCACCCTTTCCGCCTTTATCTCGGCCATCGCCGGGAGCCTCTACTGCCACGTCATGACCTTCATCTCGCCCACCTCGTTCGGCTTCAACACCTCGGTGGAGCTTTTGACCATGATCGTCATCGGAGGCCTTGGGAGCGTTTACGGCTCTATCCTTGGCGCGCTGCTATTGACCATGCTGCCGGAGATACTGCGGACCTTCCAGGACTACGACATCATCGTCTACGGCTCGTTGCTTATCGTCATGACCATCTACATGCCGGGCGGGCTGGTTAAAGGCGTGCCCGCTCTCTTCAGGCGCCTCATCCCGAAGAAGGCTAAGGAGGGGGCCAATGCTTAACCTGAACGGCATAGGGAAGAGGTTCGGCGGGCTCACCGCGCTGGACGGGATCTCCTTCAACGTCGGCAAGGGGTCCATCACCGGGATCATCGGACCTAACGGCGCCGGCAAGACCACGCTTTTCAACATCGCGACCGGGATCTATCCGCCGTCATGCGGCGCGGTGCTATTGGAGGGGAAGGACATCTCCAAGCTCCCTCCAGAGGGGCGCGCCCACCTGGGCCTGGTCCGCACCTTCCAGAACATCGAGCTTTTCGGCAAGATGACCGTGCTGGAGAACGTCATGGTAGGCCTGCACACCCAGAGCAAGTCCGGGATGTTCGCCTGCGCCTTCAGGATGCCGTGGCAAATGGGGGAGGAGAAGCGGATCCGCGCCCGTGCCCAGGAGCTGCTGGAATTCGTCGGCATCCCCGAGCTGGCCGATGTCGAGGCCGGCACACTTCCCTTCGGCAAGGGGCGGCTTTTGGAGATCGCCCGCGCCATGGCGCTAGAGCCGAAGCTCCTCCTTATGGACGAGCCGGCCGCGGGGCTTAACAGCAGCGAGACCGCGGAGCTTGCCGACCTGATCAAGAGGATCCGCGATCTGGGTATCACCGTGGCGCTCGTCGAGCACGACATGGACCTGGTGATGGACATCTGCGACCAGCTCGTGGTCTTGAACCTCGGCACCATGTTGGCAGAGGGGACCCCGCGGGAGATCCAGGACAACCAGGCGGTCATCACCGCGTATCTGGGTGAGGAGTAGTAAACCAGATAAAGATAAAGATAAAGATTGAGAAAAACCGAGTCTTTATCCTCTCCCTCTGGGCTAGGGAAGATGGACAACCCGGCCTAAGGAAATGGAATAGTAATGCTCAAGATCAAGAACATAAACGCCTACTACGGCAAGGTCCACGCGCTGAAGAACGTGTCGCTGCACCTGAACCGGGGCGAAATAGTCACCCTCATCGGCGCGAACGGCGCCGGCAAGACCACGCTCCTCAACACCTTGTCCGCCATGATCCCGACCGCCAGCGGCGAGATCATGCTGGAAGGAAAGAACATCGCCGGGCTCGCTGCCGACCGTGTCGTGTCGCTGGGGCTCTCGCAGGTTCCCGAGGGGCGGCAGGTTTTCAACCCGCTCACCGTCGAAGAGAACCTGGAGCTTGGCGCCTATCTGCGTTACCGCATGGGGGGGCAGAGACAGGAGATTTCGGAGGACCTGGAGCGGATGTTCCAGATGTTCCCGCGACTCAAGGAGCGCAGGCGGCAGGCCGCCGGCACCTTATCCGGCGGTGAGCAGCAGATGCTTGCCATAGGCCGGGCGCTCATGGCGCGCCCGAAGCTGTTGCTATTGGACGAGCCCTCCATGGGGCTAGCGCCGCTGGTGGTGCAGGACATCTTCAAGGTCATCCGGATGTTGCGGGAAGAAGAGGGGACCTCCATCCTGCTGGTGGAGCAGAATGCCCGCGCCGCGCTTAAAGTTGCCGACCGCGGCTACGTGCTGGAGACCGGCAAAGTGATTCTCGAAGGAAAGGCCACCGAGCTTCTGGAAAACAAAGACGTGCAGCGCGCCTACCTGGGTCGGGACAAGAAGGAAATTTGGGAACGATGAACAACTTCAATTGACAATTGACAATTGACAACGCAAAACCCACTTTCCAACTTCTGCACGCTGCCATGTACTAGCTGTTATTTAACACTGCCTTAACTGTCAATTTTTCAAGTATCCATGGAATTGATTCATTCGGGTTTAATCGTCAATTGTCAATTGTCAATTATCAATTGGTTCTAGACGTTGGTTTTAGACGTCAACTGGTTTAAAGAGAGGGTTTATGTCAATTTGGGATCCGGATTACGAATGCATGCCGCGCGAGGAGATGGAGCAACTCCAGTTGGAGCGCCTCCAGGCTACCCTCAACCGCGTGTACAAAAACGTCACCTGCTACCGGAACAAGTTCAAGGAACTGGGAATTGTCCCCGAGGATGTCACATCCCTCGCCGACCTCTCGAAGCTTCCCTTCACCACGAAAGAGGACCTGCGCCTCAACTATCCCTACGGCATGTTCGCGGTGCCGCTTCGGGAGGTGGTGCGCATCCACTCCTCCAGCGGCACCACCGGCAAGCCCACCGTCGTCGGCTACACCAAGCAGGACGTGAAGGTCTGGTCCAACCTGGTGGCGCGCTTCATGACCGCTGCCGGCGTCAACCACGACGACGTGGTGCAGATCGCCTTCGGCTACGGCCTCTTCACCGGAGCTTTCGGCCTCCATTACGGCTCGGAGATGATCGGTGCCTCGGTCATCCCGATGGGCGCCGGGAACACCGAAAAGCAGATCATGATCATGCAGGACTACCGCACCACCGCCCTGGTCTCGACGCCTAGCTACGCGGTCACCATAGCCGAGCGCATGGAGAAGATGGGGATCGACCCCAAGAGCCTCTGCCTCAAAGTGGGGCTTTTCGGCGGCGAGCCGTGGTCCGAGGCGATGCGCCGCGAGATCGAGAGCAGGCTCGGCATCTCGGCCACGGACAACTACGGGCTTTCCGAGGTGATCGGACCGGGCGTCGCCGGCGAATGCCAGTGCAAGTGCGGCATGCATATCTCTGAGGACGCCTTCTTGGCCGAGATCATCGACCCGGATACCGGCAAGACGCTCCCGCCGGGAAGCATCGGCGAACTGGTACTCACCTCGCTCACCAAGGAAGCGTTCCCGATGGTCCGCTACCGCACCCGCGACATCACCTCGCTCGACTACACAAAGTGCGACTGCGGCAGGACCACGGTGCGCATGAAGAAGACCATGGGGCGCTCCGACGACATGCTGATCATCAAGGGCGTGAACGTCTACCCGTCCCAGATCGAGGACGTCCTCTTCGCCGTCGACGGGTGCCAGCCGCACTACCAACTGGTGGTCGACCGCAAGGGAGCGCTGGATACCCTGGAGATCAGGATAGAGGTGACCGAAAACATCTTCTTCGACGAGATGAAGCTGCAGAAGGCTTTCCTCGACAACGTGGAGCGCCGCATTGACTCAGTGCTAGGGGTTGGTGCCGTCGTAAAACTGGTTGAGCCGAACAGCATCCCGAGGGCCGAAGGTAAAGCCTCCAGAGTAATTGACAACAGAAAAATCTAGACTAGCATTGGTTCCACCTTTCCTGACAGATCAGCTCAGTCAGGAGAGGATGAATACTCAAAGGGCATAGCCCTCACAAGGAGGAATCATATGAAGAAGTTGGTTATTGTCTCGGTATCGGTACTGTCCCTGGCTGTGATGGCCGCTCCTGGAATCTGTGCGGCGAAGAAAGCCGAGAAGACCGATGCCAAGGCGAAATTCGACCAGCACTGCGTCGCCTGTCACCCCAAAGGGGGCAACATCATCAGGCCTGACAAGACGCTCAGCAAGAAATCGCTGGCGGGCCACGGCATCAAGAGCGAAAAAGACATCGTCGCCAAGATGCGCAACCCCGGCGCGGGCATGACCAAGTTCGACGCGAAAGCAGTGCCCGATGCAGAGGCCACCGCCATCGCGAAGTACATCTTGACCACGTTCAAGTAGACCCAAACCACAAACACAATTTAAAAAGCACCTGCGGGCTCTGTCCTCAGGTGCTTTTTTGCGTCCGGCTACTGCCCGTAAGGGACTAGTTGTTTGTTCTGCTCCCCCTCCCGCAAGGGGCGGGGGAACCGTGCTCCAAGACCTGCCTAATTCTCGTTCCCAAGGTCCACTTTGGGAACGAAAGGCGACCGGAAGCTCCGCTTCCCCTTGGCACTATCCACCGCAGGAAAACGGCTGTTCTGGCAGCCAAAATCCAATGAGAAAGGGAGGACGGCGCTCTAACCAAACTTGCCTGGTCTAATTGACTTTTATCTACAGGATGTTAAACACCACTAATGTTTTTCACCCCAGATTAAGAAGGAGCGTGCCCATGTCAAAGAAATGGTCGCTGCTTAAATGGCCGGCTCTCCGGCAGATAGCCGAACTGGATCCTTTGGGCCTGGGAGAGTCGGCCATGTCGGAAAGAACCCGCGCGCTCAAGCCGCGCACGGCTGACGCCGACAGGGTAGTCGATTCGGTCTGCCCGTACTGCGGCGTCGGCTGCGGCCAGAAGGTCTACGTCAAAGACGGCAAGATCATGGACATCGAGGGTGACTACGATTCCCCCATCTCGTTAGGCGCTCTCTGCCCCAAGGGGTCGGCCAGCTCTCAACTGGTAGCCGGCACCCACAGAGTCAAGAAAGTCCTGTATCGCCGCCCGTATGGCACCCAATGGGAGGAGCTGCCGCTGCAAAAGGCGATGGAGATGGTCGCCGACCGTGTGAAAAAGACGCGGGACGAAACGTGGGAGGAGCAGAATAAGGACGGGCACCCGTTAAGGCGCACGCTGGGTATCGCGCACCTTGGCGGCGCCACCCTCGACAACGAGGAGAACTACCTGATCAAGAAGCTGTTCTGCTCGCTGGGGATGGTCCAGGTCGAGAACCAGGCCCGAATATGACATTCCTCCACGGTCCCCGGTCTGGGGATCTCTTTCGGCAGGGGAGGCGCCACCACCTTCCAGCAGGATCTGCAACATGCAGACTGCATCCTGATCCAAGGTTCCAACATGGCTGAATGCCACCCCGTCGGCTTCCGCTGGGTCATGGAAGCCAAACGCAGAGGGGCCACCATCATCCACATCGACCCGCGCTTCACCCGCACCAGCGCCGTCGCCGACATCCACATCCCGATCCGCGCCGGGAGCGACATCGCCTTCCTGGGCGCACTCGTCAACTACATCATCAGCAACGATCTCTGGTTCAAGGATTACGTCGTCAATTACACCAACGCGGCCGCGCTCATCTCCAAGGACTACCAGGACACCGAGGACCTGGACGGCCTGTTTAGCGGCTGGGACTCGGAAAAAGGGCAGTACGACCCGGCCTCATGGCAGTACGAGGGGGTCGAGGTGTCGCCGGCAGCCGGGCACAGGGAGATGTTCAGCGGGGAGCCGCGTGCGGAGCGCGGCGCCATCATAGCCGCGGAAAAGCACGACTACACCCTGACCGACCCCAAATGCGTCTTCCAGATCATAAAAAGGCACTTCTCGCGTTATACCGCCGAGGTGGTCGAGGAGGCGTGCGGCATTCCCAGGGTGCTTTTCGAGAAAGTCGCCCAAGCCCTTTGCGACAACTCCGGGCGGGAAAGGACCAGCGCCTTTTGCTACGCCGTCGGCTGGACCCAGCATACGGTCGGTGTCCAGTACATCCGCACCGCGGCCATCATCCAACTCCTCTTGGGAAACATCGGCCGTCCCGGCGGCGGCATCATGGCGCTCAGGGGACACGCCTCCATTCAAGGCTCCACGGACATCCCCACCCTTTACAACATGCTTCCCGGCTACCTCCCCATGCCGAAAGCGACCTACGACACCGACCTTAAGAAATACATCGAATTCAACGAATCGGCCTCGGGGTGGTGGAGCGAATTCCCAAAGTA